>CAYPPG010000077.1:0-34191 GCA_964412555.1 uncultured bacterium
TGATGGAGCGCCGATTTATTTCTGCGACTGACTTGAGCCGATCGTAAAGCTCATCTGGTATATTCTTTACCGTTACCGTTGCCATAAAAAACCTCCAGACGGTTTCAATATGAAACCATTATGCAACCTAATGGGGGAATTGTCAAGCACAGAAATTGTATTGAGCCAGTCAACGACAGGATCTGCTGCGGCGTCAGCCGTCAGCAGCATCCATTTGTTAGAGCAAACCTCTAGTCCTGATCATCTCCGATTGTTCTGAGAACTTCGCGGGATAAGTCCCTCACCTGCTGGCTTGAATCGTTTAGTGCTTTCTTAATGCTATCAACTGCGGGCTATCCGATTTCAGCCAATGACCATACAGCACCCCGCTGCGTGTTATAGTCAGAATCCCCAAGCGAGTGGATCAGAGGCTCAATAGCTCTATTATCTCTAATCTGACCCAACGCCAATGCCGCTGAGTGCCTCACCGTATCAACAGAGTCGTGGAACGAGGTCAGCAACGGTTCAACAGCGCGAGCATCTTTCAATTTCCCCAATGCCTCAGCAGCTCTCCATCGGACTCCTTGATCGATGTCTGAAAGACATTCTATGAGGGATTCCAATGCTCGAACGTCGCCAATCTCTCCTAATGCGAGACATGTGTGAAACCTCACGAAGCCATCGGGATCTTTAAGCTGATCAACTAGTGGCATAACTGTACGTCTATCGCGTAGTTCACGCATTGTGGCAATCGCATTTAGTTTCTCCGTTGTATCCTCATTCCGAAGGGAATTGAAGCACCGTCTTAGGATATCGGGTAGTTCTTGTTCTTGAACTACTATCTGTCGCATACTATCATATAGTTTCCTGCCCTTTTTCAAACGGGACTTGATTAAACATGATTGGTAGATGCTAAGAGTAATCGGTTTGTGCTGTGCCATGTGAAGACACCGTTCGGCGGTTTCCAGATCGACAGGAACTCCTTTACCCTGTTGATAGCACAAAGCCAGGTTCTTGTAGGCCAGGTAATTAGGAGGATTCGCGTTGACTGCAAGCTCATACAACCGAATGGCTTCCTTATAGTTGCGTTCAACCCCCAGCCCCTCGTAATACATGTTGCCTAGCCATCTCTGAGCTTTACTCCAGCCAGCATCGGAGGCAACCTTGTAGAATTCGCATGCCCTCGCACAGTCTTTCTCTACACCGTGCCCAAGTTCATACATGATTCCTATGTTGGTTATAGCATCAAGATGTTTCTTCTCAGCTGCAAGGTGCAGTAGTTCCAAAGCAGCGGAGTAACTTTGTGGAATCCCTTCGCCTAGTGAATAGCAGATACCAGCGTTGTATTGAGCTTCTGTGTTGCCAGCGTCTGCAAGCTGTTTCCATATGTCGAATGCCATCTTCTTATCGTCTATGTCGAAGGCATACTGCGCGGCAAAGAGTTCGCGTGGGCTGAATAGCGGAGGCATCAGGTAGCTCAAGTCTCCCATGTTGTCTCTCCTCTAACGTTAAAGTCACCGGCGCCGCTTGTCGGCGTCCGGTGCAGCGTTTTGTTATGCCATTTTACACTAAATATGTTTGTAGGCATTGGTCGCAATTGACCTAATTTTAGTGAGGGATTCTTTAAGCAGTGTTAATGCGGAAACATCAATGCCGTCGAAGCGAAAATCAACCCATGTTTCTATCGTGATTTTCTGAGTGGGAGAAGGGACGGGCATTTGTGTCTGAGGATTTACTGGTACCCCTCCAATAAATACACCAGAGCCAAACTTCACATTTGCTGGATTCCAGTTGACCCTTCCTCCGCCTTGTGTTTGCACATCAACCCTTTTAGTTTCAGTTCTTGTTTGCTCTATAAGGTCATTGTGCTTGTTCTCATTATTGACTTTATTGAAATACTTGAGCCATGCATTCTTGTTACCTTGATACGGCTGAATAGATTCCAGAATCACATAGAGTTCATTACAGTTGTTGTCCAAATCAGGATAAGATCGGCTCATAGTGCTTGAAAAAGACTGTGCATCATTTGTGATGGGAAAGTATAATCTATTCCTCGGATTTGCATTTGGGCAATGATTCTCGATAATATCTTTGGCAATATAGTCAAGTGCGGAGCGTAAATGTCCGCAAAACGTTTGAATATCCAATTTTAAGTCATCGCCAATAGATTTCTTGTCGAGTGAATTTTGATATTCGGTCTCTATAGTCGGTAAGAGAGAATCAGCTCGAGTTATCTGTGCGTCAACGCTTGATTTTCTACTCATTGGCACTCCTGTTTAGTTGGCATAACAATTTATTCAATGGTTTCTCCACTTTATGCCATATTGTCTTGACAGTCAAGAAAAATTCGTATAAATTTTACCATAATTCGAACCGTTGTTTATCACAAATAGGCTTCAAGACGGAAAACCATTGTTTATGAAAAAATTAGATCAGAAAATGATCTATACCTATTCTGAGTGACTAGCCCACCCTACATATCTGACCTTAGCTTTCTTTTCTTGCGTTTCAATAAACTCTTTTCCTCTTGGTCTATTATTTTAATGATCTGATCCTTCAGAATTGGTATTTTATTTTGGACAACATCCCAAACAATATCATAATCAACCCCGAAATAATCATGAATAAGCCGATCTCTCATTCCTGCTATAATCCTCCATTCCACATCCGGATACTGATCCTTTAGTTCAGATGGTATTTTCTTTGATGCTTCTCCAATAATCTCGATACTCCTCACAAACGCTCGCTTGATTGTTGCGTCTTGAATAAATTGTTCCTTGCTAAGACCTTTTGCCTCAGAAATCAGGTATTCGATCTCATCCAGAATATGCCGCAAATATTCAAGCGGCGCCAGTCGCATATTCAACCTCCTTTAAAATATGGGGGCCGATGTAAGGACTAAGAGATTCTAAAGTAACAAGCTCTACCCGATGTTCCAAAACGTCTTCTAGAAAGAAAGACAACTTCATAAAATTATCAAATGTCTTTCGATTTGTTTCGAATTCCACCAATAAATCTATATCGCTATCCTGGTGTTGGATTCCGTGTATAAATGATCCAAATAGTCCAATTCTTTTTACACCTAACGCTCTTAGGTGAAATTCATGCTGTTGGAGTATATTAAATATATCCTGTTTTGTTTTAACCATAGTTTATATTCTACTCCCTTTATTTATACGTTTTCGCTAACGATAAGCTGAGTGGGCGGAAGCCAATCGCTGCGAAAGACGGTTCGATTTCCCACTCCACTCAAGCGGGTTGTTGGACATTGTCTTTTTCTTCTCTGATTTCAGACTCGATTTGGACGGTGCCTTAGGTCTCGGAGCGGGAACACCGAATAGCATGCCTTCACCGCTAATATCTTCATCGATGTCCGGCCAATGCACACCATGACCATCACCGATGATTTCCCAGTTTGCTCTTTGTTTTGGGGTTGCCTCAGTCAGCCGCCAAGACCATGCCAATGGCACGCTGATTGTCCGGCCATCCATAAGTTGAGCTGTAATGGTATCTTCGGTGATATCTATATGTTTAATTCTTATTTCTTGTACTGTAACCGCAGTGTCCATGCCATTCCTCCATAGTTCTGTCACTGCTCCCAACCCATCGGCTTCTGTAACAGCAAACTCTTCTTCTATCATTTGCATTTCATTCTGAATTTCCGGATCATTGACCATCTCCATTAATTGTATTTCAATATTTTTTTTGACCACCATCGAAGTACGAATATGTTGAGCCAGCCGTTCTATGAGCCACAGTTGTTCATCGAATGATAACTCATAAATATTTTCTTCAATCTGAGATAAAACCATCCTATTCACCGATTCTACTCAATGCCTCTAATAAAACTATTATATCATATATTCGTAGGGTGGGCTCAAACCGCGCCGTTTGTGGTTTAGCCCACCGATTATTGCTAACGGTCCAGCTCAGTGTCGGCAGAATGCCGTCCTCTGGAACCGGTGGTTATGCCATTTTTCACAGTCGCTTAAGCAGTTCATCGTAATCCGCATGTGAGCCAATCCAGAACCACAACACTCCCCTTTCATCTCGCTTGCCTACTGCGCGGTAGCCTTTCGTGATGCGTACCGAGTAAAGCGGCTGGTGGGGATGCACTTGCTTGAAACGCAAGCTCCTGTGCCACGGATCGCTCCTGAACTGCTGATAAGCGGTCTTTGCCAGTCGCTGTACCTCTTCCGGCAACGAGCTTAACTGACGACGAAACTGTGCTGTGGTCCGGGATCTCATAGCCTGTCTGGATCAAGCTCTTTTGTCAGTCCTTTACGATCTTCCTCTTCTGCTTCTGCAGCTAGCTGTGCCAGTAGGTCATGAGAGCGTGCAAAAGCAGCATCCCAGCGCGCTTCATCCTCTATTTCCTCCAGAATAAGCGTAGCTATCGCATCCTGCTGATCTTCCGGGAGTTGCTTGACCTGTGCGACAGCCTTCTCGAGCATTTCGGTCATATCTCGTTGTTCTCCTTTTTTGGCAATTGTACCAACGGGATTGCTGAGTATAGGCTCTGTTCCTTCATTAAAGTAGAACTATTCATTCAACGGTTTCCTCATTTGATACGGATTATTCTTTATAGTCAAGAATAATATTTATATTTTTTCCTTTACTAACCATTGTTTCTTACAAATGTTCATTTAGGAGACTTCCTGTTGTTTATGAAAAATCACCACTGAATTTAATCCATATCAATTCAAATCTATTGACACGACATTGTATTTCTCAAACGGATCGGAGAGATTTACTCTATTTCGGTAACCACCCGCTTGTATCTCGTTAAAGGTGGAGCACCGTTATCCTTCACTTCGCAAATCACATGTATCGTATTTCCCTCACCGGCATCGGCTGGTACTATAAATGAAGAATTTCGATTTTCGGCATTCTCTATCTCGATGCTCACTTCATAGCTATCCGCTTCCTCGTACTGCCACCATCGGTAGGTTAAAGAGTCACCGTCCGGATCCGTTCCCCTAGCGCTCAGTTTTACGATCGATCCTGGCTCTACTTTCAGGTCATTCGCATGGGTAAGTTTGACGACCGGTGGATGGTTGGCTTCCTCAAAGGATTTCACACACCAGTCCGCCCGTGCCGCGAAATCATTCTGAATAGCATCAATCCAGCGCCACTGGGGTTTGAGATACGCGGTGAGTTTCTCGTCGTTCGGGATTTCCTTACTCACACGTGAGCGTCCCCACGCCGAACCCCCATACCAGCGGCCTTTCGGATACTCGTACCCCGGTTCCTGTACTGGATCGAGCCAGGTATTTTCGCGCACTTTAACGAAACGGCCTCCCCAACCGCCCCAGCCCGGCGATTCCACGCTGCGTAAACCGGTAGGTATGACGTGTAGAAACGAAGGCGAGTCGCCCTCGGAGCGGAAACGCCCATCATCGTGCGCTTTGTACAAGTCAAGCAGAGGACCATGGTCCTGCAGGAGATTTTGGTTCATCCATTCTGCGGAAAAGTAATGCTTCATTTCCTGGGGGATCGCCTTCCTCTGACGATCATACGCCATCGCGATAAACTGGTCGGAAACGATCGTAGGAATGTTATACTTGCCCCAGTTGGGACGGATATAGTCTTGATACGTCGAATCCTGCTCCCAGATGAAGTAGAAACGAATTTTTTCCGCAACAGAAGCCATTTTTTCCGGGTGGTCTTCTTCAATGGTTTTAAGCGCTCTGGCGATGGTATTGGGACCTCCCCAGGCTTGGAGCCAGATGGGGCGGTCATCCGTTTCATCCAACAGGACTTTGACAATGTGTTGCGAGCCGGGGGTACTCGCTTCCATATCACCTTCCGCTTTCACATTCCCGAGAAACGTGCGTGCCTGCAGATACTCCGGTGTGGGATACTGGCTGTCATGTTTCACTAAATTCGGATACACCTTTTGATACGCATTCAAGTACGGATCAATCCAATCATCCCCAGCCCACCTATGCCCTTGCCAATGGTATTGAGAACTCGAAGTGACGATCCCTTCAATATCCCATTCATTGGCATAGAGCAGAAACCGGACCATAGAACACTCGTCATCGATTTCTCCGTCACTTGTGGCAATGACTCGAGGCTTTTCCGCTATTGCAATATTGGAGCAAACATCAAGCAGAATAGCTATCAGTAAAATTGGCAGTACAAATATTTTTCTATCGAAACCATACATTTTCTAACTCTCCATAACTGAGATTTTCCATTTGAGCCGAGAGATGTACTCGTTTTCTTAATTCTATGCAATTTCTCAAACAAAATGCATCTTGTCAAGCACCTTCCAAAAATTCACCCTTTTTAAGGATAAACGAACTGACAAGACAAAGGGCAGGCGTAAAGCCTGCCCTTCCAGTATTCCTATCCTATTCAACGCAAGACTCACCAGCAACTGAAGCGTAGCGCAAGTTGTCTGGTGCAGCCAGATGTTAGGCGCTGCGCCGCTTTCCCTGCTTGCGGATCACCGGCGCCAAGGCCCGAAGAGCTTCATTGACGGCGTTTCCGTCTGGAAACACGTCGAGAACCTGGGGATCGATCACGACGACGTTTGCACCTTCAGCATACCGGGCTACCGTGACTCCACGCTTCGCATCCGAGAAGTCATACTCGTCGCGCATGGTGTCACGATCAGCGGGATTCGTGCGATGGTCAGGCTTCTTGTTCATATTGCCTACGCTCCTTCCGTGTGGCTCGCCGTGCGGAAATTAGGCGGGTTCGAGGTGGTCGTTCAGCAAAGGCTACCACAAGCAAGTGGTTCTGATTCGACATCCCGAGCACGATAAAACGCTGCTCTTCGAGAGAGTGGTCGGGATCAGTCCGAAGCATGCTCAGGGGATCGGAGAAAACCGTCGTAGCCTCATCGAATGCAACGCCGTGTTTCCGTCTGTTCGTCTCGTCCTTCGCCTCATCCCACTCGAATAGGTAGCCGGCCACTTGTTTCTCCACGTCCCTATTGCAGTGAACGTTCACCCGAGCCTAACGCTCCGCATAACCGGCTGGCAATATAGCGCTGCGGAATTGCCAGTCCGCGTTGATGCAGTTGTTAGGCAAATTCGCATTTCATTGAAGAGAGCCGTCTATGCCCATTGCTAGATCACTTTCAGATATAATCCATTCCGTCTGAATCTTATTCAGGGCATCAAAGAGAGAACGAGAGACTTCAACCATTGACAATCCTGTTCTCAAGCAGTCAATGGCCTTATTGAAATGTATTACCGCTTCAGTGATGTGACCTGTTGATTTTAGCGTTGTGATCCAATTCACGTTTTCATCTTCCCTATGCCTAACAATGAATATTTAAGAATCATCCATTTTTCTGCTCATCTCCTTGATTTTCTTTCGGGCCTTGCGGCTGAGCGATCGATTGGCGCATTTCCGTATCCGCCATGATATTTTTCAATTGATAATAATCCATGACTCCCAAATTGCCGGAACGAAACGCGTCGGCGATAGCAAGAGGCACTTGCGCTTCAGCTTCAACCACGCGCGCCCGCATCTCTTCAACGCGCGCCCGCATCTCCTGTTCTTGCGCGATGGCCATCGCTTTACGCTCTTCTGCTTTCGCCTGAGCGATCTGCTTATCTGCATTGGCTTGATCGATCTGAAGTTTCGCCCCGATGTTATCGCCGACATCCACGTCCGCAATATCGATCGAGAGTATTTCAAAACCGGTGCCGGAATCCAATCCTTTTCCCAGAACGGTTTTGGATATCAGATCGGGATTTTCGAGGACCTTCTTATGCGAAGTGGAGGAACCGATCGTCGTGACGATTCCTTCCCCGACTCGCGCTACGATAGTCTCTTCCGTCGCCCCTCCAACCAGGCGATCCAAGTTCGCTTTGACCGTCACTCGCGCTTTCGCGCGCAGCTGAATCCCGTCCATCGCGACGGCCGCCACCGTATCCGTTCCTTTTGAGGGATCCGGCGCATTGATCACTTTCGGACGCACCGACATCTGCACGGCTTCGAACACGTCGCGGCCGGCAAGATCGATGGCCGCTGCCCGTTCAAACGTCAATGGAATATTCGCTTTATCAGCGGAAATCAACGCTTGCGTCACTTGAAATACATTCCCACCGGCCAGATAGTGTGCTTCCAACTGATTGGTCGTCAGTTTCAACCCGGCTTTCGTCGCATTGATCATCGGATTGACAATCATACTCGGCGGCACACGCCGCAACCGCATCCCGATTAACGCAAAGATCGAGACCGGCACTCCCGCTGTGTAGGCGGCAATCCACAACCGCACGGGAATGAAATAAACAAAAACAAAAAGCAGGAGAAAAACCAGAATCAATAAAACAAAAACAACTGGTTCCATGTTCGTTTCCTTTCTAAGCCCATAGCCTCATTTGACAAAATACATCTCGCTGTCGACAAGAAACAAAAGCATTGAAAACACATCTTCGTTACTTTTGTATCTTGGTGATGCTTTATTGTATATTGATTTCCCGATTTTTCCTATGCAGAGCGCTTAAAAATCGGATTTAAATCCATCGCCAACTTTTTGACTTTTTTCTGCTCATCCTCTTTCAGTGGCTTGAAATCCTTCGCAAGATCAAGCGCTAATCGAAATAATACCTCCTCCCCCGGCGGAATCGCAGAGGTAATCTCTTTCGAAAGAGTAAAGCGTAAAGCCAAATTCGCTTCTTCGGGATCAGAAACCGGCTGATACCAACACTTGTTATAAGGCTCTCTGTTCACACCTTGCGGCCAAGGTTGACGGGCTAACGCCTTGAGCGCTAAGCATGCAACTCCCTTCTCTTTCGCTTTTTCGAGGACTTTCGGACCAAAATCTCCTTGATACCATGTCACAAAATTGAACGGAAACAAAATCGAATCAAAATCAAATTGTTCCATTGCAGCCACGGCCACTTCTGCAGAATGAGCCGAAAATCCGATAAAGCGAATCAAACCATCTTCCCGCGCTTTGACAAACGTTTCCAAAGCGCCCCCCGGCGCGGCAGCCTGTTCAAGATCCTCCATTTTACTGAGCGCATGGAGTTGATATAAGTCGAAATGATCGGTGCGCAGCCGTTTGAGAGAAGCATGAAGTTCTTTTTCCGCTCCCTCTTTGTCACGCTTTTGCGTTTTACACGCCAAGAATACATCGTTTCGAAACGGTTCCAAAGCCGGTCCGAGACGTTCTTCCGCATTTCCATACGTCGGTGCGACATCAAAATAATTGACTCCTTGCGCGACAGAGTCAGCAACCACTTGATTGGCATGCGATTGTTCCACCCCCTTAACGACAATCCCCCCAAATCCGATAATCGATAGTTCAATTCCCTTTTTCCCATAAGGCCGTTTACTCAAAGTATCTTTCTTTTCTGAAGCATCCACGGGATAATCCACCGATGAAGCAGCGAATGCCATACTGGCAACCGACGTTGTTTTTAAAAAATCTCTGCGTTCCATAATCTTTACCCTTTCACCTCTTCGTTTCAATTACGTGCAATTGCCTAATTATAAATGCAAACACTATTCTGAACTGGCTGTTTTTTAGAGAAAACAGATGAGCAATATCTTCCGGATAACAGAAGATCGCCAATAGGCAACGTCCCTGGACAAATCGGATTACGCGAAACCACCCCCTGAAAGGGTGACAGATGATAGCCCCTGGTGAAGTTACAAAATCAAAAAATCCCCCCCTGAAGGGGTGGCAGAAAGATGAATTACTGGTTGATCCCCCCACCGCCGCGAAGGGTAATATCACCTGCACTGACCAATCCATTGCTCGTATCATATGGTAAAGCTCGGTTCGGATCACCATATCCGGCTCCTAAGCCGAATTCCCCATCCGGACCGATTCCGACAAGAATGAAATCACCTGTTCTGAGTTCCTGTAAACCAATACGCGGAGCATTCTCAGGAAATAATGCGCCCAATCCATGATCATGTTCTGGATCCACCGGATCGTTATCTGCATAACGATACGTGCTCTGTCCCTGAGGAATAAACGGATCGAGAGGTACGGCACTTAGATACTGAATCGGACTGGTTAATGGAGCTAAAAGTGCTTCTGGCCCACGTGCCTCAAAATCCGGTCCTGCGCCTACCATATTGAACAAATCACGCAACCGTTCATGCCCCCATTCCCGGTCATCATCCCACCAATCGACAAGCAATGCATTTTTATCGACTTGCAAAGATTGCACACCTGTCGATACAGCCTTCATATCTGCAAAACCACGGGCGATTTTCGCACGAAGCTGTGCATTCAAGAAATTCGGCACCGCAATCGCCGCAAGAATACCAATAATTGCCACAACAATAAGAAGTTCTATCAATGTAAACGCTTTCTTCACGAGAGTACCTCCTAAACACAATTCATTTTGTTCATTCTACGCGTAGAGACCACGATTTTCAAACCTCTCACTATTTCTAGCACGAATTTCATTTTCAGTCCAATAGTATTTTTCTCATTGAGAAGAAATATGCTTTGAAATCTTGTCATGCGTTATCCTTGTCGGTATCATTCCAGTGTTTATTCAAGACATTTTCAATTCTTTCACTCTATAGCGCTAAGTCAGACCAAATTTAATGAAACGCAGGTTTCCCTGCAAAATGACATTATCCCGAATTTAAATGTTTGATTTCCAAACCAACAAATCACAAAACGAAAATTCAGATGCTCTTTCATGGGTTCTATTTTTGATTAAACGCCTACCAATCACGCTTTTATTCATTGCTGTACTTTATCAATTGGGAAAATTTCTACCCTATTCCGGTGATGGAGCCTATGTCGAACAAATGGCGGAAATGGACTGGGTGATTTTAATGCATTCTGTCCTTACAACTTTGGTTCACAAAACAGTCTATACTATCCTTGAACCATTTGGTTGGAATGCATGGAATTCTGTTTCGATCAGCAGTTCAATCGCCGGAGCGGCCGCTCTGCAGGTTTTATTCGCTATACGCCGTCATCCGATTTTCCTGATCGTCAACATCTTTTCAGGCTCATTTCTCGTTTTCGTCGGTGAGGTGGAAAACTATGCTTGGGTGAATCTCTTTCTCCTTTCCACATTCTGGTCTATCGAACGATTTATCGAAGGAAAATCCCGCCTATGGCCGGTAATTACTTTTTTTTCAATCGCCTGTTTTTTCCATATGTTGGCGTTCTTCTATTTACCCGCAATTTTTTGGATCATGCATATCCGAAAAACATTCCACCCTTGGGAATTCGCCGTCCCCTTTTTTCTATTTGTCTTCTCTTTGCTGGCAAGTTTCTTCATTTTCCAGAGTGAAGGTCCGGATTTGAACACTGGCCGGCTTGTTCCATTCTTGAAAATTCAGCGAAAAGGACAATTTTTCACTTTCTTTTCCTGGGAACATTGGCGATTATTGTCACAATTTCACTATAAAGCTGCTTTTTTACAAATCCCTATCGAATGGCCACTTATCATCCTATTCCGAAAATCCATTGACACCCTGTTCAAAAAGTTCTTATTGATCTGTTCTTTGATCGGATTAGTATGGACGACATTCTGGCATCCGGATTTGGGTCCTCTCGACTGGGACCTATTCAGCCAAATGGGAATCCCTCTTCATGTGCTTCTTGGAATCATCCTAACCGAGCAATTTCAATCATTTCGGTCGAAAAAGTGAAAAAGATTCATTTCCCTTGCTCATAATCCCTTGTATTCCCTGGACATTTGCACTTCTTTTGAGAAATAATATGTCCAAGCAGAAACGTTGAGGAATCGGAAAGGTAAAAGAATGACCATCGATAAATTACAAGTACAACACGAGAAGGAGAATGAATACGAAAAAATCTGTGCCTTTGGAGACCTGATTATATCCAACGCCAAAGTATTGCAAAAAGAAATCGATCAGACATTAGATGACGGTGGGATCAATTTAATCATCAACCTGGCGGGTGTAGATTATATCGACAGTTTCGGAATCGGGGTAATTGTAAAAACCAAAACGGAAATAGACAAAAAAAAGGGAAGATTAAGAGTTCTCGTCAATGAGACATTGATGAAATTGTTCGAGAAATGTCATCTCGATGATTATATCGATTTGGAATTGGATGAAACAAATCCGCCCGAAGAATAATAGCGTTCAGTGTACAATAAATCATTTGAGCGTTTATTTTTTCTTCGACACTTTTTTCTGTTCCCGCTCTTCAATTATACTGCGAAGATGCCCCTGCTTTTGATTCAACGAAATAGACACCTCATGCCACAACGCCCGAAAATTCGTAATCCGGATTCCGACTTCCTGCTTCAAGATAAATAAAGATGGAGTTTGAGTGAGCACCTTTTTCATATCTTTCCATAAATCGAATAAATTATTCGGAAGAGCATACGTTAGATACTGCGCACGACGGGTAATATCCATCTGTAGATTGCGAAATTCTTTTTCATCCTCAGCACTGACTGTTTCCGAATCCAGCCCGCGATTGAAAATTTCCATATATTTTTGCCACAGTTGAATCATTTCCTGCAGCCTTTTTGTCATGACTTCTTCTGGAACATCTGTAACCATAAGATTCCTCGGCCTTGTGATTGAATCCAATAAGTAATTTCAATCCCCTGAAGCAATCCGTTTTCAATCCAATAAGCAAATGAAAACCAACTAACGCCAGGAGAAAAACCATAATTGAAGTCGTTTATGCGGCGGAATAAATTTATTCTTTTTTGAACCATCCCAGCGTTATGCCGAGATAAATAGCAAAAACTAAAAGGACTGCGCCACATATCATTTCAACATAATTAATAAATGTAAACGTCATTTGCCCCCCACACGATTCTATAATTCATGTTTGATTTCACCATCGTCCCTCACTTATCGTGTTGAAGACACGAATGATTATCGGATTTTAAAAGAATAATAAAAATCGGCAAATTCATTTTGCATCTTTTTAATTGTCCAATTGATTCGTTCCTTCGTATTCAATTTACGCCCTTTTTTTGCATAGAATTGCAATTCTTCATTAAGATCAAGCACTTTATAGAGATGTTGGTAAGCATCTTCCAAGGCGTCTTCACGGAATGCAAGATCATACGTCTTACTCTCCCCATAGATCTCAAATCCTTCCGCCGCCTTTCTGAAATGGGTGAAAGACAAAATCGCTTTTTTATGTAAGCTCTTCAATGTCTCCGGCGGTTCCATTTCCTTGATCTGTTCCTCCAAAATTTCCGCACTCACCCGTAAGGTTTTTACGGAAATTTCACCTTGTAAGGAGCGATACATATCGGTTGTAATCGGATCTAATTTATGCTCCGTCGCACGGGATGTGATAATGATTTCACTAGGCATATTACCGATGGTACCGAAATCTTGGATCAAACCGTTCATCCGCGTAAGATTGTTCTCCAATGTTTGGAAATACTCATCTTCCGCGTTTGCCTGCCTTGTTGCCAATAGCAGCTCATTCGCTTCTTTTTCTAACTTTTTCAAGCGTTGAGCAATACCTTTATAATCCTCTCCACGAATGGAATTTCTTAACCATTGAAGATCGGTAGAAAGCTGACGGAACCAATCAGGAAAATATTTGGCCGCTCCGGCATTTTGCGCTTGTTGTAAAATAGAATCGATTTCATCGCGCCGTTGGGTTGCCATTTCAACGATTGATTCAGGTAGGTTTTCAATAGCATCTTGAGAAGCTTGATATCTTTCATATACATCAGCGTATGTTTGCTCCGATTCCGGTTTTTTCAAAGCATTCATTGTTTCATCAAATAGTTGTTGTTGTTCCGGAACAATTTCCAAGGCATTTTGTGCTTTATATTGATCAAGAGATTCAGTCAATTGTTGCGCCAAAATAACTCGATTACGTTTTTCCAATTCTTCACTGGCCTCATGGGCGACGTCCCATGCTTCATTTGCTTCCCCATAGGCGGTCTTCCAATCTTCCAACTGAATTTGCCGCTTCAGGAGAGCGATGGTATCCATGAGTTCCATCTTCAATTCGCGGCCATCACCGTCCAAGGATTTTTCACCCATCCATTCGGCAATCTGATTCATTTCTTCAACTTGTTGTTGAAGATCTTGGCGCATATTATTCCAGATTTCCTGTTTGGCTTCACTCGCGTTCTCGGCATATTGATAGGATTCATCGTAATTTTCATCAATTTGAGCAACTTTGGCTTCGGCAATATTCGTCAATACTTGCCGATATAAAGCCGGCTGCTTTTGTGGAGCCAGATGATATTCCAGGATTTCTTTTGTTCCTTCCAACTGGCGGATTAAAGAATAACTTCTCTGTTTCCAGGTAAAATGTTCGGCTTGTGCCGCCAATTTCGTAGATTCCATCGACTTTTCATTGGCTTCAGGAAAACGTTCTTCTCGTTGGGCAACTTCTGCATCATTGAGTAAAGCGAGAGCTGTTTTAATTTCCGGTTCCGAATACTTCATAGCCTGAGCTTCAAGCGCTGATTCTGTATTCTCTTGTGCAGTCAATACTAAATTATTCAAGGCACGATCCGCTTTCTGAAGCGCTTCTTCAGAACGATGATAGGCATTTTCAAATTGACGATTCTTATCCAATTCCGAGGTTTCATTGATCGTTTCCACGGCTTCCCGATAAGCCAATGGACTTAATTGATCTTGTTCCGCCCTTTTGGCCAAAACCATCAATTCATTGGCTTTATTGAGATTTTGCTCTGTTTGCAATTGATAGGCTTTTGCTTCTGCATCCTGCGCTGCATTGATCGATGCTTCACTATTCCGTATAGAGGCAAGATAGCGATCCTGTTCAAGTTCCTTCTTCGCTGCAGATTTCAAATTCACGGCATTGGCATACTGCATAGGAACCCAATCCTGCGCTTTGGCTTCCTGCGCCTCGTCCAAAGCGGTTTGCGCCTTGTCAATGAAGACCTGGGTCCCTTTTTCCAATGCTTGAATTCCTTGTTCCACTACTTCTTTTGCTGAGGGGACACCTTCAACGACCGCTTCAAATTCTCCGTTTTTCATCTTCGTCCGTAAATCCTGAACAGTGGAAGCGGCTTTCTTGTATGCCTCTGCTACATAATTCCCCCCTCCCTGTCCATGCAACACGGAAAAAGGCTTTTCGACAGTGGAAAGCGCAGATTGCGCTTTACCGCGACGCGCTGCAAGAATCGCCTGTGAACTGGTTTGAAAAGTCTGACGAGCGTTAGAAAATGCAGCCGCATATTGTTCGTTTTGAAGCAGCTGTTCCACCTCACTCATTCCTTGACGCACATTTGATACTACTGACGGCGCATAGGTTTCTGCTTCTTTTTCAATGGCTTCTTGTAAGTTGGTTTCCGCTTGGCCGATCAGCGATTGAGCCTCTTGTCCCAATGCCTCGAATCCTTGGGCCAAAGCGGCTTTCGCACTGTCTGCTGCGGCAATCGCTGTAGCGTATTGTTGATTGGCTAATTCATTCTGTCCGTTTTGCATGAATTGTTGAGCCTGCTCTACAGCATCCGTAAACGCTTGAACACCGTCCACTTTCAAGGATCTGGCCTGATTGATCTGCTGTTGAAGGTCTGCCAGTATATCGCCGGCGGCCTTTTCCTGAGCGGCTACAATAATTTCATTCAAAGGCGTTTTGATCTTTTCAGCTAAATCGATCATTGCCTGCCATTGCCCATTTCGTTCCGCCGTCTCCAACTGACTCCACAGTTCCATGACCTGACCGTATTTATCCGGCACATGGATATCCGCTTTTAACTCCTGGGCTTTTTCAATCATGTTTTGCACTTCCGTCTTTGCATCGACGGCTTGCGGTTTGAGATGAGCAGTAGCCAGCGATTCGGTTTGAGCCAGCACATCTTTCACACGAGCGAGAAAGTTGTTTAGTTGTTCTTCATCAATTTCACGTTGATATGTATCGACAAATTCCGTACGAATTTGATTAACCTGTTCTGCAATCGGATTGATAGTCTCCGGACTCAAAACACCACCGTCCCGCGCCGTTTGGACATTTTCTTCCGCTTGAGTAATCGCGTCATCGATTTCCTGCCATTGTTTTTCCACTCGTTGGCGAACAACTGGAACTACGTCGCGAGCGGCAATAAAGCGGGATTCAGCCTTTTGCGCCGTTTCGATTGCTTGCTGATAATCACCGGCCTCGAATTGTTGATTCGCGAGATTCAGTAAATTATTGGCATCGTTGAACTGTTGGGGAGCAAATCCCGGCGCCTGCGCAGCTTGCGCTTCTTGTTTCGCCGCATCCGCTTGTGCAATAACCTTCGCCGCTTCCCTCTTTGCACATCCCGTAAAAAGGATCAACGTTGCAAAAATCAGACAAGAAATACATACCTTCGATGAGATTTTGCGATTCATAAAACATCTCCTCATATCTTGTGTTGACGGAAAAAACCGCCAATAGGACGGTGAAATATCATCTATTAATAAATTCTATTGCTTACCCCTCAAGGGGAACTTCCAAATCCAGATGGGACATGAGGTAACCAAGAGCCTCATTTAACCGTATTGTCGTATCGTGCCATTGAAGACTCAGTTTTTTATAAAAATCAAAATGAATTCCAATCATATTTCGTAGCGTCACTGTATCGGACAGATAAGGAGTAATGGGTTCGGCACGGTCATATTCATTCCCCAAATACTCCAGTAAATATTGGTGGCGTCTAGCCAACTGAGCCTTAAGCTTGAAGAACTCGTCCTCTTGCTCCTGACTTGTTTCTTTTTGATGGAAAGCATGACGAAACAATTCATCGTATCGAAACCACATATCAAGAAATTGTTTGATCGCGTTGATACGAAATTCAATCTCTTCTTTCTCTTTTGGATTCCAACTTGCCATGAAGACTCCCAATAATCAATCGTCGCTGTAATCGACGTGAAGTGTAAAAACGCTTGTACAGAGACAGAAGCGGGGAGATTTGAACAAACCCCGCCTCTGATTATACACGATTGAGCCAGTTTTATTAGATCAACAGTTCAAGTCACAATAACTTACTATAAAAAATTCTCAATGCGATTACGGTTGCCCTGTTTGAGCACCTTCCGCCGCTGCGGCGGCATCGCGCGCCCGGTCCATCGGATTAAAACGTTGCGGTTGGGGCTGGGAAAGATCCTGCCCCCCCGTTTGATCTAACCCCATCATATCTTGCTGTTCTAAGCCCATACGGACATTGGGTTCCGGCATTCCCGGCGGGGTTGGAAGATCCGGCAGCATACCAAATTGCCCATATCCTCCTTCCGTGGCTCCAAAACCTTCCAGCGATTCAAACAGTGATGGATCAACGACTTTCACATACGTTTCTTCGTCATACCCTTGAAATTGGCTTAATTGCGATTGCAATTCTTCCAATACACCTTGAAATTGATTTTCCCAAGAAGGAATCTTTGTAACCATGGACTGCGGTTCATTCGTCGCGACACGCAACCCGTAAAATTCAAACGCTCCCATTTCACGCGCTTGGACCAACGCTTGTTCCAATTGTCTTTTATATTTAATGGAAAAAGGACCAAGGTACGTATCTTTATTGATAATGATGTTGCTGGGAATCCCGTCATATGCCACTTCGTCCCCATGGGTGCCATCGTCAAAATAATTCACACCAATCTGATCAGCCGTCATGGGAAGATAATAAACACGATAATCAACCAAATCACCAAATACAGCGTCATAGACTTTTTCCCCGTATTTGACCATCACAGATCCAGGACCTTGCATGCTGGCCCCTCCTCCCCCATAACCATACATTCCACCCATTCCACCCATTCCTCCCATTCCTCCCATTCCTCCCATTCCTCCCATACCCCCCATTCCTCCGTATCCATACATTCCTCCCCCCATTTGAGCTTGGGTAGAAGAAGGAAGAATAATCCCAACGAAAAATAAGGAAAAAATGAGGAAAAAATAAGTGGTTTTATCCATTTTAAAAGTGATCATGATAAAGACCTGCCTTTACTTGATTCAACTCTCATCAATGACGAGAAGGTATCACGACTCTAACTCACTGTCAACTTGCCGGTAAATTATCAAGTCAAAAATAACACACCTTCCAACTCTAATGTGGGAAGCAGGTTAATTATATGCTTCTTAACTATATTATAGAGCGAAACACAAATTGAAAAAGACTTTCTATGCGGTATTCTCTTCAAATTCTAACCTACTTGACCATCCCGAATCACATGAACTATCCTTGATTCAACTCTTTTGAACGTTGTGTCGCTTTCCGAATCGTTTCCCGAATCATTTCTTCCAATTTATATTTCTGCAAAGCGGATAATCCCGCTTCTGTAGTGCCTCCTGGAGTAGCCACTTTTTGCACCAATTCCGCGGGAGAATCAGGACGATTACGAAGTATTTCCGCCGCTCCCGCCAGGGTTTCCGTAACGAGCAATCTAGCGATTTCCTCCGTAAGTCCTTGCTCTTTCGCTGCGGCAATCCAATGGTCCGCTAAACTGAATAAATAACCCGGACCGCTTCCAGAAACAGCGGTTACGACATCTTGCAACGATTCTTCCACCTCCACGATTTCACCCACGGCTCGTAAAATATCCCCTACCCACACTCGATCCTTTTCCTCCAATCCTTCGGGGAAAGTGATCGCGCTAACACCTCTTCCGACTTGCGCCGGAAGATTTGGCATTACCCGCACAATTCGTTCTTCAAATCCTAACAAATTTCCTAATCGGCTTCGGCTTTGCCCTGCCAAAATTGAAATAAGGAGATGATCAGTAGTCAAATTCTCCTTGAGTTCATCCTTTACATGCGGAAGAACCTGCGGTTTTACTGCAATGAGCACAGTACGGGAACGTTGTGCCGCTTCCCTATTTGCATCCGTAGTTTCAATATCATAAGTATTATCGAGATATGTCCTTCGCTCGGGCTTGATTTCCGTGACGAGAATCTCATTGGACGAAAGAATGTTTTTCTTCAGCAATCCAGCGAGTATCGCTTCCGCCATATTTCCTCCACCGACAAACGCAATCTTCTTATCAAAATCGGTCATATTCATAGACTCCTACTTACTAACATAATTCTTAAGAAATAAAATAATCTTGAATTGGTTTTACTTGCAAATTTTCCTTTAGATTCGCTTGAATTCCCATCACTGCGGCCTGAGCGGCCGAAATGGTTGTAACATAAGGGATATTGTGTTCCAAGGCACAACGCCGCAAGGCCAATTCGTCATATGCTGACACAGCGTCCATCGGTGTATTGATAACCAACGCAGTATTCAAATTTTTCATGATATCCACAATATTTGGACGATCTTCTTTTACTTTGAATACGCGTTTGCATGAAATATCATGTTTGTGTAAATGCTCATACGTTCCACCAGTCGCTAATAGTTCAAAGCCCATTTCTACTAGGTGTTTTGCGAGTTCTACAATTTCCTCTTTATCTCTATCCGTGACGCTGATAACAACCTGACGCTTATCCGGCGGTGGATTGGGTCCCGGTAAAATCATCCCCGCGCCCGCTTGGGCTTTCGCATAAGCACGCCCGAAATCCGTATCGATTCCCATCACTTCTCCAGTCGAACGCATCTCAGGACCAAGAAGAATATCGACACAGGGAAATTTGACAAAGGGAAGCACAGCTTCTTTCACGGCAACATGATCGAAGGAAGGACGGTCGGGCATATCGAACGAAGAAAGAGAGACTCCCGCCATCACCTTGGCAGCGATTTTCGCCAACGGAACACCGGTCGCTTTGCTGACATAGGGAACCGTTCGCGAGGCACGCGGATTGACTTCAAGGACATATACCTGCTCCTTACCATTCCCTCGGGTAATCGCATACTGAATATTCATCAATCCAAATACATTCAATGCCTTCGCCAAAGCAACCGTTTGCGAACAAAGTGTTTCTACCGTTTCCGGAAGCAAAGAGCGAGGGGGAATAACACAGGCGCTGTCTCCGGAATGAACACCGGCAAATTCGATATGTTCCATGATTCCACCGATATACACGTTTTCCACATCCGAAACAGCATCAACATCCACTTCAACAGCATCTTCCAAATATTTATCAATTAAAACAGGATGTTCGGGAGAAACTTGAACTGCCCGGCGCATATAAGTCGTCAGCCGCTGCTCATCATACACGATCTCCATTGCCCGGCCTCCCAAAACATAGGAAGGACGTACAAGTACAGGATATCCCAATTTCCGGGCTATGTTCTTGGCTTCGGTGACTGTCGTCGCCGTTCCATTAGGCGGTTGAGCGATGTTCAATTCATCCAAAAGCGCTCCGAACCTTTTACGGTCTTCAGCCAAGTCGATACTATCCGGGGAAGTTCCTAAAATTTTCACTCCGGCCAGTTCAAGCGGAACCGCTAATTTTAAAGGAGTCTGGCCACCAAACTGAACAATCACTCCTTTCGGCTCCTCCGCCTCGATCACATGCATGACATCTTCAAAGGTCAACGGTTCGAAATAAAGACGATCTGCCGTGTCATAATCGGTGGAAACGGTTTCGGGATTCGAATTGATCATGATCGTCTCATACCCGATTTCCCGCAACGCCATTACAGCGTGGACACAACAATAGTCGAATTCAATCCCCTGCCCGATTCGATTAGGACCTCCGCCGAGGATGACGATTTTTTCCTTGTCCCCCGGTCTGATTTCAGTCTCATTTTCGTAAGTGGAATAATGATAGGGTGTGTATGCCTCGAATTCCGCTGCACAAGTGTCCACCGTTTTAAAAACCGGGACTACTTCCATTCGCTTTCGCAATCCCCTGACATCGGCTTCTTTGATCCCCCATATATAAGCCAATTGCCGATCAGAAAATCCGAATTGTTTCGCTCGTAAAAGAATTGATTTGAGTTCTGTTTCGTTCATAATTATTTATAAGAGAGATTCAAGTTGGTTGAGGCTTTCGGCTTTTCGTAAAGTGGATTTGATTTCATCCAGTTTTTCTAAATCCGTGATCGTTTCTATTCGTTGAAAGAAAGATAACTCTTCATCTCCAAACTTAATCTCCAACGCCAGTTGAATCGCTTCCACAATCCTTTCTTCAATCCGATGGTTTCTCCTTCTTCATGCAATTGTATAAATAATATTGTAGGCACAATTGCACCTCTTGACATGGGTAGGGCTTTCCGGATTCCTTCCTGTAGCTGCGATGATCACACTTGACTATCTTGTAGAAAATGCAACACATCTTTTTTAACGTTCCGTAATTGATACTCCATATCTACGATCTCAGCTATGTTGACCAAAAACCAAGGATCAATTTTGGTATATTGATAAATTTCCTGAATACTCAGCCCTATTTGGAGTGCATAACGAATATAAAAAATACGATCAGGATTCGGCCGCTTCAGTTTTTCGATAATTTCCTCTCTCAAAAGGGAATCCGTAGGATCTTGATAATAGGATTCGTCAGGATCCTCTCGCGAAATAGGAGAATCAAACACATAGTCATCCTTCCCGTCCGCTCCGAGTCCGTATCGATCGATTTCCAACGATCTCAATCCTTTTTGTAGTGATTCTTTAAACGTGCGGCCGATAGACATCGCTTCCCCTACAGATTTCATTTGAGTTCCGAGAGTCGGATCGGAACCGGGGAATTTCTCAAAGGTCCACCTCGGAATTTTGACGACACAATAATCGATTGTAGGTTCGAACGATGCCGGTGTTTCCTTCGTAATATCATTCGGAATTTCGTCCAATGTGTACCCAACCGCCAATTTCGCTGCAATCTTTGCAATAGGAAATCCTGTCGCTTTCGACGCCAAGGCAGAACTGCGCGATACACGAGGATTCATTTCGATAACAACCATGCGTCCATCGTGCGGATGAACGGCGAATTGGATGTTCGATCCTCCCGTATCGACACCAATCTCACGGATGATATCAATCGAAGCATTCCGCATCGCCTGATACTCTTTATCCGTCAAAGTCTGCGCCGGAGCCACTGTGATACTATCACCTGTATGAACTCCCATGGGATCGAAATTTTCAATCGAGCAGATAATGACAACATTATCTGCCATATCTCTCATCACTTCCAATTCGTATTCTTTCCAGCCAAGAACAGACTCTTCAATCAAGACAGTGTGGAAAGGACTGGATTCAAGCCCCCACCGAGCGACCTCTGGGAATTCCTCGCGATTGTAGGCCGTTCCCGCACCGGTTCCTCCTAAAGTGAAAGAAGGACGTATGATTGCCGGAAATCCTACATCATCGATAATCCGCATGGCTTCTTCCATGCTGTGAGCATACCCACTGCAAGGGATCTCGAGATGTATCCGATACATCGCTTCTTTGAAAAGATCGCGATCTTCGGCTTTGTTGATTGCATCCAGCTTCGCCCCAATCAACTCGACGCCATACTTATCCAACACTCCGGATTCCGCGAGAGCGACTGCATTGTTCAAGGCCGTTTGCCCTCCCAACGTGGGAAGCAAACAGTCGGGTCTTTCTTTCTCGATGATCTTTTCCACAACGGCCGGTGTAATCGGTTCTATATATGTTCGATTCCCCAAATCGGGATCGGTCATGATCGTAGCCGGATTGCTGTTGACCAGGATGACCTCATACCCTTCTTCAAGAAGCGCTTTGCATCCCTGCGTACCGGAATAATCGAACTCACACGCTTGACCAATAATGATCGGTCCCGAACCAATGATCAATATTTTATGGATATCTGTCCGTTTTGGCATTTTATATTGTCAACCCAGATATTTGAATCGATTGAATTATATTAGTGTCTGTCAATTTATAATTTAGCTTAATCATCCTGCGTTTTATTTTTCGCCCGACATCAAACGAATAAAACGATCGAAATGATGAGTGGCGTCATGCGGACCAGGAGAGGCTTCAGGATGATATTGCACGGAAAAACAACGCAAATCTTTTGCTTCCAGACCTTCCACGGTTTGATCGTTCAAATTCATATGCGTTATTTCTACTTTATGGTCTTTTAAACTGTCGATATCTACACAAAATCCATGATTTTGTGAAGTGATATCGATTTTTCCACTTTCCATATGTTTCACAGGTTGATTAGCCCCACGATGACCGAATTTTAATTTATATGTTTTTCCACCCAAAGCCAAACCGAGGAGCTGATGACCAAGGCATATACCGAACACAGGATATTTTCCTAACAATTTTCGGATAGTATCCACCGCATAACTGACGGGTTCCGGATCTCCTGGACCATTGGATAGAAATATTCCATCCGGTTTCCATTGATCGATGTCATCCGGTGTCACCGAAGCGGGCATTACTTGGACTTCACAACCCCGTTCGGTTAAATGACGCAGTATATTTTGCTTAATTCCATAATCGAATGCAACGACTCGATATTGTTTCTCTGGAGTCTCCTTCCGATTCCGTGGACGATGATACACATGAAGACGATCATGCCACTCATAAGGTTCTTTGGTGGTGACGGCTTGAACAAGGTCAGAACCGGCCATAGAAGGTATGGCTTGTGCTTTCGCAATCAAATCCGCTGTTGTTCCTTCTTCATCAGCAATAATCCCTCGCATGACACCGTGAATTCTCAACTTACGAACAAGTTCACGAGTATCGATCCCACACAATCCCACTTTGTTTTGTGTGATCATCCAATCTTCCAACGAACGATTCGATCGCCAATTGCTGGAAAAATATGATAATTCTTTGACAATAAAACCGGCCACCTGGATAGTCTTGGATTCCAAATCCTCTTCATTGATTCCATAATTCCCGATCAAAGGATATGTCATTGCAACAATCTGTCCATAATAGGAGGGATCGGTCAATACTTCCTGATATCCGGTCATCGAGGTATTGAAAACCACCTCACCACCGGCTTCTCCTTTCGCACCGAATGCCTGTCCTCGAAACATTGTTCCATCTTCAAGAACAAGCACCGCCGGTCTTCTTATAATATTGTTGAGAATTGAATATTCCATCTTCCTCATTATTCTCGATCCGAAAGAAATTCAATCGATCTATACGACAATATGAAATCTTCGTGAAAGTTTGTTTCTTTGTGACGGGAGTATGCTTACCAGAAGGGCATTTGTCAATGTTAAGGAAATCAGTCAAGAAGAGTTTCGATTGAAAATTTGCCTAGTTTGCTTACACTCATTTGATTCCTTGACCATTTGATTCCCGAACCTACAATAAAAAGAAAGTCTTCGTTCGAAAAGGCAACCGGGAGATATATTATGACTGATCAAAACGATGCAAAAACCAACCAAACCACTTCAGAGACCATCGAAGACAAGGTCCGTTCTCTTCTTGAAAATGAAATTCGCCCTGTCATTCAGCGTGACGGGGGGGATATCGTTTATATGGGAATGGATGGGAATACTGTAAAAGTCCAACTCCAAGGAGCATGCGTTGGGTGCCCTCATAGCGCTCAAACTTTATATATGGGCGTAGAACGGTATCTGAAACAAATGATTCCTGAAGTAGAAGGAATCATCTCCGTCTAACTCCAATTCAATCATACTATCGATTTTTGCTGACTT
This sequence comes from uncultured bacterium, assembly GCA_964412555.1. GTDB lineage: Bacteria > Hinthialibacterota > Hinthialibacteria > Hinthialibacterales > Hinthialibacteraceae > CAYPPG01. The sequence continues at coordinate 24,351 of CAYPPG010000077.1, forward strand.
GTCACTATTAATAAATAGTAAGGAATAGAGAAGACACCCACGTCTGGTTGTCCCAGAATCCATAACGTTTACTCTATCCACGAATCAAGACCGAAGAATTGAAATTTTTTGTGGTGCGGACCTCTGGTCTGCACATCCCCTTCGGATTTACCCTTCTTTTCTTCTTATCAACAAGTATTATTCACATCATCCCAACGATCACTCCAATTATGAAAAAGAAAAATACATTATTCATCGTCTTTTTTACTGTCTTCATGGATCTGCTCGGTTTCGGAATTCTGATTCCGCTCTTGCCTTACGTTGCAGAGCAATACGGAGCCGACGGATTGCTGGTAGGAGTTCTTTTTGCTTCCTATTCCGGCGCACAATTCTTATTCGCCCCAATGTGGGGACGGCTTTCTGATCGGTTCGGACGAAGACCGATCATCCTGATCAGCCTAACCGGTTCCACCATCGGTTACCTGATTTTTGCCTATGCAGGATCGCTGGCATGGCTTTTCGTGTCACGGATTCTGTCAGGAATTTGCGCTGCAAATATTTCGACGGCACAAGCGATCATCGCCGATCTGCTTCCTCCCCAAGAACGAACCCGTGGGATGGGACTTGTAGGAGCGGCTTTGGGACTCGGGTTCACCTTCGGACCCGCTTTAGGTGGAGTTTTCGTCGAAGAAACCAATTACAGTTTTCCCTTTTTTATTGCAGCCGCGCTTTCCGGGATTGATTTATTGTGGGCTTTTTTCCTGTTGCCGGAAACCGTTTCGTATCAAAATCACAGTCAATACGAACAGCGTAAATTTTCATTACAACAATTGAAAGCCGCCTTAAACGTTTCTCTGATTCCCCGGCTATTATCAATCTCTCTAATTTATTACATTGCCTTCGCGGCTATGGAAGGAACGTTGGGATTTTTTGTAAAAGAGGAGTTTCTGTTGAGCGCAAAGCATAACAGTTATCTATTCTTTTTTGTTGGAATCGTCGTGGCGCTTATTCAAGGTGGTGTCGTTGGAAGAATGTCGAAACGATTTGGCGATCTGAATGTGCTCATCATCGGAGTATTTTTAGTATTTATCGGTTTCCTTGGAATTGCCTTCACGCCCTCTGTTCCGGTCTTGATTTGTGCCATGATTCCTCTAGCTATCGGAGCGGGACTCTACACTCCCTCCATGACCAGTTTGATTTCTCAACGAAGCGCGCAGGAAGTGCAAGGCGGGATACTTGGCCTGAATCAATCGATGGCCAGTTTGGGAAGAATCATCGGCCCAATGACCGGTGGCTTTTTATTCGATATAGGATATCGATTTCCATATTATTTCAGTGCGCTTCTCGTATGTATAGCATTTTCCATTATTGTGCCTTTATACGTAAAAAAAACACTGCCTTTCCCATCTCAAGCCGCTTCCGAGGCATCTATTCCCTCACAAGACTCATAATTGTAAATAATTATCACAATCCCTTGCCTTTTGAACAAATGAACACTAAAATACTGAACAGTTGTTCATATTCTCTGCATTGGAGAAACAATTATGGTAAATTTAACCCAAACACAACAGGATATTTTGGAGTACATCAACCGTTCGGTACAGGATCGTGGATTTCCTCCAACCCTTCGGGAAATCTGCAGCAAATTTCAATTTTCATCGACGAACGGCGCGCGCTATCACGTCTTGCGCTTACAAAAATTGGGATTTCTGGAAGTGCTCCCCAAAACATCCCGCGGAGTTAAACCGATATCTAAATCCTCTCCAAAAAATTCTTCCCGCTTTAATTATCTGTTGCCGATATTGGGACGCGTTCCCGCCGGACCGCTTGATCTTGCGGCTCAGGATATCTACGAAGACGAAGTCAGCGTTGATCCACAATTTTTCGGAAGCCGAGAACCGGAACCGGAATTGTTCGGATTGAAAGTAAAGGGAGACAGCATGATCAACGAAGGGATCTACGACGGGGATGTGGTGGTCGTTCGGCCTCAACAAACCGCCAGCGATGGTTCCATCGTCGTCGCCAGGGTGGAAGAAGAAGCGACAGTCAAACGCTTTCGGCGCACACCGAACGAAATCCTCTTGGAAGCGGCAAATCCGGCGTATAAACCGATTCGTGTCCAGGATTTAGGTGGAGATGAAAACGGGCAAAGTGTAGGGATTCTCGGTATCGTTGTCGGTTTGATCCGTGCGATGTAAGCTGAAAGTCCCCCAAATGATGAAGGGTGACAAATCGCCACCCTTAGCATCAGAGACTGTCAATTTGTAACCGGGATTGTGGTTTACCTACGTATCTCACCTCCTTCCTTATGACAATGACGTTTTTTGATCGAATCTTGTCATTTGATTTTGTTTACCTTTTACAAAATGGGAATAGAACTCTTGATTCACTTATTTGTTAATGCTCTAAAGTAATACGGAAAGGATCATTCAATAATTTCATCTCATTTTTGAAAAGAAGCCGTGGGGGAAAAGTGAGGAATGTGCCAAAAGCGAAAAGCATCCACCTGATAAATATCTTTTCATCATAAAAGTATTATGGTCACCTTTTCTGACTCCCCTTCATGGTCATGATTTTTCCCCCTTCAAATAAATGAATCGTACCGTCTCCCATAGTATGCACCTGGGGGGTCAAACCTCTAAACCACAACATGAAGGATGTAGGATGCCGATTCTCCTTATCCGCAATAACGACCGAATCGGAATCCCCAAAATTCTCGAGAAAAAGATCATAACCTCGATTCGTAGCCGGACATTTCCAGACCATCGTAGCGGGGAATCCGTTAATCTTAAAATCATCCAAAATTTCAGGCAAATGACCGTTTTCTTCACGATACGCTTCAATGGATTGAAACAAATTTTTTTGATTTTCCGCGCAGGTTTCGATGCTCGTCCACACCTTATTATCGATGTTGAGAGTCGTTTTGGATACCCAGAATCGTAGCCCGCCAACAAGGACTACAAGGCTCAAGAGAGTTATCGAGGCAATAACAAATAGTTTATGATAATGCATTTACAACTCCTAGTTTTTCCACCATCGCCCAAAAAGCTTTTCTGATTTGTAAGTATCTTCATGTGTATATTGATGTTACGATAAAAAAAGATAGCTATTTCAATAGAAGATCATATCCCCATAGGGAAAGAGATCAGCGGATGAAACAATCCTGTACGAGAATCACTTTTATAGCAGCCCTTTTCATTATAGGATGCTCTTCCACACCGGACCTCCAGAGAATGACGCTGAATTGTAGGGCTGTCGAAGGATCATTTTATGGTTTTTACTCCTTCACAAAAGGTGAACTACCATTCCCCCCCGATCCTGAGGAGGTAGACATTCTTTATTACTATGATAATGACGATTGCTCTCAGGGAGCGCTGATCGGCCAAGATGACCGACTCGGCTATCTTTTCCCAATCGGCCCTAAACCATGGAGCGAGTTGATCCACCTCAAACCCCTTTGGAAAAACCAGAAATCGATAGCGGCCATTGAACCCTTAACCAAGGACAAAGAGGGATTCGCATTTTGGGTGAAAGAAAGCAGCGGAAAGACTGTTTTGGTAAAAATCAAGAGCGTACAAACAGCTACTTATGCAGAACTTGTATCCGGGAACACCGCAAGCGTAAAAGTGGAGTTTTATTGGCCATATACCAGACATTCAAAGAGGCAACCATGCGAGATTCAATCATTTATCAAGAAATATTGGAAGAAGGAATCCAAAAAGGACTCCAAGAAGGACTGCAAGAAGGACTGCAAGAAGGACTGCAAGAAGGACTGCAAGAAGGACTGCAAGAAGGACTTCAAGAAGGACGGCAAGAGGGACGGCAAGAGGGACGGCAAGCGGGATTGCATGAAGGGCAGTTAACGCTTCTTTCCCGGTTTCTTCATCGTAAATTTGGATTTAGTGATCCTGTGGTTCATGAGCGACTTCAGAATTTATCAAACGACCAACTGGAAGAACTCGCCGATGTTCTATTTGAAATGAAAGATATTGATGAATTCAATATGTGGTTACAAAGTTATCAGAATAATTCTACGTAAAATGGAATCATTCCTGAATAATTGAATTATGAATGTAGGAGAAGAGTATCCTTAGAGTACAAAATCATTTTTTATTTACCTAGTCCTATCCGGTTGAATGACACATTTCGTCAAAAACGAACGAACAAGTGGATAGTACTTCATTGAATGAACTCTGCAACTTTGATGGGATCATCGATACTGTTTTGGCAGTATGGTTTGTTGTCTGCAGGGGGGAAAAATTTATGTTTTTTATAAGGCTGATCCTTCAACCTTTTTCACAACCCTCGCCGCTGTAAATCCTTCTCATTCAATCCCAAATGATGTCCGATCTCATGCAGAAGCGTACGCTGCACTTCATCTTTCATGCGCTGGTAAGAATGAGCGTAGCGTTCGATGTTTCTCTTGAAAAGAATGATGGCAGGCGGGTAAACGGTCGGTGAAAAAAAAGTTTGATTGGGAAAAGGAACACCTTCGTAGAGTCCCAATATGCTGTGACGGTTGTGTCCACGCAAGCGGCTGAGCTGCTCGCGGGTGGGATAATCCTGAATGGTGATGGTTACTTGTTCGAGCGTCTCGCTGACGTCTTTGGGTAGTTCATCCAGGATTTCTTCGATGAGTTCCAATATTTCTTTATCTGTCATACTTATACATAGTGTGGATTTTACCCTTTGGCGATTTCATTTTCCAGCACGGGTTGTTTGGTAAACCAGCCGCGGATTTTGGCGGCTGTTGCGAGAACTGTATCTCCCGCGGAAACCATGGATGGCACAACGATCAATGTGAGGATAGTCGCTACGGCTAAACCGAAAATAACCGCGACAGCCATCGGCCCCCACCATTGCGAGGATTCAGCGCCGATCTGCCATTCGGTATTGCGAAAATCATAACTGATCCCGACCGCCATCGGAACCAAGCCAAGAATCGTCGTGATCGCCGTAAGCATTACCGGCCGGAAACGAACCATGCCGGCTTCGATGAGTGAATCCCGGTTGCTCAATCCACGGTCACGAAGTTGCCCGACATAATCGAGCAGCACGATCGCATTGTTGACAACGACTCCCGCTAAGCTGATAACACCAATCCCAGTCATGATGATCCCGAAAGGAGTGTGAGTCATCAGCAAACCCAGGAAGACCCCAATCGTCGAAAGAATCACCGACGTCATAACGATAAACGGTTTATATAACGAATTGAATTCGGTAACCAGAATCAATGCGATCAGCATCAAAGCTGCTATGAAGGCCTCGGAAAGAAATTCTTCCGCTTCCTCACGGTCTTCGCTTTCGCCTCGGTAATTGATTGTATACCCACGCGGCAACTGCAAAGTCCCAAGCGTTTTTCGGACATCGGCGAGAACATCGGTGGCCAGACGTTCTTCGACCTCGCCTTCAATGGTAATGACTCGTTTCTGATCGGAACGCACGATCGTTCCAAGCCCGGCGGAAACTTGTACATCAGCAACGGAACTAATGGGTACATAACGGCCCAGTGGATCGGAAATCATCAGATTTTGGAGCGAATCCAGGTCTTTCCGCCGGCTAAGCGGCAATTGAACGACGATGTCGTAGTCGTCGTTCCCTTCCCGATAGACCCCTGCTTCGATCCCTTTAATAGCCGCCTTGACATTGGTGGCAACAACCTGTGTATCCAGACCCAGAAGAGCGGCTCGCTCCTTATCCACTTTGACGACAATTTCCGGACGCGCGATGACATAATCGTCTTTCAAATCGACCAGTCCCGGAATCCCCCGAATGCGTTCTTTGACTTCCCGCATAATATCTTCCAAAACATCATACGACTCACCGGAAATTTCGACATTGACGGGTGCGCCGGTAGGCGGTCCGCCTTCCTCTTTATTGACTTCAAGTTCGGCTTCGTGGATCGCATCCACACTTTCGCGCAGATCTTGTACAATCTGGCTGGAGGGAATCGTCCGATCTTCGATATCGACAAATTCCAACATGAGCCTGGCAATATCGGTCGAAGTACTGCCAACCGTACCGAAGCTATCCATCCCCGATCCCATCGTCCCCACGTTGGTAATAATGCTTTTGATATCTGCATACTCACTGATGGGTTGCTCGATCCGTTTGGTCAGGGCATCGGTTTCATCGAGATTGGATCCTTTTGGCATCTTCACGTTGACATAAGCTCGCTGCGGTTCGATTTCGGGAAAAAACTCGACTCCGCTGCCAAAGCGGCCATAAGCATACAAGACGAGGATCATCAATGCGATAGAGCAGCTTAGTGTATAGAAGGGATAACGTACCGCCCCTCCCAGAAGGGTAGTATACAATCTAACCAAGACATTTGGACGTTTTCGTGGAGAAGCTCCTTTGGATTTAATAAAAAGACTGCACAACGTCGGATTGATGATTAACGCGACAAAGAGCGAAGACAGAAGCGCCACAATAACGGTTTTGGGCAGATAAGCCATAAACTCCCCGGTGACCCCCGGCCAGAAAACCAACGGGGAAAACGCAGCAACGGTCGTCGCAGTACTAGCAATAACCGGCCACATGACTTCATGGGTGCCAATGACCGAGGCCTTGAAACGGTCTTTTCCCTCCTGCCGGTGGCGGAATATATTTTCCACGATAACAATCGCGTTATCGACTAGCATTCCCACCGCCAACACCAGCGAAAAGAGAACCACCATATTCAAGGTAAGCCCCATCATCCTCAGAACGGAAAAAGTAATCAACATCGACATGGGAATGGCGGCTGCAACCAGTAATGCATTCCGAATTCCCATCGAAAAGAAAACAACCATTAAGACCAGGATCAATCCTGAAAGAATACTGTTTTCAAGATCACCGACCATTTTGTGAATATCTTTTGACAAGTCAGTATCCACAGATATAACGGTAGCGGCTGGGACATCTTGCTCATATCGCTGAATTAGTTCTTTGACTTGATCAGCGATAACGATGATGTTTTCCCCGCTTCGTTTCACGACACTGACCGTCACCGCTTCCTGGCCGTTGTAACAGGCTTTGGTTTGAGGTTCTTCATATCCATCTTCCAATTGAGCGACATCGGTCACGTAAACGGGAACCCCGTTGTTGGAATACACGACAAGTTTGCGCGCTTCGGCGGGATCTTGGAATTCTCCGGGGATCTTAACCAGATAATTCCCTTGCCCGATATCCAAATCTCCCCCCGGTGTGTTGAGATTGTTGGAGCGAACCGCTTGCATGATTTGGGTTACGGATATCCCATAAGCCGCCAGCCGCTCAGGATCGTAAACCACACGAATTTCCCGCTCGAGTCCCCCCGTGACTTCGGCTTCGAGCACACCATTGATCGTTTCGACATCATCGGCAAAATCGTCGGCAATTTCTTTGAGCCGCACCAGGCCTACCGGTCCGGAAAAAACAACGTTCATAATCGGAAATTCGGCAAAGTTGATTTCCTCGACTATCGGATCGTCTTCCAGGTCCGTAGGCAAATCCTTCTTGGCTTCGTCTACTTTATCTTTCGCTTTTTGTAGAGCGGTATCGATATCGACTCCGGATTCATATTCGATCACGATGGTGGAAACGCCCTCAGACGAGTAGGATCGTATCTCCTTCACATTGCTGAGAGAAACCAGTTTTTTTTCCAGTTGGATCGTGATCTGGCTTTCGATATCCGAGGGAGCGACTCCTTCATAGATCGTTGTCACGATAATGTTTGGGATCGTGATATCGGGAAATGATTCTCTCGGAAGTATATTGTATGCATAGATTCCCGATAAAATGATAATAACAATCAATACCATAATCGTAGTGCTATGGCGGATGGAAAATTCCGAGGGGGTCATTCGATCTCCTTTTTCCACTCAGCGGCAGTAGATTGAGGAACGCGTTCAACCACTTCGACTTTTTGACCGTGTACTAAATCTTTCTGCCCGACTACGATGATATTCTCTCCGGGCAGAAGTCCTTGCAGGATTTCGACGGAATTTTTATCGATCGCCCCCATGACGACATGGCGCGCTTCCACTTCCCCTTCCTTTTCCACGAAAAGAACCATGCCGGATTCGCGTTTGACCAAGGAAAAGAGTGGCGCCATCATGGCATCCGGAATTTCTTTTGTAATCAAAGTAGCCCGTACGATCATACCGGGACGAATGCGATAATCGGGATTGTCCACCCGCAGAGTGGCTTCGAAAGTGTTCGTGAGGGTATCTGCGGCATAAGCAACCCGTTCGATGACGGCATTCCGTTCTTCCTGCAATCCATCAATATAGATTTGAGCCTGTTTTCGTTTGGAAACAGAGTCGACATGCAATTCCGGAATCCCGACTGTAATTTTGACTTGATCGAGTTTGAGCAGCCGGGCCAATTCCGCACCTTCGTGCATATACTCCCCCTCGTCCACATCGACACGATCGATAAAACCGTCGATCGGAGCCGCAATTTTACCGAGTGACACCTCGACTTCCCACCGGCGTTTCGCCGCTGCCGCTTGCTCCGCGGCAGAAACAGCCTCATCGTATTCCTGAATGGTTACATCACCGCGTTCTCGCAGTTTTTTGCGTCGCTCCAATGTTTTTTGGGCAAGATCAAAAGTCGCCAACGCCTCAGCCTGCATAGCCAGGCGGGAACGCAGATCAATTTGAAACAATTCCTGACCTTTCGTGACACGATCGCCTTCTTGAACATGGATTTTTTCGACTACGCCGGGAATCACAGCGCCTAGCGTAATATCTTCATATGCTTCCACGGTACCGGGCATAGTAATCGTTTCAACCAATGGGCGTGGTTCAACTGTCATGACACTGACCCGCGTCAGAGGTGTTCCGTTCACCATTTCCGAAATCTTGGCTTCCTTCTCGTCCACCGCCGAGGGAATCATGGACATAACATAAAATCCGCCAAAGAAAAAAACGATTAGAGCAAAATAAAGAACGATACGACGTATCATGATATAAATACCTGAGATAAATTCATGAGAGTGATAAAACCACTCTTTTCTATATCCGGATTGTATCCGAATATTTCATTTATTTTTTTTATTTTTGCCGATGCCATTCATAAGCAGTTCATAAATATGTTTCTCGAAATGTTCCGGCATTGGTCCACCCATAACCAGTAACATCAAATGGATCGTAACAGACCCAATAAAAAACAGGACAACTTCTTCGATCAGTTCATTTCTTATAAACCCGTCTTTTTGGCCTTGGCCAAATAGTTCCTGCAAAATTTGAAAATGAGTCTCTTCCAATTTAAAAATGGCTTCCGGCGGCGCATTTCGTCGGGGGCCGAAGAATACCATGAAAATCAATCGGACAATATCCTCGTCCTCTTTCTTTTCACAATCCTGAAAATATAGATGGATTACTTGCCTTAATTTCTGTGTAAACGGATGAGGTGTGTCAATCGTATCTCGTAAATTGTTGATAAATGTCGAATACGCTTCATGAAGCAGAGTAACATACAGTTCCTCTTTACTTTTAAAATAATAATACAAAACAGGCTTTGTCACCCCCGCGGCTTCGACGATATCGCGAATGCTCGTGCCATCGAAACCTTGATGGGCAAATAACCGAGTCGCAACCGATGCAATATGCCGCCGTGTATCGGTGGATTGATTGGACTCGCAGGATTGATCATGCATAAAACTCAATCTTCTCTTTGGTCATATTGTGGTGCGGACCTCCGGACTGCACAATTCAGCACCAACTTAACGATCCGTACCATAAAACATTCTTTTTCATAGTACCCATCAGAACTGAATATGCTACACGACACAATGCACAAACAGACTCATGGCTGTTTACCTACCGGTAAGTATAATAAGAAAACCGAAAAAGAGAACCCTCCAATCAAGATTTTGACACTCAAGTTCACTTTT
>CAYPPG010000078.1:0-33351 GCA_964412555.1 uncultured bacterium
GTAGGACTGAAAGATATCTGTCGGAATTCTCGCGATATATGCGACAGGTGTAGTCAGTCCATTGTTGTAAATATTGTAATTGTGTGCCGGATCGTGGAGAGGCAAAGAGCCGAAATCCGTCTGATAAAGCATCATGGACGTGCTGAGCGCTTTCATGTTGCTTTCGCACTGCGCCAATTTGGCTTTGGTTTGTGCATTCAAGAAGTTCGGAACGGCAATAGCTGCCAATATCCCAATAATGGCTACAACGATAAGAAGCTCGATGAGTGTGAAACCGGATTTGTACATCGTTTGTCCTCCCAAAAAAAAATCCTAATCTTGGTCTTAAATAAACCATGATTTTCTAATATTCGATACTATGCTTCTTTTCAGGAAAAGTCAATCAAAGCCACGTGTTTTTCTTGAATATCAGTGAACAGTCTTCTACAATCGGCACAGTCGGAGCGCGGGCATCCTGCCCGCATCTTTCAACGCGGGTACTTTTCGATTCTTATGATGCAAATTGTTCTTGCACCTAACGCATTTAAAGAGTGTCTCTCCGCGCCAGCGGTAGCGGACGCTATGGCAGAGGGAATTCTCCGCGCATGTCCGGATGCAGAAATCATCAAAGTTCCTTTGGCTGATGGAGGCGATGGAACTACAGAGGCACTTGTTTCCGCCCGTTCGGGGAGATATGTCGATTTGCAGGCAAGCGATCCGCTGATGCGGCCGGTTCCGGTTCGCTATGGATTGATCGATGATGATCGAGTCGCCGTGATGGAAATGGCGGAAGCGTCCGGTTTATGGCGGCTACAGGAAGATGAAAAAAATCCCAGTTTGACGACGACATTCGGAACCGGCGAGATGATGCGGGATGCCTTGGATCGCGAGGTATCCACAATCATCATCGGCATCGGCGGCAGTGCCACAACCGATTGTGGGATCGGAATGGCTGCGGCTTTGGGGTATCGTTTTCTGAACCGTCAGGGAATAGAAATCTTGCCTGTTGGCGGGGAGATGAGAGAAGTCGCAAAAATCGATGATTCCAATGTCCATCCCAAACTAAAAGAAACCACGATCTATGTAGCCTGTGATGTCACGAATCCCTTACTCGGTCCGGAGGGAGCCGCCGCCGTTTATGGTCCGCAAAAAGGCGCGACTCCTGAAATGGTTCTTCAACTCGAAGAAGGTCTCACTACCATCGCGAAACGTTTATATGAATGGAACGGGAGTTCACTTGCTGAAATCCCTGGATCGGGCGCTGCTGGGGGATTGGGGGCGGGATTGCTTGGTTTTTGTGGTGCGGAACTTCATCCAGGCTTTCATCTCGTCGCGAACTATGCCCGGTTGGACGATGCACTACAAGGCGCTGATTTGGTCATCACGGGGGAAGGGAAGATCGATCAATCAACCCGGTTTGGGAAGGTTCCGGCGGGAGTCGGGAATCGTGCAAAGCGATTCGGGATCCCTGTTATTGCACTTGCAGGAGGAATCTTCGGTGATATAACGCCTTTATATGAGGAAGGGATTGTCGCCGTTTTCCCGATTACCCAACAACCGGTAATTCTTCCCGAAGCAATACGTTCAGCAAAGGAGTTTCTTGCGAAAACGGCCGAACAGGTGATGCGATTGTGGCTATACAGGCGTTGAGTATTATTATTGTCGGTGCGGGAGAAGTTGGTAAAGGACTTGCAAAAAGACTATCTCAAGAAGGGCATCAGGTAACGATTATCGATAGCAATCCCGCCGTTCTCGCGGATATCGAAAGTCAATTGGATGTATTGACAGTCTTCGGAAACGGAGCGAGTGCGGAGATCTTACTGCAAGCGGGGATAAAGCAGACCGATTTGCTTATTGGGGTGAGTGACAACGATGAGTGTAACTTGCTGGCCTGTGCGATTGTCAAGCAATTCAATGTGGCGCACACAATCGCTCGTGTGCGAAACGAGGAGTATCTTCTTCCGGATCGATCGTATTACGGCAAGGCGATGAATATCGACCTGATCATCAATCCTGATGAAGTGGCCGCCTTGGAACTGTTCGATCTTCTTGAAAATCCGATTGCCAATAGTGTAACCGACTTTGCCGGGGGAAAATTGAAACTTGTCGGATTTCGGGCGACTACCGCTTCTCCCATCTGTAATCGTACATTACAAGAACTCCCTCAATTGGGATTTTCCGACTCCATGCTGGTAGGTTCCTTGGTTCGAGGTCAGGAGGTGATTATTCCACGAGGGGATACACGGGTATTGCCGGGTGATCAAGTGTATGTGATTGCCAATACTTCCTCCTTATCTCTCCTGAACGATATGGCAGGGATCGTTGCGCGGGAATTGCGAAAAGTTGTCATCGTCGGAGCCAGTAGGGTTTCATATTTTTTGTTGGATAAATTGCAAAACAAAGGCGCGAACCTAATTCTCATCGAACAAAATGAACAACGCTGTGAGCAATTTGCAACCGAATTGATTCATGTGACGATTTTGAATGGTGACGGAACGGATATCAATATGTTGAGTGAGGCCGGAGTGAGTGAAGCGGATGGATTCGTGGCTGCCTCACAAGATGATGAAACGAATATCCTTTCCGCTTTGCTTTCCAAAGAACGCGGCGCCAAGCGGGTCATTTCCCTCTTGCGGAAGCCACAATATATCCCTCTATTGGCTCATATCAAACCCATCGATGTGGCCGTCAATCCCCGTATGTCTACGATCAATGCGATTATGCGTTATGTCCGGCAGGGCAAAATCATGATGATGGCTACGATGGCGGAAGACAAGGCAGAAGCGATCGAAGTGGAAGTCGAATCGGAATCGGTTTTGATTGGCAAGAAATTGAAAGATGGTTTTCTGCCACGCGATGTTCTTCTTGGCGCTATTGTTCGCGGAGAGGATGTGATTATTCCTAGCGGAGAGGATGAACTCCGTGCGAATGACAGAGCCATCATCATTGCCCTGAAAGAAAAAGTCGACAAAGTCGATGCGCTGTTCACCCGCTTCAAACCGACTGGAATCTTACGGTTTTTCCGCTGAGTTCGAATGTTACTGTATCCGGTACCCTTTTGCAGAAGCCGGTTCAAAAGGGCCTTCAATCAAAAGAAGTATCGGTCTTGGCTCATCATACAGCGTCACGACAAGTCCCAAATCGCTGTAGGTAATTCCACGAACCGATGCTGCGCCCCGCTCGGGTACGAGGTCAGCAAACAATATTCCTTCGTTCTCGGCTGACTCGAAATTCACCGCTTTATAGAGCCGGATGCGCTTCGCTTTTTGTTCTTCTCCGGTGGCGACCAATACGAATGTATCTCCATTCGGAACGCTCGCCTGGCTGGTAGTTAAATTGGGAGGCAACATGGCTCCTTCGGGCAAGCGGCCAATAACTTTTTCACTGAAATCAGCAAGTTTCAAGTCGAAATACTTCGTACCCGCACGCGGTGTCGGAGTAGGAGTCAATGTGGGAGTGGGAGTTGCGGTCGCTTGCGGCTTGACGTCTCGCGGAACAGCCTGAGCGTACCAGCTGATTGTCCCTTGATTTTTTAAGTGTAAGATCGTTGTGTCTTCTCCATTTGTACTCAAGATGCGATATCCTCGCTCGGTCAACGTCATGTCGATTGCATCTTCCGGTAATCCTTCCGGCGTCGGAAGAGGAACCACATCGCCGAAATGCTCCAATGTTCCATCGGCAAAAAGGACATAATATCCGCCTTCGGCGAGTTCAAGATCTACCGCTTTTTTTCGTGAGGATTGTGTGAAACCCAGATTGACTGCGGTACCGAAAAACGCGATACTCCCATCTTGATACAGCACATAGTATCCCTTTCCATCCATGCCGATTTCCAGATCAACGGCATTTTCACGAATGGAATCACCATAAAAAACCGCGTCACCGGCGGGTTGCACGCTTCCATCTTCTTTCAAAAAATAAAAGCCTTCTTCGGAAGAATCATATTCCATATCGACAAAACGATTGGTATCACTAAGGGATTGATGAATGATAAGAGCGTCTCCGAACGAATGAACGGTTCCGTCTTCCTCTAAGATATAATACCCCTTCTGGGACGGGGTAAGTGTGAAATCCACGGCTTGGATCTCTTCGGGATATCCTAAATTCACCGTTTCACCGGCTGTATGAAGGAATCCGTCATCATAGAGAATGTATACTCCGGATTCTCCATCGACGATTTCTTGATCAATGGCCTTTGGAGTCGCTGCTTGAACTCCGATTGCACCGGTCAACAGAAATATACTTATAGTAAGAAATGAAATTGTATGTTTCATGGTTTCCCCTTTATCAATTTTCGTTGGAATGTTAGTTTTCAATTTCTTTTTTGTTCCCAGGGTAATGGAGGGACCGGATTATGAATTGAAAATCTCAAAATTATCGTATACGAATTCCATCCGTTCAATATACCGGGTGGCGTTTTCCAACGAAAACGGGGGAAGAGCAAAGCGGGTCGGCCAGCAATTGTAGAATCGGATTCGCAGAACGCGCCGCCCGGAAGAATTGTTGATAAAAAGATCGATGTCCCGTTTGGTTACATTTTCATCGATGGCATCCTGCCGCCAATCCCGCATTTCACGGTCGAAAATTCCATGAAAGATTAAGCGCGGATAACTAGTTGTACCTGCGGTTGTCGAACCGGAACGGCTATCAAAATTGACGGATGTTTCATTTTCGATGCCTTCGATCATGATGATCCTTCCGACTTGTGCATCCGACATCCCGATAATATCGATATCGATATCGGTCAAATCAGGCCAATCACTCTCCCGATCTACATCGAAATCCGCCGTTTGTATATCACTCGGAGACACCTGGCTTTGCACCGCCCAAGTTCCGATTAAAATCGTTGCAAGTATGCATCCCAGTATCATTCCACTTTTTTTCGTCAACATCTTTCGTTCTCCTTTCGTTTTGAGAAGGAATCACTTCCTTCCTAGTCTGAATTGTAATCATAGATGGTTTGAATCGTCCACGCAATTGATTATTCCATTCATGATAATCCATTGGTAATATACTGCAAATCTAAGGGAACGTCGGAGCGCGGGCATCACTGCCCGTATCTTTCAGCGTAGTCATTATCGGAGCGCGGGCATCCTTGCCCGCACCTTTCATCGTGAGCATTATCGGAGCGTCAGCATCTTCCGTTTTTTTATGCTAACGAGACGGTAGCGTTACCTTTATTTCATAAAACCAGTATTGAAAAAAAGAATGTCTGGGTTAGAATGAACGGGAAAGTTCAGTAAAGTAGAAATGTTGATGTCCGCTATCAAATATCGGGCAACGGTTTTTGATGTTGAAAAGAATGAAAACAGCATCTGCGTTGTTGGTGATGCCGAAGAAATTTTTTGAGGCGATACCTTTCCTTAGGGATCTTAACCATGTTCCGGATGCCAAGCCCCTTTGGGGAAGGTTGAAGGAATGTGCAGGGAGCCCACCTGTTGAGACAGGTCTCGAAAATCTTCGCACACGGCAAAGGCGGACTGTTTCATTCGAAGCGGTTCTTGTTTGAAGGAAACTGGAACCGCTTTTCTTTCGTCTCTTTTCGCGATACTATACCTTCAACGTATCATTCCGGCTCTCCCCGAAGCCGAAGCATGTATGAGGAGATTATGAAAAATAGAATCATTGCTATCATTGTATGTGGAGTGTTGTTTCTTTCAGTCGCTGTGTATCCGGAGGCGGCTCAGACTCTCGGCAAAAATGTCGAGGCTATTCTCCAACAGATTTTGGACAATCAAAAAACGATGCAAGAGGATATCAACCTCTTGAAAGAACAAATGCTTCAAAAAGATAGGGAAATTACCCGCTTGCAGGAACAATTGAAGCTGCAAAAAACCGCTGTCGAAGAAAAGGTTCAGAAAATCGCGGAAAAAAGCGAACAAGCGGTATCGGCAGCCGGTACGGATTTTTATTCGGCACGGGTGCAGTATGAAATCGCTCGAAAATTGCAGCATGATGTTATTTTCAATATCCGCAAAGGCGAACAGCGTCCTTGGTTTGAGCGAGTAATCGAAGAATTTCGGAAAGTCGTAGATAATTATCCTGATGCACCGGAAGCGCCGGAAGCGCAAATTCGCATTGCCCGTATTTACAATCGATATTTGGATAACTTGACGCAAGCCGCGAAAGAATATCATAAACTGATCGACAACTATCCGGACAGCCCTCTCGTGGAAGAAGCACAAAAGTCGTTGGAGCGAATGTAAACCGTCTTATTTCTCTTTTGTATAAATAGGATCGTATGATTCAACGTCTAGCCGTTGTTACCACTGAGAATTTGCCTCCTTTAGGGCAGCCTTGTGCAGGAGGAGGAGTCCGCATTTGGGGATTGGTAGATTCTCTTGTAAAACAGAATGTAAATGTAACTTTTTTCCACCCCACCTCAACGGAGCGCGGACACCCCTTCCAGCCGTATTCCACATTAGAGCACGGGCATTCCTGCCCGCATCATTTCACGATTCGTTCTTGCAAACCGGAACTTCTCCAAGACGAACTTCTCTCATCCGATTTCGATGCCGTGCTGGTGGAACAATGGCAGCCCATGACGCTTCTGCGAAAGCCGATGGAAATCCCGATTATTATCGATCTCCCTGGTCCGTTGATTTTGGAATATTACTGGAGAGACCACACTCATTTTCACCAACATATCGCCGATAAAGTCGAATGTCTTTCACGAGCCGACTATTTTCTTTGCGCCCATGAGAGACAGCGTGGTTACTATACATCTTGGTTGACTTGGGCGGGCATGGCTCCAGATGCGGAACGCTTACAAGTGGTTTCTTTTTCGTTGCATGAAATGCCGCGGTCGCGGCAGGGATTTACCGAAGACGAAGCACAATTTTTTTGGGGAGGCATGTTTTGGCCCTGGCAGGACCGGCTCAAGGCGTTCGAAACGATCCTTCAGACCCTTGTTCACTATCGCAAAGGACAATTGGTCATTGTAGGAAGCAGTGGAGGATTTGCGGAAGGGAATACGAAATCATATGAAGACTTCGCCGATCATCCTCATGTTTCCTTCCTCGGCACATTACCATTCAACGAATATATCATCGAACTCAAGCGGGCTACCGTCGCCATTGATCTATCCTATCCGACAGAAGAACGGCGGATATCGTCCGATTTGCGCACCGGTACTGCCCTGTGGGCGGGAACTCCCTGCATTGTTGCTCCGGAATCGTGCTGGGCGAAAATGATCCTTGATCACAATGCCGGTTGGGTACTTCGGTACGATAGCCTGGATGAATTGAAAGATCTGGTCCGGGAAATTGCCTTGGGGCGAGTGGATATCGTCGCCAAGAGACGTGGCGCCCAAGAAATATCGTTTCTGCTCTCGCAAGCAGAAAACACATCTCTAATGGTGCGGATTCTGGACAATCCGACAAAACGAGAACAATCCAAACCTTTTTTCGAATCACGATTTGAAGAACGGGAACAGCATCTTAAAGATTTGCAAGATGAACTGGATCAAGTACGGCATGAAAAAAGTGAATTGCTACATGACCTCAATGCGATCCGTTCCAAAGCCTTGTTCCGTATCTACAAGTGGTTGACCGGTTGGATCGGAATCAAATCCTCGTAAGCCGAATAGCGTAATCAGAAATGGCGCAATATAAAATCCGATATATGTCCCCCCTCCATGCGATAAAACCAACTGGGTTCCCACTAATACCGACGCTGTCAATACAATGAATCGCTGAAAATTCATCCGAATGGGGATCAAAGCAATCATCCAACAGAATAACAGATAAACAATACCCACTATGGATTTATAGGATTCACGTAGGCTGGGATATTGCCCCCAAAAGCTGAATTGGCTTTGCCCGTATCCTTCACTGAATTGCTGTTGATAGATTGTGTCGTGAACAAAGGCTTCAAGCGGAGACATGCCAGCGTGACTTGCATCAGGAACGGTCATGATACAAATCGATATCAGGCAAATGATACCGACAGACGCGTAAGAAACAAGAAACTTCCCGGCAGCATTTCCACTATGTTTTTTCCAATAAAAACCGAACCAGAGCGGAAAGAGAAACACTGGATAATACAACATCCCAGTAGCGATTCCCAACAGCAACCCTGTGGCGATGGGATAAGATAAAAAAACGAAAGAAAAAAGAATGAATGGGATTCCAGTAATATGACTTGTTTGCTGAAGACCGAATGCCCCACCCATTCCAAGAATATATGGATTCAAAAGATAGAGCAGTCCGAGCATCATGCCGGTCTTAATTCCACCATACTTTTTCCCGATAAGATACATTCCCAACAAAGCTAAAAAATCCATGAGGATCACGACAGTCTGTGCCCCCCGCATTTCGATCTGCTCATACACGCCGAGTTCAACCATTCCTTTTTCTGGGTTCATCATAATGTTCGGAAGAAACAGAATATTGGCTGGAATATGGATAAGATACATCAAAGGACCGTACACACAATTCGGGCCGAACTCGGTTCCATAGGGTAACCGTCCGGTTTCATAGAGATACTGTGCTCCCGCAACGGACCAAATACCGCTGTCGTCAACTCCACTGGCATAGGTTTTGTATACATGATAAAGAGCCAACAGGATCAAGATGAAATAAAGAATGCGTGTATTGCCGATGTTTTCCATCTCGAGCAGCTGGTTTTGTATTCTGATTGCTGCCACACATCGTATCAGAAACAAAACCGTAACAACAAAAATGCCGGTATACGCAATTCCAGGTTCTTGCCAGATCACATTGAGAAAAGGGCAGAGTGAAAAGAGAAGGAGAATATCAACATTGCGAAGAGAAATGATCCGATGGAAATTCCCGATGAGAATACAGGTCAACAAAAAGCAAAACCAAGCAAGTGATGCCCCTTCAAAATGGGGAAGAAATCGGAAAAGAATACCAAAAAACGAGGAACCTTCTTGATCCCTTTCTTCTCCGTTACCGATCTCGTCATCCGTTTCACGGAGCCTTTTGGGTTGAAAATGAAATTCGAGAACTTCCTCTGTCTCCAAGGAGACAGATGTCATACCGGCTTCTCGATCATCGCGCATGAATTCAATGATCCAGACTCCATATTTTTCCGCGAAGGTAGGAACGAGTCGTATCGTGGGAAAATCGGTCAAAATATCTTTGACCCGAGGATCGGCACGCGCTATGGAAAGCGCCTTCTCTTTCGGAGATTCGGTCTTTTTTATCGAAACGGGTAGCAAGGATAAGCGAAGTCTATCCTTACTGGTTTGGCCATTGCATGGTTCACTTTTGCATATTGTTGCTAACGTTATTAGACAGACAAAACCGATCGACATCCGCAACGTTTTCATAGAGTCTTAATCCCTATTTCAAGATGATACATTCAATGTAACATACTTCTCTTCCATGAAAAAAGCCCAGCAATTGCCGGGCTTTCCATATTGTTCATATAGAGGAACTATTCCCGTTACTCAATATCCTCGATATGCTCCAAAAAATCTTCCGGTCCGATAAAGCCGTCGATCCGTTTGTTCGTCAATCGCTTATGCTCGGAATTATAAAACACGATCAATGGCAATCCCACAATATTGTACTCTTTTGAAATTCTATCATTTTTTTCATTGTCGGCAGTGAGATCGACCTTGATATTCACAAAACGATCCAATGCTTCTCCGACTTGTTCGTCGGAGTAGGTTTTCGCATCGATCTCCTTGCACACCACACACCAATCGGCATAGAAGTCGATCATAACCGGTTTGCCTTCTTTCTTGGCAATTTCTAACCCCCTTTCCAAATCATAGTACCAATCCACTTCGCTCGCTTCCACGGCGGTTAAACTACCAAAACCAAGGTAAAGAGCGAAGACACTGAGCACTACGCCGACAGATTTTTTTAGTTTTTGAATTACATTCGGCGTGTGAAAAGAAAGATGAACCGCACCGAGAACGATCCCAATAACCAGCAAGACGATGGCGGTGACATAGGAGAAGAGGGTAGGGGAGAGCGGCGCTCGCAGGACCTTAAATACATCTTTCAGAAAATAAAGAGCGCAGGCAAACAGGATGATCCCGAACATACTTTTGACGTTCTCCATCCAGCGGCCGGAACGGGGAAGTTTGCTGATAAGCCCAGAGAAGGTTCCGATGATTAGAAACAGCATTCCCAAACCCAGCGAGTAAACGAAAAGAAGCGAAACGCCAAAGACTGGATTCCCTTCGGTCGCGACATAAGCGAGTATTCCGGCCAAGACCGGCCCGGTGCAGGGAGCCGCGACAATGCCCGCGACTAATCCCATTAAAAAAGCGCTGCCGTATCCTTTCCCACCCACTTGGCTTAAATGGCTTTGCCAGGAAGAGGGCAGTTGCAGTTCGAATGCGCCAAGCATAGAAGCCCCCAACGCGACAAATAAAGCGGCAATCCCGCTAATCACCCACGGATTACTCATAATTTGGCCAAACACAGCGCCGGTGCGCGCCGCCGCAAAGCCTAGCGCGGAATACATCATCGCGATTCCTAGAACATACGTGAGAGCGAGTGAAAAAGCCTGCATCCGGCTATCCGTATCCCGCGCACCGAATATCGTGACGGTAATGGGGATCAACGGATACACACAAGGCGTAAAACTGGTCAGAATCCCAAAGAAAAAAACAATGAGATAAGTGAACAAATACCCTTTGGAAAGCCAGTTTTCCAATTTACTTCCCGACTGCGTGGTTGCCATCGAAGCAGACCGCTGTGCTTCCAGAGAGGAGGGAGCCGCTGTTCCGCTTCCTTCCGTAATCGTGAAAGAAACCGGGAACTCTCTGGTTTGGGGGAAGAAACACATATCCGGTGAACATCCCTGATACTGGAAGACAATTTTTCCTTCCCGTTCTCCCAATTCTGCATTCCCCTGGACAGTGAAAGGAACCTCGAATTGAACCGTCCCATCATAAATCGGTTTCATTTTTCCATCAAACGGATCTTCTTTCATCTTGGGTTCGGGATACTCCGGTGATCCCACTTCAATTCCCGCGATGGTGTTTCCGTCCGCACTGGTAAGAGAAACGGTGGTATGTTCCCGATACACGAAATGATCCAGTGCGATAGCGAGGGTTACTTCAATTACGGAAGCGTTCCCCTGCTTGATATCCGAATCGGGAGGTTGAACGGATATGGAAAACAGCGAATCCAAGTCAGGCTGTGCAGCAAAAGATGAAATGGATAGTACAGTAACGAAGAGTGCAATCCATGCAGTTCTCATCATTTTCCTCTCTGTTATTACTAATATGGCCTCAGTGAGATATTTTTTTATTCTCATAATGGTATCGAATATTTATAAAGGTGCAACTTCAACTCAAAAAAAATTGAACGGAATTCCAGTACTTCTGACTTGAATAAATGGCTTTTACACAGGTTCCTAATCATTCCGAAACATTCAAACTTTATAAATGGAACACCACTGTCCCTGCGGTATATATGAAAAAGCGTTACATTTCCTGTTTTGTGGCACTATCATCTCAGGGGATAAAATGAAGTAATTTACCCCAACGGGATTAAAGATGATAGCTAGTGGGCAACACCCCTGGAAATGATATTCTGTTACCCCCTCTTTGGGATGAAAAAACGTTTGCACCTATAAGAAAGGAAACAAAATGAACTTTACCCTCAAAACAAATCCCATTCTAACGTCGCTTTTCGCTTTTCTGTTTCTTGTCTCACTCTCCCCTTTTTCATCGTTTGCGGGAGATTGCATTACCCCCATCGAGGCTGTTCACCTTGTCGAATTTCAGGTAAACTATCTCACTGTAACAGACATCCAATTCAATGAATCAACGAAGACCTACACAATCGAGGGAAAAGTCGGACTGGACGGCTACCGAGCTATCGTCGACGCCGATGTAGCTCGCGTGAAGTCGATCAGCCGAAACGATGTTTCGATCTATGAATGGGAAGGCATCCTTGTTGTGGGGCATCGTGGTACCGTAAAATTTGCTCCGGAAAATACCATTGCCGCCTTGGTGAAAGCCATCGAACTCGGTGCGGATTTGCTGGAAATCGATATCCGGGAAACGAAAGACGGCCATTTGATCTTGATGCACGATGTGACTGTCAATCGAACAACCAACGGCTCCGGACCGATTGCCGAAATGACATTGCAGGAAGTGAAGAAACTAGACGCCGGTTCGTGGTTCAGCCCCGAATTCAAGGGTGAAAAAGTACCAACCTTGAAAGAAGCGCTAACTGCAATCCGCGGCCGGGCACTTCCCGATATCGATTTCAAAGCCGGTGATCCCCAAAAATTGGTCAAAATTCTACGGGAAGAAAACCTTTTGGGAAAAGTGACATTATATTGTGGAAACTGGGACTTACTGCAAGCGACGTTAGAAATCAGCGACGATTTCTTCATTCGCCCGACAGTGCCCATCGGCAAAATCGGTCTTCCTCTTTTAATCGATCAATTTGATCCGCCTATTGTCAACATCGATTGGCCGGAATTCAGTGAAGCGCTCATTCGAGACATTCATCTGGTGGGCAAAAAGGCGTTCATGAACACAATGGGCGCCAACGATAATGAATTTGGTATGATGAGTTCCATCAAGGCGGGTGCGGATTATATCCAAACGGATCATTTGGATATCCTTCTACCCATGCTACGGGCAAAAGGACTACACGATTGATTTACGCTTTTTGTCCCAATCCAAGAACTTCTTTACAATAACGTATGCTTTGTTCCAAATCGAATTTGTGTTGCTTCTGAGAGAGTTCTTTCGATCGGTCACCGCTTGGTCGTCCCTCCGGCGGCACAAAGGGTTTACCGTTTTTGGCCATTTCCACAAATTGAACGAACTCACACGCTTTGGCTTTGGGAAAAGCATCCCAAAAATCTTCTTCAAAATAATTGAATGGCCGTGGGCCGATCTGAGAAATGATCTCCAAAATAAACGGGATATCCGGGCAAAGTTCCGAATATTTCTCGAGATAAGCCTTCCAATCAATATGGCCGTCACCGATGTTTGCCCATTCCACTAACGCCCCTTTCTCGGATTCCCACACAGCATTGTCGCGCATTCCGGTCGATACGGCGTAGGGACCGAGAATTTCCAAATTCACCATTGGTTCCTCAATTGTCCAGGCGGCATTTCCGGAATCCATCGTGGCGCCGACATACTCTTTCCCGGCTTCTTCGATCAACATTGCCAATTCCCACGCTTGCATATCACCGGCATGATTTTCAATCGCGATCTTGACATTCGCATCCATCGCCCGATTGCGCACTGCTTTGCACACTTTAACCGTACTTTCGATATGACGGTAAATCCCGCCTTCTCCTTTGCGATCCTGGCCGGAACCCAAATAACAACGTGCCACAGGCGATCCCAGCAATTGAGCGACTCGAATAGTCAACGCGAGATGCTCCTCCGGCGTTCCATGCTTTGTAATACAGCGGGAAGAAGTTGGACAAATCCCGCCAGTACCGGCGTGAATGAGAATGCCCAAATCATCCGCTTTTTGTTTGATACTTTTTAAATAATCCTCTTCGAAACTCTCATACACCTCTAAATCGGACATCATGAGCACATCGACTTGTAAGGATGCCGCGTAATCCAAAAGTTGGGATGCGTTCCATCCCATCGACCGAACGGAGAAATTATCGAATCCCAGTTTGATCTTCCTATCATTCGTGTTTGCCGAACTTGCCCATGTGGCAGCAGGGACCGCCGCTAGGACACTACCTGTTGTTGCAATCGATGACAAAAAATCCCGCCGATTCCACGTTGAACCAACCTCTTTCATTCTTGCCTCCTTTTATGAATAATGGGAATATAGATACTGTTCTTTTTCTGATGGATATTCCAATGACCGGATTTGTATTCGTCAAGGTATATGAAAGAAGAATGGTGATTATCCATGACATTGCCGAAAGGCAAAAAAAGATACACAAAGCATGAATAATTTTATAGAAGATTGATGTAAGAAATGACGAATCGTCTCGTTCCTCACAATCCTTTATGGAAAAAGAATATCCAAGCCATGCAGGCCAGGAATTTCGATTTGAGTCTCCGTTTGTCGGAACACCGAATGAATTGTGATAATTATCTAGTAAGCTTCAGTGAAGATCGTTTTCCATTTTTAGCGGTTAAACAATCCGATGGAAAATATTTTCCTCTTGACGATCTCCATTTTCCCCATCACCAAGCCCAAAAGTGGGTTCAATCATTAGGTCTGTCATTTCTACGGAACGCACATGTCATGTTGATCGGGATTTGTTCCGGTTATCCTATTCGTTCATTGTTTGAACTTTCGAATGAAAATGCATTGATTTGGATGGTGGAACCATCCCTCGATATTTTGAAAGCGGTATTCCATATAACCGATTTGTCCGATATCATTTGCTCCCCCCGCGTTCAATTTGTTGCTGGAATGCCGACCAAGCAAGTGGCGCGAATGCTTTTCTCCGGTATGACATCCAACCGAATGAGAGCATGCGGAATCCGGATGAGCTATCCACCTGCTGCCGGGCATATCTATTCAGACTATATTCGCGAGATGGCAGTTTCCATTGAACAAGCGACGCAAGAAGAAGATATTAAAATTCGTTCGATGGAAGCGCAAAGTGTATCCATTACAAAAAATATAACCGCCAATTTTTCATTGTTGATGAATGGTTCTTCTATTTTGCGATTACTAGGCGTGGCCTCTGGGTTTCCTGCCTTTCTCGTTGGTCCGGGACCCAGCGTACAAGATTCGTTATCTGTACTGGATGAAAATTCCGATAAAGGATTGATTATCGCTATCGATACCGCATGCCGCATCTTGCATCGTCATCACATTCAACCGGATGTCATCGTCAGTCTGGATTTCACGAACTTCAATACTCGCCATTTTGAAGAAATCGATTGTTCGAAAGGATTCTTGGCGGCTTCCCCCACAATTCATCCGGATATTATTCGCCGTTATGAAGGCAGGATATTTTTTTATACCCATCAAGCCGCCCGTTTGCTCAATTTTTGGGATGCCATAGGGATGGTAGGAGAGTTGAAAGCGCACAGCTCAACCGCCCATGCCGCTTACCATCTTGCAAGACTCATGGGGTGTTCTCCCATAGTTCTAATTGGAATCGATCTTTCCTTCTCCGGTTCGAAACGATACGCTGAAGGAGCCATACAAAATGAACTTCAATCTCCCAACTCTAATTCTGAAACTCTCTATGATGTTCCATCCAATGATGGATATTCCGTTCAAACCAGTGCGTTGTACAAAATGTATTTGGATGCCTTTACGGAACTGATACAAGATACAGCCGGTGTGGTGATCAATACCTCCATACAAGGTGCGAAAATTCCTGGCACTTCCTGCATGAGTTTGGAGAACCTCATCTCGAACTGGAATGCAACGAAGATAGAAAAACCTATTTTGAGTCGATTTTTGATATCTGATTTTCCGAAACAACGGATGGCATTGCTTTCGGAATTGAAGGAACAGATCGATCAGACTCGAAAGGTTCATTCCCAACTCGAAAAACTCGTGACTCAGTTGAATTCAATGAATCATGAAGATGAGAATTTCTCGGAAGAAATAAGATGTATATACTCGGAATTCTTTCAAATCCACAATTCCAATCAAAGGATATTCAGTTTGTGTACATCCCTTTGTCCTCGTGCTACAATTGTTCTTTTTGGAGAAGTGGATGATATTGTCCTATATGGTGGAAATTGTCCCAGTGAAAATCATATCGCCAAGAATCGGACGATGAAATACATGCTCGAATTCATGAATGCCATGAAAATCAATCTGGATTCATTTCATGAAATCAAGAAGCAGTTGACAACACACTTTTCGGAAAACAGGATAACACAACAGAAATGATGCCACAGCACAAATTCAAGCATTGTGGTGCAGACATCCTGTCTGCACAATATCAAAGTAGAAATTGAAAAATATGATGACAATATAGGTAAATCATACAATGAACACCTCATCATCTTATGATTACACTGCGTTGTAGGAGTTGAAACATGCAAATTCAAATCTTGGAATCCGAAGAAGGAACGATTGTAACCGTTTCCGGGATTATGAAAAAGAACGATGCAATTGAATTGGGAGATACCATTCTTCAAATACTGCAAAAAAAACCGAAAAAATTTGCTCTTGATTTATCCGAATTGGCGGCAATGTCTTTTGATAGCGTTCCTTTCATCGTATCTGCCATAGAGCGGGGACGAATCGGAAAGCAAAATGTCCGCGCTTTTGGCTGTAATAATGTGATTGAAAGAACATTGAGGGGCGGGGGATTCGAGCGGGTGGGATTTTTGAGTTAGAATAATATATCCGCCATTTTACCGGCGGCTGATATCTTGGAAAGGATAAGTTGTACCATGATAAAATTGTCCGAATCACAAAAATTTTCAATTATTTGCATCCTACGTGACTTGGCCGCTATCGACCGTGAATTCGGTCTGTTGGAAGCCATACGCATTCGCTTGATCGGTCTCAAAATGGATCTTCACCAGGATAAAATCGAAGAAGCCATGCATGAGGATTTCGAAGACGTGAATGGAATCAAAAAACGGTTGGATGAATTCCCAGAAGAGGCCCAAAGAAAATTTTTGTACCAACAATGTCTCCTTCTTGTAATGTCCGATCGCGACCTCAGTGAAGTTGAACAGCATGCCATCGATGAAATACGCAGAGTCCTTCAGATTGATGAAGGAATCCATAATACACTGGTGGAATGGGTGATGGAGGGGATGAATTGGGAAAAACGAGGTGAAGAACTCGTCGGCGGACCTGCCGAATAACCCCCGGAGCGCGGGCATCCCTGCCCGCAATTTCAGAGTAATTTATATCCGCTGCAGAACCACCAACGTCAAATCGTCATGTTGGGATTTTTTCCCCGAAAACGAAGCGATCCGGTCGCTGATACGATGAACCGTTTCTTCTGCAGATAGGTTCCTACATTCATCCAACACTTTAATAAAACGGTCAAACGTGAATTCTTGCATAGCAGCATTCATGGCTTCCGTGATGCCGTCTGTGTAAAGAACAAGTTTATCGCCTTCCTGCAAACGAACAACATCTTGTTGGGTATTGGAAGCAAACAACTCGCCATTGATTACTCCCAAGGCAATTCCGGCGGGGATGCATGATTCATAAGATGGTTTGTCTTTTCGAAAAACCAACAAAGGTTCATGCCCAGCCCTAACGATCTCCATCTCGCCTGTACGGATATTCACGATCCCTAACAGCATACTCACGAACATTCCCTTGCGCATATCCGGAAGAATAAATTGATTTAAATCGATCAAGATTTCTCGTGCACTCTTATTCTGTGTGGATATGGCACGCAATGCGCTGCGAACTGTTGCCATGGTTAGTGCACCCGGAATTCCTTTTCCTGAAACATCGGCAATGACGACTGCCAGGCGTTCTTTATCCAGCCAGAGGAAATCGTAGTAGTCACCGCCTACATCCTGCGCGGGAACGCTGCGCGCGGCAATTTGGTATCCTTTGATTTCAGGGCATGTTTTAGGCAACAGCAGTCGCTGTACTTCTCTTGCCAACTCGATCTCTCGCTGCAACCGCTCTTTTTCCTGTAGATTTCTGTGCATAATTGCACTGCCCAGCGCATTGGCTGCTTGAACCGATACGGCTATCAGGGTCGCTTCGTCCTGATGTGTAAACTCTTTTTGAGTCCCGGATTTGTTGATAAGGGAAAGAACAGCAATAGTCTGATCCAGTAGTTTAAGGGGAACCGCCAGTATACTGGTTATTTTGAGATATTCCTCATGCTGTTGTTGAATCTGTGGATTCTTCTCGGTTTTGGGGATCAAAACCGATTTTCCGGTTTGTGCCACTTCACCGATGATTCCTTCCCCCATCGGCAATTTCTCTGAACGGACTACATCGTGAATTCGATCGACTCGATCGGGGGAATAAGGAAAATGCCCCATTTCGAAGGTCGGGGGATAAAGGCCGGATACTGCTCGCGCAGAGAAAAAAATTCCCTTGTCGGGTGCTTTCTGGGTTTTGGAAAACAACTCATGAATATCATCTCGGATAAAAATAGCTCCGGCAGTCGCGTTGCATAATTCCATCCCATAATCCAGCATGATTTGTAAAAGACGGTCTAGGTCAAATCCCCCTAAAAAAGAAATTTCGTCTTCAAAATCCGTTTCGTTGTCTTGAATCGAAGTCGAAGATAAATCATCGCCGGAACTCAATTTCGATAGAAAGGATATCATCACGTCCTTTTCGGTTTTGAACGAATTGGCGCGCCGTAGTGTTTCCGACAAATAGAGATGATTTGCCCGCAAAATAATCAAAAGATAGCCGGTCAATGTAACCGTCGTCACAAGGGAAACTTTGAAAATTTCCGCTGGGACATTCACTCCCCAAATGATCAGTAAAATGGTCAGCGGTTTCTGAAGTATATGATTGCTGGATTGAACAACGGAAAAAACATGGGTGAGAATGATTAATTGCCAAATCATATAAAAACTGAGAAACAGGCGTTCGTATATCCGATATTGATCCCCCAATATAACCGAATAGGTTACCATCATTATTAAAATCGCAATGCTGATGATTCGGTAAATATTGATCTTATCCAATTCATTGGGAATCTGATTTTTTCTCGTGGATAAAGAACTGAAAATCATCATGGAGTGAGCAAGGTACATCGTGGCCGCGGTCAAAATGGCCGGATGAAAAATATTGACAAGCCGGGCATACACACTCCTTGGTGGGGGATAGGTCACCTCCAAAATCAAGGCGAAGGTCCATAGAATAAAACCGACGATCAACAACCTTGATTGTGTAGGTTTGAGAATGGGGACAAAGGGGGAAATGGAATGGCTTTCTGCAATCCCCCTGAAAGTCAGCGAGATAAAGAGATAACCTATTATGCCTATGCAAATTGATATATTTAAATAACTGAAAAAATCCCACATAGCAAGACTCGGCTATCATTCGACTATCCGAAAATAATCCCTCCTACCCCAAGAAAATCATTATACACGATTTCCCTTCAGAAAGTAGCGGAATCAGGTGGCTTTGGCAATCATTTTGACTCGAAAAGAAACCGGTATCTTGCCAATTTTTTCTTATTAGCCCCGAAACAATGGTGTTTTCTTCTCTAGTGGATCGATTTAGCCCGCAAAATTAGGAGGAAAATTCCCGTTGTACATTTTCCCATCGACCATCAAATTCCGGACGACGCTGGGATCACCCCCATACCAATAAATATCTCCATTACTCACCAACCCGTTTGTCGGCGTATAGGTATTTCCCTGACCGTTGTTGCGCTGGATACCAAAAAACGGTTGTGCCGAGTACAATCCGTTTTCCGCTATATCCGGCCCTCGGGAAAAGATGTTATAGGCGACATTCCGTTGGCCGCGATTCGCCACGCCGGTTTCATATGCGGCTTCCGTTCCCTCAAAACGAGCCGCGGCGGAATCTTGAAAGGGATCATGAGGAAGTGAACCGATATACGATACCGGCGATGTCAAAAAGAAAAGACCGGCTTCCGATCTCGCCCGTCTCCCAGTGAAAATATTGTCTTCCGATTCCGGGGGATAAGAATTGTTATCCAAATAATACATTTCATGCGCTTGAGCCAACGCTCGGATATCCGACTTGACACGCGAGACTTTGGCGCGAATTTGCGCATTGATGAAATTGGGAACAGCGATGGCCGCTAGAATTCCAATAATAGCCACAACGATCAAAAGTTCGATTAATGTGAATGCCGCTGTTTTGAAACGCATCGTTCATTACTCCGTTTTGAGTCAAGGTAGAAGATGTTGGCTCGATGGATGCAATCTTCATTTTATTGTGTTTATGCCAGGATACAAAACAACTACCAGAATAAACTGTCATGCAGAACCGGCTGGAAACGGCGCCTTTCTACATAAGAAATGCGGGGGCAATCCTATGGGATTGCCCCATGTTACAGTCTGTCGATGAAAATATCGGTTTTAGGATATTCCTTTATTGAGGAATTAGTACAATGCCCAGTTTATAACCGGTGTCCCTTCCGCCGGATTGTGGAAGACCATCGCGACGATATCGCGGGCTGCGCCTTCAGGAACTGCCCGGCTTCCCCAAGCAAATGATACAACTTCGTTATGGATCGCAGGAATCGGTTCTCCCGGATCCCCTCCGAGCGTTTCCTCGAATTCGGGCAACGGATGAACGACAAACGCATCTGTGGCCGGTGAACCATCCGAATTGAAAATTCGTCCGACAACACTTGTTGTAAATTGGACATCATCGGCGAGATTGTCATCCCAAGAAAAAACTATCGTTCCGTTGGGAGCTACAGCACAGCGTGGGCGTCCCAAACTTCGCCCGTCCCCATGTTGGCTGACAACGAGATAAGGACCCACTCGCTCTCCTTCACTGTTCCAAATTTGACCGAGCAAGACCGGAAAATCGACCATATCATCGGGAAGGCCGATATCGGCAGGTCCATTGGTTTGATGAATGGTTACAAATGTGTTGGTTCCACTTCCATCCATCCAACTGACTCCTATGCCTGTCTCTTCATCGGTCGCGATGAATTCTTTGAGTCGATTGCCTTCGTTATCGAAAATGATGCCTTTATCCAAACGAGAGCCACCAACAGACGAATCGTTATCCACATACATTGCCACAAATCCGTCCCCCAGCGCCCCGAGTCTGAAATCTTCTTGACTACCCGTCAAATCCTCGGAGACGTAAATCTCATCCATGAAACGAGTACCGTCGGCATTGAAGATATTGATCGTCGCAACGTGATCTCCTCCGGTAGGATAATCCGGATCGGCTTCATAGCGATGTCCACGGCAGACCGTTCCGATTACAAATTTTCCATCAGACAACCAGCAGCAGTCCCATTCACGGTGTCCGGCGCTGAATTGAGAAATGGAGATTGGCGGTGTGATTGGTTCCAGATTTTCATCGAACAATCGAAAAAATCCATGCCCCTGCCCGTCGTCTTGAACGATTCCGTCCGCATCGCCTATTGTTTCCGGCAACTGGGCTTCCGAACCCATCAATTGTCCATATTTGTAAGTAGCTGCCGCCAGGAAACCTCCGCCGACTCGATCCGCTTTGTTGAGGGTCCAGTTGGTATTGCTACCGGTGTTGATACCCACAATGATATCTTCAGCGCTGGATTCCTCGATAATATCTTTTAAGCGATTTCCGTTCGCGTCGATACCGCTGACATGATGACTGCCGTTCCGGTTGACCCAAAAGACGGTTGTCGTTCCATTGTTGAGAATGGACGCTTTCGGTTCGCGATCTTCTCCGTCCGTTTTGGCTAAGATCACCGGGCCATCGGGGGTAATGGCCTCCAAATTTTCGAGATCCGCAAAAGTGGGGGTATCGTCAATGACGGTGATTTCTTCTCCAAGCGGCTGTGAAAAACTCGGAATTCCGCTCAGCGAAAAGAATGTGAATAGTAAAAAAAAGAAAATTCCTTGTTTTCGAATCATTTTGTTCGTCCTTTCAATCGTGAAGTAGGTAATGTTGTGGATTTTGAATCGATCTAATTCATATTCAATCTACAAAATATTTGAAAACCACCTCCCTTCCATAAATACCTGGAGCGCGGGCATCCCTGCCCGCATCTTTTTCATCCTTTCGCCGTAAACATGAAAGCATTCATAAATCTACTGTTTCTACTACGTTTTCCCACGATCAACTCTTACGAATTCAAAGATGTTTTAACATAAAAAAAGCGTATTTTAATAGTACAGTGTGTATATTGAAACGGAATTTCATTGAGGTCGTGTCAGTTTTCTATAAAAATTTGATTAGAGATGTACATGTATATACACTTATATACAAGAGATAGTATTGCATTAATTTAAATTTCTGGGAAGAGAAATGATGCAAAGTCGGGGCGGTTCGCGAACCGCCCCTACGACGGGGTCTCGCTCAAGCCTAAGAGAAAGCAGGTATTGAATATCAGGTCGGGGCGGTTCGCGAACCGTCCCTACGACAGTGTCACATCCAATTCTCAAGAAAGCAGGTCTTAAATCAGAACTTACGCCTCCTCAATAATTCCAGGAACTTCTTGACATTGGTTTTCGCGGCCGTGCAATTGTCCAATATGATACGAAATTGTCAATAATCCACGGGTCAGGTGCTCGTGGACAAGGATCACATCATCCGGGACAATCAATTCCGTCGGTGCAAAGTTCCAAATTCCTTTTACATCGCCTGCAACAAGGCGATCCGCAATATCTTGGGCGGCGGAAGCGGGAGTGCATATTACCCCGATTTCGATACAGCGCTCCCTACACATGGTTGGAATTTTATCTATATCGAACACTGGCACACCGCGCACAGAATAACTGTGAAATTTCGGATTGACATCAAAAATTGCCCGTATTTTAAACCCTTGCCGTTCGAAGGAAATGTAATTTGCAATCGCTTGTCCGATGTTTCCAAATCCGACAATCGCGAAATGGAAAGGGCTGCGCGCCAAAAACACTTCCCGAATGGCCGCCAGCAGTTCCGGCACTGCATACCCTACTCCTGTTTGCCCTCGCACATTGAGCGGCAAAAAATCTTGTTTCACGACAGCTGGATTCACATGTAACAAATCCGCCAGTTTACGAGTCGACACTCTCTCGATTCCTTTTTGGGTAAATTCTTCCAGCACGTTCAAATAACGGGACATCCGAAATAATGTCGCTTCGCTCAAAACGGGAGGTTTCCCGGCATTGGTCATAGTCAGTTCGTCTGTCATGATCGCTCATTGGTAGTAAAAGATAGATAAATTATTTACTAATATACACCTTATCTGAACTCTTGGAAAGGCTAAATTTCAATATTCCTTTCATTTCATTCTATTTCTTAGTATATTGAATCCTAATCACATTTTCGATGGGGATTCTTGAAATGAATCGTAAAGCCCTTTTTTCAAGTATAGAAGGAGTTTTACAGTTAGCAGCAGTATCCCACATGAATTTCCAGTTGAGCGGGTAATCAGGGCGAAACGTCGGGTTTGTCCTGGCGGTTGAGTGTTCTCTGGTTAGGGTAGACTTCGCTTATTCCGGATATCTACTCAATATTCTCAAGCAAGGAGGGTAATGAATATGAATTCGAAACAAATCGTGATTCCTAAAATCGAAGAAGAAATCCGCATCGATGGCAATTTCAATGAGCCTGTCTGGGGCAATGCCGCCATCATCACACCATTTTTCCACAATGACGGAAGCGGTATCGAAACGGAGACAACACTACTCCGCATTTGTTATAATACGAGTTTTCTCTATTTGGGGTGGATTTGTTCCGATTCCGATATTCAGGCGACAATGACTCGGCACGATGCGAATTTATGGGAAGAAGAGGTGGTGGAATTCTTTTTGGCACCGCAAACACTCACCCGTTATTTCGAATTGCAATGGAATCCATTAGGCACATCATTCGACGGTATCATCCAAAATACTCTGAACGACGAGGGATTTTCCATCAAAAGAGATTTGAATCGCGATTGGAATCCTGAAAATATACAATCTGCGGTTATTGTCGAAGGAAAACTCAATGATACATCCTCTCCGGATAAGGAATGGCGTGTCGAAGTGGCGATTCCTTTTTCAGATTTGGAGGTCACTCCTCCCAAACAAGGCGATGTTTGGCGGGTAAATTTTTATCGTTACAACCGCACGAAAGGAAAAAAAACGGAGCATGTTGCATGGTCGCCTACTCGAACGAAAACGTTTCACGAACCGAACCGATTTGGATACCTTGAATTCGGCAAGTGAAAAAATAGCGATGCGTTGACCTGCTGGTTTTACTCTCGAGAGGGTATGATTTTATTATGTATTTGCTTTTAACTTCGAATAGGACTTTTCGAAATTGATAATCGGTGATATTTATTTTAAAGAGTGTTTTTCATGTCTTGCTGGACAAGGGAATTCTGTTTTAACTTACACAAAAAACATAACTTACGTTATGTTTCTTCATAATTAGCCTAAGTATGGAGGAATGCCATGGCGGCAACAATGAAAGATATTGAAGAAGAAATGGATGAAATACGGATGCTGATGAAGATCTGGAATAAATTTTATCAGATCTTGACAACAGCCTTTTATGGCGATGAGACGGATGTCAATAAACTGGATCCGGAATTTCAGCAGATCAAACAGATCGTTGCTGAGCACCATGCACATTTTATGAAAGTGATCAAGAAGGACTTTCATATTGGGCAATCCATTCTGACAACGGTGAAACGAACAATCTCTTTGGCAGGTTTTCACCACTTGAGTCCACTCGAAGTCAATAAAACCCTTATTGAATGGCATGACGCGAACATTCTTCTCAATGAAACCCTTGGTTCTTTGGAAAGTGAACGAGATAAGATTCTTCGGCACCGGCAGACAAAAATTCCAGGCAAATCCGGCAAAGATAAAGCGAAAGATTTCTTCCAGGGCGGAACATTCAAGATGGTTGTCAATATCGTCGTGATCGTGGCCATCGTCGGCGTGCTCTACATGTATTGGGATGCCATTTCCCAATCGTCGTTTTATCAAAGTTACCTGGCAAAATTCATTGATCCGATCCTCAAAATGGTCGGTATAGAACCTTCCACTCCCCCTGCTAACGGAGGAGCATGATCGAACGAGACCAAAAGGATTGTGTCATTCTTCCCGGCCGCCTTCCCCCAAAAGAGATCGGTTTTATCAATGCCGTTCTCGATGATCATGAAGGGATGGTCGTTGTACGCACCGAGAATGCCAAAGAAGGAAGAATGGAGTATTGGGTTGCGCCAGACTTGTTGGACGAATTTATGGAATTTGTCCACTATGTCAACGAATCGCTTCACATCAAAATGGAAATCAGCGATCCGATCTCCCAATCGACAGAAATTGAACTGGGAGCGCGGACATCCCTGTCCGTATTTTAAATTCGAAAGATATCTTACTCGCGCCCTAAGCAGGCAAGATACCTACACTCCTATCGAATACGAAACAGTTTATATTATAAAGCGTAAAGTGAGCTGGTTAATTCAAAATCAACGGGAAATCCAGTCTTTAAACTTCGCAGACAATGAATCAAAAACCGTTTCGTTTGAATCCACTTCTTTTTCCGCTTCTTGTGCCTTTTTGACTTCCGCTTGCCTCGCTTTTTCCATGTACATAATGACTTCATCGAGAAAAGCCGTGACATCCCCGATCATCTCACACTCTTCAAGTAGGTTTTGATGATGTTCTTTCATTTCAGCGAGTATGGATTCGAGTGAGACGTTTTTAAAGGAACTTTTGATTTCGGGAATGTTCAAACCTCGTTTTCGTAACTCCAACAGAACCTGAAGCATGGCCTTTAAACTGACAGGATTCAATTTGGGTTTTTCTTGATCCAAACTGAGCTGTGAAATCTCCTCCATACACTCCGAAAAAATCCGCATCAAATCGGCTTCACATTTGTAAATTTTCCCTTGGGCCACTAACAAATCCCGCAAAGCCTGAATATAGTCACCAAGGATGGGTTGTATCTTCTGATAACTCGGATACCCGTCAACCATCAAATCGACGAGCGCTTTTTTCAGATTATAGATATCGATATTTTTGTGGGGGCAAATGGTTTCCTGCTTTCGCAGGATTTCTGTGTATTTTGTCCTTTCTACCAGACCGAAACCTTTATAGCGGGAAGTAAAAAGAAAAAAACAAATTTTTTTCGAACAAGCGATCGAGTCAAGGCTATCATTGTAACTTTCATTATCCTGGGTAGTCAAATACGCCGGAAGAATATCCTCTCCATCCAGTTTCGAACGCAACATTCCGCGAATCCGCTCCGAAAATACTTTTTGTTTTGCGGAGTTACGGAATACGATTTCAATGTTGTCCAACACACGCGGTACATTGGGCTTTGAATTGTAAGGATTCTGCCCGGCTAAATCCGGATAACTATTGATATATTCGGCAAGAACATCTTCTTTGATTTGTTCTGCCGCTTGAATATAACTGTCCATATTGTCTCCGCATTACATGGAATGATTCTTTGAAACAGAGCAAAATGGCATTCATCTTGGCAGTCCACAAGACGAATCCATATGTATATACCAGAAAGAGAAAAAAGTAAACAACCTTACACCGCGTCCTATTTATTCAATGGGTATTATACAGCAAATGAATCACCAATGATATTCTGCCTCTTTGTATTCGGGAATCGCTCCCGTATATTCATCAATTACCCGAATCGGTTTTTCCGCTTTTTTATCAAGAAGCACCATCTGGATTTTTTGGGTTTTCTCCATCAGTACTTGAAAAACAGTCTTATCGATTTCACCACTGTCTACTACTGGAAAGCCTATTTGGTGAGATACGACGGTGGGATATTCGATTACGGAATTCGCTGGACGCTTGATTTTATGAAAAGGATTCAATAAAAGGGAGATTGAATAATTTTTACGCAAAATTTCACCGTGTTCATCGAGAAACTGAAAGCCTACCGGTCCGTTTTGCGGAATTCCCACAGCCCCAAAAATGTAAAATCCAACTTCATCATGTAACACGTCAATGTGCTTGCTATATGAAATTCCATTTTCGATATCGATGATCGGAGCAATATTGCTAGTAACACTCCATTTCTTTTCATAAGAAAATGAATCTCCCGGATTCAAGTCTACTTGACCCATGACATAGGTCAGACGAATGTATTTCTCCACATCGGTGTTGTTATAGTGGAGTTGTCCTTCATGAAAGAATTCCCCGGCTCCGTTACTGAAAAGGATAACATTATTGGCAATCGGCTTGGGTTTTATGTCATAAAAATCATATTCGATACCATAGACTCGAGCGGATTTTTCATCTTGAATCGCAAACCATTGTTTCTTATTCGTCAAGCGAACCTCCCCAATTCGCCCCAAATATTTCATGAAAAATATCTCTTTGTCACTCAAGGGTTGAAACTCGGGATTATTGACCAAGCCAAGGGTCACATCGATACCATCATTTTCTTCGGAAATGGGGGTGTAAGGAGAATAAAAGAGCCGATTCATATTGGCCATATTGCTGATTCCAAATTCCGCGTTGATAGATGTGATTTCCGTCGGGAAAAACGTGACTATTTGTTTTCCTTTGTTTTGTATCGTGGTTGTGATCCATAAGATGGCTTCTGTTCCTTTAAGGGATATCTCTTTTGCTATGGCCAATGACTCATTTTCCCCTTTCATATGGATTATCGAGGGAGTGGAATTCTGCGGGATTCTCTTTTCAATGCTCAAAGTCTCAGGTAGGGGAAGCATTTGACTGCTCGATAAAGGATGCTCTGCATAGAGAAGTAAGGAATTTCCTGGGAATGTGTCGGAGGCGAGATCAATTTTTTTATGCGGCCAAAGCAAGAAATCTTTTTTACTCTTGAACATCTCTAATCGGCCACTTTTTTCCGGATCGAATGTTGCCGTGATCCATTCATTTGCAACTGTATTTTGAGTGGATTGTTCTACTGCGCTCTCCTTTTCATCTTGGCTGTATGCCAAATTCATATTCAATAGGGTGCTCACAATAACTGCGGTCAAGTAAATGCTTGATTTCATCTATATTTCTCCTGTTAAGCGATTGTTTTGTTCTGCACGGAAAACTGTCATCCTCTCAATCGTTGGTTGAGTATACTATTTTGATTATCATTACTACTCTGGCAGAATCCGGAAGTAACGTATACCAAAATGCCACGGTATAAGCCAATGTGCTAGTTACCAATGAAAAAACAACGAATATACTAATGGAATGACAATACATTTTGACGGTATAAAAACTCAAAACTTTCGTCGGTTTTTCAAGTATACCTGAAGAGAAGTGTGAGTTGAACTCTTAAATAATACTTGTGACAATATCAGCGCAGTTAAGTTACAGTATAATGACAAATTTGAATGATAGATGATGCTTTATCGTCTAATCACAGAATCGAACATTATTTTGATTGAAAAAAGAAAATAACAAATTAGAGACTTCTCTTTCAATTATTGCGATTCACGTGTAAAATAATTCCAACTTGTAATGGAATGTATCATATTTACGTATCTTGTATCGGATTCACTTGGTCATTTTGACATGTCTAAGTGAAATAAATTTTAAAATAATTATACCTTGTTGGCGAAATAGTATGGTAAGAAATTGTTTCTTTTTTCTAATGATGGCTTTTTCAGTTTTGCTTTTACCGGCTTGTAAAACAGCAGATCAATCGGGTAAAACGATATCCTTCGAGCGCCATTCTCACAGGAATGTATTGGATGCAGACCGCTACTTCCAACAAGGTCAATTCAAAACAGCAAAATTAAAATATGCAGGTATTGTTTATGCGAAAGATACCGACCAACAAGAAGTTCCTCATGCCCGTTATCAACTTGGTTTATGCCATTATATGTTAGGTGAGTATTCTCAAGCCCTTAAGACGCTTACCGTTTTCATCGAGCAATATCCGGATGCCTCTGCAGTCAATAAGGCGAAAGAAATCATCGATCTATGCAAATCCAGAGTCGATCAAAAAAATCAAGAGCTTGCTGATCGAAGAAATGAACTATTGAAACAAATTCAGCATGTTGAAGAACTTGCGGCTCGAGAACCGGATAATGCCGATCATCATTTTAAACTGGCCGATTTGTATTGGGCCTCCGGCCGTTTTCGAAAATCTGTCGCCCAGTATGAACGCGCTGTTTCCTTGAATCCGGAATATCTCCAAGCAGACACACTCCGAAATCGCGTTCGTATTGATCCATCCGGAGATTTTACCCTTCGAGAACCATTGCTGGACATGATCGAGGGCGAAGGACCGGTTCGTGTCGTCAATACGAAACTGGATCGTGTACAAAGATCGGATTGGCTTGGAGAGTATGAAATCTTGCGAGTAAGTGGAGCCGTTGAAAATCGTGGTCTATGGGATGTCCGCAATGTACAAGTGGAAGTATCCATTTATGATTTCTTTGATACAATTCAAGATACAAGAACAGTTTCTATCGGAACGGTGCGAGCCGGAGGGAAACGCAACTTTTCTGTTCTGTTAGACCAATTTAGCGGATTAGCCGTCGATATTCGAAAGTTCACGACACAAGTGTTTTATGAAGAATTTGAAAAACCTGCCGGATTGAAGGCGGAGTGATATGTCATCAATAATGAATAGAAAAATGAATCGGAAGAAGATAAGGATTGTTTCTCTTTATTTTTTGTTCTTGCTCTATGGGTGTGTCATGACGTTTGCGGGACAAAGTCCCTTTCCTTCTTATCAGAGAGATCCAAAAACAGGAGATTTGAAAGATGGAGAACTGACAAAACTGCATGATGCGCTGAAAAAGCAATTTCAGGAAAAAAAATCGTTGCCGGTTCAGGTTTTTCTCGAAGTGAATGTGTTTGAAGTCTTGATCAAAAATCAGGATGATATCGGATTTATCTATAATCTCTTTGGAGAAATCGGCCACATTCAAGGCAACAATTTGGCCGGAGATCCCGTCATCGAAAGCAATATGGGGGTGTTGGGGAGCGGAAATCGTAATCAGTTGCTTCCTACCGGCGCCAACATCAATGCCACATTCTTACGGGAGGATGACGGATACGTTCATGCTGTATTCCAAGCTTTGGCCGAAGATCAAATTGTCAAGGTCCATTCCAATCCGATTTTGATTACCGTCGAAGGCGTTTCGGCCCGTCTTGTAACAGGAGATATCATTCCGTTTTTGGCACGTGCCAGCCTTGGCAATGTTGAGACAGTCGTTTCCGATTTCCGTTCTACAGGTGTTACTCTTGAAATCACCCCCTATGTCGGTTTTTTACCAACGGATGTGAATCACAATAATCCTTATATCATGACAGAAATCGATGCGGACTTGTCGACCGTTTCCCGATTCCGTGAAGAAGAGGGATTTGCTCAGCCGATTGTCGATACACGGCAATTCAACACATCGGTTTGGCTGAAAGACGGTAACCGAATTTTAATCGGTGGCATTTTTCGTGATTCAAATTCAAAACGTTCCCGGGGAATTCCACTCTTGAAAGATATTCCATTGTTGGGACGGATTTTTCGGAGTAGCAGCAATATCAGTACGATCTCTCAACTGTATATTATGATTCGTCCTTCTATATTGGATATCTGGGGCGACCAAAGTTTCGAAGAATCCTTGTCACAGCAAGAGCAGGATTATAGACGGTTACGTGAAACCCTTGACCAACGAGCACAGGAAATCGAAATCGATGCCAGCCCGCTGGAACAATTCCGGGAACTATTCTTAGACCGATCCACACCGGAGTGATGATACTCATGAAATTTCGAGAGAAGCCTTGTTTTTGTATGTTGATGATGAGTCCCCGTTTTCTTGTCTTGATGGTTATGGCTTTCATACTGTCATTTCTATTTATAGTCCATTCTCTCAAGGCGCAGGAACTTCCTGGACAAATGATCGAAGTGGCCGCGACCATCATCGAATACCGTCATGATAACGAAGAACAATTAGGAATATTTTATCAATTCGATCCGAATCCGGATACAACGGATTTTGGGGAGAGTAATCTTTTTTTGCACGGGACGGAAAACGTAACCGACCAGCCGATTCCTACACTGGATATTTCCGGTAGTTTTACAAAATTTAAATATGGTTCGATCGATTTTAATTTGAAAGCGGCTATACAAAAAGGATGGGCTACAGTAATCAGCAATCCAACCCTTCTGGTGTCTGATGGCCAATCGGCCAATATCTCAGCAGGGGAAGAGTTTCCTATTACGGAATTGACTCTTCAAGGGAACAAAACCAAATTAAGTCTAGAACAACGAAAAACGGGAATCAAATTGAATGTCACACCGCGCATTTTGGAGGGGGATAATGTTTTAATGGATCTGGAAATCGAATCCAGTGAAATCACCCGTTTTGATGTGTTTGACCGTGGAGACGGGCTTCGCTACGAACTTCCCGTTGTTACGACTCGTAACATAAAAACTGTCGTGATTGTGCCTTCCGAAAGGCAACTCTACATCGGCGGATTGTATACCGATAATACCGGCGATTTGACCCGCAAAGTTCCCATAGCCGGCGATTTGCCTGTGATTGGATATTTTTTGAGAGGATTCAACAAGAAAAATCGAAGGACAGAAACCATCTTTCAAATTGTCCCGACTATCAAAGGACCCGGCATCGGAATGGAAGACGAGCATTCTGTCTTTTCCGAACTGTTGCGGGATGAGGTTATCCAGCATCAAAAAATGTTGGATCAGATTCCTTCCAGCCAATTGGCACCCGGCATGATCAGAAATGCATCCGGTCTGCCGGTCATGAGCGCGCCTCGTTCGAATCGCTCCGCAACATCGGTGATTCAACCCAGTACTGCGGAAGTGATACTCCCCCAAGAGCAAGAAAGCAGCTCGAAACCGTTTTCAACACCTACACCTACTCCGAAACGGAAATATTGGAAGCGTTTTCGGTTGAATTGATCACATCGTTGACAGTGCGATTACTGAACCAGAAAAGAATTCCTATATAACACCATGTTAATAAATGTGTATGGATAGAATGGATCAGCGAAGAAAGAATCAGAAGAACGATTGAATGAATCAGAGCAAGATAGAGGTACCTTTCGGATTGGTTCTCCGCTATCGAATGATAAATGTGAACGAAT
Source organism: uncultured bacterium (assembly GCA_964412555.1). Taxonomy (GTDB): domain Bacteria; phylum Hinthialibacterota; class Hinthialibacteria; order Hinthialibacterales; family Hinthialibacteraceae; genus CAYPPG01. The sequence continues at coordinate 31,502 of CAYPPG010000078.1, forward strand.
CGTGAAAACAAAATGATTAATAATAAGGTGTAAAGTATCCCGCCTACAATTCCCGTTTCCGCAAAGAACAAAAACAAAGAAGAGTACTCAGGAGAAACAATCGTTTCGAGTTCCGGATAAGACCAATGGATGGCTTGCTCATACTGTCCAATTCCAACCCCCCAAAAAGGATGTTGAGCGAAGAGAGATAAATAACTCAGATTGCTGTTTAGCCGCCATTGAAATTCTTCCTCGGCTAAGGATTTAATAATATTTTCAGTGAAATTTCCGAAAATTGTGTATACCACAAAGACTGAAAAAGCAGGAATAAACCAAGCAAGATGGTTTTTTTTGAATATACCCGAAAAAATGACGAGGAAAATGCTAATCCACGTGATCAGATCTCCACTACGCGATCCTGCTGAAAACGCAACAACTGCAATAGAAAAAAATCCGATTATTCCAATGATTTGCCGTTGCTCGGTGGAACTTCTCCGGATTTCATAGGCACTCAAGGGAAGCAATAAGGCCAGTGCGATAGCGTAATAATTTCGATCGCTGAATCCTGCCGTCAAAAGAATGTTTTCTCCTTCGATTCGTTGAGACAGTTGGCAAAAACAAAGAATCAATGAAAGGAAAAAGCAAACGTACAAAATGAATAATACATAGCGTGCGGTAACAGTAGGATGAAGAAATCGGGAAATAAAAAAAGCGGTGAGTAAAAAAAGAGTTATTTGAAAAGACTCTTTTCCAGCTTGCAGCGGATTCAAGGAAACAAGAGACGTGATCCATGTTACACAAATAAAAATCAGGATCAGAGAAAACCAATGATCCCATTTTTCCTTTTCCATCAAGAAACACCGAATAATTCCTGCGAGAACGAATAGAAAAGTGATCCACAAGGAGAACATGACGGTTATGGATTCCATGTGTAGATGAAAACGTTCTAAAAAAGAAGCAAGGAGTACAAAGGCAACTCCGAAAGGAGGAAATAGAATACAAACTCCCAAGATGAACAAGAAACCAATAAACAGGAAAAGAAAAGTAAACATGAATTCGATACCAAATGGATTGAATTGAAAATCTATAGACATTCTTTTTTGTGTCTAACCATTTTATTACGGTGTGGAGAAATAATAAATATTCTACTCCTACTTGTCATTCAATTTTCCAGAGATACTTGCAGTCTCTATGGAATGTCAACCTGGCGCACTGACATCAATGAATTCTATTTTCATGCGGTCATTTTGGCGCAATCTTGGGTGTGTCGATAAAAGCTTAGGAGCAGCCTATTATTGAAGGTGAGATTATTTTTAGCGATCGGCTATTCTATGTCTATTTATTTCAGGACGTTAGAGTGCGTCCTTTATTTCCATGTATTTTGATATAGACCATTGGCATTTGATTTGCTAGATGATGAGTAGATTTAAATTGCATCAAAAATAATTAGCACAATCTCGATGCGCATGGAGAAAGGAGTTATGTCATGGCAGTAAAACCTCTCGCTGACAGAGTTCTAGTCAAAAGACTGGAAGAAAAAGAAGAAAAACATGGGACCATCATTATCCCTGATACTGCAAAAGAGAAGCCGCAAGAGGCCGAAGTCATCGCCGTTGGTCCGGGAAAACGTGATAAAGACGGTAACTTTGTTGAAATTGGCGTGAAGAAAGGGGATCGGGTTCTTATTAGTAAATACGGAGGAACCGATATAAAAATCGACAGCACCGAACATGTAATCGTTCGCGAAGATGACATTCTCGCAGTTGTCGAATAATCCAAAACCGAATCAACCAAGAAAATATTAAAATAATAAAATTGTAGGAGCAGGAGGCATTAAGAAATGGCTGCAAAACAGTTAGTTTTTAACGAAG
>CAYPPG010000079.1:0-32752 GCA_964412555.1 uncultured bacterium
TCGCGGTAGGCTCGCATGCATTCCGCCATATCCGTTTTTCCGGCGTCGTGAAAGGTTTCTTGGAATTTTTCGGGAGTGCCTTTCACATCGCGGAAGTGGACGAAAAAGATTTTCTTTTGTTTTCCAAAATGACGGATCGCGTTTGGAAGATCATCGGTCATCAGCGTGAAATTCCCCTGGCAAAGTGCAATGCCGTTGACCGGGCTGGGTACCAAATCCAGTAGCCGTTGGTAATTGTCGATGCTTCGCATGATTCTTCCAATACCTCGAATCGGCGATAAGGGCGGATCGTCGGGATGCATGGCCAGTTTTACGTTCGCTTTTTCTGCAACCGGGACGACGATTTCCAGGAAGTATTTTAGATTTTCCCATAAGGCGTCTTCTTCGACGACTCCATATTTTGTTAGAGGAGCATCTTTTGTATCTTCCACGTCGAAACCGGTCACGAGCGCTCCACCACGGGTGGAAATCGCTTTTTGCGTACGCTGCCAGTTGAAGCCTGCCATCCATTCATAGCACCAGACGGGGATGTTGAGTTTGCCCATGTTTTCAATCAAAGTGATGACTTCTTCGATTTCTTCATCCCGCCCGGGAAGACCGAGTTTCACTTTGTTCATCGGAGGGCGTGACTCGATGACGGCGAGTTCAAAACCACCGTCTTTATAAGCTTGTTTCAACCGAGTCAGTGGCCCGTAACTCCAAGGCTTTTCATCCGGTTTGCGTTCTTTGTCCCATCTGCCACCGAAAGAACCCACCACGTAGTCCACACCGCACTGTTTGACCATTCGCCAGAGCGCATCTTCCGGAGGATGGAAGACCTCGGCGATTTTCATCATGGATTTGGATTGACTGTCTTGACCGGATGCGGATGCTAGTGGATTTTGTGCGGCAATTGCCCCGGCGATGGCGCCGGAGGTTGTAAGAAATCCTCTGCGGGATACTTTTTTTATCGACTTGTTCATTTTTCGCTCCTGTTCTCAAGTATCGCCGGCATCTTGCCGGCATTTCCTAAAGAGCCGCCGAGACGGCGGCGTTACAAATGTATCGCCGGCATCCTGCCGGCTTTTTCTATCGAGCCGCCAAGATGGCGGCGTTACTTATTCATCCAGTTCTGTAAAACATCCAACAATGGTTTTGCCGCTTTCGTAATTTGTCCCAGAGTATTTTGATCCGGCATGGGCAATTTGATATATGTCTCGCCGGTTTTCTCATCTTTTTCGAGATAACGATTCCTTGGCGTGGTTTTTTCAGGACTCTCCAATGTCTGGCCGAGTTTGTTAATGAAATCCAATCCTGTTGAAATGAGCTCCGTCCATATCTCTTGTTCCCTCGTTGCTGCTTTTTGAGTGACTTGTTCAAGTTCTGTTATATACGCATCTTCTTTGATTGTTTCCTGACCCTCCTCATATGATTCTTCTTGAGATGGGGTGGTTGTGGGGATATTTTGAGAGACTTGATCGACAGTATCCATGAACTTTTTCAGTTTCGTGCCGCCGAGGAACACTTCATTTTCTCCCCCATCGAGAACACCGGAGAAAACCGATTTTTTGAATTTCAAAACATCCAACATACTCTGTTCGATGGTTCCTTGGGCCACGAAGTGAAAAACTTGAACCGACCGTTTTTGCCCCAGGCGGTGTACGCGCCCGATCCGCTGTTCAAGAACGGCGGGATTCCAGGGTTGATCCATATTGACGACTACGGAGGCGTTTTGCAGATTCAGGCCGACGCCTCCGGAGTCGGTCGATAGAAATATTCGGCAATCCGGATTATTCTTGAATGTCTGAATCAGTTTTCCGCGTTCTTGGCTGGATAGTGCGCCATGGAAGAACGCGTAATCCCATGGTTTTGAATCGAGGCGATGCATGAGGAGTTGATGGGTGCCGATCCATTGGCTGAATACGACAATTTTTGATTTGGGATCTTCCAACACATCGTCAAACAATTGGATAGCCTCATCGGCTTTCAAACCATGGTCGGTTTGTTTATCGATCAGATATGTGCTATTGCAGGACATGCGCATATATTGCAATGCCACCATGAGACGGCGTTGATCTTCCTCGGAAAGATATCCAAATCTTCTCCATTTATGAACAAGTCTAGCGACGATTTCGCGGTTGCTTTCATGGCAGTCCAGTTGTTCATCTGTCATGGAAACAAAGTAATGTTTATCGATACGTTCCGGCAATTCATGTAACACCTCGTTTTTGGTTCGGCGAACGAGGATCGGTTGGATGGTTTTGGCTATCGTGGATAAATTCTTGTAACCGATTACCTTGCCGACTTCATCCACATGTTGGTGTTCGGCCAAATATCGATACAGCGGCCCCAATCGATAGCGATCGATAAATTCCACGATGGAATGAAGCTCTTCCAACCGGTTTTCCAATGGAGTGCCGGTTAATACAAAGGCATATTTCGATTCCAGGCGTTTCACGCTTTGCGCCCGGCGGGTATTCCAGTTTTTGATGCGTTGGGCTTCGTCCAGAATAATGACATCGGGTGACCATTGCGCAATGTCGTCTTTATCGCGATGGATCACATCGTAATTGACGATTTTGTAGAAGGTGCCGTTTTTATACGCTTCTTTTCGTTTATGGATTGGGCCTTCAACGACTTCGTGAGACCGTTCCGTAAACCGATCGATTTCCTGTCGCCATTGATGTTTTAATGAAGTCGGGCAAATGATGAGAGCGCGCTCCACACCCGCGACTTGGGCGAGGATTTCTGTTGCCGCGATGGCTTGGATGGTTTTCCCGAGTCCCATATCGTCCCCGATCAAGCAACGTCCGGATTTCGCAGCGAACAATGCGCCTTTTCGTTGATAGGGATACAAATCGGTCTTTAAGAGAGATTTGAACTTTGCACTGGAAATTCCCTGGCGAAACTCACGATCGATGCGCTTTACCCGTTGGTCATCATCCCGCAATTGAGCAATGAATTGCAGCGCGTCTTCATAGCATCGAAGATCGTGACCATTTTGGGGAGCATTCTTCAAAAACGTGTGAAATTGCAAATAGGCATCCGATTTCAAGATACCATTTTTGTCAAAAAACTTGAAAGCGTATTGCTGCAGTTTCTTTGGGCAATCGCTGCCCGCTTTGAAGCAAACCTCTCTTTTCTTGCCATACCGAAGAAAAATTTCCGAATAGGGAGGGGTAAATCCCTCTCGAAATCGTTTTTTCGCCCCACGTTTCCGTTCCAGTTTCGAAAGGGTGAATTCGATATGTTTGCAGGTGCCTAGTAAATTGACAGCAAAATCCGGGCAAGAACAATAATTGTCTCCGGGTTGATTGCCTCGGATCGCCACCCGATACGTTTTTTTACTCTGTGGATTCGTGACCAAAAATTCCGAGAAGACCGGGTCGTCCCCGATATTTTTCAAGTCGAAGTTTTGTTCACGGCCATATTCTCTTCGAAGAGTGGTTTGCCATTCGGCTAATGTCATATCGGCCGGCTTGCGGGTTCGGGATGTTTTTTTCGGCTTCGATTGTTTCTTTTTATGGGTTGTTTTTTCTGTTTGTTTTTGGTTCATGTTGATAAGTTGTTATAGATTGCGTTCTCCACTAAAAAAATACAAAAAAGAATCGGATGGCAGAGCAGTGATATGTGGTATCACTAAGATAAAAAACCATGCAAAAAGTATCACTAATGACTCATTGTGACAGTCTTTTTTCTTGAATGCTAGGCTTGATTCTTCTTGGAGAAATGCTGGTGATAAAGATAATTCAGTTCTTGTTGACAGACAAACCGATAGTACCTACTATTGAAGAAATGATTATTGGTAAAGAGACGGCTAATCCTTCTCCATTTGAAAGTAATGCAATACAGAAATGTCTATTTGCAAATGTTCTTTGGAAATCTGATTGATTACGAATTGGTAACTAACAAGGAGTGTTTGAATGAAATCGTATCTAAGAATTTTCAATTTTATCTGTATTTGTGCATTTATTTTAATGGATATGCAAACAGCGCAAAGTAAAGTGATTTATGTCTCGATAGACGCTTCGCCGAATGGCGATGGCTTGAACTGGGACAGTGCGGTTCGCACTATTCAAGAGGGCATTCGAAAGGCCGAGCGGGGGGATGAAATTTGGATTTCGGAAGGACAGTATTCCAATGATGTGGCTATCCGTTTGAAGCCGAATATCTCGCTCTATGGCGGATTTTCGGGAATGGAAACATCCCGCGAGGAAAGAAATTGGGAGCAGAATCAAACCATTATCGAAAGGACCAATGGAATAGAATATACAATTGTATGTGCAGATCAAATCGTACTCGATGGGCTGATCATCGATGGATTGGGAATCAGCGAATTTGCAGAGGCAGATTATCCCGGTAATGGATTGAGTGCCATCTATTGTGAGAATGTGACCGCCGAAATTCACCATCTCATTTTGCGAAATGTGATCGCGAATCGATCCGCTCTTTACGCATCAAAGTCAAATCTGATTGTTTCCGATTGTACTTTTCATGACAATCAAGCTACACTTACGTATGAAGGAGTAGGAGGGGCCTTGCGGAGTATTGATTCCACCATCGAGATCAATCGGTGCACGTTTCGTGAGAATATTGCTCATGGACATACCTCGGGATTTGGCTACTACGGCGGCGGAGGGGGATTTTATTGTCGAAATTCTAACTTTACAGTACGGGAATGCGTCTTGCAGTCGAATTCTTCTCCGGATGGCGGTGGTGCTTTCACTGTTTTGCAATCGAACGTGACAGCAGAAAATTGTTTGATCACTGAAAATGAAACTTGGGGATGGAATGGAGGCGGGGCTGTGTTGTGTTGTGGCGGTTCAACAACGCTTCTCAATTGTACTGTCACCGGCAATCAATCTGTGGATGGGGGAACATTTTATGTGCAGAGTCGAGGTTTCCTCGAAGACATTGTTTCCCCCTTAGAACTACGAAACTGCATTTCATGGAATTATGGAAATGAAATTTACATAGAGGAAAATGACCAAGTTCAGGATCAAGTCGTTGTGGAAAATTGCTGCATTCGTGGCGGATGGGAGGGGGAAGGGAATATCAACGTGTATCCCGAGTTTGTTGATCTTTCCAATGGGGATTATCGCTTGAAAGACGGTTCGCCCTGTATCGATGCCGGCAATCCACAAGTTGCGCCTTCTATGGATCTTCTTGGAAATCCGCGCCCCGGCGACGATAAATTGGTGGATATGGGGGCGTATGAAGCCACACCTGCGTATCAGACCGAACCTCCCCGCGCTGCTCCTAAACGGCTGTATGTTTGCCAAGATGCCACAGGCAATGGAGATGGTTCTTCCTGGGAAAATGCATTCAAGGCAATCCGGGAAGCACTGTTTTTGATCGATCTAACCGGTGAAATTTGGATCGCCAACGGTAGTTATAACGAAAAAATTGTTATGTGTGATCCGATTTCCTTGTATGGTGGTTTTAATGGCACGGAGACATCCGTCGAAGAACGCAACCTCGATCTTCAAAACTCCATCATTCGTGCTTCTGTTATCCTCTCTTCGGATTGTTTATTGGATGGACTGACCATCGCGGAATCTCAGGGAATTCGTATCCGTGAGGGAAAACCGCGTATCCACAATTGCGTTGTTTCGAATAACACTTCTAACGGGATACGAATTTATAACGCAACGCCCGTAATTCAAAATTGTGATATTACTGAAAATAATGGTACGGCGATCTGGGTACGAGGTGCGGGGGAATTTATCGGCTGTACGATTGCCCGGAATACATTGCCATCAGGATTTAGCGGTTCCAGCGCTCTCTATATCTATGGCTCTCCCCGTTTTGTGAGATGTATAATTATGGATAATCATTCGCATCACAGCCTGGATGGAGCCATCCGTTGTGATAGCGGTGAACCCCATTTCGAGCAATGTGTATTTTCAAACAATACTTCCTTCTATGATGGAGATATGGGGGTGTCAGGGGGAGCTGGAGCGGGACTGTTTTATGATTCTAGACCGACATTCGTCCATTGTGTTATTCGAGACAATGTTCTCGAGATCCAAGGAAATATGAGCGTGAATAGCAGCATCTCAGGTGGGATTACGTTGATGGACGATATTTATTCACCTTCACCGGAAATTTCAACCTCTGCGGTTTTGAAAAATTGCCTATTTCTCAATAATCAATGCGTTCATCATGGTGTTTCAGAAGACAGTTTGGCAGCGGGGGCGATTTCTGCCAATCACACTACAATCGATCTGTGGAATTGTATCATTGCCGGGAATTCATGTTCGATGCAGGAAGCGGAGAATACGAGCGCCGGCGCTGGCGCCATTGCGTCTAGTGAGTCGGAATTTAACCTCTATAACTGTACGATTACGGAGAACCGGTGTGAGGATCATGCTGAAATGGGAGCGGCATCGGCGGGAGGATTGATCATGACTACTTCGTCTTTTACTGTCGATTCTTCTATTTTGTGGAATCCCGGTGAAGAAATAATTGCGACCGGTGGATGGATTGTGCAATACAGTTGTATCGAAGGCAGCTATGATGGCCCGGGGAATATCGAGAGCACACCTCTATTCGTTCAACCATGGAGTGTGGAAGGATTTGATTTCCATCTAAGTCTCGATTCGCCTTGTGTCGATGCCGGGAATCCCGATGCGTTATACAACGATGCTGAACTTCCCCCGGGGTTGGAATCCGTACGTTGCGATATAGGGGCTTATGGCGGGCCAGAGAATGGGGGATGGTTGGATAGTATGCCGCCTCTTGGTGTCAAGAGTTGGGGGCTTTATTGATGTTTGAAAAAATCAATGGGTTACATTATCATTCAACCCACCCTACCGGCCTCAAATTTGATAACCTTCTGAATCCGATCTACTTTCCCCTTTTCAAAATAGGATTTCCCGCATTGAGAACAAACCCACGCCGGGACGTGATCCATCATAGTGAAGGTTCAATAGTACTATGATCGTTTCTTCAATCACTTTCGAATCCAATTTGGATTACGACGACAATCGAGTATAGCGGTAACCACTATTTCTTTTTTCACGATCTTATAATAAACAGCAAACGGAAACCGCTTAGAGAGAAGCCTATGGTAACCAAATATTTTTCGATGAATACCCCCATAAAATACAAGAGAATCAATATCAGAGTAAAGTGAGTCAAGGAAATAGGAACCAAGTCAGGAGGATTGCCGTTCATAAAATCGATATCCCTCTTCCAAATCCATTTCTGCAACATCAAGTATCTGGATTCTCACGAAACATTCCTTCTGATTCTCTCTTTTGCTTCCTCCCACTCCGACAAAGAAGCACTTCCATTCAAAAGTGCTTCTTCACGTTCCTTGAGCACTGTTTCATGCCATTCCGGCGAATCCAATGACAGTTCCTCTTTTGTCAAGTCATCCCATATCGCCTCCATAAGATCGAGTTTTTGTGAAATTGTCATTTTTGAAAGGGGGAGTTCAATACGTTCCACGATATTTCCTTTCTTGAATGATTGTCGCTCTTTTTTTGAACTCAATTATATACAAAGGTAGAGCCTAGCCGACGGCCATGTCCCGAGTCTTGCGCGTTATCCGGTAACGGAACTCGTAGGGTGAAAGGAGGCAACGAATCCCACTATGAAAACTAAAATTATAAAATTGGTGGGTTTCATTGTCATTCAACCCTACCGCGCTATTTTTTGTAAACTGGTGATAAACCACTTTCCCATTCGGTACGCATGGCTCTGAAATCAGGAAGATCCTCACGGTCTTTCCACATTCCGGCAGCTTCGTGCAATACGATCTCCCGACGACGATGGCCCTTTTCATCAATCAGGCGATCAACAGCCTCTCGTATGAGCTCGCTCTGCGTTTTCCCAACTGCCTTTGCAATCGCTGCTAATTCTTCACGCTGATGATCGGTTAGATATATCTGGGTTCGTACCATGCCGCACCTCGAATAATGTATACATCTACATTATACATTATTTACTACCAACGTTTACAATGCACTTCTTAATATGATTGTCTTTAAAGCGAATATTGCGGAATCTTCATCGTTTCCCCATCCTTCATCGAGGACAGGTGCGCGAAATAGCCGGGGACGGTCATATTCAGTGCATCGATGACATCGACTCGCGGTTTGCGGCCGCGGAGGATGGCGTCGATGAAATCGTCGCCCAGGTACCCATGCGAGCCGCCGTGTCCGCCTGGGGATACTCCCGGAGGTAACTTGTACTTCTTGATTTGTAAACCGCCCTGGATCGCCTCCTCGTAGCGCTGCTTGCCGGTCTTGTCGCCGGTGAACGTTTTGTTGAATCCGCCATATTCGCCCCGGATACGTCCCGCTTCGAGATACTCGCCCTGTGATTTGCAGATGATCATGCGGGACAGCCCGCCTTCCGCGGTCCGGAAGAGGCCAACCTCGGATTTGAAGATATTCCCGATCGCATTGGGAATCTGCATCTCTTTGTCAAAATATGGCGTGCCCAAGCAGGAAACCTCGAGCAGGGGTTTGTGCGTGACTCCGACATAATAGGCCGTCGCATGGGTTGGATACCACATCGGGCATCCCTTCTTTCGCCAGTCCTTATAGGAACCCAAGGCGGGCGCTCCTATTGTATGAGGATGACAATATTCGCCCTCGGAATAGACGATGCGGCCGAAGACTCCGGCGGCATAGAGTTTTTCCATGGCGTAGAGATCGTCATGAAAACACGAGGTTTCGAACATGGCGTACACCAGCCCTTTGTTTTTCTTGCAGCATTCAAGAAGCCTTTCGGCGTCCTCGATATCGCCGCGAAACGCGGGAACCGCTGTGGCGACATGCTTGCCATGCTCCATGCAAAGGATCGCGTGCTTGGCGTGGGAAGGGGCGTCGGTGGCGCAATAGATGGCCTCGATGGAATCGTCCTTGACCATCTCCTCCAGCGACGGGTACGTCTTCTTACAGTTCGCCTTCCGGGCCATATCGGCGCAGCGGTCCGGAAACAAATCGCTGACCGCCACCAGTTCGACGTTGGGATGATGCTGAAGATCGAATGCCAGCCCGAATTTGCATACTCCATGACCGACAATCCCGACCCGAACCTTGCGGTCACTATAAGGCTCCCAGACTTGGGTTGCGTCGATGTCGGTTTCAGTTTGGTCGAAACCGCGAATATTTTCGCCCGCGTGTGCGGAACAGAGCAGGGAAGTGCCGGATGCGGCGGCGGTGGTGGTTAGGAATGATCTACGTAGAATTTTTGGCATGATGTTGGTGCTCCTTTTGGGTGTTGGAATTTGGTTTTTTACATTTAGTAGGAAGGGTTAAGCAGTTTAAACCCGTCGTTTTCTACTATTTAGTGAAAGGTTGAAAAAGTACTATCGTTCCTTCAAGACTCATCAGTAGTCAACGGTAAATATTGCGTTTTTTTTGCCATACTTACTTACACTGCCCATGGAGCGGGTGAGCGTTAGGTGAAGCGCCTTCTTGGGGTTTTCTTTTTGGACGGGAGACCACCTTGTGTCCACTTTTCCACTGACGCTCCATTACATCTTTGGACATTTTTTCAAAATCCCCATCGTAGGATTCCAGAATCTCTCTTCTTCGTTGGCGAACCTCAGCGACAATCGGATCATCCTTCATCTTCCTCTCCTCCGAACGGTTCAGGTTGGGATGTGGCCCCGAATCCCACCATCACTCCTTCATCGTCATTCTCATTGACGAACAACATCGTCTTTCAAGACGGCCGATGAAACTCATAACTCTCCAAAAACCGCTTCAATTCCCGCTTCAATCCCTTATGCTCCCCCTGCGACAACTCCGGATCCATCTGCTGTATATTCTTTGCCGCTTCTTGCGCTTCCATGAGTAATTTAGCATCCCCGAACGGATCCCCCACCCGGAATTTCAAATGCCCGCTTTGCCGCGTCCCGAAATATTCTCCCGCTCCCCGCAGTTTCAAATCCTCTTCCGCGATCTTGAAACCATCCCGCGTTTGTTCCAGTACTTTCATTCTCCGTTCCGCAAAAGGCGAAATGATGGATGATGAAACCAGAATACAATAGGATTTCTCCGTCCCACGCCCCACCCGGCCTCGGAGCTGGTGCAATTGCGCCAGACCGAAACGATCCGCACCGAGTATCACCATGACCGTCGCATTCGGCAAATCCACCCCCACTTCGATGACCGTCGTGGCGACAACAACATCGATCTCCCCGCTTCGCATCTGTTCCATCAAATCGCTTTTCAGTTCCGCCGAATGCCGGCCATGCAAAACGGCGACTCGCCGGTGAGGGAGAACGGTCTTGGAGAGATGATCGAAGGCATCGTCGGTCGAAGGCAAATGCGGAACATTCTCCGACGGTTCGATGATCGGGCACACGACATACGCCTGCTGCCCTTCTTCCACTTTTTGATCGATGAATTCCCATATTTTCTTTTCATTCTGCCAGGTAGTCCATCGGGTGATCAGCGGTGGCCGGCCGGGCGGAAGTGTGCGAATCGTGGAATTATCCATATCTCCGAACAAAGTCAAAGATAACGTGCGTGGAATGGGCGTGGCTGTGGCGACCAGCAAATCCGGCTGTGTCCCCTTTTTGACTAACTCCTGACGCTGGGCGACTCCGAATTTATGCTGCTCATCCACTACAACGAGTCCCAAATTGGAAAAATGTACCCGCTCCTGGAACAATGCGTGAGTACCGACCACGATCTGAACTGTTCCACATGCGATGGCTTGCAGAATCTCCCGAGATTCTTTTGCTTTTGCACTACCGGTTAAGGCAACAACATTCAAACCGGGAATACAAGAAATGAATTCACGAATCGAATCAGCGTGCTGATGAGCCAATATTTCCGTGGGTGCCATAAAGGCGGCCTGATATCCACCCGCTACAGCGACCATCATGGCGTAGAGGGAGACAACAGTTTTCCCTGAACCGACATCCCCTTGCAACAAGCGATTCATAGGAGAGACCGAGCATAGATCGGTTTGAATCTCCCGGCATACCTTTATTTGATCATCCGTAAATTGAAAAGGCAAATGTTGCAGAAAAAGAGCCGGCCAATGAGTGGGATTATTTTTGTCGAGTGATATTTCGATAATTCCACCCAAAGGATCGGGAGAGGGAAGGGCATGGCGGATCCCATCCAATTTTTTGATCCGGGCGCGATACCGGCAAAGGATTAATTGATGCAGAAAAAATTCTTCAAAAATTAGACGATTTCTCGCCTTCTCCCATCGGGTTTGAGTTTGCACGTTTGCGGTCGAGTTCTGCGCAGTTTCTTCCGTAAGAAAATTCCGTTGAAGTTCTTCTTCCGGACTCGAAGTAATATCCGTCGGTGCGCCTTCGTCCGGATTCGGTTGATGCAAAATCCGAAATGTTTCCGAACGTTGCGGATATTTTTTTTCTTGTAGGATAGAAGGCGGTAAAAACTCTTCGATCGTGGATTGAAACCGTTCCAAAGCTCTCTTCACAATGGTTCGAATCAGATTTTGAGTAAGCCCCTGGCTGAGTGAATACACTGGCTGCAGTCCGGTTTCTTGCTCAGAAACTTCCTCAAGTACTTTGAACTTCGGGTTGGACATCTGCAGGAAATGGTCATAGGTTTCCACCTTTCCATGCAATAGCAGTCTCTTATCTTCCTGAATCTTCTCGACAAGATAAGGCTGATTGAACCAAACGACTTTGATCGCTCCGGTACGATCATCTACAACCGCTTCGAAAATATACCGGACTTTACTCGCGCTTCGCGGAATCCTATTTTTCGTGCTTACGACTTTCCCGACAACTGTTGCCGTTTGTCCTGAAACCAAACCACGAATCGGATTACGGGTATGAAAATCTTCAAAACCTCTCGGAATATGCCATAAAAGATCCCGAACCGTCGAAATCCCCAGTTTCTCGAAAGCAGCAGCCCGCTGAGGCCCAACCCCCGGACAATACATAATAGGAGTATCCAGCCCCTCCTGCCAAACGAAGTCTGCTTCCGATTTCTTTGTACTATTCACTGGCATTCTCTGTTTCATCGCGTTTAAAAGGGTAGACAGGGCAAGACGTCAGATCTGCCCTGGTGATGACTGTGTTATCCGGCAAGGGTAGACTTAACTTACCCTTGCTACCCATATAAATCCTTCCCCCTTCAGTCTTCAGCCTTTAGCCTAACAGCCTACTTCTTTCAATTTCAATCCCCACCAATCCCTCAAAACCCGATATACAACATTCCAATTTAACTGCTTTCATACGAACGTGTTCCGCTCCCATCTCCAGGATCATATCCGCAATCCTTTGGCACAGCGTTTCAACCAAAATCCATTCTTTCGACTGGGCTATTTCAACCATGCGATGATAAACGGTTTCATAATCCAACGTATCGTTCAAATCTTCGGATTCGGCGGCCTTACGGGTATCGTATCGCATCCAAACACCAAATTGGAGCGGTTGAGATTTTTTTCGCTCTTCTTCCACCACACCGATTCGTGTCGGAATCACAACATTTTCAAGAAAGATCGTATCGTTCATTTTCATTTATCTCACTCTTTTTCTTTTTAATCATAACAATGATGAGCACCAGTGGTATTGTACTGCAAATCCATCTCGGATTTTCGCGGAATTTCGGGAATTCGCTCATTATATACCCTATTGCCGATGCTCAAGTCGGCAATAATTTCCCCTCCTAAGAAATTTCTTCTCTCTAAGATTTTGAGGGAACTGGAAAGTTAAATCATGAAAATTCAATAGGATACGATAGAAATACTATTTTGCCGATTTTCGAATCCCTCATGAATTCATTGGCACTTTCCTTGCTTCACACGAAAGCAGCATTTTGATCCCTTTAAGGGCCGGAGAGCCAACTGAACTGCCACGGAAGGTTATTATGGGACATGCCACGTTAGCGAACATCCCGATCTTTTTACCGATCACCGAAGTAAAGCATACAGGAAACAATGGAAAAACCTCTTCGAATAATAGTAATGGAACCTCTTTTACAGACATTCTTCAAAAAACTGTGAAAGCCAAATCAAACGGAAAAACCGATTCACCTTCCCAGAATGTTTCACTACCGGTCAATCTCTCAGAACTTTCCCTGTTGACAACTGAAACGGCCGATGACTCTCCATCGCAAAATTCTATCAAAATGATTCAACTGCCGAAAGGTTCCGCACGAATCGACGAAGAAGGAAATCTTCGTATTTCCATTGAAGCGATTTGGAAACAGATTCAGAAGATGAAGCAAGATGGAGAGGTCACCGGAGAAGAGAATGCGATTATTGCCGCTCTCCTTTCCGGAGAAGAATTGACAGGTGAATTGGTCAACGGTTCTGACCTGAAGAAAGTAAACGAATCACATTCGGATTTGTCTGTTTTCGCTGATGAAAAGAAAGTGCCATCCAATGCATTGATTCATACAAAGATCATTGAATTCATGGATGAGAAAGCGATTGGTCATTCTCAAGGCGATGGGGGCAAGAAGAACCTTTCGATACAAGAAAATGCATCCAAAATCATCGATACTGGGAAAGTGGAAGCCCAAGAAGCAAAACACGCTCAACTACTTGAACTTATCAAAAATATTGATCCCAATAAGTTAGACCAAATATCCTCGTTGGCAACAGAAGATTCGAATTCAAAAATCGATGCTGCTTCTCTTCGGGAACTTTTAAGTCAATTGCAGCAAACGGCACAATCCAATAATCATTCGCGAGAGGGAGAAGAACAAACGGAAAGTGATACAAAGAATGTGACGAGTGGAAAAAACAATATTCAACATGTCTTCCATTTACTGGAACGCCTGAGTGAAGAAGGGAAACTATCGGCTGATTTGAAAACTGAATCCAATCAATCAAATATAAATGTTTCGGATTCCAAAGCAGACAAACAAGAAATCAGTTTCAATGCGAAAAGTGCAGAACGCAATGAAACCATTAAAAACTTATTCGACACAATACAAGCGAAATCAAGTGATACCACCGGTTCCATAAATAAAGATGACAAGCTATTTGCACAGAATCTTTCTATCGATTTATCCACTTCGAAAAGTAACGGGAAACAATCACTTGCAGAAGGGAAAAGTGAAGAAACAGGGAATAAAGAAATTCACATAGCGAAGACTGATATTGTTTCTGATAAGAAATCGCTGGAAACCGAAACGGGAAAAGCAGATCCGCAAGTCTTTCAATCTGCAAGGGATTTGAAAAACACTCTTACCACGGAACAGAAACAATCCGGGAAAAACGAGAAAGTCATCGTTTTAGAAGGCAAAGCCGAGTCACAGAAATCTCAAACGAATTCGATGAAGGATTCTCCTGACAAAGTGGAAAATAATTCCACAAATTCAAAAAGCATCAGCTCATTTTTGCCGGAAGGGAAATCGGAGTTGAAAAAAGTTGAGGGAGAGAAAATTCAAGGGGAAATGAAAAATGATCCCCGTTCATTCCTGCGAAGCGAAATCAAGAGCGATGAGCGCCCATCTTTTCAACCTTCGGTGAAAACAAATGAAGCGAATCCGGAACCGAAGACGGAAAAAACGGTCGAAGGGAAAAATGAAGCCAAGATGTTCCTCGTTTCCACCGGAGAAAAGGGAGGGGAAAATAAATTTGCATTGATGATCGATCCGGAGGATATTGCCAAACAGGATGTCAACAAAAATCAATTGCCTCTCATCTTCACTCAAACCAAAAACACGCTGGATAAAGGGGATTTAGCCGAACAACAATCGATTCGCGATATGATGAAATCCCTTGGATTGATGGATTTGAAACTAAAGGAAATTGGAGAGACGGAGAAAGGCGATAACGAAAACAACAACGAGTTCTCGGATAAATTGACCGGCAAAAAGGAACAGAAGCACCTATTCAACAATAAATCGGAAATAGCGAATTTTACCTCTTCTTCAGAAAGAACAGAAGAAAATACTCAGAGACAAATGAGAGCGAATCTCGATCAAACGATGTTGGAGAATATGAATGACAGCAAAGTGCTGGAAAGTGCAAGCCGTCCAGCCGTAGAACAACAAACCGCTCCACCATCGCAACAAAATACAATGAGTGAAGCGCCCAGCGGCGTTCACACCAACGACTCGAATCCGGTCACTCGCGCCGAGGCGATTAACGAACCGCAAGCGAGCATGTCGAAATCGTATGCCGAACAAATCCAAAAATATCAGGATGCAGCCTCTCAGCAGATTGTTCGAGCAGTCCACGGAGCCATCGGTTCCGGACGCAGCCATGTCACGTTTCGCTTGGTTCCCGAATCGCTGGGAAACATCACCGTCCAGCTCAAAATGAACAATGGCGTACTAAACGCCCATATTACCGCTCAAAATGAACAAACACGCGTGATGCTGGAAAAAGGAATGGCCACCCTGCGATCGGCTTTTGACGAACAGGGAATTCGTGTTGAACGTCTTTCGATTGTCAAAGAAACAACGGATAGCCGCCCACAGAATGACGCGGGAAAAGAAGACCGTTCTTCCAACCGTTCGGGTGGAAAATCCGGAGCCGATAACGGCAGTCGTTTTGGACAGGAATCCGGCCGAAACGGAGGCTCACGCCGGCATGCACAAGACTTTCCCTATTGGCGCAGCCAAACGAACTCAATGGATTATTTCCTATAAAAAGACAATGAATATTTTTTTTGAAAACAGAAACTTAAAAGTAAAGGTAGGTGATCAAGAATGAGTGTCGATTCAACCGGTGGTTTATCTGCTGTTTTGAACCAACCGACTCAACAAGCACAGTTGGGATCGGATTCGGTTAGCCGGGATGATTTTCTTCGTCTTTTGGTTGCCCAACTGCAGAATCAAGATCCGTTGAATCCGGTCGAGAACCAGGAGTTTGTCGCTGAATTGGCGACGTTCAGTTCTCTCGAACAACAAACGGCACAGACGGAATTGTTACAGCAATTGGTGAGTTCCCAGCAATCCAATTCTTCTTCTCAAGCACTCTCGATTTTGGGGAAAGATGTAGCCGTTGCGCAAAATCAGTTTTCCTTTAATCCGGGAGATCAGGTCGATTTTGTGTTCCAAGCCCCCCGAACAGGCGAGGCGCTTGTGCAGGTGACTTCGGATTCCGGACACGTGGTGTATACGGACCGTGTTCAGGTTACCCAGGCTGGTCAGATCGAATATTCTTTCGACGGATTGAATGCACAAGGACAATCATTACCCCCCGGTGTTTATTCAATTTCGTTTGGCGGAGCGATCAGTAATAGTGGAGAGGTAACCGAATATCCGGCCTTTATGCGAGGGACGGTTGATGGTGTAACTTTTGTTGAAGGAAGTCCGGTTTTGACCGTCAACAATCAGCCGGTGCCGTTCAGCGCGGTGCAAGCTGTGATGGAAAGGGGTGATGACCAATGATGAGTTCCTTGAACATACCGCCTCCGGGAATGATCCCGCCGCCGGCGATATCGGATTTCTTACAGGCGCCAAGGGTTGAGATGAAATCCATGCAAGACGGTGGGAAATCCTTCTCGGATGTTCTCACGGATGTGCTCAATCCTCCGGATCTGGAGGTGAAATTCTCCTCGCATGCTAAAAGCCGCGTGCAGTCACGCGGAATGGATGTAGACCGTGAGGATGTTGTTCAACTGGAGCGCGCCATGGATATGGCGAAAGAGAAGGGCGCTCACGATTCACTTGTCTTGATCGACGGGAAAGCGTTTATCGTGAATGTCGATTCCAGAACCGTGGTGACCGCCATGGACAATTTTGAACAACGAGGTGGAGTTTTTACCAATATCGATAGCACTATCGTTATGTCGTAAACAAAAAGTATTGAACATTCGGAGCATGTTCATACGGAGTGGAAAAGATAAGGGCCGGACCTCTCTCGAGGAGGCCCACAGCCGCAGAACGCATGAAGCGGCTGAAGGAGGGGCAAATCTCTCCTCACCGATTGCCCATGTGGTGTCGGTATCACTGTTCAAGGATGAACAGAATTTAATTTAACGTTATGACAGGGAGGTCATACCATGACAGTTCGTTCTCTCTTTGTTGGGTTGTCGGGTCTCAATGCGATGGGACACGATATCGATGTGATCAGCAATAATATTGCAAACGTCAATACGGTCGGATTCCGGGCGGGACGCGCGGCATTCGATGATATCTTCTATCAAACTCTTTTTTCCGGAGTCGGCGCGACGGAAAATCGGGGCGGAATCAATCCACGGCAAGTCGGCACCGGTGTCCGCTTGGCAAGTGTTGATACGATTTTTACACAAGGCAGCGGACAAACGACCGGTCGTTTGATGGATATGGGGATTGAAGGGGATGGATTCTTTGCCCTTGTCGATGAAGCCAATCAAAAATATTTAACCCGGGCGGGAAATTTTTCACTCGATGACGATGGTTTTATCGTCGATCCCGGAACCGGTTATCGCTTGATGGGTCTCACAGCCAGTGAAGACGGAGTGATTCAGGATACGGAAGCGCCCTCCGCGCTGCAAATCGATTTTTCACGAAGCGCGCCCGCGAAAGCGACCGAAAATGTGATCGCCTCCGGAAATTTCGATGCAAGAATCGGCAGTCCAAACAGCGATGTCGAAGTGTCACTGGCACAAAAAACGACGAATCTTTTAGGATTGTTCAATGAAAGCGGAACACCCTTAGGCATGATCAACGGTGATGTCGTTCAATTTGAAACGGGATTTATGTCATTGTCTGATCCTCCGGATGACTATGACGGACCAATTGATCTCTCAAAAGTCGATGTTGGAAAAGGGGAAGGTGTTCTGATGACCATTACTTCGACGACAACAGTCGAACAGTTGCAGAATGCCTTCAATCAATTTTTCTCCGGAGCCGTGAGTCAAGAAAGCCCCAGCGAAACCAGCGGGATCGAGGTCAACTTTGATAACTCTAGTGGAGAATTCCAAATCGCCAACACCGGTTTCAATACTCTCGACGGAATCCGGATTGGTTTGGCCCCTCGAGGAGAATCCAGCGAACCCCCTTCCGAAGCCAATCGTCAAATCGGTAATATATTTATCAATAAGGGAGACCCGGATTTTACCCGAACGTTGAATTTAGGTGCGGATGAGGTAATCCGAACGGAGACAATGCGCCGGGCCGATTCGACTTCCTCCATCGATGTATTCGATTCGTTGGGCAATGCGCATACTGTCAGTACCGGTCTAGCCATCGATACTCAATTGCCGGCCGCTTCGTCAGAAACTACGATCGACCAATTAAAGGACAGTCAGGGACGATTGATGATTCCTGGAGGGGTTATTCCTCCCAAAGCGGAATTCAGCGAACCGGTTCTGGACGCAGCCACCAATACAGCCGTTTTTACTGCGACTCAAGTCAGCAACATTGTCGCGACGCAAGGAGTTTACTCGTTCGAAGACGGCAGCGGCAATCTGGTGTCCATTCGTTTAACCGATGGGGCGATTTCCTTCAACGGGGATGACTTTGTTTCTCCCATTCTAAGCGACGGAACAATCGATCAGGAATTCGTCGATAACGGTATCGATATCACGGGCGATTCCATGCTGAATATTCCCAATTCTTCCAATCAGGGCGGTGGATTGTTAGGCGATGAAGGTCTCTCCGAATCCACGACAATGGAAGATATTCGCCGAAATGTCGAAAACCGAATCAATGCCTCTGTCCAACAAATCGTCTCTCATATCGGGGATATCGATCCGACAACGGTGATTCGGCTCAACGTGCCCGCCGGTGGCTTTACAGCCCCGACCGAATTTCCTACCAAACCGATTACTGTGGATTTAACGGATGACGGTAGTTTGTCGATCCAATCCAACTTCGGCAATTTGGGAAGCGTCGCATCCACGAATCAGACTTATTTGGATAACATTTCCGATTCCCGAGGCCGGGGCGGTGATGGAGCATGGGCTTCCGATGAGGAACTCGGTTTGGTAATGGATCTCGCTGCCAAAACCCGCTCCGTCCGCGTCAGTACAGTCGATCCGGGGGATTTGCCGGATGCAACCGATGATTTTGCCGATGGACGTGTCGATGACAATTACAATGATGGAGGAGGAATAACCGGCTTTGTCGAATCGGTCGATCCATTCGGGGATATTAACGATGTGTTTCAAATCGGAAACACTGATTACTCCGTACTCGACACCGACGGCGATTTTGTGATCGGAGATCCGACAACTTTGGCAGGGATTCAAGACTCCGGCGTGCATTTGGTCGCATTGAGTTCCGGCAAATATAGCGAAAGTGACTCTCTCGACACCGCCAACTTTTCAGAATATCAAGCATTCGCTCCCGAAGCGACCGCTCTTCGGGCCTTATTCAATCAACGCGGCTATGGCATTGCGGAGAACTTCGATAATACCACAGGAATGGACCGAAGCAGCGGCGTGCCAATCGGCATCGTTGCCAATGCCACGGATCCGCTTGCCTTTGAAACCAATACCTTCCATCGCGACGGCCAGAACCGCAATATCGTCAACTACCAAGTCACGGTCCCGAACGATTATCGCACGATTCCCAATAAAACGACGGGTGAATTGTATTTTGATTCCCAAGGCCGTTTTCAGAGCTATGGGAACGAAGATCAATCGCCGACAATCTCCTTCGATCCCGACAATAACGATCCGTTGCAGGGCGGTGTTTCTACCGTACAGTTCGATATGGACCTCAGCAATATCTCCTTCTACAGCGCATCCGGCACCGCTCAATTGCAAAATCAGGATGGGCGTCCGATGGGAACGCTGGATAATGTCAATGTCACCAATCAGGGAGAAATTCTTGGCATTTTCACCAACGGCGACACCCATTACCTCGGACAAATTCTTCTCGGCACGGTTACAAATGAAGGCGGATTGCTGCAAACCGGTTCCACACTGTTTACAAAAGGCCCTAATTCGGGCGATATCGAATTGAAGGAGGCGAGTACCAGCGGACTTGGGGTAATCCGATCCGGCCAACTCGAACTTTCGAATGTCGATTTGGCACGAGAATTTACAAGGTTGATCGTTGCCCAACGGGCTTATCAAGCGAACTCCCGTGTCATCACCACCAGCGATCAAATCCTGACAGAAGTCGTCAGCTTGAAACGATAAAAATAGGGTGGGTTGAATAAAATGAAACCCACCAATCCCAACCACGCTCTCAACCCATGATTCCAACTCCATAGAAAGGCCGGAGGCTCCACCCCCTCCGGCCCCCCTCTTTCCCCGGGTGCCAAGGGCAATGCGCCTCCCCACCCCAAAGGGGTGAAATAGGAAAGCTTCACCCCCTCCGGCCCCCCTATTTCCTCGGGTGCCAAGGGCAATGCGACTCCCCACCCCAAAGGGGTGAAATAGGAAAGCCAGTGGGCAACGCCCCTGGAGAATTACGATTAATTATATTTATCACCCTGAAGGGGTGGCAGAAAGTTTTTCTGCCACCCCTTCAGGGTGGGATTGAACAAATATTCATCATTCCAGGGGCGATGCCCGCTGGCTATCATCTTATACCCCGTTGGGGTAGGGGGATTCTTTCTGGAAGTCTCATTCATAGTATTTCCTCTATTTTTAAAATTCCCGCGAGCTTCGCTTCGCTCAGCAAGGGTAAAAGAATACAAGTTCCAAGGGTTAAGTCCGGGAAAGCGCTACACGAAATCCAATGTGGAAGTCCAGGAGGCCTGCATCGCTCCCGTCGCGGAACGCAGAACGGCAGTACCTGGCCTCAGCGTGCCAGGAACCGCCCCGGAACACCCGGGACGCACCATATTCATACGATGGTATTATCTGTTCTTCCTTTGAATAATCTCCAAATTTATCCTCGCACCATTCAAGAACATTCCCACACATATCGTACAATCCCCACTCATTCGGTTTCAATTTCCCAACTTCATGAGTTTGAATGCCAACATTCGCACGAAACCATGCATAATCCCAAATTTCCTCATAATCAGGATCATCCCCCCAATAAAAACGTGTGGTTGTACCGGAACGGCAGGCATATTCCCATTCCGCTTTGGTTAGCAGCCGGAATTTTTGATTCTGCATTGTATTCAATTTTGATATAAATTCTTGACAATCATCCCAGGAAACCATCTCAACCGGATGATTTGGATTTACCTTAAATTCAGAAAGGTTCTCTCCCATGACTGCTTCCCATTGCGCCTGAGTCACCGGATATTTACCCAAGTAAAAATCTTGGCTGATTGTAACTCGGTGTTGTGGTTCTTCATCATCAAATCGGCCTTCCCATCATAAAAGAGCCTTTTGGAATCAACACAAATTCCATTTCCAACGGCTTTGAATGGGTTGACGTTTGTGGAAGTTCAATTTTGAGTGTTTCAACATTGGGTGATCTATCGGATACTAATTGTGGAGGCAGGTTGTTGGGTACAGATGACTTGTACGAATCCTCAAATTCCCATGGCTCAGAGAATAATCCTTCCAATAATTGATACCGGACATCCTTCGACACATAGCATCCCGCATTCATGCAATCGACCAACCATTTCGATCCTTTGAGATATTGGTTTTCTTCCGAAATTGGATTTTCCCCCGCATTTCTTTGAGATAATATTCTGCATCGGCAAGCAATCCCGCTGTGAGAATAAATACCTCCCGCCATGCATCATTCAGGAAATATTGATCCACCAGTTCCTGGATCGTTCCTTTCCCTTGGTTCTCTTCGAGATATTTCGCCGTGAAATATTCCTGGAAACTTTTATGAGAAAAGGAGTAAATATGTTTCGCCCTCTCCACCAGCAATCCGTGATGCGCCTCGATGGCTTTGAGAACCGCTTCACTATCGACTCGCAAAGAGGCTTCGTTGGTTTCCAAAAAGTTTTTCAGATACTCACCGATATAGTTTTCAAGGACATTTTGCGGAAGAAAATATTGATTTTGTTCATACGTTTTCGCAGCGATATGACTCAGCAAACTGATTTTTCTATCCGGCGTAAGTGATTTGTATACTTCCTGACGTTTGATCCTTCTTGTCGTATCCCATTTTTTGATCAGCGCATCGACGGCTTCGCGGTATAAGGAAGAATAATTCGGTGGGAAATCCAACAATTCATCATAAGCAATACAAAGCATCGTCAATAAAAGTGGGATATTGGCAATTTCTTTGATGGATTCGTTTTTCCTCAATTTTTCCCAGCATTCCTTGGCGGTCTTACTATCCTCCATGAACCATTTTTGGATAAAAGTATGAATCTGATCGTCATTGAAATCGGCGACCTCGACATCGGTAAAATGTTCGAGTGTGTATTTCCAGGCCGCAACCCGGCAGCTGAGAATAAAGTGATTCTTGTTGTACTTATTCGTAAAGTCGGTAATTTCTTGCAGCGCAGTATCTTCTTCCCGCGTGACTTCATCGAATCCATCCAATAAAAGAAGGCATTTCCCTTTTGTTAAAATATGCTCAACGAATGGTAAGGCATCGGGAAACCCACAAATATCGAATTCCTGTACGATGAATTCAATCAAAGGTATATTGGCATCGTTCCATGCTTTCAAACCAATAAAGATCGGGAGTAGATTTTCGTTCAGCTCTTCGTCGATTGCCTGCATTGCATTGCATTGCAATCCATTTCAAGAAAGTCGATTTCCCCGCTCCGGGTTTGCCAAGAACGATTAATTTAGGATAAGAATTGACGACTTCGATGCCGCGTTTCGTTTCTCTCCGCACACCGAAACCATGCTGGTCTTTTCCATACACGTTCTCAAGATCGTCGATGTCAACACGTTGCAAGGCGCTGATTTTTTCAAATATATTGATGTTGACATAAATTCCCTTTAACGGAACCGGCTTCGGCATCCCCAATATCTTCATCGAGTTGTAATTCAATTGAAGATTATTCGTATATCGAGCCGCCGCCCACCCAAAGGGATCATATTTTTTGTTAATGTAGATTCCCCATTTTTCCAGCGATTTCAAACTACTAATCCCCTCTTGAAAAATCGCTTTGATCCCCTCGCTGACAACCAATGTTTCCATATCGCTCATAAGTAAGACACCCCATCCATCGATACAATGAAAGATGGATTAAGAATAAAGGAGTTCGGGTAGAATTTCAATGTTCACCCTCTTTTTCGAATTAGCAAGGGTGGGATTCGCTTTGCTCATCCCACCCCAACCCCCCACCCCGTTGCGATTTTCCCTAAGACCGCTACAATTTTAAGAATTGCACCTACAAACGTAGGGTGGGTTGAATGCCAATGAAACCCACCATATCGAACTGGAGAAGGAGTTGGTTTCATGGTGCGTAGACTGCGCAAAACACGGGAAACGTTGGTTGTTTCGGAAGACTGCCAAGGACAGAGCAAAACGGTATTCGAGTTTAACTATCATCAACCGCCGGGAACCCGAACGGCATGGACTCCGAATATGGATATTCTAGAGACGGAAGAGGACCTGATCATATTGATCGAAGCCGCCGGGTTGGACAAAAATTCCATTCATCTCCAAGCGGTCGATAATCGCTTGATCCTCACCGGGGAGCGCACAAAGAAAAAATATTCCGGCTGTGTCCGGTATCACCAATTGGAAATACAGTATATGCCGTTCGAGAAAAGTATAATTCTTCCCGGCACCGTCGATGTGGCTCACGTCAACGCCGAATACGAAAATGGCATGATGGAAATCCGAATCTCGAAACGGTTTCTATAAAGGGAAGGTAAACCAATGAATGATATAATCAAAGAACGACACGAAGAAATTGAAGTGCCGCAATGGCTGCCGGTGGTGCCGTTGAACAATTCGGTTTTGTTCCCCGGAGCCACTGTCCCCATTGCTGTCAATAATGAAGAAACCGTCAAGGCTGTGGAAACGGCCATCGAAGATAAACGGATGTTCGCAGCCATCGCCGTGCAACGGGAACGCACCGAAAAAGACCGTTCTTACGATCATCTCTATACCATCGGCACCGTCGCGTTCATCTTGCGCATGATGCGCGGCTCGGACAACGTCACCCAGCTGGTTATCCGCGGGGTGTACAAGATGCGCGTCAAGCAATTCGAAGAACGGGAGGGGATTCCCTGGGCCGAAGTCGAAGTGATCCAAGAGGATAAAGAGGACAAAGAGGCACGCAATGTCGAAGCCCTGATGCGGCAAATCACCGAAAAAGCGGAAGCGTTGATTCAGAAATCTCCTCTTTTGCCCAAGGAATTGCAGGGCGTGCCGACTTCCTTGGAAAAACCGCTCCGTTTGGCGTATATGGTTCTGAGTTTGACCCGTTCCGAAGTCCAGAAACAACAGGAAATCTACGAAACCGCCTCGCTGGAAAAAACCCTCCGAATGGTCTTGAAAGAAGTGACCCACGAACTCGAAATCATCGACCTCGGCGGCAAAATCCAGAACGAAGTCCAAACCAAACTCAGCAAACACGAACGCGAATTCTATCTCCGCGAACAGATGCGCGCCATCCAAAAAGAATTGGGCGAAGGCGAAGGCCAGAATCCGGAAATCCAGGATCTTCGGGACCAACTGGAGCAAAAAGTCCTCCCCGAAACCGTGAAAGCGAAAGCGGAGAAAGAACTGCAACGCCTCGAAAACATCCCCTCATCCTCCCCTGAATTCCCCATGTCACGAAACTATATCGAGTGGCTGCTGGAGTTTCCCTGGATGGACGAAACGGAAGATGTCATCGATATCAAAAAAGCCCAAAAAATATTGGATGAAGACCATTACGGATTGACCAAAATCAAAGATCGAATTGTAGAATTTCTGGCCGTCCGGGAACTAAATCCGGACATCAAAGGCCCGATTCTCTGCTTCGTCGGACCTCCCGGCGTTGGCAAAACCTCGCTCGGCCAATCCATCGCCCGGGCATTGAACCGAAAATTCGTCCGCCTGGCATTGGGTGGCGTGCACGACGAGGCGGAAATTCGCGGCCACCGGCGAACCTATGTCGGAGCCTTGCCCGGCACAATTGTGCAACAAATACGCCGCGCCGGCACGATCAATCCCGTTTTCATGCTGGATGAAATCGACAAAGTCGGCCAAAGTTTTCGCGGCGATCCGTCCTCCGCTCTGTTGGAAGTTCTCGATCCGGCACAGAACAATGCCTTCCGCGATCATTATATGGAAATGGATATCGATCTCTCCAAAGTCCTGTTTATTGCGACCGGCAATGTGCCCGATCGGATTCAGCCTGCTTTGCGGGACCGCATGGAAGAAATCCGCCTTGCCGGCTATACGACCCAAGAAAAAGAACAAATCGCCCTGAAATACCTGATTCCGAGAGCCGTCGAAGAAAACGGTCTGAACACGGCCGATATGAGTTTCGGCAAAGGAGTCCTTCAATTCCTCATCGCAGGCTATACCCGGGAAGCCGGAGTGCGAAATCTCGAGCGCGAATTAAAGACGATCGGACGAAAAATCGCCGTACGAAAAATTCGCAACCAATGGAAAAAACGTAAAATTTCAAAAGAAATGATCCGGGAATTCCTCGGCGCCGAACGCTTCGAAGGCGAAATCGCTCGCCGTACTTCCCGTCCCGGTGTCGCGACAGGAATGGCTTGGACGTCGGTTGGCGGCGAGATATTGTTCGTCGAAGCCTTACCGATTCAGGGCAGCAAAGGTGTGATCTTGACGGGGAAATTGGGAGACGTGATGAAAGAATCGGCCCGCGCCGCCTTCTCGCTGATCCGGGCAAGACGTGATAAATTGGGGATCCCCAGTGAGTATTTTGAAGAGAACGAAATTCACTTGCATGTCCCCGCTGGCGCCGTGCCCAAAGACGGTCCCTCCGCCGGAATCACCATGGCCACTGCTATCGCTTCCGCTGCCTCCAATATTTCCGTCCGCAAAGATGTTGCCATGACCGGCGAAATCACCCTCAGCGGATTGGTCCTTCCCATCGGTGGAGTGAAGGAAAAAGTCTTGGCCGCCCATCGCGCCGGGATCAAAGAGGTTATCCTTCCATCCCGGAATCAAAAGGATTTGGAAGAAGTGGACAAACAAGCCCAGAAAGAATTGAAATTTTCGTTTGTCGAGAACTTGGATGAAGTCCTCGAAATCAGTTTGATGAAAAAAGAACGAAAAAAGACAGCAAAGAAGACGGCGAAAAAGAAATCCTAGCGGAACAAAATGAGACGGGCGCTTTGACGCGCCCTTTTTTGTTTTGTGTGGTATAATCAATATTACATTGAAATTTGTTTATAAACTGGGTACCCCGGTAAAACGGATATCCAAATATAAGCGAAGAGGGTACCCAGGGTAAGCAAATAGGGTACCCAGGGTAAGCAAATAGGGTACCCAGGGTAAGCGAAGTCTACCCTGGCTTGGTAGCGCTTCACCGCCAATGTGCCCTTGACTACCCGCTTGGGGTATAGCATCAGGAATTGTTAAAACCATTTCAATGAAAGAATCGACGGAGGCTGTATTGTATGTTGAAGAAAGTCACACAAAAGAATTGGTTGTGGGCATTCCCGGTCATGTTTGTTCTTATCTCTTCCGGCTGCCTAGTATTCGCGGAAGAAAATCCCAATTATGCCCGTGCAATTGCCGAATCGTTTCATCGCGCGATTAATCAGGTAAAACCGGCGGTCGTGAGCATATCCGCCGAAAAAGAAGCGAGAAAACTGGATGAAGACGACATTCCCGATGTCATTAAACAGTTCTTACCGGATGATTTTTTCGAAAATCCCACCATTCCCAGGCGCGGCTGGCAAGGATCCGGTGTCATCATTTCGGAAGAGGGAGAAATTTTGACCAACTTTCATGTGGTCAAAGATGCCGACGAACTTTCCGTCACTCTTGACGATGGGACCGAAGTGGATGCGGAAGAAATCGCCCACGACCAAGGATCGGATATCGCCCTAATCAAAATCAAGGAAGGCGGACCGTATCCCTATGCTTCCTTGGGCGATTCGGATGCATTACTGGTCGGTGATTGGGTGTTGGCGATCGGAAATCCCTTCGGGTTGAGCCAGTCCGTCACGCAAGGCATCGTCAGCGCCAAAGGACGCACCAATGCGGATGTACCGGTCGGATTCGAAGACGGCTTTTATTTCAAGGATTTTATCCAAACGACCGCCGCCATCAATTTAGGCAACAGCGGCGGCCCGTTGATCAATCTGAACGGCGAAGTGGTCGGCGTCAACAATGCGATCCAAACAGCGGGACGAATCCCCGGGAATCTGGGAATCGGATTCGCGATCCCATCGAACCTGGCCAAAAACGTCATTGCGAACTTGAAAGAATTCGGGAAAGTGCGCCGCGGCTATATCGGAGTGAAACTCAACGAAAATGAAGCGGTGATGAATTATTACAAAGACGAATACGGAATCAAACATGGAGCGCTTGTCGAGAAAGTCTATTCGGACACTCCTGGCGAGCGAGCGGGTTTGAAACCTGGGGATTTGATCATCAAATTCGAAGAGAATGAAGTGATAGATGTCGCGCATCTCATTAACATGGTTGCCGGAACGGCAGTCGGTACCGAAGTGGAATTGACCATTCTCCGCGAAGGAAACGAACAAATCAAAAAATTGACCCTTGATGAACGTCCAACGGATGATGTGCTTGTCATGGCCGAACCGGCGATGAAATACTTGGGCGTTTCCGTCGAAACCTTAAATCCTGATCTGGCCAAAGAAAAAGGATACGAGGACGACTTGAAAGGGGTAATTGTCACCCGCGTTGTACCCGGCACACCGGCGGAAGAATGGAAAATTCAAGTCGACGATGTCATCAGCAAAATGAATGAAAAGCCGGTCGAATCCAAGGACGAATTCGTTGAGATATTCGCCGAATTCATCAACAAAATGAAAGAACAAGAGAAGAACAAAAGAAATCTCCTCTTATACATTCATCGTTCGGGAAGCCGTCTGCATCCAAATTACGTCGGACCGGAAATCACCCTCGAATAGTAGAGAGTGCCACCCATTCCAGTTATTGTGTAACTGTTAGACAAAAAAAGAAAAATACCCCGAAGGGATTAGAGATGATAGCCAGTGGGCACCGTCCCTGGATATGGCCAGTAGAAAAGAATAGCAAACGGGCGAGAACTACAGTTCTCGCCCGTTGCGTTATCACGGTAAGCTCCTCGGCTAGAGGAGGATTAGGCTTCGAATATTTTGGTATTGGGTTTATTGAATGAGTCGGAAAGTTGTTCGTATGGATTTTTCTCTTTGCCTTCCATGATTTCTTTCCGCTGTTCTTTGACTCGTTCAAGGGATTGTTCGAGCATATTCAATTCGCTGGTTTCGACATCGGTTTTATCTTCCACTTCGTTTCCACTCGCCATACCGCCCAGCATTTTATTGGAGAGATCGAAGAAGGTGTTTAAATCTTTGTTGACATCCTCACCCACATTTTGCAGATAATCCGGATCGAATCCCATTTCTTCGAGCATTCCGCCGTAATTCTCATTCATATTCGCGAAGAAATTGTTCAACTTCGATCCCACATGCTCTCGGGCCAAGTCGATCAGGCCGCGAGTGGCTTCCAGGAAGGAGTCGAGATTGCTCGAATCGGCTTGCAACACGCCGCGCACACCATCCAGGAATCCGGCGAGGGTGCCTGAATCGTCGAGTTGTGTTAAGTCTTCGGCGGCCGCGTTGAAACTATCCAAATCTTTGCCGCTGATAGAGATGTTCAATGTATATTCATGCGCGACTTCTTTGGCAACGGAAAGAACTTGTTCTCCCGATTCCCCTCCGTAGGCTTGCTCGGCTTTCAAGGCCACAGATTTGGATTCTTCAAAGAAGATACGGGCTTCGAAATCCCGCGTCTGCAAGAGCTGTTCATAGGAGGTGTATCTCTCGGACGAAGCCTGGAGTGAGTTGTATCTCAAACTGGCCGGATTTTGATCCAATTCGAGATTCTCCGGCGATTCGGGAAGCGCCAGGGAACGCGAACCGTTGAGTTGCTGCATGCTGGATTGGCCGAAACTCACAGCCAAATCGAGATCGAAGGAACCGTCCGCACGCCGTCGCAGGTCGATAGAGGCTTCGAAACGGCCGTCTTCGCTGACGATGATTTGATTGGTCTCACCGATGCGTGGAGATTTGCGCGCGTTTTCGACCGCTTTATTTACCGCTTCTTCCGCAAAATTAGACAGTTCGACTCGATCTTTGTCTTTTTTCTCGTCTTCGTCTTTTTGGGAAAGAAATTCCGGTTTTGCTTGCTGTTGAACCGATTTCAAGAGAGGAGAAGCAGACGAATTCAGCAATCCTAAGCCTGCTTGATTTCGAAGGGAAAGTCCATTCCGTGCAAGTCCACCCAAAACAGGACGATTCTCCTGTTCTCCAATTGGATTACCATTCAAAAAACCACCCAAACCTGCACCGAAAAGGGCTTGTCCCTGGTCAGGGACTTGAAAAATGTTAACCATCGCGCCGTTTTGCCCTTTCTTGGTTTTAAATTAGTATCGGCAGGTGATTGAGTGATCTTGAATCGGAGAAGACCGATTTATGGATTTTCTTGGGAGAGATATTGCTAACTCTAATGAATGAAAAGGATTAGGATATTTGTTCTTTGAAAATAATTCAAGCGAATGAGAGGGTTTATCTATTCTCCCATCTCTCCCGCATGAGGATTGCATCCAGTGAAAGGCGATTTTTGGGAAGACGTTCATCCGCAGGATACCCGAGAGTAAGCAGTTCGACAACACGGATTTCTTCGGGTATACCGAGAATTTCCTTGACCCGGTCTTCATAAAACGCACCGATCCAGCAAGTTCCAAGTCCCTCTTCGACCGCCTGCAGGGTAATGTGGTCGATGGCGATGGATACGTCGATGGGATAGCAGAGTTGGCCGCAGGTCATGACGTGATTGTCGGTCGCGGCACAGCAGGCAATTACCACAGGAGCCTGCCCGACAAATTCTTGATCTTTTGCGGCATGCATCAATGCCCGGCGTGTTTCGGGATTCGTGACCGCGATAAACCGCCATTCCTGCCGGTTGTTGGCGGAAGGAGCCAGACGGGCAGCTTCGAAAATACGAAGCAGTTTCTCCTCTTCAACTTCCTGCGGTTTATAACTGCGAACGCTATACCGAGACTGTATGGCTTCAAAAACCTTCATAAAAGAGAACCTCCACAATCATATTCTTCTGATAACAATATAAACATCCTATCACACCACACCCAATCGTTGAATCGGGAAATCCACTGGGAGCGCGGCCATCCCTGGCCGCATCTTTCAACCCAATATTCTTGCATAAACCATAATTCCCCTCTAAAATACAATGAACATTCAAATCAATTTAATCACGCAAAAAGAGCATGGATAAGACTGTCATAAAAAAATACAAACTCGGCGAAGAACCCAAGGATTCCAGTTACTGGCAACAACAATCATACGAAAAACGCCTGGAAGCCTTGGAAGCCATCCGCGCCGAGTACATCCAATGGAGATACGGTGCTGACCCCGGATTTCAAAGAGTTTATCGCATTGTTAAACAAACATAATGTACGGTATCTCGTTGTCGGAGGATATGCGCTCGCGCTGCATGGTCATCCCCGATTCACGAAAGATATCGATATTTGGATTTGCCCGGATAACAATAACGCAGAATCGCTGATTACCGTGTTACAAGAATTCGGCTTCTCCTCGCTCAATGTAAAAAAGGAAGATTTTTTATTCCCCGGTTATATCATTCAATTAGGACACCCACCAAACCGCATCGATCTTTTAACAAGTGTCACCGGCCTTGAATTCGAATCCTGCTATTCCACAAGAATGAAAATGAATATTGACGGAATTCACGTTGATTTTATCGATCGGGAAAGTATGAAAACCAATAAAAAAGCGGTAGGCAGATTACAAGATCTTGCAGACTTGGAAAATCTGGAAACAGGATAGGGCATTCCTCGCACCACCGTGCGGGCACGATGCCCGCGCTCCGACCGTCTGGGAGCGCGGCCATCCCTGGCCGCATCTTTCAACCCACCAAGTTTCTTTCTCGCACTACCCATGCGGGCAGGATGCCCGCGCTCCGACCGACTGGGAGCGCGGCCATCCCTGGCCGCTCTTTCAACGCACCAAGTTTCTTCCTCGCACTACCCATGCGGGCAAGATGCCCGCGCTCCGACCGACTGGGAGCGCGGCCATCCCTGGCCGCATCTTACAACGCACCAAGTTACTCTCTCGCACCACTGTGCGGGCAAGATGCCCGCGCCCCGAGTCTCATGAAAACCGGCCGGGCAGGACATTCGGTTTCCCCTACCAGCCCCGCCCGGCGTACTCTCTGTTCGCACGGATTTGCACCGTGCCGGGGGCGATCATGGACTCCAAGCGCACACCCGGATCATTCTCATAACCCGGCTCCGGCTGAATGGAGTACTGGTCACACGAAAACCATTGTTGTTGTTCGTGTTGTTCGGGTTGTTCCTGTTGCGATTGGCAGACCGGCAGTTCCTGGCGTTGTTGTTCCAGTTGCCACCACGAAGAACCCTATGCAACCGCCCCATCGCCTCGCTGGAAAACCAACGGACAAATCACTTTTTCCTTCAATCGTTTACTGTCTGCATGTGATACATGAGCAATCCAACTCATGAGTCTTTGTTTTACGTCTGCAAGACTGATTTCTCGACTTTCATACATATTGACAAGTTTATTCATCCGTTTTCGTGTCCGCCGAACATTCGAGGATAAAACGCGGACATGATTGGGAAAGATACGGTAACCCAAAAACGAAATTCCCTTATTCACGGAAAAAATCTGGCTTTTGACCGGATGAAATCGCAACCGGTAATCTTCAAGAAATCGTTTGATTCTCTCCTTCCATTCCACAAGTTGCTCAAGGGAATTGGACAATAGTACAAAATCGTCCACATAACGAATATACGCAGAACATTTCAACTCTTCTTGAACGAAATGATCCAGCGGATTCAAATAGATGTTGGCAAAATGCTGGCTGGTTAAATTGCCGATAGGAAGCCCTCTTGACCTATCGATGGGGGTAAACAAATCATCCCCAGCAAAATGATCCATAAAACCTTCCAGGCTGGATGCAGAATCGATAACCGTTTCCAACAACCACAAGGTTTTTTGGCATTTGATCTTTCTTGATAAAAGCCGTTTGAGAATCTCATGATCGATAGAGGGGAAATATTTTTGGATGTCGGCCCGGAAGATATATTGATGGTTCGTGACATATTTTTTTAGTAATTCCACTGCGCTGTGGGTTCCTTTACATTTGCGGTAGGCGTAAGAATGATGGATATAGCTTCGTTCATAAATCGGAACCACGATTTGACAAATGGCATGATGGACCACTCGGTCACGATAGGGCGCAGCCGAAATAATCCGTTTTTTGTTGTCCATGACTTCAAAGGTCTTGTAACCACCCCCTTTGTAGGTTTGCGTCATGAGTTCATCTTGCAGTTTTCGTAAATTATGCTCCAAATCGTAATTGAACCGCAAAACCTCGTTCCTGTACCGCTTCCCCTTTTGCGCATTTTTTGCAGCCAAATATAGGTTGTCCCACGAAGTCATCGAATCGTATAAGTTGCCGAAGCGTTTCATTTGCGTCCCTGTTGTTTGATCCAACCACCCATCATTGCACCTATTTCATTCAAGTGGCGAGTGGCGAATTCATATTGGCGGTTGCTGAATATCTGAAAATCTCTCATCAATCGCGTTTGAAAACGAAGAATTTCAATTTCTACATTTAATGACCGCAAAATTTCTACTTTATTTTTTGCAAAACGGGCACGAATCAAACCCTCTAGTACTCTATACAGCATTGTCGTTATCCTGTCTCCCAAACCAAACCGGTGGTTGCGCGGCATTTTGTTGACATGAGGGATGTACCATAAGATCAAATCATATGTTTTTTGAATGATTGGAAGTTCATCATTCGGCATTTCAAAAAACCTTCATTTTTAAATTCACGCGAGCTGCGCCTTACGGCGCAGCAAGAGAGAAAAGGGTATAGAGTTTAAAGTG
>CAYPPG010000080.1:0-30314 GCA_964412555.1 uncultured bacterium
AGAAAGTAGCCCGAAACATGGGAGAGAAGGCGTATCTGGTTTTGGACGCGTTTTTACACAAGTAATATTTCCGTCTTTTGTGGACTTCAAGAAACCTTTGATAGGTTCCTGCAATCGTATTTGCCGCCATTCTCCACCAATTTCCTGAAAGATGAATCTTCCGCCGGTAACCGCCAACAATCCATGGCGTTTGGACTCCACCATCTTTTGGCAGCGGAGCTCCGCATTCGGCAAACGATCCAACATCCAAGGATTGATCCAGCGGCCCTTATCCCACAGCCGGATTCCCCATTGAGTTAATGCGAAACAGCGTTTTTGTGAATTCAAAAACCAATCGGTTATCTTTGTATCAAGAGCCTCTAGGGAAAGTGTTTTTTCGTGCCATTTTCCTTCTTGATAGAGAAACAAACCCGTGGGACTATGAATCGAGAGATTTCCATCCGCATCTTTGAAGAAATGGTATTGATTTATCGATCGTAAAGTTTCATGATGCATGGGAATCAATCGTTCGTCCACATAGCGGAATACACCGTTTTGACATCCTACAAGGAATTCCCCCTCTTTTGAAATCCATATGGTTTGAATTTCTCCTTTTTGCTGGAGGTTTTGCCAATCCAATGTTTTTTGAAAGGTATAGCCATCATACCGGAAAATGGCATGGGGGACAGCAATCCAGGCGTTGCCTTCCGGACAAAACGAAATGTCGACAATTGGAATTCCTAAAAAATATTCTTCTTGCCACAGATCATGAAACCGCCAAGACTGATCCATGACTTCATCCGGTTCGTTCGTCTGAGATTTCCCGCCGTTTGCTGGGGTGAAAACGACACAAAAGCAATAAAAGAGAATGAAAACAGTTGTAGTACGTTGAGACTTTTTGCTCATTATTCGATCCAATTTCCAGGTTCTTGGGCGATCCATTGTTGTTCATCTCTGGAATGATCCTTCTCTATTTTGCCATATACCAAACTCTGAATAAAGGCTAGTAATTTCAAAAATATCTGGCACAATAAAGATACCCAAGCAACCAAAATGGTTCGGATTGCTTGGAACATTTGGACTATCGCAAGAATGTTTGATTCTGTTAGAGGAGATATTCCTCATACGTTAATGATCTAAAAGTGTAATTATGTGTCAGGGATTTCGATTCACATTCCACCTTCTGTTCGCTATTTTTTTGATTTATGCAGTCTTCTCGGCCCCTTCTTCGGCGCAATACGCGCATTGGGATTTGGAGGGAACATTACTCTCGTTGACAGGACAACCGCCCTTGGTTCCGGAAGCCTTTCCCCCAGCCTCAAGCCCGGAAATACGCTTTGTAAGCGACTGCATCCATGGCGTGACATGCACTGCTCTTGAATTTTCCCGAGGAACCGGTTTTCTGGTCGCCCACGGATTTCAAATGATTAATGATATAAAGGAAATCAATCAATATACACTCATTTTCGATATCAAGTTTCTGCCGGATGAAACGAATTCTTGGCCTGCAGAGTTTATTTGTCTTATGAACTCGACTATCACAAATATTCGTCATTTTCCCGGTTCCGTTGCTGATGGAGAATGGTTCATCAGCGCTCAAGAAGGATTGGGTGTTGAAGGTATCTACAAAGGGAAAGTATTGCGAACCAATCAATGGTACCGATTGGCACTTGTGATTCATCAACCCGAAGGCTTGGCTCGTTACTATGTGGACGGAGAATTGGTTAACAGCATCGGAAATTTTAAAGAAATATCCCGTTATAGTCTTTTTTCGACATTTCGTCTTTTGGCCGACAATGACGAAGAAAACAGTGCTGGGCGAATTTCCTGTCTTCAGATTCGGCAAGAATCTCTATCGCCTCAAGAAATTGCTTCTTTAGGAAAAGTATCTTCTGAGGGAATCCCTTTGCCGGCCCGGCCTTCTATCTTGGACGTCACGATTCATCCGGAGCATTTATTACAAGCGGAAAAAGAATATACATTAAACTGGTCCTCAAAGTCCTCCCAAGGATTTGTTCATATCGATTTGTACAAGAAAGGACAATTGATCAAGCGGCTTCATAGTGTTCATATGAAAAAGCACCGTTTTCATTGGCGTATCCCTCCCACAATCGATGACAGTGACGGCTACCGCATTCATATCTCCTGGTTAAACAATCCCAATGTATCTGCGTTATCCAAATCGTTCACGATCCGAAATCCTCGGACTCCGCTCAATCCCTCATTTGGAAAACAATTAATTCGGAATCCCTATTTTGAGGAAGGATTTACCCATTGGAAAATTTCGAAAGGCACTCCAATTCTGATTCAACAAAAAATCGTCAATGATCAGGTTTTGAAACCCAAGTACAGTTCTACCTACGTTACTTCAAATTCCCTGGGTGACTGCTCATTGCAACAAACCATTGATTTGCTTTCATATGGTTTTCAACAACAACAATTAGACGAACCAGTCAGAGTACATTTTTTTATGGATGGGCAGTTGCATGAACCGAATTATCATGAAATCATTTTTAATTTTCGTTTAAACCGGCAATATGCCACGCTGGAATTTCTTGATTTGATGGACAGGAAAATCACTTCTGTGTTCATAGAACGATTATACGAACCGAAAAACAATTATTTCTTTTATCTACCAGCAGGAACTCGGAAAATACGGATTACGGTAGATGCCCATCACATTATCAATCCGATAAACGATTTTCTTTTGGAGGGAATGTCTTTGTCTCTCCATCCGGATTTCCCGCCCCCTGAACCGAAATTTGTACTTGAGCCGTGGCTTCAACAGTATCGTAACAATTCTCTGACTGTTATGTGGGAAACAAACACTATCGGCTATCCTTCTTTTGTGGAATGGGGCCGTTCCAGTGTAGATGAAAGAATAACGAAAACATCAACAATTCACTTAAATCATTCCTACGGATCCACTAAATATATACATAAAGCTATATTGAATCCGCTGGAACCTGGAACCCGCTATGTATACCGTGTCCGTTTCAGAGATCAATATACAAAAACTTATTCTTTCAAAACGGCTTTCCAAAAAAACTCTCCCTTTGAGATTGCATGGTTATCCGATACAGACCGGTATTTGCCCACTTTAAAAAAAATCTTACCCAATATAAAAAAACATAATCCCCATCTCCTCATTTCTGCGGGACGGATTGGCAGAGGTGGTGGAAAATGGGGTAAATATTGGTTTATTCCTCTCAAGGACGTTTCGTTAGCGCAAACAATCCCTCTTATTCATTCCGGAAGTAACGGTGATTCAGCAACCTTTCATAGTAGAATGTATACGGATTTTCCAGGCAAATATGAGTGGAATGCCTTTACCTACGGAAACAGCCGTTTTGTTTTCCTGGACAGTTATTATAAGGACCAGGAAAAAAAACAAGTGTATCCAGCCGATATTCTCTGCAAACAAGATCCTTGGTTGATAAATGAGCTGCAATCGCCGGAATGGCGCAATGCAGACTTTCGGATCATCATTTGTTATCATCCCCCTTATTCGAATTATAAGCGTGATGAAGATTATTTTGATGGCAACGCCCGCGTAAGAAAGGAATGGGTTCCCCTGTTCGAAAAATACGGTGCAGACCTAGTGATCAGCGGATATGTGTCCGCCTATCAAAGAGGGACAAAAAACGGAGTGACCTACCTCACTATCGGTGGAGCGGGTCTCACCCTGCGTCCCGAACATAAAGTAAAAGAATGGGGATTTTGGGATAAAATTGTTGTCCAACATCATTTCGGTATCATGCAAGGAGATAGCGAGAGACTGGTCATGGAGATATACAATGACAAGAACGAGAGGATCGACCGGTTTGAACTGAATAAGAACGAACAAATAACCTCTCAATAGTATTGTTGCTTATTCACAATAAAGAAACGTCGGTCTTTATTGTTTTCTTGCATAACACAAAACCTTGCCATCCTGCGATGCAATATACAAACCTCCTTCCGCACCGGCCATCCCATCGAACACCGGCAAAGATTCAAGTCGAATTTCCGATAATTTGTTTCCATCACTCGCCTGAACAGCCCACAGGATCGCACCCTTCTTGCCTTGCAGAGCCGCCGCTTGTTCGTTCAGCATTTCATTCGTTTTTTTCTCATCGAGTTGAAGCAAGACCTTTTCTTCATCCACCAAATCCGGCGGACCGGCGATAAACACGGTGTCGTTCGCTTTCACGATGGCTCGCACCAGCAACGGCACTTCGCGTTCCCAAAGATAATCGACGGCTTGATTCTGCTCCGCATTTCCTTTGCGGTCAGAGGTTTTCACGAGTTTCGGCGTTTTTTTAGCAGCATAGAATTGATATTCGAGCGGTGTCGTCCAGCGATAGTATTTTGGTTTCCGCCCAAATCCATAGACATTTTCAGCATCGAAAGCCAGTACACGTCCCGCCGGAGCCGTTTGTCCTGCGCGGTAATACCCACACCAGCCGCTGATAAATGTGCTGCCATACAACCAATATGTCCGATGCCACCAGGTGTCATCTAAGAATCCAGTCGGGCAAAACAGATGTGCATGTTCACTATTTTGCACTGCTGGCGGCGCGCCTCGATCAGCATCTTCGCTCATCGGATAGGCTTTTAATGGTAACCGCGTTCCGTCCATCTCATACGGCTGGGAACGCATATATATCAAACGGCCATCGCTCGAAAGAACATCGGGCAAGGCGGCCGGCATATTCAACCAGCTGATGTAATCCTGCAATGTCTTACCGGTTTGCGAATCTTCTTCATCGAGCACGGTTTCCGAAAGCAGCCGGCCTGTTTTCGGATCAAGCCGGCACATCCGCAATCCTTCATCCAAAAACATCGAGCGTCCCGCAACACAATAGAGAACACCATCCTGTACAAGCACGCTGCCATGAACCGGCCAAACCGATTCGATCTGTTCGTAAGACAATAAGCGCCGGTCCATCGGAGCCGCTCTGAAACGCCACGCCAACACACCGTCCACCGCTCGCAGGCAATACACCCAACCATCAGCGGCTCCAAACAAAACCCGTCCCTGATCAATCGTCGGGGGAGAATCCACACGGCCCCCGGCAGTATAACTCCAAGCCGTTTCTCCCGATTCGGCATCGAGAGCATACACCGTATGTTCATTGATCGAGGCGACAAACAGTTTTCCTTCGGCAACCACCACGCTCGTCAGTTTTCCACCAATTTCCGTCTCCCAGGATTTCTGCAAATTCGTTGAAATTTCAGAAGACGTAAAACCACTTCGGGCCGCATCCCCGCGATAGGTCGGCCATGCATCGTTCAAATCGGATTGCGTTTCACGAATAGTACCATATGCAGGACCTTTTTCGAAACGCTCATCCACCGATATCTTATCCGGGATTTGCATCGAGGAACGCGAAGGGGCCAAAGCGTTGAATCCGCACAGTTTTGCATCCAGATAACAGGCGCACGGATGTGGCGGAGCATAGACCAGCCCGTTCGCAGGCATAATCCCATAGAGACAAGCGCCGCGCACCCAATGATGGATATCCCAATTCTTCGCCTGCGGATCGATGAACTCTATTCCTGTGCGCGAGGTCATCAAGTACTTCTCTGTCGCCTTGGAGCGATAACAGCGATGATGAAACCAATACGTTTCCACATCCGGAATAAATTCCCGTTTTACCTCCCCTGTATGCAAATCCCTTCCACGAAACATCCCCAAAACTCGGCCGGATGTCGTTTCACCCGTCCAAACAAGATCATTGATCACAAAAGTATCTTCGGGCGACCGGTAGCCTGAGGGAGGATGGTATGCTTTCCATAACACTTTCCCATCAGCCGTAGACAAAGCCGTCATCGTATCGATTCCTTCTGTGTACCATTCACCTCTTTGCTGGCCCGCACGTTCACCACCGGCGAAGAGTACGACATCGTCATGGACGATCAACGTCGGAGCGAAAAAGGAGAGGATTTCTCCACTCCGCGCAATCGGTTCGGAATGCCATCGCTCAATACCCGCTGATCGACTCAAACACATTACTTTCTCTCCATCATGGAAATACACATTTTCATGATCCGCTGCAAGAGTCATCGGCAAAATATGACTGTCGAATGTCCACAGTGTCTTACCGGTATCCGCATCCAGGGCTTTGAGAAGCCGTGGTTTCTCATCCCAATATTTCTGATTGTACATCCGGCGTATTTCTTGAATCTTTTGATAGTTCTTCTCCTCCGGAGCCGGATTCACCAGCAAGTACAGCACCCCGTCTACGAATAGGATTTCTTCCGCACCGTCTGTTCCTTTATACTTTTGTAGAATCTCTCCGCTTCCGGCATCCAGTTGGCTGACCGGGGCATCGATGCCCAGGGTGACATACACCTTGTCTCCATCCGCCACTAATCGGCGTGGTAGTTGGGCGGGTCCACTCTTGAGCGGCCACAATTGAGTTTGCCACCTTTCAATGGGTTGTTTCCACAGGATTTTGCCGTTGAAGGCATCACGGGCGATCAATTTCCAATCGGACGGTAACTCGATAGAGGCGGTTGGTCCTTC
Organism: uncultured bacterium; assembly: GCA_964412555.1. Taxonomy (GTDB): domain Bacteria; phylum Hinthialibacterota; class Hinthialibacteria; order Hinthialibacterales; family Hinthialibacteraceae; genus CAYPPG01. Next base: position 6,491 of record CAYPPG010000080.1, read on the forward strand.
ATCCATAATATAAAAAATGCGCCCCTTTTCAGACACCAAAGCACTGAGGCTGGACATATGATCGTGATGCCGCGACCACCGCGGGCTTCCCACCCACTGCAAGTGTTTGGGTGGATCAACCACCGTATCCTTCGATACCGGGTTTCCCGTAGGATTATGAAGATAATGCGTCCAATCATCGATTTCATCCGGACGCGGTTTGACCATCTTGATCCATTTTTTGTCCTGCTTGATCAAGGCAATCCCTTCGGGCCTCAAAACACGAAGGATTTCTTCGCGAGGTACAGCGTACGAATTTTCCACAACAAGCAAATTAACTACATTATCTATATATGGAAGTTGCTCCCCTTTTAAACAATCAGCGGTTACTTTGCCGTATAGATTTTGGGAACGGATGGACTTTCGAGCATCCTCGACTTTTGCCGAATCACGATCCAATCCCTGCACGATAAAACGATCATCGATCCGCAGCGCCGCCGTGAATTGCCCTCCACCGCATCCGAGATGAACGATCAATCCACCTTCAATCCCATGTTCTCGAAGGAGGGTTTCCGCCTTCTCCATTCCGGAAGATTCAACGGTGAACAAGAATCCACCATTTACGAACAAAACGAGAAAAGCCATCAAGATCGAACGAGACAAATTTGCAATCCTAATCATGATTACCTCTCCATAAATAAATTAGCTTGAACTGTCGATCAATGTATAATTCCATTGCTCTATCGTCCTCTCAATGTACCATAAAAACGGCAAAATTCTAAGATGTTTTCAAAATATTTCACCATTGTATTTATCTAGTTGTATAAAAAGGAAACACAAGAATGTGAAAAAGTTCCATTAAGGGGTGAGGGAGGATTTAAAGTGAGTATCCGACAAGTGACGTAAAAGAGAGGCCGCCTGTTCGGGAGTAATATCCCGTTGAGGTTCCCCCGACATTTCATATCCGACTTGGAATTTCTTAATTGTCGCCGAGCGTAAAAGCGGTGGGAAGAAATGCTGATGGAATACAAATCCCGGATATTTTTCACCTGTTGTCGGTTTCTGATGAATTCCCATCGAATAGGGAAAGGATACTTCGAAAAGATTGTCGTAACGGATTAAGAGCCGCTTGATGATATCCGCCCACGCATTTCTCTCCGAATCCCTTAATTCCGGAATCGATTGAACCGGCCTGTGCGGAAGAATCATCGTTTCGTACGGCCAAATCGCCCAATGCGGGACTAAAGCCGTGAAATACTCATTATCGAGTACAATCCGCTCGCCTTCTTTTCGTTCCCATTCCAGATAATCCATCAACATTGGAGAGCGATGAATGTCAACATATTTATCCTGTGAAACCGTTTCCTTCGCTGTAATATGCGGGATGGAGCGATTGGCCCACAATTGCCCATGAGGATGAGGATTACTGCATCCCATGATTTCCCCCCGGTTTTCGAAAATCGTCACACACCCAATATTTTTGCGCCGTGACAATTCCTCATACTGCTCACACCATACATCGATCACAGGACGAATCGCAGAGAGTTCCATCTCCGCCAATGTCAAACTGTGATCCGGCGAAAAACATATAACCCGGCAGATTCCTGTTTCCGGATTGCGCCTTATCAATCCATTACAGGCCTCGATTGCACCCTCGCTCGGAGTATCACTCAACAGTGCGGCAAAATCATTTTCGAATACAAAGGTACTTTCATAATCCGGATTCTGAATTCCTCCCGCCCGCGTATTGCCGGGACAAAGATAGCACTGCGGATCATAGACCGGCAGATTCACAGGAGCCATTTTTTCAATGCTCCCCGACCACGGGCGTTTGGCCCGATGCGGGGAAACCAAAATCCATTCTTCCAACAACGGATTCCAACGTCGATGCGGATGATCTTCAGATTGAAATGGATTCACAAATTTTCTGTCCTTCAATAAAAAATACTTTCAGCCGGTCCGGGTCCCCTATCACATCACATGCATCAGAAGAAAATATCCACTCGAAACAACCCAAATCCGTCCACGATACTGCTCCTCAAAAAATATCTGGACTTCCTCAAGTCGTCCCGAGCAATATTTTCTTGCTCAACCAGACAGTAGTCTAGCGCATAAACCGTTTTAGGTTCAACCTGAACCGGCTGATCGTATTCCTAATTCTCTTCTATTCTTGATATCTTGATTAAGAAATCCTTGCTTGTTTTTATAAGTAACTATATCAAATTGACATAGAATCATCACATAAATTTAACAAAGCAAAAATGATGCCACTACAAAGTATCCCCTAAAGCGGATACTCTCATGCAAGAGCATTTCCATTGGATTGTATCTATTGGAGTTTTAATAATTAAAAATTATGTCAATTGGAGAATCATCATGAAGTTATGGTTGATCTGCGGAATGTCGGCATCTTTATGCTGGGGAAGCTATGTCATTGTGAACAAAATTGTTACCAGTCCGAAACACTTTGGCATGTCCAGCTCAACCAGTGCATTGTTCATGGGAGTGGGAGCATTGATCACTTTTGCTCTTTATTTTGTCTTCGCTGAAGGATCAGTGAAAAACTATTCGGCCGGTTCCTGCATGATAGCTCTACTTCCCGGCGTAATTTGGTCTCTTGGAATGATCGCAGTGCTTTTCGCCGTCAGCAAGGATGCGCCGGTCTCCAAACTTGCTCTTGTCTACAATACAAACACTTTTGTAGCCGTATTCCTTGGGGCGGTCGTTCTGAGCGAAATTCCCCGAGGTTCCGAATTGATTCGGGTCATTATCGGGGCAATTCTCGTTACTGCCGGGGTCATTATTGCCGGTTGGAAATAATTGCATTCTTCCTTACTCGACAAAAAATCCGAGTGTTTCGGGCGGCGGCAATTCTTTTGTGCTTCGATACTCATCCCACGCTTGATTGATCGCCGCATGCATATTCCAAAATCCTTCAATCTCCTTATCCCACAACACCATTGTTCCTTCGAGATTGTAGGAGGTATTCCCTCGCAACCACAAATCACGATACAACGATTTCAGATTGCCAGTCATGAAGATCAAATCGTAAATCCGGCATTTATTCGCTTTGGTCGACGCTCCCAACTGAATAGCGGCCAGCCAAATCTGTTTCGCATCGCCCGATTCTCTTGCGGCGTGATAAATCCGGCTCATTTCCGGTCCATACAATAATTTCAATCCTGCCAGATCGATGCGCTGCGCCGCGTATTGAATGTAATCGAGCAAATCTTTGTTGCGCAACGATTTTTCTCGGCTCCAATACAGTTTCTCCATCGCATTTTCCGCATGAATGCGCATCTCCTTTAATTTCGGCTCCCATTCCACGATTTTCTTCTGCACCGATTCTTCGAAAGGATTCAACCAATGCAGACGAATGGAACTGCGCGAATAGAGGGATTCGGCGATCCGTTGCGCCTCCAGTAGTTCATGATAGGCTTTCAAAATCTCCCCGCTCTCATCGCGATGCAGCGCCCAGGCAAATCCCCGTTCGAAAGTCTCCAAATCCGGAGTCTCCGGCTGCCAACCGCTTGCCCCCCCATAGGCAAAACCATAATAGCAAAGGCTATGCAGTTCCTCACAAGTATCGATCCACACCGTATTCAAAATCCCATCGGTCCCATATTCCCTTCCCTTCTTCAAAAATTGATCGATCACTGGCCGCATTCCCTTGAAGTTAGGATAAATCTGCATCCAATTTCGAACTCCCGGACACACCACGAACGGCAATCCGGCTTTCGCAAACGGTTCTACCAACGGGCCGAAATCATCTTTCCGTTCGAAATAACTCCAGGTCATCATGCGCGTGTCTTTCGCAATCCGATCGATGGTTTCCGGATGATTCAACAAAATATCCCCCCACACTTCCGGAATCCGTCCAAAGGAACGAACAATCTTGTGAACATGATGCGCGTGATCCAAATAAATTTCCCCCGGCGGTTGATCAGGGAATCGCTCCCGGCTGCGTCCCGTTCCCAATTCATACGTTTCATCTCCCCCGACATGAATATGTTTTGCCGGAAATGTTTTTGCCAGGTATTTCACACAATCTTCGATGAATTCATCCACTCCATCTTGTCCTGGTGAAAGTTCTCCGCCATGTGGAATTTCCGCCAGGTCGGAATATTTTTCCATCCGCAAGACATTATGTAGATGTCCATGAAACTGCACGCATGGCACGACTTCCACATAATTCTCTTTCCCTACCTGTACGATTTCTTGCAGATCCTTCGGGGTATACCGGCCTCCCGGTTCCCCAACTAATGGCTGATTGGGATACTCGATGGTGTCTTCTGAGTAGAGATAATACCGGTTGATCTTCAATTCACCGAACGTTCGAATAAACCGCTTCACCGTCTCCACATTCGGTTGTGTACCTTGGCTCGAATCGATCATGACTCCACGAAATCCCGACTCCGGCCAATCTACAATCCGCACCGCTGGAACCATCAAAGTGTCATGCTCTCCATTGCGAACCAACTGCAAAAAAGTCTGAGCGGCATAAAAAATGCCCGCTCCAGAATTCCCGGCAAGCACAACTTCCTTTGGTGTCACCTGCAAGACATATCCTTCTTCCGTCTTCGGGTGCGTTTCCAAATCCATCGACTCCACTGCACCGGCAATCTGCTCATCCTTCCCAAGTATGCCAAAAACAATTTTCCCCTTTTGTTGATCGCCGGCTGTTGTGAATTGAAATTCAGGCTCCGCAATCTCTCCGATCCTACGCGTCAAAAGTTTCGCCGCGTAGCAGTACGCTTCCGCCCCCGCATCAGGAGTTACGATCTGCGTTTGATTCGTAATCACAAACTCCCCTTCCAACCGCTCCATCACCCTCGGTTGCGGAAGTAACGGAAGCAGTTCCTGTGAAAAACAGGAAGGAGCCGAAAAACTCAAAGCAACGAAACAAATAACAATCAATCCGCAAAACATATTGAATCTCCTTATCATCAGATGGACACAAAATAGTGTGAATTATCATAATACAATTACGCAGAATCAAATAGCTTAAGCTTCTTGTATTCCCTACCATTCCCCATCATACTATTTTCACAACTTGATATACCAATAGAGGTGCAAAATGCGTAGACTCACTTTTTATCTTACTGCCATAAGTGTTTTACTCAGTATGGTTGTTCTTACTCTCCCCGCAGAAGAAAAGGTCCGCCGTCTCCCTGTAAAAGAATACATCGACAAAATGAAAGCCGGCTGGATCGGTCAAATGGCCGGTGTCGGCTGGGGTGGCCCTACAGAATTTCGATGGAAAGGCGAAATTATCCCGGAAGACAAAATGCCGGAATGGAAGCCGGAAATGGTCAATCAGTTCCACCAAGACGATATTTATGTCGAAATGACCTTCATGCGCTCTCTGGAACTCTACGGACTCGATGTATCCATCCGACAGGCGGGAATCGATTTCGCCAACAGCGGCTATCCCCTTTGGCACGCCAACCGCGCCGGCCGCGATAACCTGCGCGCCGGTATCGCCCCACCGGACTCCGGACATCCCGAATTCAATAAACATGCTGACGACATCGACTATCAGATCGAAGCCGATTATTCCGGCCTCATCGCCCCCGGCCTTCCCAATGTTACCATTGAACTCGGTGAAACCTTCGGACGTCTCATGAACTACGGCGACGGCCTATACGGCGGCCAGTTCGTCGGAGGTATGTATGCCGAAGCGTTCTTCGAAAGCGATCCGCTCAAAATCGTGGAAGCCGGTCTCCAATGCATTCCGGCAAAAAGCCAGTACGCCGAAACGATCCGCGATGTCATACAATGGTACAAAGACGATCCGGACAATTGGAAAAAGACCTGGGAAAAAATCAACAAGAAATACCATCTCAATCCCGATTACCGCCGTTTTTCCTGCACCGGCCCGAATGCTGATTTCAACATCGATGCCAAAATCAACGGCGCTTATATCGTCATGGGTCTTCTCTACGGCAAAGGGGATCCCGACCAGACCATTATTATCTCCACCCGCTGTGGCCAAGACTCGGATTGCAATCCCTCTAATGCGGGTGGCGTACTTTTCACCACCATCGGATTCTCGAATCTACCGGATCGTTTCGTCTCTGCCTTGGATGAAGACAACCATTTCACCCACACGGCATACAACTTTGCAAAATTGATCGACGTCAGCGAAAGACTGGTAAAACAAGCCGTCAAACAAGCAGGCGGCCGAATCGAAAAAAATGAAAACGGTGAGGAAATGTTTGTTATACCTGTCCTCGAACCCAAACCGTCCGAGTTCGAACAATGCTGGGAACCCGGCCCCATCGCAAACAGCCGTTTCACGGAAGATGAAATGGAACAAATCACCGCCGGTGATATTTCCAAGAATTTATCTGATGCATTGGAAAAATTCGCACCTGGCTGGTCGATGAAACAATGCGGCGAGGATATGGATCCCGGCTTACGCGAAGAATATGGCGGGAAAAAATATGTTTTTCTTACCCACCCCTTAAATCAACAAACCGCTTGTATCCTCAGCAAGACAATCGAGATCCCCACCGACCAAAAAACAACACTGCTTCTTACGGTCGGCCATCATCCGCAGGGGGATTGGACTCTGATCGTGAAAGCCAACGGTAAGGAACTGCTTTCGAAACTCATCGGTCCCAAAATAGCCGAAGACGGGTGGACGGTAGTGCAAGTCGATTTATCTAAATTTGCGGGCAGGAAAGTGAAAATTGAGTTGCTGAATCAAGCCAACGGGTGGTCCTATGAGGCGGGGTATTGGGATGAGATCAAAATCTTAGGAGAGCAATAAAAAGGGCAGGCGTAACGCCTGCCCTTACTTTCAATAAAAAAGAATTTACCTCACACAATCTCCGGCACCACAAACGGTTCCCGGTAATCCCGCTTGATATACTTGTTCGCTTCATCATTGCGAATGAACCGCTCTTCACGCGGATCGAACTCCAGCGTATCCCCCGTCAGATAGGCAATATTCCCCAAATGGGCTATGGAAGAGGAGAGATGGATCGTCTCCACCGGGCCGTTCTGATCCGACATATTTCGGCTGCGGACCGCTTTATGGAAATTCGCAAAATGGTTTCCGCCTTCACTTCGCTTCGGACCCGGCTTGCTATCTCTACCCAAATAGGTTTCGAACGTACTATATCCTTTGATCACCATATAGCCTTCCGAACCATAAAAGATGTTTCCAACCGTTGCGCCGCCTTCGGCATTGGTTCGCCAGGGGCGAGTCTCGAACTGGATCATCTTGTTTTCGCGGGTAAATTTGTAATTTGTCGACAGCCATTCCGGGGTTTCCTTATCGTCATCCCACAGGAATTTACCGCCCATTGCACAAACGGTGTCGGGAAGTTTTTCCATCCCGAGACCCCACATACACATGTCGGTTTCGTGGACGCCTTGATTCCCTACATCGCCGTTTCCGAACTCCCACATCCAATGCCAATTGTAATGGACAATGTTTTCCGTATATGGCTGCCACTGCGCCGGTCCGAGCCACAGATTGTAATCAAGATGCTCCGGCACCCACTTCGGCGGTTTTTGTCCAATCGAACCGCGTGTCCGGAAACAGAGTCCTCGCGCGAGATACACATCCCCGATCACTCCTTCTCTTAGCAATTGAACCGCTTCCTGTAGAGCGGGAGAACTGCGCAGCTGAACACCATGCTGCACGATTCGCTGAAATTTGTACGCAGCCTCGATGACCTGACGGCCTTCGAATACATTGTGTGTACCCGGTTTTTCTACATACACATCTTTCCCCGCTTGGCAGGCCCATACGGTTGCCAGCGCATGCCAGTGATTCGGTGTCGCGATACTTACCGCGTCGATTTCCGGATTCGCATACACATCCCGTAAATCGACATACGTCTTGACTTCTCTGTCGTATTTCTTCCGAAATTCTCCCGCTCGATCGGACAGCACTCTTCGATCCGGATCGCAAATGGCGGCCACTTCGACATTCTCCGCTTCCTGATGCGCCTGAATATGGCTTCTCCCGCGTCCATGCACACCGAGAACGGCCACTCGAATCCGATCATTCGCACCCGCCCAGGATTTCGAAGTCCCGATCAACTGGCCGGCGGCAATCGTCGCAGCGGTACCTTTGACAAATGTTCTACGAGTTACGTCACTCATACTGTTCCTTTCCTCCTCTATAGGGTTTGATGGTATTCTGTCAAGAATATTTTCTTCATTATAGACGGGAAAGTCTATTTTTTATATTGCCGTATCCATGGAAAGATTTTCAATAGTGGTATGCTGTGCAAAAATGGTAGGTGTCTGCTTGCACATCGCAGACATAAAATCCATTCTCTTTCTTGACCTCATTCCGGATTTCTCCCTGAATCACTTCTAGGGTTTCATCCTCTGTAACGGGAACATATACAGTCGCTGTTGTCCCTGGTGGAACGGTACAACAAAGCGTCAACCGTTCCTCTTGGATATCCCATGCAACCTCGATGGGGCCATACAACGTCTCCACCCTCCCCTTTGCATAAGTCAACTTTCCACCGGGACGCGGCTGGATGACAAAATGCCGGTATGCAGGTTTTACCGGTTGGATTCCCAGAATTGTGCGAACCATCCACTCTCCCACTGCTCCAAGCGCGTAATGATTGAACGAATTCATCCCCGGATTCTGAAATCCGCGGCCTTCAACCCATCCGTCCCATCGCTCCCAAATCGTCGTCGCTCCCTGATCGATCATATACAACCAAGAAGGAACCGACCGATTCAGCAGCAAGTCATACGCGACATCGGTATATCCATTGTTCGTCAATTCCAACATCATCCGGTTCGTCCCTTGAATTCCCGTCGAGACCGATCTGTTATATTCACCGATTTTCCGCAACAAATGCCGAACCGCCGCATCCCGCAATCCTTCCGGCAGCAAATCGAAATGAAGCGCCAGCGCATAAATCGTTTGCGTATCTCCCTCGATCCGCCCATCCGGCTGCACATAATGATAATTGAACGCCGCCTTGATTTCTTTTGCCAAATCGGAATATCGTCTTTGATCGTGTTCCCGTCCAAGAACTTTCGCCATCTTCGCCACCAGCTCTGTTGAATAAGCCCAAAACGCCGTGGCAAAAATCTCTTTCGGTGTATTTGCCCCTTCCTTCGGCCAATTCTCGAGAATCAACCAATCGCCGTTCAACCAATCCCCGTAATCATTACCCCGCGAATGTTGCCAAATCCGCTCCGGATTTTGATCCTGTAGGTACTCGATCCACCGTGTGGCCGCTTCAAAATGTCTCTCCAGAATCCGCCGATCTCCATAATTTTCATATATCCTCCATGGAATGATCACTCCCGCGTCAGCCCAAGCAGGCGCCCCTAAAAAGCTCTCTTTGTCTTTTACCGGATTCGGAGAAAAATCAGAAAACCGTCCGTCATCCGCCTGCGCATCCCGGATATCCTGACACCATTTTGTATAAAAAGGCGCCATGTTCATCAGGAAACAAACCGCTTGAGAAAAGAGCTGCGCATCCCCCATCCATCCCAACCGCTCATCCCGTTGCGGACAATCCGTCGGAGTCGAATGCAAATTTCCACGCAGCGTCCACAAAATATTCTCCATCAATTGATTCAAATCAGCATTGGAACATGCAAAGGTTCCGCCAATCGGGGCATCGGAATGAAAGACATATGCCTGCAAGTCCTCAAGCCGCGGCCGGTACGGCAAGCCACTCACTTCAACATAACGAAAACCTTGATAAGTAAAATGCGGTTCGTAAAACTCCCCTTCACTTCCGCTACAGATATAGGTGTTTTTCTGATATTCCTTCACCGGATCGTTCGGTTTATTGCCCCGTAAATTTTCCCAATAGACAGTGCCATTGGAATTCAGCGCTTCTCCATGACGCAGTTCAATGGTTTGCCCTGTACTTCCCCGTATTTGAAAGCGGCACCAGCCCACCATATTTTGACCGATATCATAAACAAATGTTCCTGGCTTCGGTTCGGATATAGCAACCGGCTTCAGTTCCTGTGTAATACGAATCGGTTCATTGGCTTGTGCAGTCAGCGTTGCCTCGACTGCTGGCAATCGAACAACAGGAATCCATGTCTGATCGTTAAAATTCGTGGTATCCCATCCAGGCATCTCCATGCGTGCGTCATAGGTCTCTCCCCGAATGAGATCTGATCCTCGGATCGGGCCTGCAATAGTTCCTTTCCAGAATTCATCACTAATGATCGTTTTCTTGCTCCCATCCGCAAACTCGATTTCCATCTGCAACAAGAAACCCAACTGCGAACCATATTGACGTGTCCCAACGAGACCAACCAGTCCCGCATACCATCCTTCCCCCAAAATCGCTCCAATCGCATTATTCCCTGAATGCAATTGATGAGTCACATCATATGTTTGATACTGAATTCTCTGATGATAATCCGTCCATTCCGGCGCGAGGATACGATTCCCCACTTTTTGCCCGTTCAAATGCAGTTCGTATAATCCCAACGCTGTTGTATAAATCGTAGCGCGGATCGGTTTATCACGTAATGTAAAAACATGCCGCAGCATCGGCGAAGGGCTTGGTGGTGTAAATATTGTCTGTGTTTTTCCCGTTTGTTCATCGACAACGCGAACCTGATTCTCCGGCAAGTCACGTGGATAGCCGATCCACCTCGCCTTCCAATCTTCTGGCGCCAATAAGCCCATTTGCCAATAAGCCACGGGGCTATAGTTTGATTCCCTTCCGTTTCCATCCCAAACTTTCACTTTCCAATAATACCGTTCGCCAGAATGCAATGGCATGCCCGCATATTCGACATGGATCGACTGATCGCTCTCAACTTTTCCACTGTCCCATACCTCAGCATTCTCCTCATTCAAAAGGTTTACATCCGATGTCACAAGAAGCCGATATGCCGTTTGGCGTTTCACACCTTTCGGAAGCCACCAAGACAATCGCGGATGAAGCTCCTCGATCCCCAACGGATTTGTCCTATATTCACAAAGGAGATAATGTGGACTCACCTCATGATCTCCTTCTACACACAAACCACCATTCGAAGATATGCAAAAAACAATAAAACTGAATAGAAATAACGTATCACGTAACATCGTTTGTCTCCTATCGGATATCCAACTGGCTCATGGATATCTATTATAGTCGAAAAGTTTTTCATTTTGGAGCGAAATACCTTGAAAAAATTTTGCATTTCGATTATTTGTACTCAATATTCTTCATTTTTTATTCCAGGAAAGCGCAACATGATGAATACTCCGAAACAAACAGAGAAGAATCACCGGCGCTCTGACGAAGCCCTTCGTCACATCACCGCCCTCATTTTCGAGGGGCATCTTTCACCAGGTTCCCGCCTGCCTTCCGAACGCGAACTCTCTGAAACTTTAGGGATCAGCCGAACCACCTTGCGTGACGCACTGAATCGGCTGGAAGCGCGCGGCTTCATCGAACGCCGTTCCAAAAGCGGAAACTATGTGTGCACCGCTATCCCTCAATCCTTGCGCGACCCGATCGAGAACATCATCGAAGCCAATGTTGTCACTATCGGCGAAGTGATCGAAATCCGAAAAATACTAGAAATATGGGCAGCGGAAAAAGCGGCACGCCTGGCCACCCAAGAATCCTTACAAGCACTCAATAACTGTGTGAAAACCATGAAACGTAATTCCGCATTCCGCACCCCGGCACAATTCACCCGTTACAGCGAAGCCGACTTGAAATTCCACCAAATCATTACCGAAATGACACAAAACTCCATCTACGTCCACCTTTTTCATTTCTTCACGAATCTAATCAGCGGTTCCATCTCCCTCAGCCAACAGATGTTTCCCTGCAATTTCGCTGAACAAAACCTTGAAGTGCACAAGCGCATCTACCAAGCGATCAAAGACCGCAACACCGACTTGGCCAAACAAACCATGCGGGAACATTTTAACTTTGTAGAAAAACATGTGAATCCCAAAAAATGAATAAACGGTAATTTCTTTACTATTGTGATACTTTGCCCTTCCATTTGTGCTAAACTTTTTAGAAAGTACGATCAATCCATTAGTGGAGTTTTAATTATGACCGAGATCACCATCGTTTTTCAAACCGATAAGACAAAAATCGAACCTGCCTTCTTTGATAATCTCAACAACCTTGCCGAACAGTATGGGCTTTTTGTACAAGGCGAAGTGAAAACCGATAGCGTCCAATTGATCAGAGAAGACCGGGAATGGCTAGATCAACGTGATGAGGAACGAGCCATACTGTCGAAAGGGCTTCAAAAAGATTTATCCCATCTTGATCGAATGAGGAGTAAAAGGTGATTCTTACAATTGATGCTAGCGTGGTGGCGAAATGGTTTTTTGATGAACCATTCAAGGAAAATGCTAAAGCTTTGATTGAACTGCCTTACCGGTTCAGCGCTCCCGACTTACTGGTATATGAATTTACCAGTATCGTCCGGAAAAATACTCGACATCAAAAAATCTCAAATGAAGAGGGTCTAGAAACTTTAAAACGTTTTCATTCCCTACCCATTCACTTAATTACAGCAAATCAACTTTATGAACAAGCTTATCGTATAGCAAATGATCTGGATCACCATGTATACGACTCTTTTTATCTAGCAATTCCTGTTATATGGGGAGGTGTAATGGTAACCGCAGACAGAAAACTCTTCAATAAGGTTAAAGAAAGCCCCTATACTAAAAAAATCGCATGGATCGAAGAACCACTGAACACTTTTGAATAAGAGAAGGCTTACCTTGGCAAAACATTTAATTTTCATACTGGGCCAATTGGTTTTCGGGTAAAATTAAGAAAATACAATTTACAAATATAGCATTTCACTGTTTTGGAGATACTATCTCTTCCAATGCTGCGACTGCCGATAATCCTCCACCAACCGCTCCATGCACTCTTCCCGCCGTTGCCACAACCGCTTCGGCTCCCGTTTTGTTCCGGAATTCATGATATACGCCGTAAACAATGGCAAATAAACCGTGCAGTCCCCATAACAGACCAAAGTGCTGCTCAACTGCGTCGGATCGATTTTCCCCCAACTGACCGCTTCCGACGGCGTCGCTCCCGACAATCCCCCCGTATCGATCCGCGCATCGGTAAATTGAATGAAGAAATCATGCCCCGCCTCTTGCAATCCGAGCACTTCCTGTATATGCGGTTCCGTCTGCAAGAGATAATTCTTCGGGCTGCCCCCACCGAGGATCACTGCCGCCGTCTTGCCGCCGGATTTTTTCGCGTCGTATACCCACGCAGCCGATAAATTGACATCCAGATTCGGATCGACCTGCACTGCACAGCCTTCCAATGCCAGTGCCGCCAGATTCATTCCCGTGCTGGAATCCCCGGGGCTGGAAGTATGGATCGGCACATCCATCATCGCCGCCGCCGCCAAGACACTATATTCATGTGAATCCGGCCACCGGCGCAGTAACTCGTCCCCCAGCCTGCGATGCACATCGGCGCTCGAAACCGGTCGCTCCGTTGGATTCGCCCGAAAAAACTCACGAATGAATCGGTCCGTATCGAACAATGCATCGGCTTCGAAAAAAATATCATAAATCCGAATCACATCATCCGCCCGCAATTGACAGTCGTCCGCCAATGCTGATCCTTCATACATCGAATATCCCAAACACCGATGCAGATCATGATACAAATTCGCGCCCGTGCTGATCAGCCAATCGACCGAGCCGCTTTTCAATAATGGAACCAAGCAGGATTGCCCCAACCCCGCCGGGACCAACGCCCCGGCCAAACTTAATCCGACCAGCGCATTCTGCTCCGTGATCGGTCCGCAGAACAACCGGCACGCATCGCGAAACACCCGCCCGTTGAACGACGTAAAACACTGGTCGATCAATTGATTCGTGGAAATCCCTTCCTGAATCGGATTCGGTTCAAGTTTTTTAACAAAATAGTTTTTGGGGTGACTCATTTATTTTCCCTTATCGTTTATAGTACAAAATTGAATTTCATGGTGCTTGTATTTCATCCCATGTCCGGCCATCCAACAATCGACCGATGGCTTTGTTATTCATACCACTTCATCGTTCAAAAAAGAATGGAACACTATCATGAATACACTCATCATGAATCGCATGGTGTCACTCCTTTTTTCAACAAGGCAAATGGGAAGAATAAGTCCAAAGTATCACCCAAAAAGTAATTCCGTAAAGTGAGCACCGGTTGGTATATGTTGGTTTCTCTCATTGTTGATTGAACTTGACCGGTTTTCGCCGCCACCAAGAAGCGAGCACCGAACCGGAAATATTCATCCATGGTCCGAAAATAGCAGGAGCCAACGCCGTTTCTGCGCTTTTCAGCACATTGATCGCCAAACCCGTTGCCATCCCCCCATTTTGCAATCCCACCTCGATCGCCACGGTTCGACATGAGGCTTCATCGAGCCTCAAGAACCGCGCACCCCAAAATCCCAATATATAACCCGTGAAATTGTGCAGCACAGCAGCACAGATGAGCGCCAAACCGACTCGCATGAGTTCCTCACGGGAAAGGGAAACGATAATACCAATGATGAAACAAATAGAAAACATCGCAACAAAGGACAGCAGCCGATCCATCCACTCCCCCGTCCATTTCAATTTCTGAAGAATCGCATTGGCGATCAGACCTGCAACGATGGGGAGAATGATCATTTTTATGATGGACATCATCATGTTCAGAAAGTCGATTTCGATATATTGACCAGCTAGCAGCTTCATCATCAACGGCGTCATGAGAGGAGACATCAACGTCGAACAGGCGGTCATGGTGACAGAGAGCGCGACATTCGCCTTCGCTAAAAACGTCATAACATTCGAGGCCACTCCGCCGGGACAGGAACCAATCAGCACGATCCCCGCGGCGATCTCCGGCTTGAAACCGAATAGCAGTGCGATACTCGCGCCTGCAAACGGCATAACGGTAAACTGCAACACCATGCCGATCAGAACAGCGCGGGGCATGGCCAAGACGCGTGTAAAGTCTTTGACACTCAACGTCGTTCCCATCCCAAACATGATGATTTGAATCAAGGGAACAATAAGCGTCTTCAGTTGAAACGATCCCCAGGTTTGAAAGGCCGCCGGATAGGCCAATCCCGCCGCCACGAAAGCAAAAACCCAAACGGAAAATGAAAGAGTTCTTAGAGACGGGATCAAGCGCAATGAAACAGCGAATGAAACGAAGAAGAGTATAATCGCTGGACCAAGAAAGAATGATTGTCCCAATCCCCAAACGACACCGATCGCGAGAAGAAAAAATCCAGTCAAACCCAAAAAAAATCGTGCAAGCATACCGATCTCTCAATATATCAATTTCATGAAACCATAATCATTCAATACCAGGGAAAATCATATGTAGGTGGATTCTGATATCGTTCAAGAGTGATCTCAAGCCGTCCGACCGCCGCCGGCGCCAAATAGACGTGAACATAGCGATCATTCACTGTGTGGAATTGATATGGATACTCAATAACTTGCCGTACCATGCTGATCCGATGTTCACCGAATGCGCCTCCTTGAATAAGGACATCCCGCCCCTCACTCGGATGGAGATTGACCAGCTGGATAGAAATCCCATCCTGTGAGATATCATCCACGAGAGCCGCTACATCGGGAGGAATCCCAGGCCGATTCCGATTCGGATCGAAATAAAGCACACTGCAATGCAATAATCCACCGTGGTAAATGTGATTGGGCGCTCCCAGCATGGTTTGCACCACCCCTTCCAAAATCACCGGATTCCGCTGCTGCCAATGATGGACATCCTGTTCGTCGGGAGTGGTTTGATCGCTGCGGATTCTTTCCAACCGCCGCAGTGTTTCTTGATATGTGGCTTTGAGGATTTGTACAGGATAATCGGGATTCTTGCCTTCGATGAACGCCAGCCACGCTTCGGGATTCTCCGAATCCCCTTTCCCTTTATGGTAATTCATCCGATTCCAATCCGATGGATTGCAAAGTTGGTTGATTCGTTCCAGGTCTTCTTTTGAACGCGACGCATACCACAAGTGAATTGGATATTTAGGATTGAGAGGACGGTAATCATACCAGCCCTCGTCCCCATGTTTGTGAGGAACCAGCACTTTTCCATCTTCACGACGGGCATGGCGGAGAGCCAGTTCAAAAACCGACCGGGGCAGTTCCAAATAGGATTCGTCTCCGGAAATCAGATAGGCGTTCATTGCTCCAATCAAAGTGGATTCGAGTTGATTGAACAGACCATGCGGCCACTGCCAGCCGTAATAACCGCCCCACCAATTGCCGTTCATGTATTCACCGATCACGCCGGATAAGCCAACATTATCCGGCAAAATACCGTTATTCTTTTTCATCCGCTCCATCCAGGCGCTGACATATTCTTCAATCCACTGTTTATATTTCGGATCACCGGTATACATGAATGCATTGAGGATCATGCTTGTCGAGGTTAAATTGAGCGGAACATCCCCCCGCATCATCCGTTCGTTCATCGTTTGCAAGATGTACGGAAATTTTTCTTCATCGTTCCATGCCTGGCTGGATTCGACGTGGGGAATATCATCATACGGGAGTGGATAGTTGGCCAAAATCGGCCTGTGCGTAATCCAATCTTCTGCAGTATTGACGAAATGCGGCCCGCGGCTGCCATTGATGGGCGATCGGATGATTTTCTTCTCCGGATCGTAATTCTGCGCATCAGGATCTTCGTTTAGATAGAGGCCCGCGAAACGTAGAGCGCGCTTCTTGAATGCTTCATTCCTTGGATCAGCCAACCCAAAGAAATAAAAATTCGTATAGGCCTCGCCATGGTGCATCCAATCATAATGCGCATCGAACTCCTGATAAATTTGCCCGTACTCAGTGAATTGGCGAGTGATCCCCTCCCACAATTTCCGCGAGAGTTCGTTTATATCCTCCGGTCCGCCCAAAACATAATAAAGAGGAAAGTTGTAAAAACTCTCATAGCCATCATCCGAACCATCCATCCCCGGCCACTCTTCCCGCCAAATAAGCGTTCCGTCAGGCCGAGTGTATTTTTCCACAAATTCGAGAGCTGCAGGATAAAGTGACTCCAAAACCTTGCGCTGCCACAACGCCCATTCCGGTGGAAGCGCCGAAGTGCGGATTTCGATTGTCTTTAGCTGATCGATAGTATTTTGGGATATTTTGTTATGGCACAGCGGTTCTGCTGTTGAATCCAATAGGCAAAAAACAAAGGCCACTGCAACAATGCCTGCACGAAGAATGAATAAATACGAAATTCTCATGTTCTCATCTCCCGCCGGATCGCAAAGTGTAAAGAACAGTATCATGCCATACTTTGCCGAAAATATCACGGCATAGAGCACAGATACAGCCTGGAGATGATATAGGTGCTCGATTGCTATGAGATTAGCGGAGTAAGTCTGAAAACATGATATTTTGCAGGTTGTTGATCTGCGACTGGACAGAGAGGTTCGCCTCGAGGACAAGTTGATTGATGGCATTCCGTGTTGTTTCCGCAGCATAGTTGGTATCTGCAATCCGAGATCGGGATGCAACCAGATTTTCACTGGCAACAGCAAGGTTATTTGAGGTAGATGCCAAGCGGTTAGAAAAGGCTCCGATTTCTCCGCGCATCGAGCCGACCTGTTCCAATGCGGCATCGATGATGCGAATGGCTTCATCGGCTCCCCCCTCCTCAGTGACATCGATGTCATCCAAGGTACGGCCTTCTCCTAAACCGAGAGAACCAGTGCGAAGATCGCCGAATGATAAGCCGATGTTTTGATTCGCATAAGAACCGATTTGGAAGTTGGCTTGTTGACCCGTGGCGGAAATAACAACCGTCTCGGCATTTTCAGCTCCGACACCAGGAACATCGACATTTTCATCAAAATCCAACGTCAGCGATTCCCCCGGTCGTATCCCGCTGACAAAAGTCACATCCTGCTCGCCAGCGCCAAAACGCACTTCTGGCCCCCCGTTGAGAGTCCCAACGAATTCCTCGCGCGTATTTTCAATAATATCAGTACCATTGGATAAGTTTTCCCCGAACCGCATAGTGATTTGTGGTGCATTTTCACCATTGGCATCGGTTGGTTCTCCATACAAAGTTGCCGTTTGCCCCGCCTGTACTCGTTGAGCCGGTCCGCCATTCACTCTCACTGTCGCTTCTTGGGCGTTCCCCGCACGTGTCACTTCCGCAGACTCGGATATCGTTGAAAATGTTCCACCGCCGGCCGAACGGTCGGTAACCGTAAGATTGAAATTCGATTGGGATTCACCGGCCACATCATCAGTGATCTGCAAGCGCCCGTCGGCTGTCAATTCAGCTGTGGCATCGGTAAATCCGCTTTGATTGCCGATACCACCGGCGGCCTGGCTTTGATCACGAACGTTCAGTTCATCCACTAGATCTTGAAACGTGACAGCTGCACCGTTCCCTGCTGAACCGTCAACATTCGAGACGGTAATTGTGTTGGAGAATGTCGTTCCATCCGCATTGGTGCCATTGATGGTTATCGTATCTCCCTGCGCTAATGTTGCACCGTTGAAAACAGAACCGATGAGATTTGTCGAAGCGTCTACCATTCCACCGGTTCCTGTTTCGAATGCACTCTGACTTTGCGCCTGCCGCCTAGTCGCCTCAGTAACATTGCTGATTTCCAGCTGCAGTTCGCCGGTGTCGAATGTTGAACCGGTCAGTGCATCAACAGCGTTTCCCACTTGCGCACCGCTTGCCGCTCCACCGATCTCGGCCGCACGGGTTACCCCGCTGGTGTTTTGAGTTCTTCCGGCCGCGTTGCTGACAGCAAAATCGACACTGAAATCGGATACACCGGATTCAGCGCCGTTTGCAAATTCGAGACGACCGGTTGTATCATTAAAAGAGACATTCGTTTCAGCTGCATTGGTTCCCCCCGCAGTGTTGACACCGGCACCGGTTTCCGCCGTGTCGATTGCGGCTTGAATCGCAGTGCTGAGATCATCGATCGTCGTAGTATTATCAATTTGAATACTGCCGGTAAACTCCGTCGTTCCATCTGCAAGCACTCCACGAAAAGTGAATTCTCCACCATTTTGCAAAGTCACACCATTGAACGTCGTATCGGTCAGCACATCACCACCAACTGCCGCATCACCGCCGTTCGAATCAAAAAATGTCCCTTGGGAAACAGCGACGTCCTGAGCATTCGTTATACCGGAATTGACGACTTGTGTTTCTCCCGCCGCTTCCCCCGAAACAATATTCGCGCTTCCTTCTTGTGTTTGCGTGATTTGCAGGAAGTTTTCTCTAGTGGTCAAATCGCTCTCGTCAATCGACAAACCAGGATTTTCCGTGCCGGAACGTACTCCCGCAGTTGGAGAAAAATCACCGTTGAAAAGACGATTGGCGCCGAATTGAGTGGTATCGGCAATTCGTCCGATTTCATCGATATTTTGATTGATTTCAGCCTGAATGGCTTGTTGTGCCGAACGATCATAAATACCGGTGTTGGCCGCACTCACCGCAAGTTCTCGAACCCGTAGGAGGTTATCGGTCACGGAACCTAGAGCGGAATCCCCCACATTGGCTAAATTGATCCCACTTTGCGCAGAATCGAACGCTTCATTCAATCCGCGGATTTGCGCTTGGAAGCGAGTAGCAATCGACAAACCGGCGGCATCGTCAGCAGCTCGATTGATACGAAGACCGGATGCCAATCGCTCCATCGATCGTTGCAGCTGCGGGGCAATCAGATTGTTCAGATTGCGTAACGCCTGGCTGGAAAGATTGTTGTTGATCCGAGTTATACCCATTTTAACCTCCTACTGAATCACTTTCATCTTGATTATAGTTTACCAAAGTTTAGTCTAAAAGAAAAAGGGAGTTCCCTTAAATATCGATAGAATTCAAGAATTCAATTGCTAATCCAACCCATACAAGATTTCAAAAACAGAGACTGCGGATGTATTTGCCTGTGAAAGAACAGCCGCTTGAGCTTGTAACAGAACTGAGTTTAAAGTCAATTCCGTAGTTTCTTGAGCAACATCGGCGCTGAGAATACGTGTATAAGCGGATTCCAAATTCAAAGCACCGGCATCGAGTATATCAACAGTGTCATCGAGCCGTGAAGAAAACGCTCCCAGACGAGCTCGAAATGAGTTCACTTGATCAAGCGCATCATCAATAATATCAATAGCTTCTGTCGCACCTGTCGCTGTGGTCACGTCGATATCATCCAGCGTTGCAGACGCGCTGGTACCGAGATTATCCGAAGTGAGATCGGCAAAAAGGAACGATTTCAAATCACCGCTGTCACCACCGATTTGGAAATTCAACGCATTGCTGGTTGTGGATATGACAAATGTCTCCCCCCCGACGGAAGGGGATGTAGTAACATCAACAATTGCATCGAAATCAAGGGTCACTTGTTGATATTTTTCAATTGGATAGATCGACATTTCACCGGCAACAAATTGGACATTGGTATCTCCATTTTGGAATGTGACGGAAGTTCCACCATTCAAAGAACCGACAAATTCTTTCGCGGTCGTTTCCAATTGATCGGTGCCTGCCGTAAAACCACTACCGGCACGGATCGTTACCTCCGGCAGTGGACCTCCGGACGCATTGACTCCTTGCAACGTGACCACTTGTCCTGCGCTTACCTCTTGAGCATCTCCCCCATCGATCGAGAACGTAGCAGTTTCATTGGAACCGGCTTGGGTAGCGGTAGAAGCAATGACCTGGGGTGTAGAAGTGCTAACATCGGTGTAGGTAATTTGCAAAGCAGTGGAAGATGCACCCACAACATCGTCTTCCAGTTGGATCTCACCATTACCCGTTAAGGTCGCGGTTGCTCCATTGAAACCATATCCAACCAAACTACGGTCCCGTTGGTTCAACTCCGCAATGAATTCAGCATAATCGTCGATCACCGCATCACCGGTTCGATCGTCCACGCCAACCGTATATTCCACAGAAAAAGTTGTACCGTCAGGATCGGTGCCTTCGATGAGAAATGTATCTCCCGCTTCGATCACTGTGCCATTTAATTCAGAACCGATAAGAGCAGTGCCCGGTAATGCAGGATTTCCCGCTCCGTCTCGGTCAAATTCTTCATCGGTAAGGAGGATACGCTGTTGTGCGGCAACGATATTGCTAACTGTAATATCAAAGGTGCCACTATCAAAAGTGGAACCGGTCACCGCGGTGACATTGTTCCCAATCTTTGCCGTCGTGGTGGTGCCAAAGGTTATCTCATCCTGGTTGTAAATATCTTCGGAATAATCGACACCAAATGAAGTTTGCTGGTTGCCGGAAGAATCTTTGACAGCAAATGTGATGTCGAATTCGGATATATTTTGTTCAGTCCCACTGTTGAATTGAAGGCGGCCATTTGCACTGATATCGGCGGTGGTTTCCAAAACGCCGGTCCCGTCGATTCCCAAATCGATTTCCGCGGCATCGATCGCGGATTGAACGGAATTGATCAACCCACCCACGGTGCTGCCGGCTGTAATCGAATATACACCACTGAAGAATGTATCTCCATCGGCAAGTACACCGGAGAACGTAATGGTTCCCATGCTGCTCAAACTAACGCCTTGATTCACAGTGGTTCCAATCAAATTGTCACCGGCAACCGCCGCAGCGCCGCCATTCACAAATCGCCCTGCTGTCACGGCAATATCCGTCGCAATGGTTATCCCCGTTTGAAAACCGCCGGTTGCCCCTTGTTTGATTTCAGTACTCCCCGCATCGGTCTGCGCAATATTCAAGTAAGCCCTACCCTCGAAAAGAGTGGTTGCATTAGGACCGAAAGCCAGAGTAGCGCCAAAATCACGAGTGCCACTTTTAAAACCGACTGTTGTCGATAATGATCCGTTCAATAAATATTTGTTGCCGAATTTAGTCGTATTCGCAATGCGATTCAGTTCTTCCAGTTTTTCTTCAATTACGGCCTGTTGTGCGGCGCTTCCACCGGAAGCGGCGACAGCGGCATCTCGGACATCATTTAAAATATCGATAATTTCATCCGTGCCGGACAAACCGGTATTGGTTAAATTGATGAGGTCTTGCGTATTTTCCGACGCTCGGCTTAAACCGCGAAACTGAGTTTCCAATTGGGAACTCAGTAACAATCCGCCGGGATCGTCACGAGCGCTATTGATGCGTAATCCGCTGCTGATTCGTTCGAGATTGAGGTTGAGCCGATCTTGTGTATCATATAATCGGGATACAATCTGTAACGCACTGATATTGTTGCGAATACTTTCAATAACCATGATTTCTCTCCATTTAGCCGGAAATCGGCTGCAAACGGTAAAATTCTGCATTTTTAGCTAAAGTTTTCGCAGAATCTGCCTATAATGGAGAGAGAAGAAAGTACTTGTGAACAAAGGACTTCTTCGACCGTATACAAAACGTAATTAATGAGCGTAGCGCTTGCAGACTTTTTTCTGCCGAGTGCTGCGGTGGTCAGATTAAGCCATAACTCACTTCTCTTGGCCGGGATGCGAAGTTGTGGCTTAATTTTTTTGCCCTTTTTCAAGTAATATTCTCTCTCGTCCTTTACGGTCTTGCCTAAAAGGCTATCCGTATCGCGGTTTATATTCTTTCATTTTTTCAACCTCACTTTTCGAATTGTGCAGACAAGACGTCCGCACCACAATTTTCACCAAACATTTGTATCGCCGACGTCCCGTCGGCCTTGCCTTATATGGTTGTATCGCCGGCATCCCGCCGGCCATGCCTGCGAGACGCAGGCGTTACAATTAACGCGAAAACTCGCGGTTCGATTCGATGTTCCTTCGCGCCGGTTTTCGAAGGGCCTCGGAATTCTTCGAAGACCGGCGACCGGACATAAAAAAGGCGTAGCTTCCGACAAACTCTTTCTCCATCGAGTCTGCAGCGGTCAGGAAACAGCGCCCTCACTTCTCTTGGCCGGGATGCGAAGGAACGCTTTTAAAGTTCAATTTTCACTAGACGCAAAAAGAGCGTAGAACTTCCACCCTTTTCACCTACCCATGCGTACTGCGTGGTCTCATCAACCTGTAACTCACCTCTTCTTGGCCGGGATGCGAAATTACAGATTGTAGTACACGATTTCTCAGCGTGTCGTCATTAATATCGGCAGCTTTTACAGAAACTTGAGCTTTTTTTTTCGGAATTTTTGAGGGGTAATATACAAAGGAGCAAAGTGGTATAATTCCCCTACCGTCCGGCCATGGCTGCGTGTATGGGAATACAAGTGCGGAAGTTCAAAAAAGCCTTGAAAAATCCGGAAATGAACGATGAACCATTCTATATGCATAGTTAGCTTGAATGAGAAATACGTAACGGGTTGATATAGTTGAAGTTAGGAATTTTCTCCTCGGAAACCTCTATGCTTATTTTTGTATAAGATAAAAAATAAGCGATAAGGGTTTGAATTGATTAAGTTTATGAATCTTATCTTCGACGAGAGGTTTCAGTTTATGTGTAAGTTATCAATTATGAGTATGTTAGAGAAGGTGAACCTGATGCAAATCCATTCAAATAACATTACATATAATACAAAAACAAGGGGGTCACAAAAAAGACCATTTATGATACTGTAAACATTGATCGAAAAATGACCGCTGCGGGAACAACTTCCTGGTTAGGACAGGATTGAAACGAGAAAATCGCCTTCGTCGCTTTCATCTCTGGGAAGCGGGAACAACTTCCTGGTTAGGACAGGATTGAAACGTGTAGGGGCGATTCGCGAATCGCCCCTACATGTACCGGCTGGCATCCCTGCCCGCACTTACAACGCACAAAGTCACATCCTCACCCCCCCCTGCGGGCCAGATGCCCGCCCTCCGACAAAACTGGCACAAAACTTGCAGTATCACCTTTCGGGCAACATAGATCTATGTCAGCAAGACCATCAAACCAGGGTG
>CAYPPG010000081.1:0-3745 GCA_964412555.1 uncultured bacterium
GGTAATCCACCTTAAAAAAAGGTTAAATTTGTCTAGACAATGGGGTACACCTTAGCCTTTCGATTCGGTTTCTGCAGAAATTGCGCATGAAATTTATTGTGCCCTGAAAGTTAAAAATCAATTGATTTCTCCACCGGATATTTTTATTGCGGCTACGGCAATAGCGAACAACTTACCATTTTGCACACTAAACCGACAACATTTTGAGCGCGTCGACGGTCTTCAATTGCTGGTGGAAGTATAATTTTTTCAGTAGACAATCCCATTTTTACGCGATATAAGTATACCGATTTATTTCAAAAGTTTACCACTGCACAATTCCTGGAGGTTTCTTGTTCTATGCCTTTTTTGGTGTATCGTTTTATTGCTTTGGTTTTATTGATTGGTTTGGTCATTGTACCGAATAGTTTTACGCAAGAAAACATCGAGTTAGAAACTCGTTATGTGGAAGAGGTGTTTCCGCAATATCCATTACCCGAACCGGTTTTCACAGAAGCCCCCTATCCCCATTATCAAAAAGTGGGTTTTATTGGAATCCATGAGGGATACGTATGGTCCTGGTCACAGGTCGATGATGCCGTGTATGGGTATCCCATCGATGAAATGGGGCGGAGAACCGGAGAAGCGGTTTCTTTTATTCCCCCCATGGATGAATTCGAACGAGTCCCGGGATCCGGCAAAACCATGCAGGCAATCCACTATGATTTGCCAGTCATGAGCGGCCGCTATATGATTTTTGGCGCAGGAGACCAACGGGAGAGATTCGGATTTTATGATGCGGAAAATCCCTATGGCGGAATTTACGTACTTGACGTACAAGATTCCGAAAACTTTCAATTCATTCATACTTTCAAAACTAGTCTTAGCAGCAGGTTGGTTGTGAAAGACGGTATGCTTTTTGCTGCGGTTATCTTCCATGAAGAGAGAGTGAAAACGAGATACCTGATTGCCTATGAAATCCAAGAAATGCCGGAGCCTGAACCACTTGTGGAGCAATGGCGAGTTCCTTTTGACAAAGTAATCGAAATGAACGACATCGCGTTCGATCCCCGCGATCCGGATCGAATGTACATCGCCGGGAAGGATGTGACGGTATTTGATATGAGTGGTGAGACGCCACAAATCCTTCAAACGTGGAGTATTGACAGCCGCAGTGACTATTTGTGGTATATCGAAGCGTTGGAAAATTCAATACTCTTGACAACCGGGCATGTCGATGACCGTTTAGCACGGAACCGAAAAATCCCCCTGACTGAAAGCCGTCAGCCGGAGGGCATAGTGTATACCTTGCCGCTACTCTATCCGGAAGGAAATACACCGGAATACTCGCATATCAAAACGATTCGAGAGGGGGGATTTTTGTTGACGGATCTGAATGGAAGCGAACAGTCGATGTATGTCAGCCGGATCGATGAATACACAGCACTCGAGCCACATGCGCTTTATATATGGCCAGCCGATAATCCGGACCTCACCCATCCTCTGTTCAATTTTATTCGTTTGAAAGAATACCTGTTCGGGCATGCATATTGGTGGGTGGGAGTATATCAGTTGGATGATTTTCTTACACCTTCGTCTCATATGCGGGATTGGCAACTGCTGCACCATTAATATAATCCAATAACAACCAGCACAAGCAACAAGCCAGGTATCATCCTTTGGAAAGTTTTGCGGGATTTATGTACCGTTGGAAGTCGATTTAAGTTTCAAACTGTTGCGCAATCCGAAAATCACCGTTCCAATGGCAAACAATAATAGTATAGCGGAGATCGGGCGGGTGAAAAACATCATGACACTGGCATCCGGCAGTAACATGGCGCGGCGGAGATTGCTTTCCGCCATGGGGCCGAGGATCAACGCCAGCACGATCGGAGCAGCGGGGAAATCATATTTGCGCATGGCATACCCGACGATTCCCATCACGATAGCAATGGCGACATCGAACAAACTTTGACGCATGGCGTATGCGCCGATTACACTCAATACACAGATCACCGGCAGCAATAGTTTTTTGTCGATGCTGACAATTTTGGCGATGTATCGGGCAGAGAGAAAACCGACGAAAATCATAACGAAATTGGCCAAAATCATGCTTGCGAAAAAAGGATATACCACATCCAGATGGTCTTTGAACAACAACGGTCCGGGTTGAAGACCTTGAATCGTCAAGGCACCGAGCATGATGGCCGTAACGGCATCCCCCGGAATTCCGAGTGTCAACATGGGGATCATGGCGCCACCGGTGGCACCGCTTTTGCAGGCTTCGGGCGCCAACACACCTTCCGGAATGCCGGTCCCGAATTTTTCGGGGTGCTTCGAACCTCTTTTGGCCTCGTTCAATCCAATAAAAGCGGCAATATCGCATCCAGCGCCGGGGAGACTGCCGACAAAAGTACCCATCAACGCCGTCCGGACAATGAGGAACCAATGTTTCAGCATTTGCCCGATGCGGGGAATGATTTTTTTCAAAACAGGCTGTTCATATGTTCCCTGTACCAGCACGGAAATATCGACAAACACCTGAGAAAAGGCGAACAATCCAATCAAGGCAGGAATAAAACTGACCCCATCCAACAATCCCGACATCCCGAAGGTATAGCGAGGTACACCGGCAACCGGATCGAAACCAACCGTGGCGAGTAGTAAACCGAAGATGCCGGAAATGATTCCTTTCAAGACATTGCCGCCGGAGATGGAAGCAATCATACTCAAACCAAATACGGCAAGAGCGAAATATTCGGCATAACTAAAGCGTTCGGCAAATTTGGAAATAACCGGGCTGAGGAAAATCATGATGCCACAGCTGATAATCCCACCGCAGAAACTGGCAAATGTAACCAATCCCAATGCTTGCCCCGCATCGCCGCGCTGGCTCATGGGGTATCCATCCATCAAGGTGGCGGCAGATGCAGGAGTTCCCGGCGTTCGAATCAAAATAGCCGGAATGGAGCCGCCGAAAATCGCGCCGATATAAATCCCGATCAGCATAGACATGCTCGCCTGGGCGGACATCTGCGCGCCGATCGTGAACGGCAGCAAAAGCGCAACACCCATCGTCGCTGTCAATCCAGGGAGTGCCCCGATCACAAGCCCCAACGTCACTCCGATAAACAAAACGGAAAAATTTGAAAAGTGCAGTGCAACTGCAAATCCATCCAGGATTGAAGCGTCCATCATATTCCTTTTACATTCCTATATCAAACATCGGTAAGGGCACATTCAAAATACGCTCAAATGCAATATACAACAGTACCGGCAATCCGATCGACCAGCATGAGATTTTCAACCAGTTCCGTTCGCCCAAGAGCAGCATCATAAAAACGAGATACGCGATGGAAGGTCCAATGTATCCGAGGTAATACATCACCCACCAATAGACAATCAATCCCACAATACAAATGATAATCTTGCCGAATGCTTGGGTGCTTACCACAATTTCCTCTTGAGAAGCATCGGATGATTCTGTAAGAGATTGGGGTTTCAGTATCGAGAAATAAATCAAAACGGCGCTTAACAGGATCAGCAAAATGGACATGACACGGGGAAAGAAAGCCGGACCAACACCTCCTGTTTGAGTATGGTAGTTACCTGCAACCACAAACGTGAACAATCCTAAAAATATGAGAACAATTCCTATTACGAGTTCACCGGTTATGTATTGTTTCATTTGCACACTCTGTTAAGTTAAGTCACCCCTTCAGGGTTGGATTCTTAATTTTTTCAACTTCACCAGGGGCGATGCCCG
>CAYPPG010000081.1:3845-30208 GCA_964412555.1 uncultured bacterium
TCTTCTTTCACCCCGTTGGGGTTGGATACTATTATTGGCGCTAAGCGGGTAGCCACCCCTTCAGGGTTGGATTCTTAATTTTTTCAACTTCACCAGGGGCGATGCCCGCTGGCTCTCTTCTTTCACCCCGTTGGGGTTGGATACTATTATTGGCGCTAAGCGGGTAGCCAGGACAAGACGTCAGGTCTGTCCTGGCGATTGAGCATTATCCACCAAGGGTAGACATCCATTACCCTTGTTACCCTCAAACCATATTGATGAAACCTTGTTCTTAGGAATCGATGCCAGCTTTATTGATAATCTCCGCGGCGGCTTCTACTTCTTTTTGTAGAAATTTTTGAAATTCTTCCGAATTCCGGTAACGAAGTCCTAACTGGGCTTTTTGCGCGGCATCTTGGAATGAAGGAGAGTCATAGACTTTCTTGCATCCCGCCTCCAGTGTCGCAATGATATCATCCGGTGTTTCCTTCGGGGCGGCGAGACCGCGCCAGGTTCCATGAACCAAATCGATTCCCTGTTCTTTCATGGTGGGAACATCCGGATATTCTGAAAGACGTTCTTCAGACATGATTCCGAGAATTTTCAGCCGTCCCACTTCGACATGTTGGCGTACTTCCGCCGGGCTGACGGCCACTGCGTCGATATGCCCTCCGAGCAGTTGAACAACAGCGGGGGCGGCTCCATCATGCGGAACATGGGTAAATTGAGTATCCATTTTTTGTTCCAACATCGCGGCGCCGATATGCCATACCGAACCGGGGCCGGAATTGCCGATTTTGATCGCACTCGGATTCTCTTTGGCATAATCGATCATCTCTTGCAATGAATTCCAGGGGGCATCCGCCTGAACGGTAATGGCGGCTGGGTCTTCATTGATCTGCACTATCGCTTTGAAATCCCCGGGGCCAAGATTTGCACGTCCTAATGCCTTGTAAGTGCAAAGTTCATACGTAATCAATGTCAGCGTATATCCGTCCGGCCGCGCTTTCGCGCCGAAATCATGACCGGAAATTCCCATCCCGCCGGTTTTGTTGTTGACAGTCCACATAACGCCGAACACATCGGACGCCTCTTTCGCCAATGCCCGCGCGATGCCGTCGGTGCCGCCGCCAGCCGCCCAGGGAACAATCACCGTGACCGGTTTAGACGGATAGGGAGCATTTCCGGATGAGCAACCCAAAAATGTTGCGAACAGGATTCCGAAAAGTAAACAATTTTTAAGATTCATAAGGTTCCTCCAGAATATCAATGAATAATTCAGATACGGCCATGCTGTTGTGTCGCCTTGCGAATCGACTTGAGCCGTTTCACCGCTTTCGCTGTGACCGCCTCTTTGGCTTCCAATTCTTGTGCAAGGGTAAGGATTTCCGAAGCGCGTTCAATCGGAACGACGACCACGCCATCATCATCGCCCACGACAATATCCCCGGGACAAACTTTCACTCCTCCACATAAGACCGGTTCATTCTTGCTCACAGTCACATAACGCCCTACGGAATTCACGGGAGAAATGGAACGCGTGAAGACAGGAAATCCTTTCTCCCGAATTTCTCCGACATCGCGGCATCCTCCATCCAACACAGCGCCCGCAAAACCATTCACCATACAGCCGGTACACATGATCCCCCCAAAAGCCGCAACATCTTGCCCCTGCTCTCCATCCATGACAACGACAAGCACTCGACCAGGAGGCGCGTTATCGATCAATTCCAACGCCATTGTAGGCGGCTCTTTTTTGAAGGACGGTTTCGCTAAAACCGTCACGGCATAGCCGCACATTTTTACCGGGAACAAAGGACGAATCTCATGAGTCATAAATCCTCTTTTCCCTACTGTTTGATCGATAGCATCACAGACAGATGCCACAGCGACTTCCATAAACCCATCGATCAAAGGATCTTGACTTATTTCTTGTTTGGTAGGAAATGTAGCACAGCCTCCGCATACAATCAAAATGCCGAATAAGTATGTGGCAAATCCGAAATATCGCCCATCCATTTTCTTCATAATTTTCCTCACTGATTTCAAATCATTTGGAATAGTATACAGAGAAAGAGGCAATTTGAGGACATGTACAGCATGAAATCGACAGAAGTTCATTCGGTTGGATCTTCAATTTTTACTGATGTGATGATTTCCGAATCATCATACTTGGCTTCGATTCGATAGCCGGGCTGGACAACGAGAAATTCCTGTTCATCCCACACACCGTCAACCAATCGCTGCAATAAGGAGATATCTCCTTTGATTTTTACATAGAGCCATCCTTTTCCAGCCGCTTCCCGTTGAGTGTGTTTTTCAAACCGGTCATCCGGTTCGATGCCCATTTCGATAAAAGTCAATTGGCGGTAATGTTTCGTGATATCGCCCAACTGTTCATACAAGAATTGCGCGTTTTCTTCTCCGTATTTTTCGACCAGCGCCTCATAACTTTGCGCGAGTCCCTGTACATGCCCGATGGCCAAATGCTTGAGTTCATCGGACACTTCCCCCCGTTCGATCCAGCCGGTGGTGTGAAAATATACACCGGGATTGTTTTGAAAATATCGGTAATAACGCTCTTTGTCACCAAGGAACATGGTAATGCAGTCATGCGCCCTTGGAATGACAAGGGGAACGGTTCCGGCTTCCAATCCAACGACTCCATTATTACAGAGACCGTACCCCATCAAGATCGCATCGTATTCGGATTCATCGATTTTTCCAATTTTGTCCTTCAACCACTGCATCATTTTTTCACGGCCGATATCATGCAGGCCTTTCGGGAGAAATTCCAAATCCACCTGATTGACAGAACGAGAAATGACATAACAAGCTTCACGATAAAGGACGTCACAACTAATGAGTTTATAGCGCATGTACTACCTTATAGAAATATTAGATTCAAGAGGCGGTCTTCTTGAGGAACAACCATTACATGTTGAGGAAGATTTCCAGCCTTTCCTCTTTATTTATAACAATTTCTTCCGGAAAGCGAAGAACAACAGAGGATTCCTCTTGCCGAACTGAACAATCGATTTGCTTGCCTTCGAGTTGAACGACAATATCACCTACTTGTTTATTCGCCGGTCCACACCACATGATCCATCGGAACAGCAA
Source organism: uncultured bacterium (assembly GCA_964412555.1). Classification (GTDB taxonomy): domain Bacteria; phylum Hinthialibacterota; class Hinthialibacteria; order Hinthialibacterales; family Hinthialibacteraceae; genus CAYPPG01. Next base: position 6,945 of record CAYPPG010000081.1, read on the forward strand.
GAGGTTTTGTTGTTCGCCTGCTTATCGTCCCTCATTTTTCTCACTCCTTCAAACATCGCTTACACATTTATCGAAAAATTCCGTATAAAGTTCTTTTTTATCACCGCTACGCGCGGCAATGGCGGAGCGTGGATGTTGGTTCAATTGACCGGTGATAATAAATTGCGGCAATGCTCCCCATTCGATGGACTCGTCCATTTTCACAAAATATTTTTCCAACAATTGCCAAACCGGCCGAATCCGGAATTTGGGATTCCGAAGAAATCCCAACAATAATTCCATCGGGCAGTTCCCAGCGCCGCGTCCCATACCCGCCATCGTCGCATCGATTCGGTTGGTACCGTGAATGATGGCCTCGATCGTGTTTGAAAAGGCAAGTTGCTGATTGTTGTGCGCGTGAATACCCACCTCTTTCCCTGTCCCTTCAAGTGCCTTTTTGTACTTGAGGACCAGGTTTCTGATTTGCTCGGAATACAGCGCGCCGAAACTATCGACGATGACAACGGTTGAAACCGGAGTTTTCACGACTTCTTCCAATGCCTGATCGATTTCGGCATCTTGCGCTGTCGAGATGGCCATGATGTTGCATGTAACTTCGTATCCTTTCGCAGAGGCGTCTTTCACCATCTCTATCGCTTCCGGTATTTGATGCACATAACAGGCGACACGAATCATGTCGAGCGGGCTGTTCTCTTTCGGTAAAATGTCCGTCTTCCAATCGCTCTTCCCACCGGCGTCGGCCATGGCGGACAATTTCATCGGGGTTTCATTATCGCCGACGATCCGCCGGATATCCTCTTCATCACAATGCCGCCAGGGGCCGAACTTATCCTTGGGGAATACCCGCTTCGAATTTTTGTAACCGATCTCCATATAATCGATTCCCGAGTCGAGACACGTTTTGTAAACGGCTCGCACAAAGTCGTCATCGAACTTCGAGTCATTGATCAATCCGCCGTCTCGGATTGTACAGTCCAACACTTTGATTTCCGGTCTGAAAGTGATCCAGGGTGCTTGTTCAGTCATGATTCTACTCATTCCTCCATCAATCGAATTTGTGTATTGTAGACCGAAATTAGTTGAGCGTATATCTCAACATAATTGATTCCACGAATTTGTTTCCAGGTATGGAAATTGATGAAAAGATGTTGTATCGTGAAGACAAAAATAGGGAAGAAAGGAAATTCAATGAAAGCAAAATTTGTAGGTCTTCTTATTATTGGATTGGTAAGCGCACCTGTAACCGGATATTGTTCCGGATGGGAATTTCTTTTTAACGGAGAGAACCTGGACGGTTTTGAAACCATCGGCGATCCCGAATGGTCAGTAGACGATGGAGTCATTACTGTCAAAGGGACCGGCAGCGAGATGGGTTGGTTGGTGACGGAAAAAGAATATTCCGATTTCATCCTGCGCCTCCGGTTCAAATGGCACGGTGGGAACAGCGGTATTCAAGTCCGCAGCCATATCGACAATGGAAAAATGATCGGCTATCAGGCCAATCTGGACTGGTCGCGGGAATTCGCCACCGGTTCGCTGCTCGAAGAGAACGGACGCGGTATGCTGCAAGCCTGCAAAATTCCGGCCGATGAACTCGGGGAAAAAGGCGGATGGAACGAGTATGAAATCTCTTGCATCGGTGATCATACAGTCGTGACCGTTAACGGCGAAAAAGTCGTTGATTTGAAAGATCCGGAAGGAGCTGAAAAAGGGATTATCGCTCTTCAGATGTCCCCCGGTGAAAATGCCGCCCTTGAATGGAGCGATATCCGCATCCTGGAAATCCCAGGCCAACAGGATTGGACCTCGCTCTTCAACGGCAAAGACATGAAACAATGGTGGGAACTCGGGGATGCGATGTGGAAAGTCGGCGATGGCTTCATTTTGGGAGAATCCGAAAACGGCGGATTCGGCTGGCTGGTATCCAAGAACGAGTACAAGGATTTTCACTTCTCCACCCGATTTAAAATGTCCAGCGGAAATTCCGGCATCCAGTTTCGCAGCTGGCCGGTCCAAAACATGATCCACGGCTTCCAGGCAGATATCGCCTTCGGCAGCGATTGGATCAACGGCCACCTCTATGATCAAAGCGAGGAAGGCGTACTCGTCAGACCAAAGCAGGACTTCAGTAAGGTCATCGACTGGCAAGGCTGGAACACTTACGAAATCACCGCCATCGGTCCGAAAGTGGAACTCTTCATCAACGGTATCAAATCCATCGAACACAACGATCCCGAGCGGGATCTCAAAGGTGTATTCGCTTTTCAAATCCACGCAGGACCTGAGATGGAAACGTACTGGAAGGACATTCGCGTGATAGATTTGAAGTAAATTCAGGAAACCGAAGATATTTCAATCAAAGTTGCCCTTCCGAATATTTCCCACATTGCTAACCAGCGCGAAGTGAGACAATTATTGGGCGGTCATGCGAACCAGCCCGGCATTGTGGTAATAGCCGTAAAAGCGTGGAAATCCGCTTTTTGTAAATACATAGACGCGGAAACGATACGATTCTCCGATTTGCGGCCCTTGCTCCTTGAATGCATCGGACAAGAAGGGATTTTCAGCGTTCCAGACGAAGAAGTTGGATTCGTCGGTCGTCCTTCCCAGATATACGGGGGTTGGATTATTCCCTTCATAGACATAGATGTGAGCGTTTTTGATATCATTGATATTGACTTCGTTCGGATCGGGATTCCATCGAATCACAAGTTCTGTATCGTTCGCGGGATCGGAATCGACTCCATTGCTCAAGTCGGCCAAAGACAAAAGATTGTCCGTGACCGTGACGATCGGCAGCATGTTCACCGCCGCGGTTCCTTGACCGGGGAAAGGCCCGATGTTGATGGGTAAGCCGTTTTCTCCCGTTTCGTTCAGAAGAGCATAAATACGGAAACGATAGGAATGCCCATATTGAGGTCCGGACTTGAATCCTGGTGCAACTCCATTTCCTAAGGCTTTCCATTCAAACGATGTCGCCCGTGGATCATTTGTTTGTCCGAGATAGGCAAAGTTGTTGTCATTGTCTTTCAACCAAATATGGATGTCGATCATATTCTCAAAATCGATGGTAGTGCCGTTAAATTCCCATTGAATACCGATGGCTCGATTGTTCAGCGAATCGTGATCCTGTCCTCCGCTCAAATCTTCGCCTGTACTCGCATTATCCGTCACCAAAACGACCGGTGTGGGGACCGGGGTTGGGGATGGAGTGGGAGTAGGCCCTTGCGGTGTAGATGTGGGTTCGGGGGTTGGAGTACTCGTCGGTTCCGGTTCCGGAGTATTTGTCGCTGCCGGTTCCGGTGTATTGGTCTCTACCGGTGGCAGGGTGTTCGTGGGTTCTACTGGGATCGGTTGGGTTGTTGGAGTATTCGTCGGTTCCGGAGTGTCCGTCGGTTCGAGTGTTGGAGTACTCGTCGGTTCTGGCGTGATGGTGTTGGTCGGCTCCGGTGTCGAGGTACTTGTCGGCAGAACCGGCGGCGTATCGCCCACTGTAACCGTTACGAGTTTATCGACTGTTGCACTTCCGTCATACGCCGTCACGATAAATGAATATTCGCCTTCCATGGCCGTTTGGAATTTGTAATCGATAAAAGTAAAAATAGGTGGAATTCGGGATTCGCCCTGAAACGTGAGAGGCACACCTGTAGAAACCGTCAATTTGATTGTATCGCCATCCAAATCGATAATCGTGAAACTGAATTTCTGAATCTTGCCAGGTTTCACATGAAGATTTTGTCCCGGATCGATGATCAGTTGGGGGGGAATATTATTCGGCCGGGGTGAATTGGTCGGTGTAAGGGTTGGCTCTGGCGTTTCCGTCGGGGATGGGGTATGTGTCGGTGACGCCGTTTCGGTCGGTGTAACCGTTTCAGTCGGTGAGGGTGTTGGTGTATCCGTCACTTCCGGAGTATGGGTTGCCGTCGGTGACGGAGTATGAGTTGCCGTCGGAGAGGGTGTACTGGACGGCGTATTCGACGGTGTTTGTGTTGGTGTATTCGATGGCGTATTGGTTGGTAATGGAGTCGGTGTATTCGTGGGAGAAGTTCGGATTACTGTAATAGAAACTGTGGCCGTATTCGATTGTCTCGCCCCATCCGAAGCCACATAGGAAAACGAATCTTGACCGCTGTAACCGGAAGTAGGGGTATAGGTCACACTGCTTCCGCTTTTGGATAGGCGGCCATGGGAGGGATTGCTGGTAATTTGGAATGAAAGTGAATCACCGTCCGTATCCCGGTTCGACAATTGTACAGTTATCGCGGTGTCTTCATTTGTACTTACAGATTTTGAATCGGCGGAGGGAGGATCGTTTATGGAATTGACAGTGATATTGATCGTCCCAGCGCTGGATGTCGCCTGGCCGTCCGTTGCCGTGTATGTAAATGAATCGGAACCATTAAAATTACTATTTGGAGAATAGGTAACATCACCAGTATTTGAGTTCAATGATGTTATTTGTCCATTGGACGGTTGCGAGGTTATGGAATAGGAAGAGATTTTGTCTCCGTCCGGATCGCTTGCCGTGAGACTGATCGTTAGCGAATAATCCTCATCCGTCGAAAGATTTTGGGAAGACGAAACCGGTGCGCGATTGCCGATGATCGTCACCACCGCGGTGGTTTGGCTCCCTAATTCCAAAGTTCCTGTTGGATTGCTTAACGTAAGATTGATGGTTTCAGCGTCTTCCATTTCCGAATCTTTGATAATCGGGATGGAGAAGGTTTTGCTCGACTCGCCGGTATTGAATGTCAATGTGCCGCCCGTGGATGTATAGTCGCTGCCGGCTGTTGCCGTTCCATCGGAAGTAGTGTAATCGATGGTGGAGGTATTTTGTGCGTTTGAGGAAAGGTTGACGGTAATGACTGCGTTTCCGACATTTTCCGCGACGGAATAGGTGGCTGCGCTGAAATTGGCTTTCGGTTGGGCCAATTGAATATCGCGGGTCTTGTCCGAAGATACTTGTGAAGCCTCATCGGTCAGCCGGAAGCGCACTGTCCGCGTTTGCTGCACTGGTGTATCGGATACATTTTCGTACGTCACCCGCCGAATCAGCGCCTGTACCGCTAGACGTGTCGCGTGTGTCGTATTCAACGTAATAATGAGCTGCGTTGTGCCAACCCCGCCGCCAAAAATACCAAAGGCATTGCCTTCATAAGAAACCGTCGAGCCGGAAACGTTGATTTGTTCCGATCCATCTCCTTGCGGACTGATGCCCAGCCGGTCATTCGATGTTCCCCCCGATGTATATCGTATATCCAGATTCCCGCCGTTATAATTTGCGCTGTCCGGGTCCGTTACCGTGGCGTTTTCACTCACGAGCACAGGGCCGCTGCCAGGAGTATAGACAATTGGATCGGTCTCGACGAGATCGATGACGGGGACTGCATTCGCCGTGGTGAAACTCCAATCCGTTGTTGTGGAAATTCCTGCATAACTATTGCCGCCTTCGTCATCGAAACAAGTAGCGTCAATCTGCACATACATTTCCGTATTGCCGGGCAAATCGTTGTCGGGATTGATCGTAATCGTCGTCGAACCACCACCGGACACCTGCCCGCCGGTTACGTCGATTGTAGCAATTGTCGAATTGTCCGACGTTTTCTTGATCACGATATTACCGGTATCCACAACCACGTTTTCGGAAAACGTGATGGATAGATTTGCAGTGGTGGGGATATCTGTAGCATTATCCAGGGGGGATAAGCTGCTCATCGTGGGAACATTTGCATCGATTCCATCGTTGGCTTGCGAAATAGCGGTGTTGTACGTATTGCTTTGGTTTCCTGCGGAATCCGTTATTCGTATACTTACTGTAATATCCGATCCTGCTGCGGTATCCGATTCTCCATTCGAGATGCTGAATTGGGCCGTGTATGTTGTATTATTCGTTCTACTGAAACTACTCAACGTGCGCCCTGCAACGGTTCCCGACAAGCCACCTGAACCGCCCGTGTAATCATCCGTGTCACTTGGAACCGTGATCGTGACCGTTACGGTATCCCCCACTTTCATTTGCGTATTCGGAATCGAAACATTCGATATCGTCGGTGTATTCGCGTCGAGACGATCACTGCCCTGCGATATCGCCGTCGTATAAGCGCTGGCGGCTGCATTTCCCGCCGAATCGGTTATCGTTACATTGACAGGAATATCCGTTCCCGCCGCTACATCCGTTCCGCCATTGGCCACCGAAAATTGCGCTGTATATGTCGTATTATTCGTTCTACTCAATCCACTCACAGAAAAAACGCCGACTGTTCCTGATATCCCCCCGCTTCCGCTCGTATAATCATCTATGTCACTCGGCACGGTGATCGTTACTGTTACAGTATCTCCAACTTTCATGGCCGCATCGGGGATAGTCACATTCGAAATCACCGGCTTATTCGCGTCTATAGGATCGTTCGATTGCGATATGGCCGTCGTATAGGCAGTGCTTTGGTTTCCGGACGAATCGGTGATCTGTACGCTAACCGGAATATCCGTTCCCGCTTCAACATCCGTTCCACCATTCGATATGGTAAATTGGGCGGAGTAGGTTGTATTATTTGTTTTACTTAATGTCCCTACCGTAAAACCGCCGATCGTTCCTGAAATTCCCCCGCTACCGCTTGTGTAATCATCCGTATCACTCGGCACTGTGATCGTGACCGTCACTGTGTCCCCAACATTCATGGCCGCATCAGGAATCGAGACTGATGAAATCGAGGGGGTATTCGCATCGATGCGGTCACTGTCTTGCGTAATCGCTGATGTATAAGCGGTGCTTTGATTCCCCGCCGCATCAGTGATGGTTACATTCACCGGAATGCTATCCAAAGCGGCGTAATCCGTCCCAACCCCTTCCGACGATATTGCTCCAAAGCTGTCGCCTGGGCGTCGATATCGGCATATACCCGTGCGATCTTTGCCCGTGTCTGCGCGTTTAGAAAATACGGGACAGCGATGGCCGCCAGGATTCCGATGATGGCTACTACGATCAACAATTCAATGAGGGTGAACCCCCGAGAGTGATTGCATCTATCCATTGATCATTACCTCCCTTGATATCACGTAACGCCGCCGTCTCGGCGGCGATACAGTTTCATCCTACTGATATTATTCCAATTTCGCAACAGATTTTTCCAATCCATTCAAAAATTCGGATATTTGCAAATGTTCGGTCATTCGGCTGATTCCTTCCCGTTCACAAATCTTCACGAACCGCTCAAAGGTTCCATCTTTCACCGCCAGTTTCAAATCGGTTTGCAATTTTAAATACATTACCGGCAGCCGCGCCATTTCCACTCGTTCGCGGATGGTCTCGTTTTCTGCAACCGTTTCCGCTTTGTTGAAGAGTTTGTCCGCCTTCAAGACAAAATCTCCTTGAAACATCGGCCGGTCGATGCCATCAAAAATATGCAAATGGGTATCAGGAGTGATTGCGTCGTGAATCATGTCGAAATATTCACGGATATACTGCCCACTGCGGCCATAATATCCGTACATGAAATCATCAATGATCGATTCCACATCATCTCGCTTCGGATCCCATAACAATTTCGCTAACACATACGCCCGCAATTCGGAAAATTCCCCTCCGCGGGTGTTGTAACAGGCCTGTTCCATCACGCCGATGGCATTGTTTTCTTGAAATGCCTGCAAGTTGGGTTGCAGAACCTTGAAGTTGGGATGCGGCAAGATGTAATGCCGGAAATTGACGACATAATCCCAAATATACAGATGCGGCGCCCTTTTCGACCATTCACGGAGATCCTGCAAGAATTCCTGATTGGTGGGGCAGTCATAAAACGAGTGCGAGAAACAGCACTCGATGCTGCACAATCGGATAACGACATTGTCCCGCGGGCGAATCGTCTTCGGCGTTTCTCGAGTATATTGATACGCGAGGGTTCCGATGTACTTATTTGGAAACTCATCCTTGATCGCATCGGCGACTTGATTGACGAATATCAGCAAAGGCCCTGCTTCGCTGCCTTCGCGTTCAACGATTGCCTGGCAGTTTTCACACTGGCAGGCACCGTGCCAGTCGTTCTGCGAGACGGAATAGATTAAATATTGCGGATTGTCACGGATAAATTTCTTGACGCGTTCGATCACGATCTGCAGCACTTCATTATTCGTAAGGCAGAGTTGGGCATGATCGACTGTCCGTTCGCCATCGATCAGTGAATAATATTCCGGGTGGGTTTCAAAAAACTCATCCGGCGGAACAAAATAGTTGAAGGTATGAACTCCCCAATATCCTTCCAACCCACCCGGTTGTTCGCGATAGGACATTGCGCCGTTGATCCGGTTCCGTGCCGCCCAGATCGGTTCGAAGGCTTCGAAATAAAAATCGTTTCGAACCTGCAAGCCTGGGGCATCCTTCCGTTCAAAGAACAGAAATTCGTATCTGTCTTTTTTCGGAATTACCGAGACGGAAGGGGTATACCAACGGCAGCCGAAATCTTGTTCGAGAAAATCCATTACCCCATACATGGTCCCCCGTTCTTTTCCGCCGTAGATCAATATATGGGGACCGGCATTCTCAATTGTGAAACTTTCATCTCCCGGCTGGAGTTTCGGCGTTCGGCCTCCGAGAATTTGTTCTGTGTGCCGATTGATGCCGACGATGATTTCATGGCTGGAAAGGTCTCTGCTGTCATCTGCAACCGGAAACTCGATTCCGCTGATTTCTTTCAGCCAATGCTGCAACTCGTTCGCCGCCCAGATTTCCGATTCACCGGCCTCATCTCCGAGAACGATGCGGTAATCCGTCTGCCCATTCTCGAACAAAACGTACCGCTGAATCGGCCCTAAGCGAACCATCATCGACACACTATCCTGCGCGCCGTTCACAAACCAACGTTCCGTCTCCAAGCAGTATTCACGGTATTCATCACTTTCCAAATCAATCGTGATTGGCAATGGGCAGGGCCATTCTTTTTGCCATATGATTTCATCGGATCCGCTCGCGCTTTTGAGTCGAAACTCGACGCGGTGAAAAAGATTTTTTAGATACTGCTCATTTTCAGTTGCAGTAATCACATTTTTACCGTCATCGATGCTCATTTTGAAAAATCGTTTCTGCTGAAAATGCTCGATGGAAAACGGCAGCAACCGGAATGAAAATCCCCAATTCCCCATTCCATTTTCGACTTTCAACAAAATGGAATTGTTTCCTTTTTTCAAAGAGATGGGAGCAACATCTTGATCGCGCTGCAACGAACGGCCACCGGAAAATCTCCACACTTCTTCTCCGTTTATCCACACTCGAACACCATCATTGCTGCCTAACGCCATCAAATAAGTGCTGTCTTCGTTCGCATGGTATTCGCAGTAGGCATAGGCGAGAACGAAGTTCTGTGCTCCGGTTGCATTGTCCAACCATATTTCGGGAGTATCGGAGGTATACTCGATCCATTCCGCTTCTCCACCGTCATATCGTTCCACCTGGCCAGGTTTGACTGTGAGATTTTCTTCTCCCCCGTGAGTATGCAGATAATCCGTATTCATTCCTGGCAAATCGGGGACATTGCGCCTGCCGTCCGGTGTTTCCGGATTGGGGAACGGTCCGCATATCATCCAGGTTTTGAAATAGTCAGCCTTGTAAACCGGAACTTCCGCAACGGCGGTATGATTGAAAAACATGAAAATTGTAATCAAAAAGATCAGTGAATAATGTTTCATTGTTGGATCTCCTTTAACCATTGCAAAACATTTGTTTGCATTTCATTTGAAAACCGATTGTAGTCGTTCGGGCCGAAAAATGTGAGATTCTCTTCTTCTTCATATAACTGATAGACTTTTTTCACTTCATCCACACAATCTTGGACATCTTCATAGGTCGCGAAGCGATCCCAATGCGGGGCAATGACCAGCAGCGGGCGGGGAGCGATGCATGCCAGGATTTCATGATAATCATAGGGAATCCGATTTTCTTTGCCGATAAAAAAGCCTAAGCGCGGGATTAATCCATGCAAATGGGAATAAGCGTGAATTCCTTCTGTTCCTTTTTCCGCCGTATCCAACCGCATGGGTGTGAATCCGCAAACGGAAAACACTCCGGCGATGCGGTCATCCAAGGCGGCGGAGTACAAGCCAACCATACCGCCGAGTGAATAGCCACCGACATAAATCCGTTCTTGATCAATAAAACTCAATTCGGACAAGGCGTCCACTCCCCAGCGGACATCCGCGATCATCCTTCCCAACTTCGACCAGTGCGGATAGCGATCATAAAAATGGGTTCCTTCTTGCACGCGATTCGCGAAACCGATTTGGTTGAACATATAGACGGCATAGCCTTGACCAAGCAGATCGTTCAAAAGCGGTGGACGACGTCCATATCCCGTGGGATATGCATATTCATGCAAAGAGATCACCACCGGCATGTTTTGTTTCGCCGGTTTCCCATCCTCATTTGCAGGAAAATACAGTTTTCCTTGTACAATATTCATGCTTTCGATGCCACGATTGACGCGTGGATCGATGATGACGTCATTCAGATAATCCCGCCGGCGATCTGGACAAATCGTCGCAGGTTCCTCGCCGAGAATGGTTTGTACCCGTTGTTGAATGTCAATCTTTTTTTGTTCCCAAAAATGTTCCGGTAATCCAATGCTGAATCTCATTTTGCATCCAATCCCGCTTTTCCCGCCATTGGGACATTGTCGTGACCGGAATGTTCGATTTCCCTTCATCCAAGACCAGTGGATCAGGTAATAAAGGGATGGACGGCCATTCGTCAAAATCAGGCGGAAGCTCTCCGGTACGCTCAAGCCAATCTTTCCAGGTCGCATCCAACGGTGATACCTGCCCCCGTTCCGGGCGTTCATCCGGAAGGACGGACATCAATTGATCGAGATATGCCTCCCGCGACTCTCGGTCGCACTGAACCGGTTGAATAAAAATACTCAAGACAAAAGCGATGCCAACTATGCAAATGAACATCCGATACATGATGATTCCTTTCTTGTTTACAAATCTTTTGAATCCAATGGTAAACATTTTTGTCAAGTTGTATAGACCCTGTAAAACCGACTCACTTTCAACAGTGTTATTCATGATGTATCCTGACAAATCGTTATCCGTATAGAAATTTTCCCTTGGTCTTATCGTATAAAAAGAAAGAAATCAAGAAGAAAGCGATATTTTTTTATGACAAATATAAATAATATTCTTTCTCCCACGTCCGACACTGATCGTATTATCCTTTTAGACGTTCTTCGCGGATTTGCCGTTCTCGGAATTCTCATCATGAATATCCAATCGTTCGCGATGGTGGGTTCCACTTATTTGAATCCAACCAGCACCGGTGATTTAACGGGTGTGAATTGGTGGATTTGGGCAGGCAGCCATGTTTTCGCGAATCAGAAATTTATGACTATTTTTTCTCTTCTGTTCGGAGCGGGAATTTTGCTGTTTGCCGAGAAAATCGAAGCAAAAGGCCGCCGGCCGGCGGGAATCTATTACCGCAGAATATTCATTTTGATCTTTATAGGACTCTTACACGCCTATTTGTTATGGTATGGCGACATTTTATTCACGTACGGTGTATGCGGACTGTTTGTGTATCTCTTCCGAAAATTCAAGGCAAAATGGCTCTTTACTTTCGGCCTATTGGCAATTTCTGTCCATACTCTTATTTATCTATCTCTCAATTCAACAGTTCCTTACATGCCAAATGAATCATTGCAAGAATTGAAGGCCTACAGGGAGCCGAGTCCGGTTGCAATTCAAGCTGAAACGCAAATCTATCAAAGCGGCTGGCTAACTCAAATGGTTCACCGTATTCCATCAGCCATTTTCTTTCAAACGGTTATCTTCTTGATCTGGACCGGATGGCGCGCCGGGGGCTTGATGCTGGTTGGTATGGCTCTCTATAAATGGGGCGTACTCACGGGGAAATTATCTTCCAAGACTTATTTGATTCTATTCATTACAAATATTCTTATCGGTTTCTCGACTGTGATTTATGGGATCATCCGTAACTATGCGGAAAACTGGTCGCTGGAATATTCCTTTTATATGGGAACGTTGCCGAATGAATGGGGGAGCCTATTCGTCAGTTTCGGTTATATCTGTCTTTTCTGTTATCTTTATCCAATCATCAAAGATCACATCGTGACGAAATCGCTCGCGAACGTCGGCCGCTTGGCACTCACAAACTATCTCATGCAAACCATCATTTGCACGACGATCTTCTACGGCCATGGCTTTGGGATGTTCGGGCAAGTCAACCGCATAGAACAAATCCTAATTGTCCTCATGATTTGGGTATTCCAAATCCTTATTTCAAATATGTGGGTGAAACACTACCGTTTCGGTCCATTCGAATGGTTTTGGAGAACTTTGACTTACTGGAAAGTACAGCCCATCTATCACACATCGATTGAATAATGTTTGACCTCGTATTTCTTGATCTGCTCCGTCAATAATTCCAAATAGTCCATTTGATCCGATTCAATTGCTCCACGGCCATCATGGAATCAGTAATCTCAAGGGCGTTTCTCTACGGAACGTTATTATCGTTCCAGAAAGAGGGAAAGGGATCATATTGGATTTCACTGATTTGTCTTTTTGTTACAAACAAAGAAATTTGTCGATGGGTAAGAAATATCGGTAGGAAAGACAAGATTTCCACTAGTACTGGTTTTCGGTACTCCTTCCACCTAACGGGCCAACTGTTCCGACAACCGCGTATAATAATTCTTGAGCGCCTCCCGATATTGCAGTGGAATTCTCTCTTCTGGCGGGCGCTCCACCGCTTGCCGGGCTTTTTCTTTCATATCCATCGGAACAGTGCCTGTCGGAGAATCCGCATCCGTGCCGGTTTTGGCGACTTCTTCTTCCCGGCGTTTGCCGTATTCATCCTGTTCCTGCATTGTACCGGCTTCCAGCATGCGGGTCATGATCCGTTTTTCCTTGTTTTCAACTCGTTCATCGTTTTCACCAGCCTTCAGCAGTTCTTCCAGTTCGCGCATCTCTTCATAGATTCCCTGCAAGCGGTTTTTCATTTGCTCAACATGCCGGTACTGCTGCATCATCTTTTCAATTTCTTTACGGATTTGGGCTTGTTGGTTGGCCATTTCGCGGAGCTGCTCGATCATCTGTTGGCCTTCTTTGCCCATCTGGCGCAGTTGATTCAGCATTTCGTTGAAATTTTGTTGTTGGGATATCATTTGCTGCATTTGCTGCTGAAATCCTTGACTATTGGATTGCGCCATTTGCTGCTGCATGTTTTGCATATCTTGCATCATTTCATATAATGCACGATTCAACGTCATGACGGATTGGCGTGTTTCATGAATTCCTACCCATTTTTCCCCCTGACCGGAATCCACGGCGGTTTGCAGGCGTTCTCCACTGCGATCCAAGAGAGATTTGACGATCCGTCCCATAAATGGGTTGGTCTGCGCCATCTCTAACCATTTCGTTTGAATCCGGCCGATTTCACGAATACACGCCTGCGCCATCCGCAAAGAACGTTGACCGTTCTGCCGCGCTTCTACGGATTCCGCTAGTCGCTCGATATGGCCGGACAAGAACAATCCTCGATCCACCAATCGCTTGATCCCGGAGGTATCCATCTGCATTTTCATTCCACCCATGTTGAACATTTGCTGCTGAAATTGTTGAGCGAGCTGCTGCAGTTGCTCTTCAGCATTTTTTTGATGCGACTGTGCTTGCTCCATATTATCTTGCTGGATTTGCTCTGACGCCTGAGATAGTTCTTCTTGCAAGCGCTGCTCTTTCATTTGTTCTTGCAACTGCTTGAGCGCTTCGGAAAGCTGGGGATTTTCTTCCTGCAACGCTTCCTGCATCTCTTTCATTTTATTCATCATGTTTTGCGCATCTTGTTGGAGCTGTTTTTGCCGCTCCGTCAGGATGTCTTTCTCGGCATTGAGTTGTTCTTCCTGCGCTTGCAGTTCTCCATTTTCACTTTTCCCATTCGGTTGATCTTGAGCGGTATCTGAGTCAGCGTTTTGTTCATTCGCCGATTTCTGATTTTCCAATTCACTTTTCTTCTTCGCTAAATTCTCGGTTTCTCTCCGTAGATGGTCCTGCCGTTGAGCCAGTTCCTCGGCCATATTCCGTAAACCTTCCAATTGCCGTTCCTGATAGGTTTTTTCCAACATTGAAAGTGTACGGTCGAGTTCCTGATCGAAATCTTGGAAAGAGAACTTCAGATCCTCCAATTGTTCCGTGGTAACTTGTTTCGACATTTCCTCGATGGTCTTATCGATTTTTTGAAGAAGTTGTTGTGTATCTCTATCGACAAGTTCTTCCATCAACTCCTTAATCCGGTCCATCTTTTCGAGAGTCTCAGGAGTAAAACCTTGTTGCTTACGTTCTTCTTCGGACAAATTTTGCGTGGCTTGTTCTTGATATTTGTTTAATTCTTCCTGAATTTTCTTGGCTTCTTCGACCAGACTCTCCTGCCGATTTTTAATGTCTTCCAATTCTTTCTTTTCCATCCACATTTGATCGCTTTGCTCTTTATCGGGAGTCTGAGTTTCTATTTTTTTGCTGATTTTATCGATTGTTTCTCCGGCATCTTCCATGATTTTATGCTGCTCTTCCACGAGTTCCCCAAGGTCATCGGTTTGTGACCGTTCATTTTCTTCCAAGTTGCTCAACAATTCGGCGAGGGTGGGATACCGAAGAGTATGGGTTTGCGACTGGCCACGCTTTGGGCCATGCAATGCGTCGTTATCCCACACTTCCAAAAAGAAAGTGAATTCATCCCCGGGAAACAATCCAAATTGAGACAAATCCCAATCATAGGTGACAAACAGCTGAGTCGCGTGTGCGATTTTTTCGGAAGACTCATTTACATTCGACCAAATTCGCTCAACCCGCTTCGTGCTTTCCTGATGATTGACTTTGCTGTAAGCAAGAATATGCTGAAGTTCATAATCATCTTTTGCCCGCACTTGAACTCGTTGAACAAGCAATTCGGGGATCCGATCATTCACTTTAGGATGCAACACTTCGATTTCCGGTGAAGCATCGGGAACAACAGTCATGAGGTAAGAACGGCTTTGGCCCGAAAGCCCAAACTCATCTTGAAAATCGAAAGACAATTCGCCGGATTGAGAAGCTGTAAATGAAGTAGAAACTTCTTTTCCTTCAAAATGTACCGGCATTTTCTGATCACTTATGGAAAACGCCGCATCGGTCAAAGGAGTGGAAGCTTCACCCTGAATGGTAATTT
Source organism: uncultured bacterium (assembly GCA_964412555.1). Lineage (GTDB taxonomy): Bacteria > Hinthialibacterota > Hinthialibacteria > Hinthialibacterales > Hinthialibacteraceae > CAYPPG01. The sequence goes on from CAYPPG010000081.1 coordinate 22,150, forward strand.
GACTCCCTTCGGGTACGGTAATCGGCCGCATCGGTTTTATTTGTTCCGAAGCCAAATGGGTATATTCGGGGGGGGCAATGTCGATCGTTCCCTGAGCGAGAGTAGGAGAATCCAACGGCGTGACTTTGCCTTGATTGGAGAGAGCTTCCCCTACAGAAAAGTAATAAGCCAAATGCCGCCGAACCGCGGGGAGTGGAAATGCGAGTGTTGTTTGGGTTTTCTTCGCCGGTAATGTCCGCCAAGTATCCCCCGTTGATATGTGAATAAACGCATCATCGCTTTCCATCCGACCGGTCATCGAGGCCGTCAACGTTACAGCATCCCCCCGCGCAACATGAATATTCTCTTTTACCCGAATATCCGGCGATACAGTTGTACCTTCTTGTATATACAAAACATGCAAAATCCGTTGTAACGCATTCTGGGAAAAATCCGGATTCGCTACCCAAAACACAAAAACCGGAACGAAAACACAGGCGAGGAAAATCAACATCGCAGAGGAAACCAGTTCCTGCTTCCCCTCCGTATGCCGCGTGATATATTCATTCAGCCATCGATCATCGGAATCGATCAGTTCCCGTGAATATCCCAACCGTTTGACCTCTTCCGGTTTCTTCTCGGCATACACCAAGAGAGAAGGTCTGTTGGCTATTTCGGGATGCTTTTGTTCCCAATGATGAAAGAATGCCGATATCCGAAATCCTTCCTTCCCCCACTGCCATAAACGGGCGGCGACAATATAAAGAAGAACACCCCCTAACAGAACAAAGAACAAATTGATCCCGAAATCACTGATGGAAAACGATCCGGCTAAAAGAATCAGCAAATAGGCGCTAAGGACCATCCCACCAGCCAGCAAACAAACCAATTCGACGAGATGCCGGGAAACATGGCGGCGATACAAACTATGAACAAATTGAAGACTACTTTTTTGGTTTTCTTTCACGATTCAATACCAATAGGAATTATATTTTCATCTAGAATTATACTTTGATTATCTGAAGAAGGTATCTGACAGGAATGAAAACACCTTCTTCAATCGTATATCAAGCTATATGTGATGGGTCTTATACACAACCGTTTACGGATAGAAAGTTGAAGGTTTCCACCCTTTTGTTGGCGTTCTAACTCTCACATTAGGCTTTTAACTATAGAACGTATGAGTAAGAGAAAGGTGTAACGACAGCGGCTCCTAATCCTCGACATCCATTTCGGACATTTCACCCAGGTATAAATATCGTTGGATCAAATTCACGAAGCCGGTCCATTCCTTCTTCTCCGGGCGGACATTGTTCATCTCACGGCCGATGGCAGCCATCTGGGCATCCATATTTTCAATATGGTGCAGTAAACAGGCTTCCAGTGTCATCGGCAAAATGGGGGATCGTTCTACCTCTCCATGATGGGATAGGATCAAGTGAAGTAGAAGCCTTCGTTTTTCTTGGGGGAAGTCCGGAATTCGTTGAATCAGCCGTTCCACAATCGACGTTCCGATAAATGTATGTCCCAATAGGCGTCCATCGGTGCTGTAATCGATTCGAAAGTCGAATACGAATTCATCGATTTTTCCCATATCGTGAAAAACTGCACCGGTTACAAGCAAATCTTGGTTGACATATGGATACATGGGAGCGATCTGCCGGCACAATTTAACGGCACAAAGGGTGTGTTCCAGCAATCCGTGAAGATACGGATGATGCCACAATTTCGCACCCGGCGCCAAAATGAATTTTTTCCATAATTCATCATCTTGCCGTAATTCCGCCAATAGTGCTCGATAGTCTTGATCTTCAATGCAATCGATCAATTCATCGTATTCTTGAATCAACCGTTCTTGTGGAACCGGTGAGACGGGCAGAAAATCATAGGGATCCAACGAATCGGCCTCTTCATAAACTTTGATATTTTTCAAAGTAATTTGAAGTTCATCCCGATACGAATTGACTTTCCCTTTGACAACAACAACATTTCCCTCATGTACTTTTTTCGAAATTTCCTCTGCGCGATCCCACATGATCGCGTTGACTTTTCCCGTTTTATCCCCCAACCGAACCGTAAGAAACTTACCCCGGTCATATTCACGCAATTGGATGCGAGTCACGACAAATAGTGAATCAACTTGATTACCAACATCCAGTTCATTGACAAACACTTTTTTCGGTGTGCGGTCTTCATCAAGCAAAGATGGTTCCATCACTCTCCCTCATTTTTATTCTCTTCTCTTGATTTGCATCCCAGCAAGGCTGACAAAAAAAACACTGAGTCCCAAAAGAATCGACGCATGGATCACCGTGATAAAATACGTGGAAAAATTCCACTCCTTGATCGCCATGTATGTAAGGGGGGAAAAAGGCAAAAGAAATTGATTGAGGATTTCGAATACATCATTGAACCATTTCCCCGACGAAGGTGACCGTCCATACAGAGGCCGTGTATAAAAAAGCAACCAAGAGATTACAGATGTTATACCATATAATATAAAAGGAAACGTGACATGGAAGATCACGAGCATGAATGTCTTCCGATGCGGGGAAGCTTTGAAGCGCCGGGAAGCGCTTGAATAATAGATACCGATGCAGGTATAGAACAAGGTACAAATCAGTAAAAACACACAGAGTGAAGTAATTTGCAGAAAATACGATTCCGCCGGAACCACACCATTGATTCGAAAAAAGAATGAAGAGGCGCCATAAAAAAAGAGAAAGATAGACACAATGGGGATTGCCGCTTGTCGAAATGTTCCGGATACTTTTCCAATGACAATATCAAGGGAAGGAAGCGTCGTAACCCGAAGTAACGGCCATGTATCCCGCCGCCGTTCGTGTAACATCGTGTAACTGGGAGAAATCGGAGAAAACAAGCACGTCAAGCCGACTCCGAAGACAGCCAAGATCATATAGGTAATATGATGAGTCAGATCCTTGACTTCGGTCGTGTCGAACATCAACCAGGCGACCAAGATAGACAATGCGCCGCAAGAAAAGAAAAGAGTCCAATCTCGTGAAAGCCACTTGCGATTTTGTTCCAAAATTTCTTTTTGGGTGATCGCCCAAAAGCGGTGACCAAAAAAAGGACGAATCTCCGTCGATTTTCTACCCGATTGTTCATTCGAGTTTTCCTCTTTCCGTTTGAAAAGAACCTGAGACCATGCAAAATCAGAGGTGAGAAAAGGTGCGATCTTTGAATAGATAAAAGCAGTCAGGAAAAACAGGATGATCGTGAAAATCAACAAGATTGTTCCCGTTAAGACGCCAGGTTGATTTTGTAAAGGTGTCAACAAGGAAAACAGAAAATACGAGTTCAGCGAATAGACCGGAAAAGGCAACGAAGAATTAGGACTGTAAATCTCCCACAACGCCCAGAACGGATTGATATACACCTCCATTCCTAGTGTCGGTATAGGCGTATTCAGCAATCCCTGAAAATAGATCAGCAGTATGAAACGGGTGGCCAACGGCCCTAAGAGAAAAGCAATCAACAGCAAGATTGAAATTCTAGCCGCGTTTCCCGATGATTTGGAAAAGAGAGAGACTGTCACTCCAATCATCATCACAAAACAGTATAAGCCAATAATAACTGCACAACATTGCAACATTTCTTCTGGGGATAATCCTCCCATAAGAAAACACAGCCCTAAAAACGGAACCAAAGAAGTCAATACCAACAACGCATATAAAATCGGAGCGATGCATTTCCCCCATAGAATCCGGATCGATTTCATCGGCGCAGCCAGCAACATTTCCAAAGTGTTTTCTTCCCGTTCCCGCGCGATTGAGGAAGCGGCCATTGTCATGACGGGAATCACCAATAGATACGCCATGCAAACAATCGAATAAAAAAGAGTACGGCCATCCATTTGCCCATAGACCCACTGACTCGCCGCATACATGTAAAATACACAAAAGGCAATCATCGACAAAAACAGCAATAGAAATAAGTGTAAAAACGTACGAGGGGTACGAAGTTGGTTAATCAGTTCACGGGTAATGACCGGATTCATCGATTAGTCTCTCCTCTGGATTTGCGCGGTTGACAATGAAATCAAGAATACACCAAGACATAGCAAAATAAGCACATGAATTCCGGAAATCCAATACATGCGATCGTCCCAATGAAAATCGATCAGGTAATAGAGCGGAGAAAAGGGGAAAACATATGCTATAAAAAACCTGGAATAATGCTCAAATACGTCACTTGTAAACCATTGCTGAACGTGGCCGAAATTTTTGACATAGGCAATCAAGGATAATCCCAACATAAATATGCCAAAAACCAGATAGGGTAGCAATACATGCAAAATCACCACACTAACCGTTTTTCGGTGCGGAGAAACTCTCCGGCGTATAGATGCTCCGGAAAAATAGATTCCGACACAGGAATAGAAAAAGACACACGCTGTTAAAAAGATCGCCAATACACTGAGTTCCGATAAAAAGGTTCGATGCGGCAGTCCCCCACTACAATACAAGGCAATGCTCATAAAAAGGTAGTAAAAAAAGAATAACGCGACAATCGGAATCATGGAATGCCGGAAACTCCCATAGACTTTCCCGAACACGATATCAAACGAGCTGAACATCGTATTTCGCAGTAAAGGCCAACTTTCCCGCTGGAATTCCCGGAGAACACAATAACTGGGATGAACAGGTACAAAAAAGAATAAGATCGGAAATACGGTCAGGAGAGTAACAATATAGGTTCCTCCGTGATTATGATCCAATCCTGCAGTAAAACCTTGTTCATAAATGAACCAGGTGATGACGGCAGAAAGAAGCAGACTTGCGATCGACAAAGTGCTCCACCGAGACAAAAAGCGGCGGTTCTGCTCAAGCCGTTCCCGTTGTGAAACCGCCGTCCAGTGCAATCCAAAATATGGTTTTATTACCTCTTTTAGAGTAGGATCATCGGATCCTACATTTTTTTTGTTACGCCAAAATCTGCGGTTTTTATAGGCAGGTGCCGTTGTCAACCATGTCCGGTATTTTCGAAACAAAATCGTTGTGTAGAAAAAAATACCTATCGTCAGTACAAGAATGACACTCCCAAACATAAACCCCGGGTATTGTTGCAAATACACGATAGGTGAAAATATCGACATATCCCCAAATCGAACAACTCCCCACACAGGCTGGAAAGAAGGATTATGGAGTTTTATGAGAGTCAAAACAGGATTGAACCACATCTCCAACCGTAAATCAAACGACCGTAAATTTGAAAAAAAGAAAAGAAACAAGTATTTACCAACCATCGGTGTAAGCAAAAAAAGAACGATAGCCAAAGAAGAAAGTTGCACTGCCATGCCGGATGAGCGCGAAAACAAGGAGATGGCAATACACATTACCGCTACGAAGCAGTAGAAAGTGCATATGACGACATAGCATTGAATCACTTCACTTGGTGACAATCCCCCCATCAGAAAACAGATACTGAGCATCGGCAGCAGAGAACTCAAAATTAATAGACCGTATAACAAAACTGCGATGCTTTTCCCCAATAGAATCGAAACATTTTTCAGGGGAGTATTCAAAAGAAGTTCCAAAGTATTCTTTTCCCTCTCCTGAACGATCGCGTTCGCCGCCATCCCCGAAAGGGGTACAACCATCAAACAAGATAAATAGATCAGCGGATAAAACAGAGAACGCCCCGTAATTGAGAGAGGAACATTTCTACTCATGTACATCGAATAGATCAAACAAAATATGCCTCCAGCCAACAATAGCAGGACAAAAAGATGCCGAAAGGTGCGGCCGATACGGAAATGGCTGATCAATTCACGCGCAATAATTGGATTCATGCCTGCAGTATCCCAATTCTCTTATCTCAACGTTCCTATCTATCAACAAAATAACACATCAAATGGAAATTTGTTTCGGCTTTACTGTACATTTTTCTGATAACGGTATCGTGATAGACTGAGTGTGTCTATATCAGGCTTTCATTTCAATCACATCGGAGATTTTCATGACAAAATATTTTACTTTCACATTGTTCTTACTTTTTCTCACAATTTTCCTCTTCACGACCGATAAACCTGTATTATGTGAGGAGACCACTTGGGAATGCGAAGTATTCCCGCCGGAAAGTGTAAAAACAATCGATCCAAAAACCGGCTCCACCGTTGTATTCATTACTACAGCAAAAAGCAACGATACCAACCTCTACTTCCATGACCGTTCCTGGCTGCCGGACGAATCCATGCTCATTTTTGTATCTGACCGTACCGGTCAAAAAGAACCGTTCGGTTATCTCGAAAAAACCGGTGAGCTGGTTCGTTTATCATCAGGTGCACAAGACTCATTGTCATCATATACAGCAGGTAAGATGAAAAACAGCCTTTTTCTCGTGAAAGACAACGCTGTCTGCGAATGGCAAATCAAGATTGAATATGAGAATGATCAAAAAAACGTGAACGTCAGTGAGAGAATCATTTGCATGCTCCCTCCGGATACAATCCCTGGCGGAGCCTTGAATGTCAATGCAGATGACTCGCAGTTAGGCTTGATTCTCCGTCACACGAACAAAAAACAGTGGGATATTTCCATGATCGATCAACAGACTGGCGACATAAAGATTCTTGCCTCTCTCGATTGGTGGGCGGCACATCTCCAATGCAGTTGGACGCGCCCCGATCTGATTATGTTCGCCCGGCAATATGAAGACGGAGACCGCGTTCCACTAGCAAGCGAAGAAGAATCCCCCCGCGCCCGCATCTGGTTTGTCGACACATCCGGGAGGGAACCATGGGCGATTTCCTACCAAGAACCGGGGGAACTGGTCACTCATGAATGCTGGTGGATCAATGATCAAATAACATTCTGTGGAGGATTTCTACCGGAAGAATCCCACGTCAAGCAACTCGATTTTTCTTCCGGCATCATTCGCATCGCCGGCGCAGGCAGCTGGTGGCCTGACGGTTCGTCCTCGGAACTCGCCAAACGCAATTGGTGGCACGCTTCCGGATCACCGACGGGAGAGTGGATCGCCGCCGACAATTGGCATGGCGACATCGCCCTCTTTGACGCGCGTACGACGGAAATGAAGCTTCTGACCACTGGTCATCGGACATATGGCGGGGGCGCACATCCCCATGTTGGCTGGGCGCCTTCTGGGGATCGGGTTGTTTTTACTTCGAATAAGAGGGGGAATCCGGATGTGTGTATCGCCTATTTGCGTTAGCCATTCCATTTTCTCAAAATGAGGACTGCTAAGCGAAATGTTTGTCCCCGCAATATTCAATTCATCACAACAAATCGCACATCATCACAAAATAACTCAATTCAAATTAAATTGAACTATTTTGTCTATCAAACACGAACACAAGAATGTAGAATTAGGTGGAATGTATCATAAATTACGATTCCTGTAGTTAGTTTTTTATTCAAAAGGAGATTCCTTCAATAAACTAATTTATTTGTATTTCGTATTGATCCCACTTAGTGCGGCGTTTTTTGTCGCAAGATCAGAATCCTTTGACTGGCCTCAATGGCAAGGTCCTGACCGCAACGCCATTTCCAAATAGCGCAGGCATCCACCAGTTCCGGCAGGATTGCCTTCAATCGTTTCCCGCAAATACGATCCGATGCTTCCCAAAGTATCGTCAGAGTTTCCCTGACGGCTTCCTCATATACTCGACGAGTACGAACCAAAACATCTGGCAATGGCTGGATTTCACTATCACCATCTCGTTGAAGCAGACGGATCCCATGTTTACGATGATACCCCGTTAGAGCAATGAACTCATCAAGTATCCTTGCTTTGTCCCTTTTCGATGATTCATGATACCGCCGCCGCATGGCATCCAACAATTCTTTTCTTGTTTCTGAACTGATTTTCTTGCCCATCGTACGCCTCCAGTTTTTGGTAACATTGTAATGAGGCAACGACCGGGCTTCGGTAACAAAAAGTGTGAGTCAATGCGCGAGGGAATTATAATTGTCGCTGATCACGAAGAAATCGTCAAAAGTGACTTTGCTCGTAACAGAAACACATCGGCCATTCATCAATTCTTCCTGTTTTGCAAAAGCCATCCGCTCAGCGTCATGCTTGTTGGATGTATCGA
>CAYPPG010000082.1:0-29411 GCA_964412555.1 uncultured bacterium
CTGTTACAGTATTTCCAATGAAATACAAAATGGGACTTTTTACCGGGGCGTCATTAAAACGATAAGGCCATCTCTCAACATATTCGATAAGTTGTACATCTTCCATTCTCTCTGGAATACGGATTATCATATTACCACAAGAATTATCAATCACTTTTTGATAATCCAATTTTTGAAAAGTAATTTTATTTTTCAGATCACGTGCAAGTCCTCCGCTAACTATAGTTGATGAAGGCGAATCATTTTGTTTTCTAGTTAAAGTAATAACACTCTCCTGAAGGACTTTAGCTGAGCTGAATGCTTCAGATCGTGATTTAAATAAATGTATATGATGAAGCGACATTCTCTTAAAAAACCATCGACGAAATTCTCTAAAATAAAGCCCATTACAAAAACTTCGAGGAGTTATTGCAACTAGTTCTCCTCCTTCCTTTAGCATTTTTGCTGCAAGTGCCATAAACAATGAGTAAATATTTGGCTGACCATGGATAATTCGCTCCATCATACGCGCGTGTTGAGAATCCTTTGAAATCTTAAAATAGGGCGGATTCATGATAATCATATCAAAGTTATCCATTTGAGACCAACCATCAAAAAGAAAAAATTGATCACTTTCCGGAGGGAAACTCAAAACAAAATCTTCTTGGTTAATTGAATAAGTCAGTTGGTGACCAAATTTTTTTAATACACAAGAACAATAATTCATGTTTTTTTCCAAAAAAACAATAATATCAGAATCAGTTTCAAACAACTCGATATGAATATTGCGAGGCGCACTTAGCGTTGATATCCTTTCACAAAGAGAAACAGATAAAATTCCAGTTCCACTTCCTGGATCTAATATTTTAATATTATTAGGAATTTCAGTAAAAAGGCTGGCCATGAACCTAGCTATGCTAGGAGGAGTAAAAAACTGCCCTCGCTTTTTTCTTTCATGGGATGATATTATATTTATATATTCCAAATTAAAAATTTCAATCATGCTCAACAGATTAAAATTTTTATGCCCTTTTAATATAAAATCATCATTATTCGCAGTAATAAAATTCATTGTTTTTTTCGATATAAAAAATAAATTTGTGCGCAAATACAATTTCTTTAAATATTTTAATTACTTTAATTATTTTTCAGGGCCAATTTCCTTTACTCATTCACCTCACCCAAATTAAATATCCCTTTATCCTCCTTATCCGTATCCATATTCAAACAATGCCATTCACCAACATGCTTTCCAAGATCGATTTCCAATGAAATTTCATTCTGTTCGATAGACCATTCCGCTAAAACGTTCCCTTCGGCAGTGGGGTAAAGATAAGGTAAAGGCATTTCACTGGGATAGTGTTTCTCAAACGCTTGAGTCAGCCAGTCAAGCCCTTCTTGACTTGGGGCAATGCCTTTTCCTTCAAGCCATCCATCCTTTAGATTGCGAAACTCATCCAATCGGTTCCGAATATCTAAGGGATGTGGATAAGGTTCTTTATCCATTTCGTTCATTTTTATGGAAGCGACAAATTATAGTCATTCCTCATTTAGGTAAAGTATAAAATATAATGTTTATTCAGGCAAAAATATAGATTCGATTAAATACATGGGAAGCAATTTCAAGGCAGTATTCACTATCCCATCTAAATTCAACCTGCCGGAGGGGGGACTCGAACCCCCACGTCCCGAAGGACACTAGGTCCTGAACCTAGCGCGTCTACCTATTCCACCACTCCGGCGATTTATGTAGGCTTGAAGAACGTGATTATTGTATTCATTCTTGCTCGTTTCATCAATCCCTTTCTCTCACCTGCCACGAATAGACTTTCCTTTTGATAATCGGTATAATCAATAATGCCTGATTGGTACTAAGATGCGGGCAGGGATGCCCGCGCTCCGAGGGTTTAAATGCGGGCAGGGATGCCCGCGCTCCGAGGATAATTCAATCTTTTGGGAGAGGATGGAACATTGTTTATGAATGAGAAACATCCAATCAATCGCCGTGAATTTGTGTCTCAGATCGGGGTGGGGGCGGCTGCGCTTGGGTTGGCGTCTCGGGGGCTGGCTTCGGAAGTGGTGGAAAAACCGTATACTTGCCATTGGTATCCGTTTACCGAGCATCCGGATTCGGATTCGTGCTGGTCGTTGTCTGTCGGGCCGGATGGGAGGATTTATGCCTCGGCCTGTTGCGAATCGCATCCAGGCGGGATCGTGAAAGTGGTGCGGTATAACGAAGAGGAGGATAAACTCGATTACCTCTTTGACTTGGACAAAAAAGTCGATGATCCGCGTGATTCCGGACGGGGGACGCAATGCAAGATTCACTACAGTTTCGCGCCTTCGATGCATGACAACATCTTGTATATGGCCACCCATCTATCCGGTCCCCCGCATGATTTGAAGGCTTATTCGCCCTGGTTTTTCTGGCATGTTCCTGAGCGTTGTTTCCGTGGCAGCGCGCTGCTTGCGTATGATACGAAGTCGGACGAAGTGCTGTGGTGGGACACGATGCTGCCTAAGGAAGGTTGCCGCTGTTTGCTGCATGACGAAGAGCGCGGGCTGCTCTATTCGCTTACTTATCCGCGCGATCATTTTGTCATCTACGATCTCAAGACACGCGAGCGGCGTGATATCGGGCGTATCGGTTCGGTCAATGCTCAGTGCCTCTTTATGGACAAAAAGCACCGCATCTGGACGACCAGCGATTATGGCCGGCTGATCCGTTATGATCCGGAGACGGACCGCTTGGAGACTTCGCCCTATGTCCTGCCGCACAATCCGAATTTCCAGACCGGCTGGCATAGTGTGTTTTATGACGCGATTGCATCGCCTGATGGCGAGTGCATCTATGCCGTGACCTGGATCGCGCAACCCTATTTGATGCGCATCTGGCCGAATGAAGGTGAATGGGGCAAGGTGGAAGATTTGGGGCCGGCCACCCAAGACCGCGATCCGACACTGTCGGTGAATACTTTTCTGGATCACTGCGGCGGGCTGACGTTTGCGGGTGACGGACAATTATATTATGTTGCCGCACGCTGGCGCGATCCGGTCTATAATCCCATGCCGGAATCGCACAAAGAGCGGGAAGGCGTTGTCTGTCGGCTTGATCCGGTTACTTTGGAGCGGGAAGAAGTGGCTTTACTGGAACGGCCTGACGGTTTCGCGCAATATGTTTCGCGCGGGGCGGTTGATCACAACGGCGATCTCTTTTTCGGGCACGTCGGTCGTCCGCATCCGGTTGGCATCTTCAAAGTGACGATGCCGAAAAGCCGCAAGCATGAAAACGCGCATCTGCCTATCCGGATGTGGGGATAAAGGGGGACAACCATCATGAAACAGAAAATCGATTATACAAAGTTATCCTGGCGCGATATTCACCATGGCGCATTTCTATCCGAAGGGCGCATGGTCGCGTTCCCGACGTGTTTTCCCGGTGCAACCATTCCTATTACCGCCGATGAAAGCCACATCACCGCGTTGGATATCAGTCCCGAAGGCGATGTGTATGGCGGAACCAGCGGAAAAGCCGTTCATCTTTTCAACGGGATGTTTCGGGGAGTTACCGGGGCAGTTTTCGATATGGGCGTTGCGGAAAATGCCGATCACTGTGCCGCCATTTGCTGCGGCCGCAGAAGCTTCATCGCCTCGGTCAACGGACCTGAAGGCGGAAGGCTGATCCGTGCTAGACTGCAGGGTTTGCCTTTCGACTTACTCCAAGAATGGGGATATTCCCGGCCTGCTTATGAAGAAATGGGGTATCCGGTCGAAGGGGAACGCATTCTCCACGCTCTTCCTGATCCCACACGATCCATCGTGATCGGGACTACCGAGAATCATGTGTGGATCGCTTCTCTTGATCAAAAGGCAATCGAACCCATCGGAGAAGTGAAAGCGAACGGGAAAATTGCGATGAATTCAGAGGGAATCGCCTATGGGTTGGACGCAGGTGAAACTCTTTGGAAATTTGACGCAAAAACGAAGAAATTAACCAAAAGAGCCGTTTCCTTACCTGCCGGTTCCTGGCAGCAGGGCAACATCCAATGGGCAAACGATCCCCAAGCGAAAATACTGTACCTCGCTGATGATGAAGGAAAATTGTTTACGTTCGATGCCAATGAACGTTTTACAGAATGCCAAGTTCAAACGAGTCTTGCGCCGGTAGAAACCATGAGCGTCACCCACGACGGGCGGCTCTTTGGCGCTTGCGGTGAGGAAATGTCCCACTTGTTCCACTATCACCCTAAATCCGGGGAAATCAAGAATCTAGGGATCGCTCTTTCCACCATCGAGCGCAGAAGATACGGCTACCTTTTCGGGGATTCGGTTACTGGGCCGGATGGGGAAATCTATTTTGGAGAGGATGACGATTTGGGGCATTTGTGGATTTATTTTCCGAGGATCGAAGTGGTGTGATGATGAATGTGCGATGAGAATCCAATGATCATGCGATAGAATATTCCTAGGAAGAAAAAGAGATTGCTATTGCATTAGGTTCGTAAAGCGAGGTAATATGTAATTGGAATAATTCGATAATGCACAATGGTGAATAACATGAATACAAAAATTGGAAATAAGGCTTTATTGGAAAATCGGTATTATGAAAATTTGCAAGAGAATTCAAATCTAACTCTACAGGATCGCAAAGCGTTCATGAAACTCAGCATCGAGGAAAGACGAAAAATTCTTGAAAAGCAGGCTCAGGAACTTGTAAAGTATTATGAAATAAACGAAGAGTGGAAGGAAACACAAGGTGTTGACTTCATCGAGTACTAAAAGTCCCATACGGGGAGAAGTGTGGGATGTCGACTTGAATCCAACAGTTGGTGCGGAGATCAGCAAAATACGACCGGTTGTAGTAATCAGTTCCAATGCCCTTCGTAGCCTTCCACTACGCTTAGTTGCCCCAATAACAACCTGGAATAAATCCTTCACTGGTAAATTATCTCACGTAAAAATCACGCCGAATCAACACAATGGACTAACAAAAATTAGCGCGGTTGATTCCCTTCAACTTCGGGGAATTTCACTAGATCGTTTTTTGTCGAAAAGAGGAAAATTGACAACAATAGAAATGCAGGAAATCACCTATGCCGTTACTGCAGTTATTGAGTATTGTTGATATATAAACACCATCTTAAATACAGAATTTATCTAGGCTGTTGGTTCAAAATGATCTTATTTGTTTCAGTTCTGAGTTTGCTTTAAGTAGTTATAATAAGAATGGTTCTAATGCTCATACCGTAAGAGGTACAATCAAAAAATTATGAACAGCAAAAAAAATCGTTTTCTTCCTCTCATACAAATATTTATCCTTTTATTCATGTATTCCTGCGCCTCTACCGATGGAAAATACGGTATCGTCGAGCTATTCCATGGACGTCCCAAACCGGTTCGAATGATTCCCAGGGCGGTTTTAGGCGATACTCCCACAGGACCATTCTCTTCTCACAAAGTACAAGGCATCATCGTGATGGATTCCGGTAGCGATTATCAGGGGGAAACTTCGTTTACCTATGTCACGAATCTTCTGAACCGGTATGTCGATTCTTCCCATCAGGGGGATTTGCCATTTCACTTTTTCATTGACACGGAAGGCCGCGTCTTCTCCGGACGGCAGATCATCACTCCGGCGGAACTGCACAAAGGGGATCCGTTCACCTTCCGGCCGGATGAAGTTACGAAAAAAGAATATATCTATGCCCGTGTGGCCGCGAAACGGGAGCCGCTGTTAGATTTGAATGGGTACGTGGTCATTTGTATGTTGGGAGACTATGACAAACAGATTTTGACCAAAGAACAGGAAAAGAATCTCTTTCAATTAATAGCCAACATCGTTGAAGATCACAATGTTCCCTATCAAAACATCAAACTCTTGAAAGACGTGTATCCGGAAACCCATAATCCCGGTTTTTACTTGGAAAACTATCTCCAATTGCCCGTCCTGGAACAGAATATTCCTCCGGCTCCGGGGCAGCACCGATTCATCAAACAAGCGACCCAAAATCAAGAAAAATAGGTGTGGAAGAAGCCAGTTTCTTCTTCTCTCGACTTTTACTGGATTTCAATCTTGAAATTTACTCTACAAACTATATCGTATTGGTAAACTTTCTCGTTCTTTGGGAATCGAGAAACTGGGAGCGCGGGCATCCCTGCCCGCATTTTCGATGCGCTAAGGTATCTTCTCGCACTACCGTGCGGGCAAGATGCCCGCGCTCCAAGGGCTTATTGGTAAACTTTCTCGTTCTCTGGGAATCGAGGAACTGGGAGCGCGGGCATCCCTGCCCGCATTTTCGATGCGTAAAGGTATCTTCTCGCACTACCGTGCGGGCAAGATGCCCACGCTCCCAGAGTGTATGCGGGCAAGATGCCCGCGCTCCCAGGGGGGGTGCGGGCAGGATGCCTGCGCTCCAATCGTGAAAAGTATGGTTACTGGGACGTTGGAAGAATCGTGATTGAAATGAGAAAAAAGCTATACGCCGTTGCCGAATCTATCCACAATAAAAAACAAGGAGATAGGTAAATCATAATGCGAAGAGTTTCTTTTATTGCTTTATATGACGAGTATTGTTTGGGTGTACGGTATATGTCTTCCGTGCTGCAGAATGACGGGCACGAGACCAATATCATCATCTTTAAAGGGGTGGAATATATTTCTCCCTCGGAAATCCCGCAGCCGGAAAAACAAGATGAGGGCGGGTACTACAGCATGTGCACCTATACGACGGAAAAAGAACTGGATATCCTGCTGAACACCCTCAAAAAACAGGATCCCCACCTTGTCGGGATTTCCTTCACCTCGATCAGTTATGGCCTTGCGCAATTTTTGACGAAAAAGATACAAACCGAACTGAACGTTCCCGTCATTTGGGGAGGGGTGGATTCCACCGTCAACGCGAATGAGAACATACAGCATACCGATATGATCTGCCTCGGAGAGGGTGAATTCCCAGTTAGAAACCTCGTCAACGCGATGGACCGGGGAGACGATATTCTCCACATTCCCAGCATTTGGGTGAAACAAGATGGGCAAATCCACCGCAATCCGGTGATGAAGTTGGAGCAGGATTTGGATAGTTATCCTTTTCCCGATTTTGAACTGGATCGAAAAACGGTTATCATCAATGACGCCATCTATCCAGGCCCTTATCCTCCCAAAACACACCTCTATACAAATTTCATTATCATGGCGACTCGCGGATGCCCCTTTACCTGTACTTACTGTTGCAGCGGCCATGACGATGTGATCTACCAAGGCGATAAGTTCCTCCGACGCCGCTCGGTGGAAAATGTCATCGAAGAACTTCGTTACCGCGTCCGCACCTGGCCGTGGAGGTTGGAGCGTGTCGAATTTTACGACGATGTTCTTCCGCTCAATAAACGATGGATACAAGAATTCTCCCCGGCCTATGCCACCGAAGTGGCGCTTCCCTTCTTCGGTTACACGCATCCCAATGTCGGTGATCCGGAAGTTCTCAATTTATTGACACGGGCCGGTTTGAGTTATCTTATCATGGGGATTCAATCCGGAAGCCAGCGTACACTGAAAAAATATTATGACCGCCGCCATCCCAAACACGGTACGATCCGAACAACCCAAAATATCTTGGATTCCGGCGCAAAATTGCTCGTCGATTTCATCGGTTACAATCCGCTGGAGTTAGAAGAGGACAATATCGAAACCCTCGATTTGATCTGTGATCTGCCGCGGCCGATTGGCATCGTGAATATCAACCCGATGGCTTTTTATGACAATTACAAGATATTCCACACTGCGCACCAAGAAGGTATCCTCGATCAATTGGAGCGCCCGAAAGGCGTTCATGCCTTACAGGCCAAACCGAATCCGTACTATGTTTTTTGGGAATGCATGCACGTCCTTGGCCATTTCGAAGGATTCACGAAAGATCACATCATGGGGATGGTCAAAGATGAATACCTGCGGAAAAATCCCGCTATCTTGGAAGAAATTGTGACCAATCTCTATCATTCCACCTATCTCGACGGCAATCCGGTGGTCAACAAGGATGAATATATCCAGAAACTGCGGTGGCGAATGTCTCAAATTGAAGGCTCTTCCGCATACAAGGCTTATAAGAAATTCCGGAGTTTGGTGGCGTAAGTCAGTCGTTTCCCTCAATGAATTGTCTGAATCGGGATGACCAGGATTCAAGGATGTATAGAATATGTCTTTTGATAGTATTCGAATAGTAATGAGTGATCAGCGAGGATGGCAGTTTTTTGATACGTTATGAAAAACTATCATGTATTTCATCCTGAAAATCCTCTTCTCCTGGCCAATCATGATTCAGACAGAAAAAAGCATTTCATTCACGATTGATTTTTGTCAATGAATCTGCCTTTCTCTTTCTCTACACTTGTATAAACAATCTGATACAAGAGAGAGAAATCCCATGATGAAAACTCGAAAAATCATTCATATCGACGAAGAGAAATGCGATGGCTGTGGTCAATGTGTGACTGCTTGTGCGGAAGGGGCGATTCAGGTGATCGATGGGAAAGCGCGATTGATCAGTGAAACGTATTGCGATGGGTTGGGGGCTTGCCTCGGAGAATGTCCGCAAAACGCGATCCATATCGAGGAACGTCCTGCGGAAGAGTTTTCACCCGAAGCGGTGGAAGAGCATTTGAAGAGACAAAACAGAAAGCAGCATTCACCCGCTCCAAAACCGTCGTTTGCGCAATCCGGATTCCATTTCAGCTGCCCCGGTTCCCGGGCGCAAACGATGCAGCAAAACCATGCTCCTGCATCCGTAAGCGAGAGGAACGAAAGTGAAAGCACCCCTTCGCGCCTGACAAACTGGCCGGTGCAATTGCATTTAATGCCAGTCGAAGCGTCTTTTTACCAAAACGCCAAACTGCTGATTTCCGCCGATTGCGTTCCCTTTGCCTTAGCGGATTTCCAGCAACGCTATCTTGCCGGACGCACAGTGATGATCGGCTGCCCTAAGTTGGATGACACGGGTGCGTATCTCCAGAAATTGACGGCGATCTTTCAGCAGAATGACATCGAATCCATCGACTTGCTCCATATGGAAGTTGCTTGTTGTTTCGGCTTGGTCCAAATCGTTCAACAAGCAATGGTACGCTCAGGTAAGAACATTCCTATCCAACTACACAAGATCGGTATACAAGGAAACGTTTGTGAGACAAGAAAGATGGAACAATTAGTGGCCTGAGTCACTCGAACTTTTGGCCGGTTCACGGCCGCTCACCCAATACAATGCATTCGAAACCAACCGTAGAAAATTCTCATTCTTGAAATCTTCTTGATGGCCGAGTGAAGTATAGAAAATTCGTCCCCCGTTGAAAACACGTGTCCAAGCAATCGGTTCGTTGTGTTCTGGAATGGAGCCGGTCAACAAGATACACACATCCGAGGCAGGCGGGGTGTTTTTATACAAGCTTCCTACTGAAGTAAATGGTTCAATACCCTTTAAAATCGGGTGATGTTGGGCAGCCTTATTGATTCTCATTTCCATCACCGGTCCCGAGCCGTAATGGCCTTGATAGTTCCCCCCAAGGATCAACTTGTCCAATTCAAGCCAATTTTGAAACGCATGGCTGGCGGTGCGAATCCCCACGATCGGATTTCCTGACAAACAATACTCTTTCACTTTCTTCAACTGCTCTCCGTCGATGGTCATCCGGCGGGTGAAGAGGAGCATCACATCGCACGAATCCAGCGCATTGAGGCCGGGAAGATCGTCTTTCGCTTTTCGTTTGAGTAAGGTGCAATCCACTGAATAATGTTCCTGCAAGTAGTCGATCAACAAGGGCAGCGATTTGTCGGACTCATATTCAAGCGAGCCGGAAAGCATGCAAATCTTCAACGGCGGTGAAGCCGAATCATCCGCCGCGAATCCGGTAAGCAAAATCGAACTTCCTCCCATAACGAACACGAAAAATCCAAACAAGAAAAACCGTTTCATAAAAACTCCTCCAAAATGTATTCACTGCATATTGAAACACTATTATAGTATGAACCACAGGATCGATAACAGAGGGGTAAAGCAAGCGTTCTCGTTTGCAGCATTTACAGGGAGGGCAAGATGTCCGCGCTCCGACTGTGGGAGCGCGGCCATCTCTGGCCGCCCTTTCAACGCACCAAGTTTCTTCCTCGCACCACCATGCGGGCAAGATGCCCGCGCTCCGACCGGGAGACGCCTGCGCTACCCACTCTTTTTTTCATCAATAGAGTCACGAAACTATGGATTGCAAGGTGCGCACCCGAATCTATTGTCAAGAGAGCGGATCACCACAACTTGTTCTGGATGATGAAGATTCTCTCGCCATCAAGCGCTCTTTACGATTGCATGAGGGTGAACGAATTTCCGGTTTCAACGGAGACGGCAACGAATATATCTACTCCATTACAAAAGCCCCAAAAAATGCGCTGCATCTGACGTTGCTCGATTCCTTCCCGAATCCCGCCGATCAACTTCCTGAAACCACTGTTTATATCGCTTTTACCAAAGGCAAAACGAAAGATCGTATGGTAAAGGAACTGCCACCGTTGGGAGCAACGCGAATCGTATTTTATTCTGCATATCGAAGCATCTCCCAACCGGATGAAAAACAACTCGCCCGTTTGCAAAAAATCGCGATCGAATCCTGCCGCCAATGCGGGCGCTCCACGATCCCAGCCGTGGAAATCCGGCAGCAGAATCTTATCGATATTTTTAAAGATCAAAATCATTCCTATCACGATTTGATTTTGTTTTGGGAGGAAGCGGGTAGTGATCAAGCTATTTCAATACCGGATTTTCAAAAACCGATTTCCCTCTTTTTCGGGCCGGAAGGGGGATTCACGCAGGAGGAAATCGAAGTTGGGAAGGAAAAAGGGATTCATATTTGCACTTTAGGCTGGCGGATTTTACGGTCTGAACTGGCTGTGATTGTTGGGGTGAGTCTTGTTCAAGGAAGACGGGGTTTATTTGGGTAGACGGAGATGTTGGGTTTCATTTCATTCAACCCAACCTACCTAAAAATGGAGATTTTTTGTTATGTCCGGTGTTTTTATTAGCTATAGCAGAGAAGATTTCAGGTTCGTCGAGAAACTCGAAAAGGAGCTGCAACAGCAGGACATCGATGTTTGGGTGGATAAAAGACGAATTGATCCGGGGGAGCGGGTTTCCAATAAACTCGATGCCGCCATCCTTGAACACGACTATTTCGCCGTTGTGCTTTCGCCGGAATCGATCCGGTCGGAATGGGTGCAGAAAGAGATCGGTGCGGCGTTGTCTATCGAAGCGAATATCAACCGCCGGAAATCCGATTTCGTCAAAATCATCCCGCTCATGCTTCGCGAAGTTCAACTCCCCGATTCCATCCGCGATAAAAACTACATCGATTTCCGCGATGAAAACCAATTTTCGGAAAACGTGCAGGAACTCGCGAAAAGCGTACAAAAAGATTCCAAATTGCTGTACGAGCTGCGGCTGATCGTGGAGAATGACGGTGGGGGGTATCGCGCGCGCTGGATCGAACCGGAGATGGGTGAATCGGAGCCGTTTTCGCTGCCCTTGCCGCTCACGCTGGCGGAACGGGCGGATTTGCAGTGGTATTTGGAGACATATCACCAATTTCCCGGCGCGGGGGATCATGCGCGTGCGGAAGGGATTGAGAAAAAGTTCGAAGCATGGGGGAAAGCGCTTTTTGATTCCCTTTTCAACGAATCGCCGGATGTGTATCGACGATTGAAGGGCGCTATCGAGCCGTATTATTCCTGAACGCTCACCCTCTGCAGCGACGTGGCGGACGTGCTGGCGCAGCCGTGGGAAATGATGCAGGATAGGCGCGGTGAACTGATTTTTCAAGGCGTGACACTTCGGCGGGAGCCGGCCAAAGAGCAAGAAAAAGACAGCCGTAAACTGTTTTACCTCTCTACCCCGCTGCGGGTGCTGCTGATTATCAGCCGGCCGAGTGATGTCGGCTTTCTCGATCCGCGCATGAGTTACAAACCGCTGCTGGATGCGATGGAAACGCTCCTGCCCGGCCAGGTGCAGATCAATACTTTTTAACGGTTGATAAAGGGATTCTGAAAAAAATATCAGAATACTCGGAAACGAAAATTATAAATCCCGTAAATTTGATCCTTGAATTGGAGACTCTAGAATGAGAAGTGATACCGAAATAAAGATATCCGGTTTTGAACTGTTGAGCAATAATCTCGGCATGGTAGAAACAGAACGGTTTATTGCTCTTATTCAAAGAGAAAAATTCGATTATACCAAATGGAGAGAAAATCTTTTCCATGAATTGAGTGGAGAAGAAATAAGCAAAAGGGCTATGGAGTTTCAAAAAACATTAAACAACAAGTAAGTATGCCCAATCAAACACTCAAGCGGACGGTGGGGTAGGTTGAATAATAATGAAACCCATCATCGCCTACGGTAAGAGTGAGGATTTGCTGATTATAGAGAATGTGCCCGTTATCCAGGAACTAAACGGAATAATACCATGACAAAGCGTGATAAACTGCTGGTCAAAATTCTTTGCGGACGTTCCGATACAAACATTGATTTCGACGAGTTACGTAAACTTCTCGATGGTCTCGGCTTTGAAGAGCGGATACAAGGAGGTCATCATGTATTTGTTAGGGAAGGTGTTCAAGATATGATTAATTTGCAACGAGAAGGCCGTATGGCCAAGCCGTATCAAGTAGGGCAAGTCAGAGCTGTAATTACTGCCTACGGCTTGACGGTGAACGAGGAAAAATGATGTATAAATATGAAATAATTATCTACTGGAGTAACGATGACAAGGCGTTCATTGCAGAAGTGCCGGAACTGCCGGGTTGTATGGCACATGGAAATAGCCCAGACGATGCACTGACAAACTGCAAAGATGCTATGGATCTATGGCTGGACACGGCAAGAGAGTTCGGTCGAGACATTCCCGAGCCGAAGGGCAGACGCCTCCGATATGCTTGAATATGGATTGCGTTTGGTAATGGTAGGATTCGTGGCCTCATCCTACTCGATGAAACTGATTTGCATTGATGGCACGAAGAAATCATGTATGGAAAACCGGCAGTATACTTTGAAACGGCGATACCAAGTTTCCTTAAAATCAAACGCTATTTGGAATGAGACAATGAGTGAGCACATGAAACATTTTGCCATTTGTGTGGATAATTCTGATTATAAAGCCTCTCTGATCTTGAGAAAGATCTATGAGATCATCCCGGATGAACTGGCTGCCAAAGACGATCTGTTGAGAATCATCGATGAAAGTGGAGAGGATTATTTGTACCATAAGAATCATTTCATCGTGATGGAGTTTCCCCTAGAAGTGGAGCAAGCATTACTGGCTGCACAGGGTGTGGCGCCTTAACTCTACGAACGTGCCAACAAAGGGATCAAAGGGAAAGAGTAGTGGCCAAAGCAATCGCAGCAGACGAGCAAGTACTTTAGGTGATCGAAGCCCACAGGTTGAACAAGTCCCATGGGCCTAGCGGCAACGATACGTGGCTATGTTCGTGAGGCTCTCGATCGGCTCCGAGACATATGCCAAGACTGCCCGAGCCGTGTTTTCCGGTTTCACGCTTGCTTGGACATCTAGACGCAGGGAAGACGAAAGAAACGATTCTGTCGGCGTATCCCTATCTGGAAGTTGAGGAAGTTGATGAAGACTTACATTATTCTACTTTTCTTGCTGAAGAGAGAACGGTGGGGTTGGCCCGGTGAAGTTTTCAGATTGATATGACGCACTCTAAATTCATTCGCATTTATCTTGACTGTCAATAGGATATGACATAAAATACTATCACCTTTGAAGTAAATTGAAGGTCCAAAGCAAAGCACAGCCCTTGAGATTTCATGAGTCTACCATTAGGTGTGAAAATGTCTGAAAAAGTAATTGATATTTCATTTCCCGTTAAAGAGAACATCTTATTATCATTAAAAGAGAATAAAGACGAATTTACAAAACACATTCAATTTCTTAGTGCCCTCGTGCTCTACCGGGAAAAAAAATTATCCTTGGGGAAAGCCGCTGAATTGGCCGGTTATCACAAGATCGATTTTATCGAAAAACTACAAGCAGAGGGTGAATCTATCTTTGACTACACAGAAGAGGAAATCGACGAGATAGTTGAAGACTCCCTCAGATAGTTTATGAAAGTCGTATCCAATACTACTCCAATCATCTCCTTATCTTCGGTCGGCAGGCTTGAAATTCTCAAAGACCTCTATCATGAAATCATTCTACCTGAAGCAGTTTACGAGGAGATAAAATCAAAAGAAGAGTATGGCTATCAAGAGGTCGAAGCTGATTTTATCAAAGTCAGATCGGTCCAAGGAAAAAAGTATCGGAATTTAATGCTGAACCAACTCGATGCAGGAGAAGCAGAAACGATCCTCCTTGCCACAGAAATAAACGCGGATATCGTGATCATCGACGAGAGCATTGGATATAAAATTGCAAAAAATGCCGGTCTGAACGTCGTTAGGACGTTATCTATTTTGCTCAAAGCGAAAAAGATCGGAATCCTATCCGAAATCAAACCTGTATTGGATGAAATGATTTCAAAAGGCCGATGGTATTCTGAAAAAGTGTATAAGACAATCTTGAGAAAGGCCGGTGAATTACCAGCTGGCAATGATTAATTTGCACTTCAGTTGGAAACGTCAATCATCCGATGAACGGCAAAGACGTCTTGAGTTCATTCGTGAAGAGGGGAAACCGTTTTTGAGCCGCATGGATGAACTATTGAAACAGTATGGGGGGAGACGTTTGAGTGAAGATGTCAATGCGCTAGGTTGCGTAACGGTTGAGAGTAGCGTTGAGGGGATTTTTGCTTTGGCGAATTTGGATTTTGTGAAATCGATTCTTGAGGATCAGGCGGTTTCACTGCTTCGTTAGGTGGGAAGTGAATTTCCTTGATTCCATGATGTTTCCATATATTTTTGACAAATTACACTCGATACGGCTGAATGTCGAGGAACTTGTCGAAGCCGGACATTTTTAGGATTTTTTGGACGGTGGGGGAGACGTGGATCAGGGTGAGTTTTTTGTTTTTCTCTTTGATTTTTTTGGCGCCGGTCACCAGCGCTCTCAGGCCGCTGCTTGAAATATACGTCACTTCCTTGAAATCGAGAATCAGGTCTTTGTGTTCCTCTTCCAGAAAAGAGAGGAGGAGGGATTCGAATTGCGGTTCGCTGGCGATATTCAGTTCGCCGCGGATTTCAAGGATTTTTGCGGTGTCGGTTTCTTTGATCGTATATTCCATGCTTCACCTCGGTTTTATACTAACCCATATTGTGGTGAGAGTTTCTGGTTTTATTTTCTTGTAACGTGCAGACAGGATGTCCGCACCACAATTTGTGCAGACAGGGATGTCCGCACCACAACAGCATGCATTGTTTGGTTATACGAATGGGATGCCTTCCTTTTTGCCGACTTTCCGGATGTGGATTGCCGCTTGAGCGTATTCTTCCGCAGAGCTGAGATGCTCCAACATCAACGGGATGTCCTGCCGGGCGCTGAGTTCCTGTAAGAACACAGCATAATCCAAGTTGCCTAAGCCGGGGCGGACTTCGTCGAGATGAGTGGTGAGTTTTTCCGATAAGAGGATATCTTTGGCATGGCAACTCTTGAGGTAGGGACCTAATTTATCGAAGCATTCGCGGATGAGAGAGCCGTTGTTGTAATACCGTTGCGGGCTGCAGACGAGGTTGACCGGATCAAGATGAACGGCGAAGTGTTTTCGATCGATCGCGTGCAGTAGTTCGACGTAGGAATCCGGAGAATCCGGATATCCCCATGGCATCGTTTCCAGGGTGAAAAAGGTGCGCTTTGGTTTGACGTCGTCGATGATTTTGCGGATGGTTTCCACGATCAAATCAAAGGTTTCTTTTGTTAAATTGTCCTCATGCGGACCTGCCCAGTTGTTTTCATTGCGGGATCCGCTGATGTTGACGCAGCAGTTGGCTCCGATTCGGTCGGCGAGTGCCAATTGAGTGGTGCATTTGGATAATGCTTTCTTTCGTTCTTCGTCGTTAGGGCTGATCGGATTGCTCCAGGCTCCCACTTCCGCGATGATGATATTGTTTCGTTTGGCTTCTTGCTCGTAGGATTGGATGACATCGTCGCTTTGATTTGCGTTGACAGGACAATACGCTGCGCTGAAGCCGGCCCGTTTGACTGCGGCCACCCATTCTTGGGGGGATTCATATTTTTCGAACAGTGGACCTCCGAGCCGGATCGGGTGGATTCCGCGCGCCGAAGCGGATACCGATTTCGTGTTGGCGGTCATCAAAGCGGTAAGGCCGAGGGCGGAGTATTTCGCGAATCGGCGTCTGGAGAAGGATGAATGGTTGCTCATGGTTATTGATCCTTTCAGTTAATTTTGTGTAGGGGTGCGGAGCCGCAAGGGCAGACGGAAACTTGCCCTTAGTACCCGGTTGCTCATAATTGTTGATTCTTTCTGTATACCCTACCCTAATCCTCGGGAGCCTATGTGTTAAGTGTGTTACATAGTCAGCCAAGCATGGGGAGAAGTGATATTTGTATAGAAGAACATAAAAAAGGGCGGTGATCAAGCCGCCCTTTCACAATTCTGTTTGTTGGCGAGTTACACGCCATTCTGGATGTTGCAGAAATTGGTGGTTTGGGGATCTTTCGCTCCCACCCATACAATGTCTCCATAACTATTGAGACCGTTGGATGTTTGGTAAATAAAATTCGGATAGCCGTTCGGGCAGGCGCCGTCCCGTTGGCCTCCCCATCCGTTGACATTATCCGGTCCCCAGCTGTTGATTCGCCAAACATGTCCCCAACCGCCGTTGTGGTTATCACCATAATTGTTAACATAATCATACGCCCATCCCCATTTTTGGAAATCGGCGGTATTGGAATAGGTGGCAAAGGGATCGACGGGGACAGAAGAGATGTATGCGACGGGAGTCGTCATGCGGTAGAATCGAATCTCGTTAGGATGATAGTGATCACCACTGCCGGGAACACGCGCCTGGTTGCAGGTCGGGTAATCGTTGTTATCCATTTTGTACATTTCCAAGGCTGTGCTGAGCGATTTCATATCGGAAACGCAGCGGGCGACTTTCGCGCGGACTTGCGCATTGAGAAAATTCGGCACGGCGATAGCGGCGAGTATACCGATGATGGCGACGACGATCAGCAATTCAATAAGAGTAAATCCTGCTTTCCATTTTCTCGAGTAAAGCATTTTTCATAACCTCCCAAAGGTTGAATGGTATCGGCAATTATACTCGATTGTTTTCTTCAAACAACCTACAGATATTAGTGCATAGAGAAACAAAATCATATGCGGTATTTTCTCGCGAAGGGAAGAGTGAGAAAGACAAAGAGAGTGGCAAATCCTAATAAAATAGGCACTTCGATCCATAACGGTTCAAACGCTTTGCCGAAGTAGAGCACATTTTGGATACCATGAAGTGCCCAATAGGTTGGCATAGCCATGGCGATCAATTTAAACATATCGGGCATAATTTCGACAGGCCACCAGCAGCCGCCGAGAGCGGTTAGGAACATGGACAAAAAGATGCCGGTGTTGATGACTTGTTGTTCGGTAGAACAAACCATGCCGATAAAAATGCTCAGACAGCCGATGAAAGCCGAATAGGCAAAAAGGACTGGTACAATCAAGATGGGATTGTCACCCAAAGGAACGGAGAACAAATAAGCGCCTGCGAATAAGATAATCATGGCTTGAAGTGTCCCCTGCACAATGCGGGAGAGAGTCTTCCCGACAAAAATTTCAGTGAAATAGACCGGTGCAGCGGCCAGCCGGGTGAATTGTCCCTGATGGCGGTCGTTGACCATCGTGACGCCCCCGTAAATGATGGTCATCATCAAAACAAACATGATCAAATAGCTGGTCACACTTAAATTGAAGCCGCTGGGCGGAGGTTTGAGGGAAGCGACTTGTTGTTGCGTAACGGTCAATGTTGGCGGTTGATCGAGAATATTCTTGAGTTTTGCAGTGGATTCGTCTGTCCATTCTTCTTCATCGATATCGGCTTTGATCAGTCCTTTTGTGAATCGAATCATGGCATGCACGAGTTGAGTTTGCGTTTCCAGGATTTGTTGAGGATTTCCTTGGCCTTTCACGAAGGTGATCCTTACCGGTTCTTGATTCATGATGTCGCGGGAAAACGTAGCTGGAATGATGATCCCATTAAGCATCCATGTGTTTAGATTCTTTTCTTCGTCAGGAGATTTCTTGTCGATGAAAAATCCTTTATCTTCCAGTTGGTCGACAAAGAGGTGGGACAAAGATCCTTGGTCATAATTAAAGACATGAATCCAGGCCGTATGAGGGCCACGGCTTCTAAACACGTTCCCCATTATAAATGCGAACAGGAGTGGCATCAGGATGAGCCACAACACCGCCATTTTATCTTTGATGACTCGATGGAGATCGCAAAGTGAAATACGTAAAATGTTCATTTCGCTCCAAATTTCCTATAGCGACGGATGAAAAAGTAAAGTCCGAGTATTGAAGTCACGGCCCCGCAAATCACCAAGATCGTCAGAGGTTTGACCAGTTCACCGGATGGCTCTGATTGCATAACATTTTGAAGGGCCATAATTCCCCACCGGTTGGGGGTGTATATAGACAGTATTTGCATAAATTTCGGCATCGCTTCCACTTGTATCATACTGCCTCCGAGCATGCCGAAATACATGATGACCAGAATACCAAAACCGTTGGCAGACTCTTTTGTTTTGGATAAGCCGTAGATGATCGACAGAATACCGGTGATGCAGAATGTCGAAACTAGAATGACGATCAATAACAGGAATACATTTCCTAATTTCATGCCGAATACCAAGGATGTAAATATCATACCTGTCATCATGACAACTGTTCCCAGGATGAAACAGCGTATCATCTTAGAAATCAGGAAGTGTTTGATGCTGACCGGTGTCGATAGGATCCGATGAAGAGTTTGATTCTCATCTTCAATCAAGATTTCGAGCAAGGCATTTTGGGAAATCATGAAGAGAAAGAAAATCATCATGCCGGGAAAAATATATCCGATAATCTCACTCATTGTTGGTATTCTCCGTCAATTCCATGCTTGCATCCGGTAAATATTCCTCCGCGGTGAGAGTGTGAAATTGGAGGATCGGCGGGAAAAGATAATCCTGAATGCTGTCAATTCGCCGAAAGGATTGAGATGCCAGTCCAACGATAGCGTCTTCCTCAGGGAATTCATCGGATTCAAGTAAATCGCGTGTTTTTTTCAGCGGTTCCTGCAAGACTTCCGCCGCTCCGGAAAGTCCTTCGGCTAACAGCGATACCCCTTGACGGACGACTTGGGGTAAAATTTGTTCCGCCGGATTTTCATAAATCTCGATGGATGAAGTCACGTTGTTGAGCAGATTGACCGTCATGCTTGCCGGAAGAATGACAAAAGCCGAAGCCCGGCGTTTTTCGAGCATGCGGATGCCTTCTTCTCTGGATTCTACGTAGTGGATTTGGAGGTTTTGGGATGCGTCTCCCTGCGAGGGGATCATGCGCAAATAGCCGGCTAACAAGTCATCATCATCATCGAGAAGAGCAACATGAATGGTCGGAAGATTTTCCGAATCGTTGTTCCCGCTGAAGATCGTGGCCATGAGAGCCGAGATCATAATAGGAATCAGCGTCAATACGATGATGGACCACGGTCGTTTGATATCTCGTTTTAAATCTTTAAGGACAAGGGATACAATGGCGTTCAATCTCTCAACTCTCTTCCGGTCAATTTCAGGAACACGCTTTCCAACGTGGGTTTTTGAATCGATAAATCTTCAATTTCGATTTGATGCCCCGCTAGAAGATTCACGAAGTCGGCGATGCCGAAATCGTTTTCTGCATGAATGGTGAGTGTGGCTGTATTGTCTTCGACATTGATGGGTGAAATAGGGCTTGCCGATATACATTCATTGAATCTTGCCGCGGAGAATTGGCCGCTTACGGTGATGATGTCATGATCGCCGACGACGCGTGCAAGTTCGCTGACAGAACCGATTTGCAGGATGCGGCCATGATCCATAATCGCGATGCGGTCACAAAGTTTTTCCGCTTCCTCGAGATGATGGGTAGTGAAGAGAATGGTCGTGCCTTCCCGAACGATTTCCCTGATGATTTCGAGGATATTGTTGCGCGCCTGCGGATCGATGCCGACTGTGGGTTCATCCAAAAGAACGACGGATGGTTTGTGAATCAAGCCGATGGCGAGATTCAGCCGCCGCTTCATTCCTCCGGAGAAACGGGAGACCGCTTCCTTTGCCCGTCCTGCAAGACCGACTCGATCCAAAATCTCATCGATGTTCTTTTTCAATTCCGAGCGCGCCGTTCCATATAAACTTCCCCAAAACATCAAGTTTTCTTGGGCTGTAAATTCTTCATAGAGCGCAAGGTCTTGGGGGACCAAACCCATCAATTGTTTGGCTTGTTTCGGAGTTTCCCACACATCGTAATCCGCAATTCGAACCTTGCCTTCATCCGGTTTCAAAAGACCTGAAATCATGGAGATCGAGGTTGTTTTTCCGGCTCCATTGGGACCGAGAAAACCGAAAAGTTCTCCTTTGGGCACCGAGAAAGAGATGCGGTCGACGGCACGAAGTTCGCCGTAACGTTTGGATAAATTATCGACAGTGATCATTGGGATATGCAAAATCCTTTATTTCAATTCAAACAAAGCAACATCACTCTAAAAAAAGAATCTCAACCCGTCAATACGCATCAGGTTTCGAATCGTTGCAAAAAAGTTTGTATAGGTGTTTTATTTGAACATTGTTAGGCGATTGTTTGATATTCATTCTGTCTGAGAAATGCCACATGGAAAGTGGATTTGCCAGGCTCCAGATTGACTGTTCGAAATCCTTCCTGGAGCCTGATTTCATGACTGATGAAATTTTGAACAAAAAAAAATGAATTTCACATATACAAACAATACAAACTGTGTTATAGTGTTTTCGTTCGCGGGGATATTCGATTCTTGTTGATAACACTCTATGCGAATTTTGATTTATTGATTTGGAACAAGGGACTTTTTGATTTTTTAGAATTTGTATTTTTCTTTCCATCCTGGGGACTCTTCTATAATTTAATTTTATTCTGCTTTTGGTACAAAGTATTCTCCTTTTATCGTGATTGATCCGGGAGTCTGAAATATCCCGGTTTCTATTTCTCTATGCAAGAAAGGAGGTCACTATCATGGCAGAAAGCCAGGATAAGCCGGCAAATGCCGGCAAAGCACCGAAATATCGGAAAAGCAAGTTTGTTTCCGAAATTGCCAAGGATCCGAAACAACTGCCGAATGTGTTGTTGTTGTCAGGATATCTGGGAGATTCATCCGAGGAAGATCATGCGCGGTTGTATCTCGATCCGGAATTCGACAACTATGTGGAAATCCCCAATGAAGGAATCCTCTATACGCAAGACATTCCCGAAGAGGAACTTCCTCTGGGGGGCAGTTATGTTTGGATCGAAGCCGATGCCGATCTGACTCATGGAAAAGTCGGCACTGAACGTCACAGCGGGAAATTCCTTCAAGGTCAAATTCTGCAAGCGTATCAAAATCTCGCAAAAACACCGGATGTAGTAGGAGAGCAGTCAGGTGCAAAAGCACCGTTTCATCCGACACCGTCCGTGACACTTGCACAATGTTGCGGACCGATTACACAACAATGCTCGATTCCGCCTCAATGCCCAATTGGACCAACGGCTTGGTATCGATGTACACAAATGCCTCCGCATTGTCCAATTGGACCCACGGGAATGCAGCATTGTACGCAGCCCCCTGTCTGTCCCCCGATCGGCCCGACCGTGATGCAACACTGCACGCAAATCGGTTGCCCATTAGAAGTTCAACAAGCGGGTGCAGGACAAATGCCGACATTAGGGCTGGTTACTTCACCGTGCCTCTGTCCACCTTCCATTGGATGTCCTCCGACAACTCCCCCTATTTGTCAAGGAGGGCAGGCCGGAGCGGCACAAGGGGTTCATGTGGGACCGACGGGCATATACCAGTGCACACAATCGCCTCCGCAGTGTGGGAATACGGCATGGCAGGGATGTACTCAAGCCGGTTGTGCCTCACCGGGAATCGGTTGCACTGTCTATTTAACCTGCCCACCGACAGGACAGCCGGCGGGACATACGGAATGCTTCGGTTGTACTACGCCGATGCAGCAGTGTCCACCTGCGTTATCCGCCCCGCCGAACTGTCCCTCGGTACAACCATGTCATACAGTACCACCTTTCTGCCCTCAAGATCAAGCGGGAGCAGCTCAAATGGGGACTCCGGTTGGTCCGACCGGTGTTCAGAATTGCACGCAATCCCCACCACAATGTGGGAATACGGCGTGGCGGGGATGCACGCAGGCCGGATGCGGAGTTGGTGTAACCGGAGTACAGAATTGTACGCAGGGACCGTAAAATTGTGGAAATTCCCAATGGCCGGGATGTACACAAGTTCAGTGCGTGACATTGATCAAAGAAGGCTGTAACACCGCATTGGTAGGATGCACACCGTTTCCGACCTGTCCTCCGGGCGGGCAACCGGTAGGACCGACGGGATGCTTCGGCTGTACATTGCCGTTTGCATGTCCTCAACCTCCAGCCGGCGCCGCTCCGGCTGTGCAAGCGGGTCAAGCGACGATCGGATGCATGCAGGAAATGGCAGCTGGGGCGCCGATGGACCTTGGACAGCTACAACCGCGAATCACACCGATAACAATCGCATGTCCAGGGCCAAATACGTTGATTTGCCCACAGACGCAACTTTGTCCGATCACTCAGAATTGCCCGCAGACATTGATCTGTCCGCAAACGCAGCTTTGTCCGCAGACTTACCTCTGTCCGATTACCCAGAACTGTCCGCAAACGCTGATTTGCCCACAGACGCAGATATGTCCTCAAACCCAACTTTGTCCAATCACCCAGATCTGCCCACAGACACAAATCTGCCCCATAACCCAAAATTGCCCATCACAAGTATGTGATTTTCGTGGTCGATTTGGATTCGGGCAGGGAATGATGTAATTGCCAGGATCCCAACCGCGTCAAGTGGTTGGGATCCTCAATCCCTTAACGGGATCAACAGAAAGGTAGGTATTTCAATTATGATTGGTCAATTCTTACAAGGTCCTATACAGCAAACATATCTGTGTCCCGGCCAGCAGGCCGTTCCGAATCCACAAACTGTCCTACCCCAATGTCCCATCGGGCCAACAGGGTGGTTTCAGTGTACGCAAATTCCGCACTGCCCGGTCGGGCCAACAGGGATTTTGAATTGTACGCAATCTCCCCAGCAGTGTGGAAACACCGCCTGGGTGGGATGTACACAAGCAGGATGCCAGGCAGGAGCTGCCGGAGGCGGTCCTGGAACGATGGCGACAGTCTGCACGCAAATTGATTGTACTGGACCGACTGTCTCTCCCTATTGTCAACTCTCCGCACCACCGAACTGTCCGTCGGTGCAGCCTTGTGTGACGATGCCGTTTCAATGCCATACTCATCCAGGACAATGTCCGGTGTCCGTACCACCGCACTGTCCCACGGTCGCGCCGATTTGCCCCGGCGGTCAAGCGGGAGCAGCCGGAGCGGGGATGCAGACCATAGCGACGGTTTGTACGCAAATTCATTGTCCACCGCCTACGGTGTTTCCCCAATGTGGACTTTCAGTTCCGCCACATTGCCCAACAGTAGCACCGATGTGCTAGTGGGAATCAATGAATATGAATAAGAGGGGCGCTTCGTTCAATTCAGGCGAAGCGTCCCTTGCCCGATTCGCACAATGTCAAGGTTTCATGAACTAATGGAATAGGGATAAATACAATTTATGATTATCAAAAGTTCAAATATTGCCTATTACCTGCTCGAAAAAGGATTGGTCACCTTTGAATCCGTGGTCGATGGGGATTTTTTGGCGATCGATAACAGCCGCCGAAATCGCAATATTCGGGTGATTCGGAAGAACCATCCGAGTTATTTCATTAAGCAAATCCAACAATGGGTGCCGGATGCGATTACATCCTTGCAGAGAGAAGCGACCTGTTATTGGTTGGCCAAGAGTGATAATGACTTTACCTCTTTGGCTCCCTTAACGCCGGAGTATCGTTTTTACGATTCGAATCGGCATATCTTGATTGTCGATCTGTTACCCGATGGTGAAAATTTGACCGAATACCATCAACGGCTCAGAGCATTTCCTAATGATGTTGCTGCACTGGTAGGGAAGGCATTGGGGACGTATCATCGGGATGCCGGATTGAAGATCAAGGATTATCCTCATCCCACTATTTTTCCAAAACAAATTCCGTGGATTCTATCGGTGTACCAGCAGGGGATGCATTACCCGATGGGTGGAGCGAACAACCAGGTCGTTTCCATCGTTCGCCAATATCCTGATTTTCAAAATGTGCTGGATGGCCTTCGCCGGGAATGGACGATCAATAGTCTCATGCACGGAGATATGAAATGGGACAATTGTATCGTGTATAAAGAAACACCGGACAACGAGGAGCTGAAACTGAAAATTGTGGATTGGGAACTGGCTGATTTCGGGGAAGCCGGATGGGATGTGGGCGCGATCTTTCAATCGTACTTGACGTTCTGGATTTTTTCCATTCCCGCCAATGAGAATACGCCGGTTCAGCAGCTGGCGGATCGCGCCACTTATCCCATCGAAACCATGCAGCCGGCGATCCATACGTTTTGGAATCATTATGTCGAAACAAAACAGGTGAAACCGGTGGAAGCAAAAACCTTGCTCGAACAATGTGTCAAATACGCGGCCGCGCGCATGATTCAAACCGCCTTCGAGGCCATGTTCTATTCTCCACAGATTACCCCTCAGGTAGTCCTTCTTCTCCAGGCCAGTTTGAATATCTTAACCAAACCGAAAGAAGCGATTCGAGAACTGCTTGCATTTAATCATGACTAAAAACACGATGAATACGAATTTCGAAACCGTGTTGAAAACGATCTTTCAGGCGATCACGATTCTTTCTCCTACATCGTTTTCATTCGCGGGGAAAGCGATGCCGGAAGCGGTGAATCCCGATCCGGCTCAGCAATACACGCAGAATCAATCCAATCCGTTAATCACGTCGTTGATGCAAACCCTTTATCAATATTGTTATATCCGCCGTTTCAATGGACAGATATCCGAGTGGAATGAATCGGGACAATCTGGGGATAAGGAACCAATCGGTAGTGAGAGCAATGATGCATTCGTGCAGTCGCTTTCCCAAGCGAATAGCAGCCGTGAGCGGTGGGAAGCAGGCTGGCAGATTTACCGCGTGGAAAGTTCCGGTCAGATTACGGCGCAAAAAGGGAACAAATCGCGCCTATTTTGGCCGGGACAATTTATTACTCCCCAGCGCATAGGAGGACCGCCGCAAGCCGGTGATTCGGTGATGGTTTATTTCCCCGGAGAATCGCAGTCGTTGCAGCCCGGTTTTTATTTCGTCTTCGGTGAAACCGTGACCGATCAAACGGAAGAATATAATGTCATCCGCTTTTATTGGGGAATCCAGGCTGAAGGAATTGCGGATTTGATCCGATTTCTGACGGAACGCCTGAATCGCTACCAGGTGCCGTTTCGCTTCAAATGCCCCATCAAACGGAATTTGTACAGCCGCTTGGACGGCGCGGTTTTGTACTTGAACAAACGGTATTATCAAATCACAGCGATCCTATTGGCCGAATTTCAAGAGAAACTCGGGCGATTTCTGCTTTCGAGTACTCCTTTGTTTACAAAAAAATTATCGGAAGGTTTGAGTCTGGCCGAAGATCCGGGCACAGGAGATAGCTTCGGACAAAGCCGCTGCCGGCTGCTGGCTGAGGCAATTTGGAATACCTATGCCAAAGGATACCAAACGGTGGATGCCCGTTTGGAGGAAGTGCGGCAACTGTTTCACCGAAGTGGTTTGGATTTCGAACGGCCGTATTTGAATGCAGGATCGGTGGATTTGTACGACTATAATCAAAATGAAAAGTAGGAACAATGACGGATAACAACAACATATTCCTGGAAGCGGCGAATCGAATCGGCGCCAGGCTCTGCCGGGATGCCGTTCGGGTGGATGGCCGATGCAATTGGATGGGAGACTCGATGGAATTCGTACGGAATTCCTGGATGGTTGCCCATCGCTCTTTCGGACCGGACTTTTATGGTGGAACGGCGGGGATTGCCTTGTTTTTAAGCCGGTTGTATCAGGTGACTTTAGAGCCGTTATACCGCAAAACCGCAGAAGAAGCGATACAGAATACGCTTGCCCGTTTGGAAGAGATTTCACCCTCCATTCGTATCAGTTTTTATGCAGGCTATATAAGCATTGCATATACTCTGTTGGAGTTGGGGGAAAACTTGGGAAATGAGCAATGGATTTCGAAAGCGTTCGATCTAGTTAAAGGATTGGAGAACGAAAAACTCACCCCAATGGGATTGGATGTGATCAATGGAGTCTCCGGCGCGATCCCGGTTCTTATCCATTTACACAATCTGTATTCTCATGATTTCTGCATGGATTTGGCCATGAAATTTGCCGATCACTTATTGAAAACGGCGAACAAGCGCAAGCATGGCTGGTCCTGGAAAACGATGGAATCGATGGGACCGAATCCGCAAGAGGATTTGGCCGGTTTTTCGCATGGAACGTCCGGTATCGCCTGGGCTTTTTTTGAACTGTTTCAAAAGACAGGAGATAAACGGTATAAAGCGGCAGCTGAACAGGCATTCGCATACGAGAAACAATTGTACAGTCCGGAGCATGAAAACTGGCCGGATTTGCGAGATTTCGGCATGCAGTCCACGGATGGGAAACCCCCGAAGAACTACTCGATCGCCTGGTGCCATGGCGCGCCGGGCATCGGTCTTTCCCGCTTGCGGTCATACGAGCTGTTTGGAAAAGATGCCTATCGGCAAGAAGCGGAGGCTGCCATTCGAACGACGGCGGCATCTCTGAATACCATGATTATGGGAGGGCAGGGAAATTATTGTTTATGCCACGGCTCCGGCGGAAATGCCGATTTGCTGATCTATGCCAGTCAAATACTCAAGAATGAAAAATATAAAGAAATCGCGGAACAAGTCGGCAGGCGGGGAATCGAAAACCATGTGCAATCCGATACGCCCTGGCCGTGCGGGGTCATGGGAGGCGGAGAGAATCCGAGTCTGATGCTGGGACTCACCGGAATCGGCTATTTTTATTTACGGTTATATGATCCGGACAAATTTCCCTCGCTTCTGATTCTGATTCCGAAAAATGAGAAAGGATAAAAACATGAAAGGGATTGTTCATATAGGAAATGGAATTTATGTAGGAACCGGTTGGGAGAAAGAACCGCATCAAGAACCTCCACCGTTCTGCTATGCATTTGCGGGAAACTATAAAACGTTGAAATATCACCGACTTGATCCTCCGAATACACCACTGGAAAAATTTATATTGGCTATCAAATCCCATCTCGCGGCGGGGATTCCCGTCATGTTCGGTTTCATGTTATATCCTTCGGTTGATCAAGCCGCACAAACCGGCAAGATTCCATTTCCATTGCAGATGGAAAAATCGACCGGACGGCACGCCGTTGCGGCAATGGGGTATGATGATCAGATCGTTATCCAAAATGAATACCCGGACAGCCAAAAAACGAAAGGCGCCATCATGATCAAAAACTCATGGGGACCGCAATGGGGCGAAAGAGGATATGGCTGGCTTCCTTATGAGTATGTTTTGAGAGGGTTGGTGTCGGATTGCTGGGCGATCACGAAGACGGAATGGATCGACACCGGAAAATTCAAGATTTATTGAATGTTGGCATTTGTGCGTTCACCTCATTACGCCAGTTCTTGAGAAGATCTTGTAATTCGGCGGTTTTCGCCGGATTTGTTTTGGATAAGTCGTTTTGTTCTCCAAGATCTTCTTTCAAATTGAACAACTCCAATCGGTCCTCTTGAAAATGCTCCAACAGTTTCCAATCCCCCTTTCGAATAGCCCCGACAGGCGTGGTCGGCGGTGTGAAATAGTAATGGGGATAATGCCAGCATAATGTATCACGTTCCAATTTCGCATCCGCGTTTTGAAGTAAACGAGCAAAGCTGATTCCATCCATGTCTTCATTATGTTCAGAATTCCCTTTAAGACCGGCAATGTCCAGCATCGTCGGATAGAAATCCGTGGAACAAACCATTTCAGCACTGACGCTGCCCGCTTTCGTTACGCCTGGCCAACGAACGAGTAATGGTTCACGGATTCCTCCTTCATACAGTGATCCTTTGCCGGAACGAAGAGGATCATTGTTCGTGACAGGAGCCGGATCGTCTCGATACGTGTTGATATATCCGCCATTGTCGGAAAAGAAAATGATGACAGTGCGGTCGGCAATTCCGAGTTCGTCGACTTTCGAAAGTACTCGACCGACATTTTCGTCCAAACTATGAACCATCGCGGCATAACCGGCGTTCTGGTGTTTCATATCCGGTTTGATTTTATTTTTGTAATATTTAACCAATTCTTCTTTTCCTTCGATCGGTGTGTGAACGGTGTGATAGGCGAGATGAAGGAAAAATGGCTGATCCTGAACCGTATCCATAATATGAAGCGCTTCATCGGTCAGCCTGTCGGTTAAATATTCACCCGGTTTCCCCAGTTCCAGATGAGGAACATACCGCAATTCACCCGGTTTTCTCAAGCCTTTATACGGATAAAAGAAAGTGTAAGGAGCGCCCCATAGGGTTCCCCCGATGTTGGCGTCGAAACCTTGTGTCTCCGGATAATATTCCGCACCGCCAAGATGCCATTTGCCGACATGGGCGGTATAATACCCAGCGGATTTCAGCACTTCGGCGATGGTGACCTCTTCTAGCGGCAAATCGCTGACGGTATCGGGTGGAAGCATTTTCCGGTTGCGCGGCGGATTCAGAGAATTCTCCCGCCACACCGTCATATGCAGTCGCGCCGGATGTTTGCCGGTCATGATGGAAGCGCGTGTTGGTGTACAAATCGGGCTGGCCGCATACGCTTGGGTAAATTTCATACTTTGTTCAGCCAACCGGTCGATATGGGGCGTCTCATGCAAATCCGCCCCATAACACCCCAGATCGCTCCATCCCAGATCATCGACTAGGATGAAGATAAAATTCAGTTTTTGATTGGAAGTCTTTTCCGCTGCGTGTAAAAGGCTCGGAGAAGCCAACGATGCGGCTCCCAAACTCAGCGTCTTCAAAAAATCCCGACGGCCATATGAATTAGAATCCATTATTTTATCTCCTCAGTGATCGTAATTATATGATTGTCGTGGATTCTACTTCTATTTGTCAATAGCCATCAGGTCGGAGCGCGGGCATCCCTGCCCGCATGGGTAGTGCGAGAAAGAAACTTAGTGCGTGAAAAGAAGCGGCCAGGGATGGCCGCGCTCC
>CAYPPG010000083.1:0-29045 GCA_964412555.1 uncultured bacterium
AGACGGGTCAAACTGGGTGACTCCGGGTGGGTCAGATTAGCGCGGCGGGTGACACTCGTCATTCTCGGAACACTTTCTCTCCCTTTTCCAGCGAAAAGAAAGTATGATTCAATAATCTGTCAAGGCAATACACTTTGGAGAGAATCTATGTTCGGGAACGATCTCACGGCCAACCGAGCCAAACTCATATTGTTTTTTCTGGTCATTTTATTATTCGGGATTTTTCTGGGAAAAAATACAACCCCGATCGAAGTGTGGATTTTCATCTGGAAACCGCAGGTTCCTTTGATTGTCATCGCATTGATCTGTTTCTTTCTGGGTTGTATTTGTGGATGGGTACTTTCATTATTCCATCAAAGAAAAATCGAAGAAGAAGAATGAGCATCTCTTATAAAACAACCAAAAGTCAAAATTGTGGTGCGGACATCCTGTCTGCACAATATAAAGCAGCAAAATCGCGTCATCGTCCGAATCATCCAAGTAACTCCTATCAAAAAAACATGAAAAAAATTCAAAAAAAGGGAACATTCGACGAAATGAGAAAGACATATCTACAAAATAAGCCGAGTGAGGATGGAAGAAAAGAAGGTAGCGTTTTTACAATACAACCAAGCAATACTCCACAATCCCATATGTTGTCCTCCTAATGAAGCGGGTTTTTACCCGTTTTTTTTTAGTTCTTTTCGAATCCTATCGAATCTATTTTATACTCCTGTCCGAACAATTCCGGCTATAACCCCCGTAATGTCAACCGCTCCCATAATTGATGATTCGTCAAAAAAGACACCATGATTTCCGATTGCGCTCCATCCTCCAAAACGCAAGGTTTGCTGCAGGAACCGATATGATAGGTTTTTCCCGGTAAGATATGCATCCCGGTAATGGCATCATAAATGGCTCGGCTTCCCTCCAAAGGCCCCACTCGTTTCGGTTCTCCGTTTGCATCGATCACATAGCATTCCGAGGCATGGATCTTGAAAAAATTTCCGTCGAGAACATATCCGTCAAATGGCACCATGATGAGTTTCCCCGTCCAGTCGACCTTTTCTTCCAGGCCTTCAAGCACCGTGCAGGACATACGCGGTTGGGGGAAATATCCTTCGTTCCCCTGCCTGGCATTTCCAAGAAAAGGACTTTGTTCTATCCCCAGAAATGAATGCAAATTTTTGTGATCGGCGTATTCGCTTCCAAGGAAATCCCGAACGGTCGAATTCGCAATATGAATCGTTTCACTGGCCGGACGTCCGTAACTGTCAAAATGATAGGTTCCGAATACTTCCAAGCCTTCGACTTGCTGCAAAGGATTATCACTCAAAATGATATCGGGATTTTGAACATTTTTACCGACCGGAAACAAGGATTGCCGGCCCACTTGCAAAGGATAAACCGGTTCTTCGAATTGATGGCCGAATATTTCATGAATAGGGACACCGCTCAACATGATAACATCATGCGTCAGATTTTTCGACAGACCGGTCTCGTTGAGAGTTGGATATTCAATTCGATGCGACAGTGTATAGAGCTGCTCAAAGGCATCGTAAAACGAAGGGGCATGATTGATTCTTGAATCCGGTGTAGGATCGGGCAAATATCGTATCAAACGTGGCAGATTATTGATTTCCTCATCGGAGGATACATAGGCTCCGATACTCCGGGTAACCATGTTGGGTTCATAGCCCTGCCGATAGAAAATAGAATAAAAAGGCCTTGATTCGACTACACATCCACCGTATGAGCTTACAATGATTCTTTGCTCTACTCCAAAATCTCGAGTGATCCTTTCGTTTTTATAATGTCGAGTAAATTCCAACAGTTCTTCATCCCACCGCTCATAGTTGGAAGGGAGAGACCGAATATTGATAGTAGAATCATTTGGTAAAGGAATGCCCTTAGGAGCAAACACATAAGGGATTTCGCTTCTTTTTCTCCATTCCTCGAATTGCGGAATATTGAAGGGAAACATTTCTTCTCCCCGCACCGTGGAATAAACTTGTGAAGCCATATCTTCCACGTTATATGTTGCACTTAGACCACATCGGTTGACATTTTTTCTACCACGATCCATATAAAGAGAATCATATACAACCTGAGAATACCGAAAAACACTTGCTTCCGGCTGTCGTGCCATAGCCGAGAATTTTTCCGCTATCTCCACCAATTCTTCTTTATTTTTAATATAATTATCAATCGACATCATGTAACAATCCAAATCCCCTACTATATCCAACATTATCATAAGAATTATAATCACTTGATATTTTATTACTTAGATACTATTCCCTACAATCCACTTTAAAATTTGACTTAACAGAAATCATACAACAAAATAGGAATACCATAAGGGTTACATTCAATAGCATGACGTGAATCGCTTACAAGAAAGAAAAAAATATTCCACCAGTTATAAATCACGTAAGTTATGTAAATTCAAAGAGATTGGTGCAGAACCATAAGAAACAACTTGAATTTTTTTAAAAAACCCTAAAAAAGTTCTTGACCTCACATATAATATCATTATATAATTCAGCAGGTTATAGACATGAGCACTAAAAACAAACCCCAACCGAAACCTGTGGATCAAATTCCACAAAAAATTTTCTACTCCATCAGTGAAGCGAGTGAGTATACTGGTGTAGAACCTCATGTCTTACGTTATTGGGAAACGAAATTCAGCAAATTGAATCCCAGGCGGGTTGGTGGGAATCAGCGCAAATACACCCGAAACGATCTTGAACTCTTATATGAAATTGTCCACCTGTTGTATTATGAAGGATATACCCTCGATGGCGCCGAACGGAAACTACGTGTGGGTTTGCAAGCACTCAAATCCGAACGGGAATCGGAATTGGAAAAAGAAGCAACTACCGGCTCAAGCATCGAAGAACACAACAACCAGGAAAAAACACGGGATTCGAAACAAAATGGTCTCATCCTCAAGGAAATAAAAGAAGACCTCAAATCGATACTCTCAATACTCCAGTAAAAATAGTACCGGATAAAAATGAATTCTCTGAACGCCACTGAAGTGTTTGTTGCACTCCTGCAAGATTGTTTCGGCCTGATCATTCTTTTTTTGCTGTTCGCAGCCGCTTTCTCATGGCGGAAAACATCGCAAAATAACCTCTTCTTTTCTCTTGCATTCACCGCAGCTATTGTCATTGGATTGTGGAAAATTTTACCGATTTGGTCTATACAACAAAATAGATATGCCGCCCTCTTCATTTCCTTTGCCTTGTTTGCATTGGTGATCATTTCACTATTGAAAGATTTTTCTCTTTCAAAATCCAAAATGGACGTATTGATCAACGGATTGATTCATCTTTTTTTTCTCATTCTCTCACTCGATTGTATCCGGCACTTCTTGTTCCAATCTCACTCGAACGCCTTCTCTTACCAAGACTACTTTTCCGAATTTTGTATTGCATCTTTTCTTTATTTTTCCATTTACAAAATCGAATCCTGGCGATGGTTTCCTATTCGCTCTCGGATGGAAATCAGCAAATTATGCCTGTTTTTGGCTGGAGGATTTTTTGTCATTCGCCTTATTTTTTGGAGCTACACAGCCGCTAATGCATTCATCGAAGATCGAGCCGGTAGTTTCCGCTTAAAAGGCATCATGTTCGCACAACGGTATGCACAAACTTGGCAGTTCAACAATCTTGAAAATCTGATTCTCAAAACTATTTCCCAACAATCCGAAAAACAATACGCTCTACCTATCGACCCCGAACAATTTTCATTGCTCGAAAACGGTTTACAGGAAGCGGAAGCATTGCGCCGGCGTCTCTTATCTCCAGGCAAATCAGGTATTACCGGAGCAAAATTAATCGCAGAAGCGATTATCCGCTTTCAAGAAGCGGCAGAGAACAAATTGCA
The DNA here is from genome assembly GCA_964412555.1 of uncultured bacterium. Lineage (GTDB taxonomy): Bacteria > Hinthialibacterota > Hinthialibacteria > Hinthialibacterales > Hinthialibacteraceae > CAYPPG01. Next base: position 3,877 of record CAYPPG010000083.1, read on the forward strand.
AAATAGACCGGGGATCAATTCTTTTGACTTGCTTCCCGAAGAAATCATCGAACAAATCGAAGGACATGACATTCAACACGATGGAACAGAAATATTTCAACCTTTCCAAGGAAAATGGTATGGAATATGGGATACATTTCAGGTCGATCATGATTGGGGTGAAGTGATCGAATTGAATACTCTCCATAAAATCGTCAGTGACCAATCCCTTTATCTACGCTCTTTTCAATATGCATGGATCGGTGACGGATTTGGTTGGAACAGTATCGCCTCTCCCGAACATCCCAATTATGGAGATGTAATTTATGGATCGGTCTATCATGTCAATGACAATAATCCACAAGATATCCGGATTCACCGTCCACATATTGGAATCGACGCCGGAGAAGGACGTCTCATTTGGCTCACGACCGGTGAAGTGTTTCTCGAAGAAATCATCGGCGCCGATTCAGAAGAAGAAAAATACATCATCACCGGATTCCGGCATACCATCCATGAGGAAACGCTTGAAAGCGCCAATGAGGCCTTTCAAGCGATTTATACTCGTGATCCGGAAAATCGTCCTCCCTTTTTTCGATTCCAAATTGATTTACATATCCCATGACTACTTATACAATAAGCAAATCAGATCATGAAAAACGACAATGAGGGATAACCATGAAACACACAATATATGTATTGAGTATGATTTGTCTGTTGGTCACTGCAGCAAATGCAGAAGTGCTCGAAACGATCGATGCGATTGTAAACGGGGAACTGATTCTTTCAAGCGAAGTAGACGAACAGATCTACGTGGAATTACGCACCCAAGATCCGGCGTTTACGCCGAACTCTATTTCGCCCCAACAGTTGAATCAAGCAAGAAGACTCATGCTGCGCAAAATGATCAACGATTTGTTGATTCTACAGGAAACGAAAAACCGGCTTTCCCAAGATCAATATGATCGGATCATGAAAGATGTGGAAGAAGCGACGGATAAATATATGACCCAATTCCGCAGTCAATTCAATTCCGCTACGGAATTGGCTCAACAAGAAGCCAAAATGAATATGACGCTGGACGAAATGCGAAAACAACAGCGAAAAATCTTTTTGCGTTCATACTTGGAACGATTTGTAGTTCCCCGGCTCGCTCCTCAAAAAATTTCTCGTCCTTCCGAAGAGGATTTGCAAGAATTCCAAGAAAACAATCCGGATCTAAAACCGAGTGATTCCATTCAAATTGCCCATATTCTCCTGCGTGTGCCGCCTGGCGCTTCGCAAGAAGAAGAGAATCGGATATTAAGACGCGCCCAGGATATTGCAATGCGCGCCCGAGGAGGGGAAAGTTTCGAAGAACTCGCTAGCCGGTACTCCGAACACGAACAAACCAAAAATATCGGAGGAAATCTCGGTTCGATCTCACTGACCGCCATCCGGAATGGCGAATTTTTACAAGAATTCGAACAAGTATTTCAGTTAAATGAGGGAGAAGTGAGTGAACCGTTCCGTACCCAATTGGGATACCATATCGCCAAAGTGAACAACAAAGATACAATCGAAGATGTCTATATGCGTGTGAAAGGCCAGGAAATCGCGAGCGAATGGATCGAACAACTTCGCGAAAAAGCCGATATCAACATCATGCAGGATCAGACGCTGGAACTCTATCAGCCTTGACAGAGAATAGAACACTCTCACTACGCCGATTCTACTTTCTCAAGTTCTTTTCGTAGATCGAAACCGTTATCGAAATCCTCAATAGAGTCTTCATCGGTTTTCTTGATCTCTCCCATCTCGACGAGTTGAAAGACGATGTTGCCAAAATCCCGCGACGTGTGAATACCCCATTCCTGGAATACAGTCCATGCCATACACCCAAACCGCTCACGTGCGAAGTTCGAAATGCCGATCAACAATTCCGAGCCGGTCACGTGACGAGGTTTCTTAAAATGGATTTGAGTAAAACGGAGTGCTTCAAGAACAAAACAGTAGGCATTGGGGTGGTAACGAGAATCACATTCAGCAACCCTTTGCAAAAATTGTTTTTCGTTCATCGTTATCTTCCCATTGAATCATCATAGTCAGATATTCACAATTCTGTGAATTCGATCCTTTTCATTATAGTATAACCGAAAAGTAATACAATCTCTCTCAATCGATACTTCACGCTCCCTCCCCTCCTGCTGAAGGCTGATTTTCCGGCGGAAAACAATCCGTTTTGTTCAATCAAGGCGGTAATTCCCCTTTTACATGAGCGGGGGTATCAACAATCCCACTCTGATTTGATATACTTTACGCCTACGGCAAAACACTTGTCAGTCTCAAAACGCAAGGATGCGGGAAAGCATGTCAATACCATCGACGACTTCTAAAACGGAATCAGGTATCTCTGTCATCATCCCCGTGTACAACGAAGAAATAGGGCTTCCTCTTTTTCTTGAAGAACTACACGAATTCCTCGAACGTTGCCCTTCCCCGGTGGAAGTCGTTTTCGTAGACGACGGATCGACCGATGAAACACCCGCTTTACTCGGCCAAGAGGATTTCGTATTGATTCGCCATGAAACCAACAGGGGATATGGAGCCGCCATCAAAACGGGTATTGAACATTCGCATCAAGAAACGATCGTTATTCTGGATGCCGATGGCACCTATTCACCACACGATATTTTAAAAATCTTGGAGCATATGGATCAATTCGACATGGTTGTAGGAGCGCGATTGGGATATGAAGCAAAAATACCCCTTGCCCGACGACCGGCAAAATGGTTAGTTCGTATCTTTGCCACCTGGATGGTTCGACGGTCAATCCCCGATTTGAATTCCGGCTTACGCGCGTTTCGGCGCTCTGTCGTCGAACGATTCGTCAGGCTTTTACCGGACGGCTTTTCCTTGACGACGACCATAACGGTTGCTTTTCACACCCAAGGACGGCGGGTATACTATGAACCGGTACAATACCGCAAACGGTCCGGCAAATCGAAATTTCGCCCTATCGCGGATACGTGGAGCATGATTCTGTTAATCCTGAGAACAGTCGTACTCATTCGACCGTTGAACGTTTTTGTTCCACTCAGCATGATTCTGGCTTTTTCGGCGTTGGCGGTTTTGATCATCAGTAAAATGATGGGACAATTCATGGACGCCACGTTCATTGTTCTTATGATGACAAGCATCCAAATGTTCGTTCTTGGCCTGATCGCCGATTTAATCGTACGCATCAATTTATGGACACATTGATTATGAAACAATTCGATTTCAACTATCCACCATTATTCCTCGGAATGATATTGGTCTTGCAGGCATTCCTCCTCGGATGTGCGAAAAAGCCTCCGGTGGAAAAACGGCCTGATCCCGATCTTGTTGCCATCTCATATGACGGAAAAACAATTACCGCACAGGATATCTTGATCGCATTTCAAGAATCGCACGATTTCTCCGAAATCATCTATACACCGCAAGTCGACGATCCAGGAGATTTAATCGAACAAATCGGGAAAACTCTCGCTTTTGACCGTTACACAGCCTCGTTTGCTTACAGACAACAATTGAATCAGCGCGAATCCTTTCATCAATATCATCGCGATAACCTCAACAACGAATTATATCAAATCATTTTGGATACAGACGTATTCAAAACCATCCATTTTGAGGAAAGCGAAATTCGCCAATATTACGACGAAAACAAACGCAGTCTCTTCATGATGAAAGACAGCAATGCGTACGCCATCCGTGGCATCTGGATCGATACCACGCGCCGGTCCGAAGAAAAAGCGTGGGAACGGGCCAACGAAGCGTACAAGATGCTGGAACAAGGAACATCGTTCGAAACAGTCGCTCGACAATATTCCGACGCCGATTATATGAAACGAGGCAAAGAAAATCGAATCACTCCCGGCACTGCCAATCCGGAAATCGAACGAAAGTTGAACCAGCTCCAAAAAGGCGAATATACCGAACCGTTTCAATTGAACGATAAAATCTATATTTTTTATCTGATCGAATTCATCGAACCGGAATATGTCCCCTACGAAAAAGCTCGTGAATTGGTCGTACAGCATATGACCACCAATAAACAAAACAGAGAAGTGTATTTTTTAACACAAGAACTCCTAAAGAAACACGGATGTATGGTGAATGCGGAGTTACTCAACTCCATTCAGGATACGGATCCATCTACTCTCATCCTCTCCGCTCCGGGTGTTTACGAATTGACGCTCGCAGAATTTTTAGCATTGGCCGCCGAACACCAAAAATGGACATTAAAAGAAAAACAAGACTATTTAAACTTCCTAGTTAATAAAGTGGCGTTTTTAGCAGAGGCTAAAAGCCGAGGATATACCGAAGAGGACGTGAAACCCGCTCTTCATTATTGGGATACCAAATATCTTGCCGAGCAATACATCAAGCTGAAGGTTGCAGAAACCCCACTGACCGAAAAACAAATGAAGGATTTTTACGAGAAAAACCAAGACGAATCCTACTTCAAAACGCCGGAATATTACGATTTATACCATTTATTTGTTCGAGCGGAATTCGATCCCAGCTTTACCCACTATCAAACCTTAGCCAATTTCGAAAAAGCCAGGCAGCAGTTGGAAATGGCATGGCAGGAAATGGCAAACGGGAAATCGTTTCAGCAAGTGATCACTCCTTTTACCAACAATCCCGCGATTGGCACCGCTGGACATTTGGGAGTTCTCACACTAGGACAACTCGATCCCGCCACCAGTTCGATTGTCGGAGAAATGGAAGCCGGCGAAATCTGCCCACCAGAGCGTATTTTCAGCCATCCCCAAGAACAGTACGGATATGAATTGTTTTATGTGAAAGACATCATCCCCCCGCGTCCAATGAAGTATGAGGAAGCAAGACGTGTCATTCAAAACCGATTTGTACAAGGCCGATTCAAACAGATCAAAGAAGAATTAAAACAAGAATTCGAAGAAAAACATGATTTCACGATCAATGAGGAAGCCATCGATAAAATCGTGCACTACTTGAAGCGCCTGGCAAAACGGTACGATCTACGCGATGACATTACCTATTACGAACGAGCGAATGGAACGGAACAATAACGTTTTTGAAAGAGAGTAGCTCCATGTCGAATCGGACGGATGTTTACCTTCATCTCTTCTGGCATCAACATCAACCTTGGTATATTGATCCTCAAACCAAAAAGAGTGTTCTCCCATGGGTTCGCCTTCATGGTGTCAAGGATTACTACGATATTGCAGAGCTCTGCCAACGATTTGATGGTTGGAAACAGACAATCAATCTCGTCCCTTCCCTGCTGGATCAACTTCTGATGTACACAGAAGGGCAACTGACCGATACCTCGCTCGAATTAAGCCGTAAACCGGTTGAGGAACTCACCCAGGATGATCGGGAATTTATCTTGAAGCGTTTTTTCGACGCCTATGCCTTACGATTGATTCACCCCTTCCCCCGCTACGACGAATTGTATCACAAGCGCGGAGAATCCCTCGAACGTTCTCTCAAACAGTTTACGGATCAAGATATTCTGGATCTCCAAGTGTGGCACAATCTCTCGTGGATCGATCCAATCTGGCGGGAAAATCCGAAACATCCTCTCGCCGAATTGGTCAAGAAACAGCGGGATTATACGGAAAATGAAAAACAAACCGTTCTCGATTTTCAAATCGAGATCATGAAGAAAATCATCCCGATTCACAAACAACTTTATCAAGAGAAAAAACTGGAAGTCACTTGCTCTCCCTATTTCCATCCCATTCTTCCTTTATTGTACGACAGTTCCATCGCCCGTGTTTCCAATCCACATGATCCGGTTCCCGATCCGCCTTTTCGTTGTCCGGAAGATGCCCGTTGGCATATCCGGGAAGGGCTGAATCGCTTTGAAGAGATCATGGGTTTTCGGCCGGCTGGGATGTGGCCCTCGGAAGGATCCGTATCCGATCAAGCATGTTCGTTGTTGGCCGAGGAAGGAATGACCTTCTTCGCAACCGATGAAGCCATTCTTTTCGGCTCGATGTTCATAAAACAAAGCCAGCCGCCGGATCGTTCCCAATTATTCCGTCTCCACCGCTTGAAAACAAATAAAGGCGAAATCGATTGTGCCTTTCGCGATCACGGTCTTTCCGACTTGATCGGATTTATGTATCAAGACAAAGATGGTAAAGAAGCGGCGAATGATTTTATCGACAAGTTGAAGGAGATCGGGAGGGATTGGAAAGGAAACGTCCCCCCCTTGGTCACGGTACTGTTGGACGGTGAAAATTGTTGGGAATTTTATCCCCGGGATGGCCATGATTTTCTTTACTATCTGATCGAAGGGATTGTAAAGGATCCGCAAATCCACCCAACCACAATTCCCGAATATCGTTCCCAATTTCCAACCGAACCGACCCTGAGATCCATTTTCCCCGGATCATGGATCAATCGAAATTTCCGCATTTGGATCGGTCATCACGAAGACAACGCGGCTTGGCATTTCCTTCGGCAGGCACGGGAGTTGCTCGTACAACACGAGAATCAAATGAGCGAAAAGCATCGCGAAGAAGCCTGGAAAGCACTTCATATCGCAGAAGGAAGTGATTGGTTCTGGTGGTACGGAGACGAACATTCCACGATTCATGACATGATCTTCGATGCCCTCTTCCGCGACCACCTCTCCCAAATCTATGACTTGGTAGGCGAACCGGTTCCGGAAGCGCTGAAACGGCCCATCAAAGAAAAACGGAAAAAAGCCGTCAGTGGAGGAATCCTTTTCCGTAAACCGCGGCTTACCGGCAAAACAGATAGCTATTATGAATGGGTGGGGTGCCGTACCATTTCCGCCAGCAGCGGCGGCGGTGCGATGCATCAAGCGGTGGATATGGAAGCGGAACTACGATATGGACGGAACAATGGTCACCTTTGCTTTTTAATCCGTTTCGTGGATTCGGTCAAATTCAACGAAAACACAAAAATCGTGGTACAAATCACAAAACCGGTTGTCAAAAGCATCCAAATCAATCCACCCACGGAAGGAACGAAAATCACCATTAATCAAAATCACATTGAAGGATTCCTCGATCTGACGGCGGCGGGACTCGAATCCCATCAGGAAGTATGGTTCTTTTTCCAATTCGAACCGGAAAATGAACCCAGTTATTCGCTTCCACACGAATGCGAACTTCACTCCCAAGAATACAAATTGAAAAATACCAGTATCTATTGGTTTATTTAAACATCGAAAAGAGAAATGAACATCCGTTTTTTTATCGTAATTGGGATCAAGATAAAACAATGAACCAAGTCACCTGTTTTCCATCCAACCGTGTTTTTTCACTTGCGACATCACTATTCGTGATGACACTGTTCGGAGTTCTCCCGTCTCATGCCGAGTCGGCAAAAGAAGCCCGCATTCCCGCCGGCGAAGTCCTGGAACGAGCGGCGGAAGCATGGGAAACCATCCACGATTATCAAGCCGTCATCCATCTCCTCGAAGAAAAACCGGGACAAGGAGTCAAAGAAAATTGGGCTCAGGTTTCAGTCGTTCAAGCGACACAAGAAACGTCCGAAACCGGCTCGGTCTGCTTGATCGAGTTATTCAATCAACCGGTATCGCTCATCAACAAAGCATCGCCAACCATCGAAAATAGTACTCGCCCCACACCAAACAAAAAGTATTTCTCCGATGGCGTTATCTTGTACACCATCGATCCGAAAGGAAATACCGTAACCATTGAATATTTGGATCAAAGCGGGCCGTTACCGGAGTTTATGCAACTCGCAGGATTCTTGGAATTGGATATCGAAGAATTGAAAGAGAAGGCATACCTCGATGATGTGGTGTTGGATGTTCCGATTGACAATACCCCAACCTACCGTGTGACAATCAATCCACGGCAAAAAGTCCGTGATATCGAACCAACACGCTACATTTGGATCGACCGTGAAACCTATCTGCCAAAACGCTTTGCCTATGAAGCCGAATTATCCGGAAAAGTAGAATTCCTGCAATACATCATCAATCAAAACCTCAAAACGGAACAACTCATCCCGATTGTCAAGAATCCAAAGGTATTCGATTTGCGAAAATAATTCTACCTTCCCCCTCAAGTAACCCTTGATGATCCTGATATGCAAAACGTCGAAGCGGCTCTCATTCGTGCCGCTAAAAAAGCGAAAGAAAGAGCCGAAAAAAACAACTCACCTTTCTATATTTACGAAAATGGAAAAATCGTCGATCTCAATAAGAAATTAGAATAAACTTTCCAACTACCAAACGCAGGCGTGGATGTCCTGCCATTGGCACCTGAAGATTTGTGGAAATAAACCAATACTAACTCGAATATCCCGCCGGACTCACTTCTTCTTATCCGATTTTTGCTCTCCCCCTTTTCCTTTCTTTTCTTCCCCCTCTTTATAGGCAAACAATTCCACCGAATCACCAACCAAAGCATAGATAACTTTGGTATTTTTGGCATAAATCGGATACCTGACTCCCATAATCTGAACGATGGTACCCGGCCATGTCGTATCCCGGACCACAACTCCCTTTTGCTGCTTCTTTCCCGCCTTGATTTGGGAATCCAGCGATTGAATTTCACTCTTTTTCTTTTTGATTTCTCCTTGCAATTGCATACCAGAGCGAACCAATTTCAAACGGAGTGCTTCTTTCTCCGGGGGGAGTTTCCCGGTTGCTTTTACTTTGTCGATCACCTGTAGTGCATCCCTCATTTTGCGGTGATTTTCGAGTAGCGGTTTGATTTTCTTTTCCAAGACAACTCGTTCTTCTTTCAGTTTCATCACTTGCTCGCCAATCTCGACAAGTGTTTTAACGCCGATTTCCGAACCAATGAACGTCGCCGCAATTTCTTTTTCCGCTGAAATATGCCCCCCCACGATGACCGCTTTATTGCCGGAAACCAACACTCGATTCAGGGATTTAATTCTCGAATTGGTCACTGCTCCATCGATCACTACATCTCCTTGCGCCTCAATTTTTCCACCGTTCACGAATTTTGCAATGACATCTCCATCTGCCTTGATATGGGCTTTGTCTCCTCCCTGAATTCCAGCATTGATAAAGATATTTCCTCCGGCGGAGAGTTCTGCCCCTTCTACCAAGCCGTTGATATGAAGATCGTTTCCGGCACGGACTTTGAAATCTGTCAATACCCCGCCGGAAATCACGACAGTCTCCTCGTACTCAATGTTCCCCGTCTTGAAACTGACATCTCCTTGAACAGAGAGCGTTTGGGTAACGGTTACTTTATCGCCTTCCCGACAAACCACCCCGTGGATTTCAGAATACAGTTCTTTTCCATCCTCGCTGATTCGCACTCCTTTACCGGCGGGGAACTTGATTTCTTTACCGGGATTTGCCGGAATTTCCAACCCATAGACATTTTCTCCCGGTTCCCCTTCGGTTGGATCGATCATACGAGCCATCAATTGATTTTCATCCACTTGCAGAATGTGATGCTGTTCCTTCCAATCAACCCGTCCGGCGCGTTCCACCAACTTAGCGCCTTGGAGAACGGAAAGATCGATTTCCCACTTCACCTTGCCATCCTCCCCATGTTTGGGAAACCGCCCTTTTGCCACCATGACTTCTTTGTTGAATTTTTTCTCTGAAAAGATTGACTTAACCGCTTCTTTGTTGATGCCGTGCAGATTGTGCTGCTGTTCTAAAAACCGAACGATATCTTCTGGGGTATAATTCTCACTATACTCCAAATCCACTTCCAATTTGACATTCATTTGATCAGGAGAAACATTCACAGAAAGACCATCTCCCCATACGAACTCTTTCTCTGTTGTCTCCTCCGGTGAAGTTTGAGACTCGTCCTTTTTGTCTGGTTCGGGTTCTTTGTCGTTATTGAGAATACTTGTATTTTCAACCATCACGCCATCCAGTTTCCAAGCATTTGGTAATGAATTCAACCTTTCTTAGAAAAATTCTTACCAAGATATATCATTTTCCCCAAAAAGTGTGTATATTATAGCAACCATAATATGGATATTTAACAACTTGTTAAAAAAGCCTCTCATGATTGAATGTAACAAGTTCTTGTCTAAAAGAAAGCCCTTGGTATAGTATTGAAACTATTATACATGAATTGAGCGCTATAATAAACGTTTTGATACAATTTTGGAGATATTGGATCATGATTCACATCCGCCGCTTCACCCAACTCTTATTCTGCTTGGTTATTGTCTCTACCCTTATTTCCTGTAGTTCGAGAGAATTACGGGAACTGCAACAATCGGTCAACAACTTGGAAATGCGTGTCTATCGTTACCAACAGGAAACCAGTAAAGAAACCACACAAACGACGTCAACGTTAAGCGAAGTCAACGAATCCATCAGTTCGGCTTTTCGGGAAATCCGATACGCGCAATCCAATCTGGAAAGTATGATGAATCAACTATCCACCCGTGTCGCCGAACTGGAACGAAAAGTGGAACGTTTAAACGAACGGATGAACCGCGTGGATACCAACTCCACGGAATCCTATTCTGTTCTGACGGAAAATCTCAATCAGGTACGCGAAAACACGAAAGAACAAATCAATCAACAAGTGAGTGATCTACGAAATGAAATTCGGCAGTTATCCTCTCAACTTGGATCACTTCGCCAACAATCCGATCAGAGCCGTAATGAACTCGAATCCAGGTTGAATGCAAGGATTTCCACGCTTGAATCCAACACAAGAACGGTTTATGAACAAATCCTCAAAGAACTTGGAATTGCCTCTTCAATGAAAGAAACCTCCCCCACAACGAAAACAAGCCAAGAAAGTTACGAAGGCCAAATACATATCGTTAAAAGTGGGGATACTTTATCGAAAATCGCCGAAGAGTATCAGGTTACCATGCGGGCTATTCAAGATTTGAACGGGATTTCTGATCCGTCGAAAATTATAATCGGCCAGCGCCTTCGAATCCCATCGAACTAAATGGAAGGCTAAGGAAAGGATCTTGATGAACTAATGCAAGAAAGTTTGATCGCTTTGGTAACCGTCAATCAGTTAGGCTCTGTTTTTCATCACGTTTTCGGCGGATCGTTACTCGGTAAGTTTATTTATCTTTCTTTGTTTCTTCTTTCCATTATCACATGGTCGATCATTATCAAAAAGATATCCGATCTGCGAGTGGAAAAAAAACGTGCCGACGAATTTCGAAAATTATTCAATCGATTGGAAGGGAACATTGTCGCGTTGTCCCAGGAAGGAATCATTCCAGCCAACAGCCCCGCCCGGCTGTTCGTCTCTGCGTATGAAGAACTGCGTCTCTGGGCAACACTTGATCGCGAACGAAATTGCATCGTCGCTGAACGTCCGGTAATCCCCGCACTTGAACGAACACTGGACCGTGCCATCGAAATCGAAAAGGGGATTTGGGAGCGAGGAACAACTTTCTTGGCCACAACTGCCAGCAGTTCTCCTCTGTTAGGGCTGTTAGGTACGGTATGGGGTATATACATGGCCTTTCAGGAAATGGGCAGTGAAGGCAGCGCGAATCTCAGCACGGTTGCACCGGCTCTCTCTGAAGCATTGTTGACAACAGTTGCCGGTTTGCTGGTGGCGATACCGGCGGTATTTGCTCACAATGGTATTTTGCGGGCGGTACGAAACATCGAAAATCAATTGGAAAATTTTTCCAATGAAATCATCAACCATTTTGACCGCCAGGTCGTGATCAACAGACATACAGCCAACCCTTCTCCAAAAGGTGCGGCTCCCCGAAGGAGATCCGATGGCTCCAAGAAAAGTACGGTACCGAAGCGAGTTGCTGACTGAAATCAACATGACGAATTTGATTGATATCGTCATGGTTTTATTGATCGCATTCATTCTGGTTTCCAATTTCGTCGATACAGGATTGCATGTCAATCTGCCTCAAGTCAAATATGTCGAAAGCATGGGAAAAGAGAAAATTCTCGTAGAAGTCGATCCCGAAGGTACATTCGCGTTGAATGGAAATCCTCTCGATGAAACTGAATTGGCCGATCGATTAAAATTATTGAAAGAGGAATATCCGGAAGAATCCGTTTTCATCCAAGCAGATGAAACCTCCTTTTATGGAGATGTTGCGAAAGCCATCTCCGCCGCCAGGGAAGCGGAATTCGCGCAGGTGAATTTACCCTTGCGAATGATGAAACAAAAACAATGAGAGTATCGATCGGTTTATCATGAACGACCGAACAGCAATTATCCTTTCACTTGTCTGCCATGTTGGGATATTTCTGTCTCTGATCATCAGTACTTGGGCGAATTTACGCACCCCGACAAAGTATATGCCTGTGGATATCATTCCTCTTGAAGTAGAAAAGTCCCAACCTATACCGGAACCACCAAAACCGGAGCCGGAAGTGAAAAAAGAGCCGGAGGAGAAGAAACCCAAATTGTCGGAAGAAGCCATTCAAATGATGAAAAATCAGTTGAATAAGATGAAAACACCGACAAAGACTCCCCGGCCGACGCAAAAACCGAAACCAACGCCTCCACCAACGCGCAGAAAACCTTCGCCGACCCGGACTCCGCTTCCAACGATGGCCGCGACATTGATCCCGTTGGAACATCTGAGCAATCTTCCGACACCGGTCCCGGCCGCTCAAATCAAAACTGCCTCGGAATCCCATCAAATTTTTATCGATGCCGATTCACAGTATGATTTCAGCAGTTATGCCGGTACCCTGAATCATCTATTAAACCGCGCCTGGCGGCCGCCGGCCGTCACACCACCGGAATTACGTGAATATGTGACCGTCATGTCCTTCGCAATATATCGTGACGGTACCATAGCCAACATAGAAATGGTATCATCTTCAGGATGGCCTTTATTGGATCAAACCGTTCGGGAAGCAGTGAAACGGGCAAACCCGGTTGAACCCTTGCCCCCAACCTACTCCTCCGCACGGATTCGAGTGAGAGTTCCTTTTGTGTTACCTGCAAATCATTAATATTGAGGGATTAATATGAATTGTATCAACTGGTTGAGGTTCTTGTCGTTTGTCGCAGTACTAGGCTGCAGTCTCATTGGGCAGGCACAACAAGCCATCGATGTGGGTCCCGTCATAAAAGAAGCGGCGCGGCCATCTATTTTGGTCACAAAACCTCACGTCAAATCGGAATTTCCGGATGCAGAGCAGATCGTGCAAGAAGTGTATGAGCTATTCGTTTTCGATTTGACTTTTGCCGATGAGTTCCAAGTTTTTGAAGAGACCCCCCAAGCAGAATATCTGAACCGTAATGATTTTGAAAACAATGAAATCGATTTCACTGCCTGGAAACAACTGAGAATCAAAGAACAGGGGATGGATTATGTCGTGAAAATCATTCTGGTGCCCCGTGGCTCCGGCTATATGGAATTGGACCTTCTCGTGTACGACATCGTCTCCGGCCAACGTGTGATCGGAATGGCCTATGGGCAGGAACGACCGTTTCCTATGAAAAATTTGCGCCGGGCAGGTCACCGCGCAACAGCAAAAATCATTTCGGGTTTGACCAAAGGAGCGGCAATCCCCATCACGGAAACACGGATCGCTTTTGTGAATTATGACACATCCAAACAAACAAAGGAAATGTTTGTAATGGATTATGATGGCTGGGAAAAAAGTTTGGTTCAAATCACTTTTTTCAATTCGGTCACGGTTTTTCCCGATTGGTCACCCGATGGTTTGGAATTAGCCTATGTTTCCTACAAAAACGGATGGCCGGATGCGTTTATTCACAATCTGCCCAGCGGGAAAGTCAGTGTACTTGCTCAATTCAAAGGAACCAACAATACTCCCCGTTGGTTTCCGGATGGGGATCGGCTTGCCATTTCCCTTTCCGCCTTGGAAAATCCGGAAATCTATATCATTGAACGTGATGGAGAAAATCCGAAGCGCTTGACTTTCAACCGTGCCATCGATGTTTCTCCGGATGTATCACCGGCGGGCAATCAAATCGCTTTTATTTCCGACCGGGTAGGAAGTCAACAAGTCTATGTCATGGATGTGGATGGCGCGAATTTAAGGCGGATTTCCTATGTGGAACGCAAATGCGAAACCCCCATCTGGTCACCTGTGCCGGTCGACAATGATTACCGAATCGCCTTTGCCGGACTTTTGAGTAATGGTCAATCCGATATCTACATTACCCGGCCGGATGGAACCGACGTCCGAACTTTGACGGATGGAATTGGCTCCAATTTAAATCCGACCTGGTCACCGGATGGAAAATACATTGCATTTTCCTCCAATCGATTGGGCAAAACAGAGATCTTTATCACTTCCAGTAATCCGGACCGATTATTGCCCAATGGGAAGAAGATCCACCGATTGACGTTCCTCCCAGGTGAAAATCTATCACCGGCTTGGACACCGAATTGAAAAAGTATATGCAAGACATATCTCATGCAGAAACAGGATGAAATCGAACAATGAAAAAACCGAAAATTATGCGAACTTTTTTCATTTCGACTCTTTTTATTTCTTGTCTTTTCATCCTTCTTCCTGTACGCTATACACACACATTTATAGGTTTTGATGATTTGACTCTTTTTGTCTGTAGAGGAGTGCGGTAGCTTCAATGCCAATGCACCGTTTTCTTGTAATTTTCTGTCTGGTTTTCCTTGCGGCCATTCCCTCGCACATCCACTCCCGTGCGGCAGGCAACGATCTTTATGAAAAAGCCGATTTAGCGGTAATCAACCATCCTGACTTATTCAAGACTTTCTGGCGGCAAAAAAAACTTCACACCCCGGCGGCTCCAATTTCGAAAGACCCAGAACCCGTTGAAAACGGCAATCTCAAAATCGATGTCCCCCGCCACATGAAAGGGCAACCGATTCCACTGAACAAACTCGACAGCAGCCTTGTTCAAAGAATTTTCTTCAATTACAAAAAAGCGACGTTGAAGCCAAAAGCGCAAAAAGGAATCGAAATAAATTCCGTTTGGCTGAAACAGCATCCTGAATATGACATCTTATTGGAAGGACACTGCGATAAGCGGGGATCCAATGAATATAATTTGGCACTTGGAGAGCGGCGCGCTCACGCGGTTCTTTCCTATATGGAAAGTATGGGGATACAAGCGGACCGGTTCTCCATTCGCAGCTGGGGCGAAGAAAAACCTCTTGATCCACGCAACAGCGAATCGGCTTATGCATTAAATCGAAGAGTGGAATTTTATGCCATTCCCAAATAACAATTCGTATTCAAATCTTGAATTGTGTAGGGCAATTTCATGATTACATCAATAGGGATAGATAAGAGGAGGCTTTAGTCGATGAATAAGCAGTACAGTTTTTTCATGAGCGGAATTCTAATCTTTGCAATGCTATGTTTCTTTGCGGGCTGTGCTTCTTCTCCCGGTAAAGTAAGTGGCGCGTATGCAAGAGCAGTCAAAGGAGCCCCGGTTTCTCCCGGAGACAATGGCGGCAGTACCGGCCTGTCAGAACGGCCTTTTGTACCGGAAGGTCAAATTCCCATTACGCAAGTGCCAGGCGCAGAGGATGCGAATTTGTGCCAGCGCATTCATTTCGATTATGATCAATTCGAAATCAAGTCAGAATGGGAAGAATGCCTGAACAACATCGCTTCTTTTCTGGCAAGAAACACAAAGTACATGCTCGTGATCGAAGGTCATTGCGACGAACGTGGATCCAATGAATACAACCTTGCACTTGGAGAAAAACGAGCCAATGCCGTAGCCGATTATTTAATTCAAAAGGGTATGGATGCCGGAAAAATCGTGACACGCAGTTGGGGAGAAGAACGTCCTCTCGCACTGGGCCACGATGAAAAAAGTTGGAGTTTAAATCGGCGTGCCGAATTTTTCGTAGTCGCAAAATAAATTTCTTACTGTCCACTTCTTGCTCTTGTGACAAAAACGTCAATATTCTTTATTACTTTATATAAAAATTGATATATCTCTTCAATGAACATTCTATTCCTCAACCACAATCTGGTTTGGCGAGGAACATTTTACCGATGTTTTGGATACGCTCGGGAGCTGGTGAAATTGGGACATTCCGTTGCCCTATGGACCGTTTCCAATGAACCGAACCTATTAGGAAAAGAATATTCCCTGGATGGAGTCAACGTCTGGTTAACACCTCGATGGGGATATCTCGGCGACCATGACGGGGGGTATGCAGTTGTCGATAATTTGTCTCGCTTGATTCGATCCAATTCTGATCAGTGGGACCTTGTTCACGCTTTTGATCATCGCCCGAATGTTCTACTCCCTTGGCTGTGGATGCACTGCAAACACCGCAAAATGCACTCCCATCCATCTCCTTTGTTTCTGAGTGATTGGTGCGATTGGTGGGCTGGAGGAGGAATCACGACGTCAAGACGATCATGGCAAATCGTTGATCAATTCGAGCAGTGGATCGAAGAACAAAGCAAATTGATTTCCGATGGTGTTACCGTGATCAGTTCCGTTCTCTATGAGCGTGCCCTTCACATTGGAATTCCATCGGATCGATTACTTTGTTTGCCCTCCGGCATTTCAATCGATTCCTTTCCGGTATACAAAAAGAAGGAAAGCCGCAACCGTCTCGGTTTACCGGGTGACGATCTTATTTTCGGGTTTATCGGTTTCTCTTTATGGGATTTAGAATATTTAGCCGATGCATTTTCCCTGATCAAAAAAAAGATTCCAAACGCGAAACTTTTAATCATCGGAGGAGGAGTAGAGGAACGAGCCAAAGACATCTTGCGTCACCGGTTCATTTTACACCAAGATGTCTTTCTTCCCGGTGTCATCCCCTTCCCCGAAGTTCCCCGATATCTTAGCGCCTGTGATATCCAACTGCTGCCAATGCAGGATACGGTTGCCAACCGTGCCCGAATTCCGAATAAGCTGTTCGATTATTACGCTTCCGCCCGTCCCACCATCGCCTCCAATATCGGGGATACGGGAAAATTCGTCCACGAACAACAAACCGGAAAAGTGGCCTCCAATGGAGTGGATGAATTCGCAGAGTTATGTGTAGAAATGGCCAAATCACCCGACAGTTGGGTAAAATATGGGAAACAAGCGCGAAAAATGGCGGAAAGCAGCTTCGACTATTCAAACTTGGCACAATCTCTTCTCGTATTTTACCAAAAACACTTGAATACAAATCGATAAAAATGAACTGCACTTCTCTACATTTGGTTGTGAGTGGAGTATAATTTTCGGGTGTCATTAGTGATAGAGAATTCTCTGAATTTATATTCTGACATTTCATAATGACGTATGTTTGTGGAGGTTCTTCATGCCGAAACGTAGATCTCTCTGGGCTCGCGAAACACCATGCTTGGTATGTGAAACAACCATGGTCAACTACCAATTCATGGCAAAAAGCATGACGATTGTTTATGACGAGTGGATGGTATCCCATTTCCAGCCGGTTGGTGATTATGAGGAATTTTCGGAGCTCTTGAAAACGACGGTATGCCCAAGTTGCCTGACCGCGTCCAATGAATACGGTTTCGGGGTGGATAACTACAAATATTTTACCCGCAATGTCCGAAAAAATGATCAAATCAAGGAATACTTTCAACGCACTACCGAAGAACGATTCAAGGTCCTCGCCGACGAGTTCAGCCGCTTTGAAAGAGAATGCGCCATATTGGACGTTCAACATAAACGTCCCGCTCACACACGTACCCGGGCTACATTCGAAAAAATATGGGGACAAAAAGATAAATATGGGGTTCCTTTCTTTACAATGATGTTCAACGAACCTCGTGACCACGCTACAGCCATCGTACTTTCCGCGCTTGACCGTTACTGTCAGATGATACGCATTGCTTACAATAACGATATTGAACCTGATAATTGGGATTACGAAAGTATAAAAGCCGCTGTGGAAGCGTATTTTTCTGAAAACACTCTCTCCATGAAAGCACCAGAACCGCGTTTTTATTTTATGGGAATGAATTATCTCTATTGCATTCAGATGCTCGAAGAATTGATCAAGCATGTCGATGAAAGAGATGAAGAAAGA
Source organism: uncultured bacterium (assembly GCA_964412555.1). Lineage (GTDB taxonomy): Bacteria > Hinthialibacterota > Hinthialibacteria > Hinthialibacterales > Hinthialibacteraceae > CAYPPG01. The sequence continues at coordinate 21,820 of CAYPPG010000083.1, forward strand.
CATAAAAAATTAATGAATTCGTATTGGGAAGAAGCGTATAAGGTGATGCAGTTCAGTTTCGATAACGATGACCTGACCGCTATCCCCAATGAATTGAAAGACGGAGGCATGAATTTTCTCATGGCAAAATTCCATTTCCGATTTGGAAATGAAGAAGCCGGGAAAAAATGCCTGCGCTATGCCAAAAATTATGCGGACAACCGCTTAAAATCAATTGCCAACAAGAATCAACAAAACTTCGTCAATGATGTCGACGATATGTTCAAAGAATACTTTGAAACCCAAAAAGAAAACGCGGAAGCATAAAGTACTTGCCATTTCCCATATCTTTTTCACGATCTGCAATCCTATGAATTACATGGGAAAATCTTGTTCGTTAACTCCACTGCGTAAGAGGTTTTATAAACAGATTCTATTGCAGCGGGCATCTGAAATCCAAAATATTCCGATATATTCTATGCATGAAAACCTATTATTATAAGGATTGAATCATGAAACGACACGACACCCTACTCCGGCGTGACGATACTCTTCTCCTTGTTATCGATTATCAGACCAAACTGGTAAATGCCATGAAAAATAAAGACCTTGTTACTGGCGAAATCAACCGCTTAATGGAAGGGATGAGATTATTGAATATTCCGATTTTCATGACGGAACAATATCCAAAAGGGCTTGGCCCAACGGTGGATGATATCACCTCCGATTTTGATTCGAAATCGATCCTAGAGAAAATGACATTCAGTTGCTGTGCAGATGAAACAATTTTCAAAAAAATGAAGTCCTTTCAACGAAAACAGATCATCGCAACGGGGATTGAAACACATGTTTGCGTGCTGCAAACCGCTTTGGATCTTCTCGCGAACGGCTATCAAGTTCATGTACCGATAACCGCTACCTGTTCACGCAGTGATGAAAATCGGGAGAATGCCTTCAACCGAATGCAACAAGCCGGCGCCATCCTAACCAACGTCGAATCTATTCTATTCGAACTTTTGATTCAAGCCGGTACGGATGATTTCAAGGCGGTTCGGAAATTGATGACATGAAGGAAAGGAAATATTCAGATGGCCATCGATCTTAATTCTTTAGAAACACGCCAAACATACGATCCGCAAAACATGCTTGCATGTGTCGAAAATTTCCTGGATCAATGCCGCGAAGGCGAAACACTCGCACGGAATTTCGAACTACCTCGATTTGAAGGGATTGAACAAGTCGTTATTTGCGGAATGGGTGGTTCCGCGATTGGCGGTGATATACTTCGCGCCTATGTTTCAAGGGAATCGACAGTTCCGATCGAAGTGGTGCGAAATTACTCGCTACCCCATTATGTCGGTCCCAAAACACTTGTCGTCGCTTCCTCCTATTCAGGAAATACGGAAGAAACATTGAGCGCTTATCAGGAAGCGATAAAACGATCGGCGAACATCGTGGCAATTACAACAGGTGGCAAGTTGATGGAACAGTGCCAAAAAAACGGGAATCCTTATTTGACGATCCCGGCAGGATACTCGCCTCGAGCGGCATTGGGTTATTCCTTTTTCCCCTTGCTTCTTTTTATGGAACAATGGGGATTCATCAAGGATCAATCACCCTCTATGAAAAGTTTGAAAACGACTCTACAGGAAACAATCCAAAACAATCGATATGAAGTTCCCGAATCCGAAAACCCGGCGAAACAACTTGCGCGAAAGCTGCTAGGGACCATCCCAATTATTTACGCCGGAGAAGGTCCCTTCCAACCGGTCGCGGCACGCTGGCGGGCGCAATGCAACGAAAACGCAAAAGTCTTCGCACGGGATTTTTCCATACCGGAAATGAATCATAATGAAATCCTCGGTTGGAATCATCCCTCTTCCGTCCTCAATCATTTCCACATCGTTTTTTTACTCGATAAAGGATATCACTCGCAAGTTCAAAAACGGTTCGAGGTCATGGAACCGATTCTCTCACCGGCCGCTCAAGAGATCAGCAAAGTTCAATCGTTTGGTTCGACACTTCTCGCCCGGCTTTTCTCTCTCCTTTACTTGGGAGATTATGTAAGCGTGTACCTGGCTTATCTCAACCAGCAGGATCCAACGCCGATCCCTGCAATCGATCAACTCAAAAACGCGTTGGAAACATAAGATTTATTGGGTACAAAAGGCATTTCATCGGCAACCCCGTTGCATACGCGTCAACTGACGGACCAGCTATGTGAATCTTCCCGCAATGATCGCGGAAGCTGCGCAATTTTCTCCTGTAGCTATTGATTGAACTTGCCCCATCTCAGGCTAAAATAAAGTTGACCAAAACAATAAACTTTCTTTCAGGATTATTTATGAGTAACCTCAATACAGTCGAAAAACCAATCCGCTACACCGGTACCGAATGGAACGCGGTTGTTTCCAAACCGCAAGCCAATCTGCGCTTCGGTCTGGTCTACCCGGATGTCTATGAAGTGGGAATGTCCTTCCTCGGTCTCCAAATCCTCTATGGTCTTTTGAACGAACAAGAATCCATCTGGTGCGAACGCGCCTTCGCCCCCTGGCCGGACCGCGAAGAACAGTTAAGGAATGAAAATCAACTACTATGCACCATCGAAAGTGAAACGCCCTTGAATAAGTTAGACATCGTCGGTTTTTCCCTGCAGCACGAAATGCTGTACACCAATGTGTTGACAGTCCTTGATTTGGGAGGTATCCCACTCGAAAGTAACCAACGTAACAACAATGATCCCATCGTCATCGCCGGCGGCCCCTGCGCATACAATCCCATGCCGCTATCCGATTTCATCGACGCCTTTGTAATTGGCGAAGCCGAAGAGGTAATCCTCGAATTATGCCAAACGATCCAAACCATGCGCGACAGCAAGGCAGACCGCACTGAAATTCTCCACCATTTGGCAACCATCCCCGGCATTTTCGTTCCTGCATTCTATGAGAAATCAGTCAACCGATTGGGAGAAGTATTTTCTTCCAGTCCACTGAAAGAAGATATTCCCGAAGTCATCGACAAACGAATCATCACCGATTTCGAGAATTCATACTATCCAGCCAAACAAATCGTCCCCAACACAAAAGTTGTCCACCACCGTCTTGCATTAGAGATCATGCGCGGCTGTCCCGGCGGCTGCCGCTTCTGCCAAGCCGGCTATACCGACCGCCCAGTGCGCGAGCGGTCTCCGGAACGGCTGATGCAAGATGCCCGCAACGGACTCCGGCAAACCGGTTTTGATGAAATGAGTTTGCTCTCCTTATCGACAGCCGATTATACCGCACTGCCGGCCTTATGCGAAAACATGATTCAAGAATTCTTCCCGCAGCGCATCGCCCTTTCCCTGCCCTCTTTACGCATCGACAGTTTCCCATCCCGCGTTACTGAAGAGATCGGCAAAGTACGCAGCACCGGATTGACCTTCGCACCGGAAGCCGGAACCGAACGGCTCCGCTGGGCAATCAATAAACTCATCTATGATGCGGAAATTTTCGCCAAAGTGCGCGAATCCGTCACCTCCAATCAAGATACGGTAAAGTTCTATTTTATGGTCGGCCTGCCAACGGAAACCGATGAAGACCTGCAAGGCATTGTCGATATGGTCCTGAAAATCAAACAAATCCTACGCGAAACCGGAAAAAAACGCGCAAAAATCCATGTAGGACTATCCCCCTTCGTCCCCAAACCGCACACAGCGTATCAATGGTACGGGCAAATCCCTCTTGACGAAATCCAACGCCGCATCGATTATGTCCGCTCCCGCCTGAAAGAAGCGAAAATCAAGGTCAACTGGCACGATCCCTATAAAAGCGTAGTCGAAAGCGCCCTTTCGCGGGGAGATGCCCGGCTCGGGAAAGTTCTGCGTTATTTATTCGATCACGGCTCACGCTTCGATGAATGGCATGAGCATTTTTCCTATGACCGCTGGAAAGTAGCATTCGAAGCGAACGGATTATCCATCGAGGACTATGCAACAAAAGAATATACGAAAGAAGATGAACTCCCCTGGCAAGCTGTATCCGTCCGCATTGCACCCCGTTATCTATGGCGAGAGTGGGAAAAAACGTTCCGCAACAAAGAAAGCCGCCATTGCGGCAATGAACTCTGCAAAGTCTGCAAAGTCTGCAACGGCGATGATGTGGTTACCATTCACGCGCCGGACGGAACGGATCAACCTCCTCAACATAGAACCAACTACAACATGGAACACGGCCTGGCCGTCTCTCTCCCTCTCACGGACGTTCCATATGAAGAGAAAACCAAAACCTATCGCTACCGCATCCGATTCAGCAAAACCGGCCCGATTCAATACGCCTCCCATCACGACTTGATGATGCTGTTCGAATCACTATTCCGGCGCGCCGGTATCGAAATGGCCTATACGGAAGGATTCCACCCCCACCCCAAGATTGTTTTCGCCTCCGCCTTACCGGTTGGGGTGGAAAGCTGGGGCGAATATGCCGATATTCAAACAGCTCAATCCTATAATCCGGTGGAATTTCTTCGCCACACCAATCACTTCTGCCCCCAAGGAATTCATCTCGAAATTATGCGCCCTTTACACAATCATGAAAAAAAGGTCACCGCCGTGGTCAAAGGTTTTCAATATCAAGTAGAGCTCTCCACCCCCCGCCCACTTCTTCGCAATACCGCTATAATGCAAAAGATATTGAAAAATGTACAACTTAAAAAGGAACTCAATGTATGTTCGGTGGGCGTTGAAGCCAATAAAAATACCATCGCGTTGAACTACATCAGCAACGTCGAGGGCGGGAAATACACAAAAGCGGAGACAATTTGCTCGAAATTGGAGTTACTCCTTGAAATTCCCTTGAAAATCGACAAAGTTATACGCATGGACATGTTCACTGTGGACAACGATGGAAGGCTAGTATCCCTTTCATCGCAACCTCCCATCGAGATTCCCGAAACGATATGCAGCGTCAAATCTTGATCAGTATAGATGATTACGAAATTCGAGTCGCAGTAGTTGAAAATACCAAATTAGCGGAATATTTTTTCGAACGGCGTGAGGAACGCCGGATCGTCGGAAATATATACAAAGGAATCGTAACCGCCATCATTCCTGGTATCGAAGCCGCTTTTGTCGATATCGGTCTGCCTCGCAACGCCTTCCTCTATGTGAACGATCTTTATCCCCGTTATGACGAATTCGATTACTTGTCAGAAGATGAAAGCGACCTCGATAATGGAGCCGTCGACGCAGTCGAAGCGGATGAAGAACTCCCCTCGATGACGATCCAGGATTTACTGAAAGAACAGCAACAAATCCTGGTTCAGCTTCACAAGGAACCCATCGGCGCCAAAGGAAGCCGTGTCACGACGAATATCTCCATCGCGGGCCGTTACCTCGTTTCCCTGCCCTGCACTCGCCACATCGGTATTTCCCGCCGGATCGAAGAGGAAGAAGAAAGGGAGCGGTTAAAAGAAATCGTCACCGAAGTCCTGCCGGAAAATATGGGAGCCATTGTGCGCACCGCCGGAAAAGGGGCGAATAAAGAAGATTTTCAAAAAGACCTCGAGTTTCTCATCGCCGAATGGGAGAAAATCAAAGGAAAAAGCGAAAAATGCGCGGCTCCCTCTCTGCTCTATCAAAATCCAAGCATCGTATTTCGCATGATCCGCGATATGCTCAGCGACGGGATCGAGGAAATCATCGTCGATGACGCCAAAATGTACACAGAAGTATTATCGTACATGAAAGAACTGGCGCCCTATGCCGCACATAAAGTCACCTTCTATGACGATTCCACCCCCATTTTCCGCGCTTACGGCGTGGAAACCGAAATCAGTAGTTTGCGAGTCAAAAAAGTGTGGTTGAACTGCGGCGGGTACATCGTCATCGATGAAACAGAAGCGATGACCGTCATCGACGTCAATACCGGCCGGTATGTCGGTAAACACAATTTAGAAGAAACCGTACTGCGTACCAATCTCGAGGCAGCGACTGAAATAGCCCGCCAGCTCCGGCTGCGGGACATCGGCGGGATCATCATCATCGATTTCATCGACATGCGCTCCAAGGAAAATCAGGATAAACTGATCGATCATTTCCAAGAACTACTGAAGAGAGACCGTTCCCGCTCCCATATCTATCCCTTGACGGAGCTGGGATTGTTACAAATGACCCGCAAACGGGTACGCAAAAGCTTGAATAAATCCGTCACCCAACCCTGCCCCTATTGCAGACGGGAAGGATTCATTCTATCGATGGATACGATGATCATTAAAATTTTCCGAACATTCGAAGAAATCTGCCGTGAAGAAGGCGCGAAAAACGTCACCCTCCGTGTCCATCCCCGATTAGCGGTAAAAATCAAAGAAGAATGCCAAAAACAACTCGAAACCCTGGAAGAACGCTTCAGCGCCGTCCTCAAAATCGTCCCCAGCACCGATATTCACTTCGAACAAATCGTCGAAGAAATCGCCTAAGTATTTGAAATAATCCCCCCTTTCGGTTTAACCATCAGAATTTGAGAAATATTGTACGATTATCCCTGCAAAAAATGTTGGAAATCATTCTTCTCCCCTTTTTCTATAAATAAATCTGTAGTATGTTTTCAACGCTTGATCGCGTTTCTATAATTCCGCTCAAGCGAATAATCTAAAAAAGGAGATAAAAGAATCAAGAAGTAAGGATGAACAACTCATCCAATCCAAATGACTTATTGAAAGGGAGGTATATTTTATTATGCTTAAAAGAATTGATGGTATTCTCGTTTTTGCAGTTGTATTTTCTTGTGCCCATGTAGTGTTGGCCCAACCGCATTATAGTCTAGGATCAGATTGGGTAACTGGTGAAGGAGTGTATATCGTTACAGATGAAAAGGATCCATTTGAAGCGACCATACTCGGAAATCGGGTATTGGTTGCGGCTGCTTTGAATAACAACGACCCGAAGCATGCGTGGGTCAATCAGGATTTCGGGAATAATTACACCGTCCGTTGCGATGTTCGAATGGAAACATGGGCCGAAGGAGAAGACCTTGCCCGAGCAGGTATCGCCGCGAGAATCCAACCGGTTGGATCATCGCCGGATCATCCCAATGAAGATGTAGGGATTAATCTTCTTTTGCATGAAACCCAGGATAACGTCCAATTTCTCAATGACTTACGTGGATGGGGTCCAAACGAAGGTTATCTGTGGGAATTGAATACTTGGTATACCTTTGAGTAATCAACCACGCCCATAGGACGTGGCTTTAGGAAAGCCCCTCCGAAGGGGC
>CAYPPG010000084.1:0-26734 GCA_964412555.1 uncultured bacterium
TTTTACAAATTTCTGCATTTTTTTTCCTCTCGACTTTTTGCCGGTTCGTCATACATGAATAGATTGGTAGTATGGGTCACATATTATGCCTCATCATTTTAAACAACTTTGTAGATCCATCGTTTCAATCTGAAATGAAATGTTTAAATCGTTGAGTCGATAAGGCACGCCCCATCCACTCCCTCGCCAACCGAGGATAATTCCGCTTCCCAAACAGAATACTTGCAGTCAAAAAGCATTCATGGGTGCACGAACAATTGGTCGCTCGGATCCATTCGCGGCATCGATCTGCCTGTTCGGAATGCCACAAGCGATAAATATCATGATCTACATCCCTGATGTTACCGAGAAAGGGGCTGACTGGCGGATTTCCATTCATGGCGGGTAGCTCATCTTCCAACATTTCACAAATCGCCGTGACGCCATCCGAATATAACACGCCAATCGACGAACCGGCTAAACATGGGATAGAGGAATTCTTTCCTTCAACCACCTCGGAAATGGCTTTGCGTGTCAACCGGTTTTTCGCTCGTTGAATACCGGCTTTCCAACTGCTGTCATGATTCAGATGGTAAGCCTCACATTGCTCAGCAAATTGACGATAGCGTTCAAAGGGCACATGGAGCAGCGATTCATCATGGACCTTTCCCCGAACATGATTTACAGAGAGGCGGTCAACACCCCATGTGGATAATTCATCATACAGCAGTTCCATCTGCGGTTCGTTCTTTGCCGTCAATGTAATGACCAATGAAGTGAGTAGATTCGGATAGCGTTCTTTGAGCCGTACAAGAATTTCTACTGTCTGCTTGGCTCGATCGTAGGCGCCTTTCAATCCGCGAATCTCATCATGAACATCTTTTAGCCCATCAATAGATATACCCACGTCTAGTGCAAGATTGGGGCATCGGGAAAAAATGCGGTTGATATACTCCTCCGTTTTGTCCGGTTTGGTGCCATTGGAAATGATGCCCATCCGAGGAACAGACGCGTGATGGTGAAAATGAGACAGGACTTCGGGGAGGTCTTTTCGCAAAAAGGGTTCTCCACCTGTTATCCGTAAAAAAGAAAGTGGCTTGAGATGGCGGGCGACAGTTTCAATTTCCTCCAAACTCATCTCAGCGTGTTTGTTCAATTCATCCAGATAAAAACAATGGCTACAGCGTAAATTACAGCGTGAAGTCACATAAAAAATAAGATAATGAAGTCGTGGTTTGAACATACTCATTCACAATTTCGAATCGGTGATTCTCCGGTGTACTACCGGCTCCTTCATATTTTGAGAAGAAATCATATCGGCAGGCCGATTTAAAGTAATACGATGTCACTATAGGAGTGTAACACTCAACATTCTGAGTAGGGAGGATACAGGAACGCGGAGGAAGCGAAACAAACAGGAATGGGTGTCCGTTCATCTATGGGATCATCAAAACCTGCCCGACTTGAATCAAATTCGAGCGTAAGCCATTGGCCCGTTTTAGTTGACTCAGCGATAGTTTAAATCGGCTGGCGATTTTTCCCAATGTGTCGCCACGACGCACTTTATAGTTGATTGGATGAGCGGAAGCCACTTGCTTGCGGGCAATCACTTTCAATTCTTCCCCTGGATAAATCAGGTGGTTTCGCTTGTTGTTCAGACTTTTCAGTTCCGATACCGTCGTGCCGAATTGAATGGCAATTTTCTCTAATGTATCTTGCCGTTTTACTTTATATTTGATCTCTCGCCCCGATGAGGTCGTTCGAGTACTGGAAGGCAGTCTCAATTTTTGTTTCGGAAAAATTCGATTCCCTCTTTTTATCGTTCCACGATTCAAATCCCTCAGTTGACGCACCGAGATTCCATACCGTTCGGCAATACGGCTTAACGTATCTCCGGAACGCACAACGTGATACGCTGGAATCGAAGTGGAGGGCTTATGAGAACGTTGACTGGAAGTTGAAACGGATTTTTGTGTCGTGTTTGGTTTTGTGGATACCGCGACAAGAGGAATATCGTCCGGCTTGTAAAAAAATGTTTCAACGGCGCGGTACAAAGACGCCGCCATGGCTTGCCGAGTAGAAGCTTTTTTGACGTTGGCATGATCGTATTTGTTAGAAAGATAGGCCAATTCTACAAGAACGGAAGGCATAATGAATTGTTTGTTGACGATGAATCGATTCGGACGAATCGGTCGTGGCCCTAACACCACCCCCGGTACGGTTTGGATTTCTTCAACGATCGCACTGGCCAATTGCTTGCTGTCATACAAAATCTTGTCTTTCACCAATGCAGAGATAATGAACGAATCCTTCGGTCTTGAATTGACTAACGATTCACGTGCTTCGATATCGAGATTTTTTTCATCGGCAACCATTTTTTCCGCATAATTGTCACCTAAATAGAATATTTCGAAGCCGCGAACCGTCCTCTGCTTATAACGGCCTCCAATCGCATTCAAATGAATCGAAATAAAAATATCACCACAATATTGTTTTGCCATCTCGACCCGGTGATACAAAGAACTTTCAATGTAATCCGAGCGATTCGAACCTTTTGCCCCAAAACCGACAGGTAGATAATCACCATAACGCGTCAACAAAGGCAGGTATTTCGAATCTTTTTCCAACAAGATTTTCAGACGTTGAGCGACTTCCAATGCAACATCTTTTTCGTTCATTCGTTCCTGTACCGGGATGTAATATCCTCCTCTTGTTCCTGGATCCAATCCCCCATGACCGGCATCGATGATCACGACTTTCTTGCCTTCCTCTTGTTTTAGGCGTTTGATGGTTTCGAGCGGTGGAACATACTTATGATTGAGAGTTTTCAAAGGAAGATCAATGGTCATAAATTCTGACCAATTATGATGAAATATCCCTTCTATATCCACATTTTCCGCAAGCGGAATCGTCAAAACAAGATTTTTGTTAGAGTCGGTTGAGAAGGATATTTTCTCGAAGGCTTCCGTTTCCGGTGCGTATTCTTTCCCGAAATTGTCACTTTGAACACCTTTCAATCGGATCATCAAAACCGGTGGATTTTTGGTAAGGGACGATACTTCACCAGTGAAATGTTTATTCGATATTTCCAATGTGATTTGAGTAAAGTTGGTGTAATCGGCAACACGAATCGCATCCAAATTCGACGAAACGGTTCTCGCGTTCAATTCCGGAATTGCCCATCCATTTAAAATTCCAATAACAAAGAAAAAGGCGCTCAACAAATTGAATGGTTTTTTCAATTTCATGAAAATCATCCCCATTCTGAAACCTCCGGATTCATACTTCTGCCATTGATTCGGTTACTATTCGCAAGAGGGACTCATCCCAACTGCACGACCGCGTTCATCCTATCACATTTTTATCGGCAATGCAATAGTAAAGTTCTCTTAAATATATGCTTAAGCCATTTATGTTGATATGGGTTATAATATTACCTCCAACAAACCGTGAAAACTGAAAGACAAATAAAAAAGGGACAACCACATTGTCCCCCATTTTACCTGTTATACCTTGCACTGCATCCATTTAGAAAATATGGTTACAAGCTTTTTATATGCTCGCGCACTTCATCCAATTCTTTTTGAAGCTTTGTTGGAATATCATCCCATTGTTCAACCATATCGATATATTTTTGATAATACTCTTTGGCTTTTTGGGGATCCTGCTTCTCTTCCCACAAGACTGCCATATTATAGTACAACTCTGGTTGATCACATTGTATGGATTCCGCTTTTTCGAAATGCTTCAAGGCCTCTTTGTATCGTCCTTCTTGGCATTCGATTGTGCCCACGTTGTAGTAATCTAATGCTTCGTTGCCCTTCCACCCTAAGTCGGTTTTGAGCTTGAACAAAATATCGGAAGGCAAACTGTAGAATGTTGTGAAACCATATCGCTGAAACGCGTAGTTTTTATCTTCTTCCAGAAGTTCCCGATAACGTTTCACTTCAAATTCGTAAAGATCTGAAGAACTCATCCTTTTCTCCATTGTTTTTTATTGCCTTCTTTATTGAAGGCTGAATTCATCTCATTATTATTGTCCCATGCCGGAAATCAAGGCCATCATTGTTCCCTTTGATCTCATTCAATCAATAACGCCGAATTCCGAACACCACCCCTGTTTCATTATCGGTTTTTTATTCCATTCCTTAAATTGAAGCAAAATATCTACTTTTGTTATCTGGTATTTGGATAATTGGACTATGCCATTGTCCTTTTGACTCTTGAATTGAAGATTCAAAAGCTTCGCGAATAGAAAAATAGTGAAAAAATTGCAATCACTCCTTGTATTTGTCTATAACTTGTGTATGATATATACCTCTAGCATGGATAATTAAATGGAATCACAAAAGAAGAATTGCATTCGCGTACATTGCGAACAAATTTTGACTAAATTCTTTATCAAAAAAAGGAGATCCTACCATGATCAAAATCGAGAATCTGGAAGCGGTGAATGAGAATCTTGAATCCAAAACCCCATTGGAAATTGTCCGATGGGCACATGAGACTTTCGGGACGGACAAATTGTCCATGATGACTAGCATGCAGCGCGCCGATTCGGCTCTTTCATACATATTGTTTGAGTTGGGATTGAAGGACGTGGAAATTATTTTTATTGATACCCAATATCATTTCCCGGAAACGCTCGAATTGCGGGATAAATATATCGCTCAATATGGGTTGAACATCAAGACCTATTACCCGGATAAAACACCGCAGGGGCAATTCGAAGAATATGGAAGAGAGTTGTACAAACGGGATGGAGATTATCAGTTATGCTGCCATTTGCGTAAGGAAGTTCCATTTTTGCGAGCAGCCCAACCATTTGATGCCATTCTTTCGGCGATCATGCGATCTGAAGGAGGAGCGCGAAAGAATACTCCCATCGTACAGTTTGATCCTCGCTTCAATGGATATAAAATACATCCTTTGGCGAACTGGAATCGTCAACATGTGGATGAATACAATAACCGTAACCAAGTCTTGATTCATCCGCTTCACGATCAAAATTATCCCAGCATCGGCTGTCTTCCCTGCACGACCCCAGTGCGAATCGGGGAAGACGAAAGGGCCGGACGCTGGCGCCATATTCGCGAATCGAATCCCGAATTGGGAAATAAACTCTATTGCGGGATCAATTACGTCGATCAAATCAATTCGAAAAATAAGGAGTCTCATGAAATTTCAGCCCCCGTGCATTGAGTGTTCTAAAAAACAGGGCGTGCGCGTGTTCAACCTTGCGCTGGAAACAGCCGGAACCACAGATACCAATGGTAAAATTCACGAATTACAAAAGGCATTGAATGAATGTATCGATCATGCGGATGCATCTCTATCACCCGCCGAGCTTTCTCAAATTGCGATTGATCATGCGGAACGGTTTGCGGAAGTGGTGGATCCCTTCAAGATCATAAAAGAACAAACCAATTCGATGGCGCTTTCGCTGGTTCCTCAATTGAAAGAGAGGATTTCCCAAAGTGGAGATCCTCTCTTTCTCGCTTGTCAGTTGGCCGCATGTGGAAATATCATCGATCTTGGTATTCAAGAACAGTTCGATATCCAGGCCACCATCGATAAAGTATTACATGAAGGATTTCAACGGAATGATTATCCTGATTTTCAAGCATTATTGGAACAGGGAAAAAAGAATTCCAAAAATATACGATTGCTCTATCTTTGTGACAACGCCGGCGAGATTGTCTTTGACCGCGTTTTTATGGAAGAACTGCTCCATCATTACCCCAATCTCAAAATAACAGCGGGAGTCAATTCAGGACCGGTTTTGAACGATGCGACCATGGAAGACGCGCTCGCAGTTGAACTCGACAAAATTGTTCCAGTTATCCACAATGACACGTCTGTACTTGGAACCGTATTGAACGTGGTAAGCCCGGAATTTTTAGCAGCATACCACGCCGCTGACATTATCATTTCAAAAGGCCAAGCCAACTACGAAACTCTATCCCATCGCGAGGAGAATATTTTCTTCATTCTCAAAGCCAAATGCGATGTGATCGCCAATTCCCTCGGAGTTAAACTTTACGACGCGGTCATGACACGCAGTCCTTATCGCGCTTAATCCTACCAGGAAAAAGTGGAACAAACAGTTAATTGTATTCCAAATGGTCATTGGTTGACAGAAAAAAAACTCAAGATACGATTGTACAAAATGGCCCTATCGTCTAGGGGTTAGGACGCCAGGCTCTCATCTTGGAAACAGGGGTTCGATTCCCCTTAGGGCCGTTTCTTCATCCTTCCTGCCGGATAATGACTCTCCCTGACAAAGCGTGTCTAATACCTTCAAATTACCGGATTTATTCTTTTCACTATTCTTGTACATTTGTGCCATTGAATGAACCTTCGAAACAGGAAAAGCCGCACAACTGTCAACACTAGTGCCGACACTTTTTGAATCACTTGTTCCTGTCAATACTCCCTGTTGTGGTTCTTGCAGAATATCCATCGATAGAACCGGAATTTTGTTTATCCCAGTTGATTGGTCCTTTTAAACTGGTGAAAATATACTAAAATCGAGAAATATCTCAAGAAATTTGAATATTGCCTTGAAAACAACCAAGACCATACGTGAAACTCGTAAGAAATATAACACCCCCGAAACCGTCCATTTACTCATGGCTGTCCCCACCGGTCTAGCCATGTTGATCGGGCAATATCTCAATACCGTTTAAACATACGAATATGATGGTTCCATATATCGTCCCGCGGCTCGATTAAAGCCTTCAGTTCAATAGAACAAAAGCATAATTCCGATATAATATCATTATTGTTGATCTCTCATTTGGGTTGAGGTTTGATTCGTGTATCGAAAGTATGGGATTTTATTCCTATTTTTCGTAACAGGTTATTTGTATCTCGATGGTTTTTCCCCCGGTTGGACACAAACACGGCTGAATTCGCCTTTTGACAATCCTTCCGAGTGGACTGCACGAGAATTGTATTATTTCAGCACCTTATGGTATCAAAAAACAGAAGAAAATCAGATCGGCGATTTTAACGGAGATACAAAAGTCGATAGCCGTGATTTAGTCGAGTTTCTGACCTTGCATCGCTCATCGCATGCTGTTCCTGCAGATACTTATTCTCCCGATGGCACCCCCTTGCTCACACCGATTTTGCCTCTTTCTCCTACTGTTTCAGGAACCTATATCCCTCCTGCATCGGTAAGCCCTTCATCATCGCAGGAAATGACACCCGTTGCTATATATACAGGAACCGCAACTCCCACTCCATCCCTACCATCTTCTATGGAGTCTACTCCTCCATCTCCTTTAGAGACGACCATCCCAACTGATTCGTCGTCACCCCCGGCCAACACGGCCACTCCAACTGCAACCATGACCTTCCCACCAGGATTTACTCCGTCACCGGTCGAGTCTTATCCTGCTTCAACTCAAACGGTTACCAATCCAACCTCTCTTCCGGAATGGACAAGAAATCCGAATGCAACCAATCCTCCCGCCACGGAGGCAGGTGAATCGACTCCCGTTTTACCACAACCAACAAATACTCCTCTCTATACGCCAACCCCTCCCCTACCGGTTCGGCAATGGAATTTGCATCGATATTTACCTCTATTTTCCCAACCGGTCGAGTTACCTCCTTCCTCACAGATCGCATCCAACGATGTGGGGTACGTCGTTTATACATATGCGACAAGCGGAGAAGTCCACTATATATCTTTTGACAGATTCGGCCGTATTTTCCGAAGATCATTGCCCATGCCGATATCCGATTACTCCGGCTTGGTTTTCGTGGATGGGGGCGAAACATTTGGACGGTTTTTCGAAAATCCATCTGACACAAGAAGATTCGTTCACGATCGCTTCGATTTGTACGATCCCACAACAGAACCTGTAAACGTCGATCATCTGGCGGCCGATGCGATTGCATGGGCATTCGGTGGGGGAAAAGAAGGTTCTGCCATGGCAATCCTGCGGTATCCGAATTTGATCACGGTGCACAGCCTCGATTCGGAAGGCGGTTATATCACTCAAGTCGACATCACATCCTCTGCATCTCTTCCAACCAGGCCGGTTTTTATGAAAGTCACCGTTAGTGGAGATATAATCGGGATTCTTTACTCTTCCAATTACAACTCAGTATCCGATTCTATCACTCCGCTTTTTCTGTGGTTGGTGCAACTGGATGGAACCTTGATAACGGAAACTCCGCATACCATTCAAGTTCCACTAATAGGAGAAGCGTTTGTAGGGGATGATAACGGACGTTTTTTTCTTATCGGTGAATCTCTTTATGGCCCCCGATTTTACCGTGCTTCGAAAAATGGCTTCGAATTCGAAAAGGTGGTTCCCGTATCGTCTGTGGTCGACGCCGAATGGCAGGATGAGCGGTTATGGATTTTAAACAATTCCAATCATTCTCTCTACGGTTTTGACGAAGAAGGACAATTATTGGCTGGGCCGGTCGCTGTATTTCCACCGGGATGGACGAATGCGTTGCAATGGTTGGAACTGAGAAAAAGTGGTCCGGATTTAGGGACTTTTTTCACCGATCCGGCCTC
This sequence comes from uncultured bacterium, assembly GCA_964412555.1. Classification (GTDB taxonomy): domain Bacteria; phylum Hinthialibacterota; class Hinthialibacteria; order Hinthialibacterales; family Hinthialibacteraceae; genus CAYPPG01. The sequence continues at coordinate 8,522 of CAYPPG010000084.1, forward strand.
GAGCGATTCTGTTTTTTATATGCAGATCGAAGCCGGGGCAATGGTGACACCGACGCCGACTCCCGGTTCCGGCTTGCCAAGCGGCGCGACGACGACGATTGAACTTTCAGAAGACAATGAAATCGAGATGGGATTGATCCAAGCCGGTACGTACCAAGGCGGAAGCCCGGAAGATGAAAAAGGACGGTTCCCGAATGAAAGCCCCCGCCATAGCGTAACGATCACGAGTGATTTTTATATGAGTCAATACGAAGTGACCAATCGGCAATATCGACAATTCGATCCGGGACATACCGGCAGCCCGACCGGGAACATCGATCTATATGCCGATGACCTGCCCGTTATCCGGGTGACATGGGATGAAGCGAAAGCCTTTTGTGATTGGCTGTCGGAGCAAACGGAAAAAAATATAACCTTACCGACCGAAGCGGAGTGGGAATATGCCTGCCGGGCGGGCACGACAACTCGCCGCTTTTGGGGGAACGATCCCGATGACGATCATGCGTGTGCCTATGCCAATGCAGCGGATATCAGCGCCGCTTCCGAATTTACCTATCCGGATACTTTTGCCTGCGACGATGGCTACGCGGGAACTGCGCCAGTCGGTTCCTTTTTACCAAATGCATTCGGATTGTATGACATGATGGGAAACGTCTGGGAATGGTGTGAAGACTGGTTTGCTCTCTATCCGGAAGAAGCGGTAACCGATCCGACCGGTCCCTCGCGGGGATATTCGAAAGTGATTCGCGGCGGTTCCTGGCAGGATTCTCCGGATCGGGTCCGCAGCGCGATGAGGAGTGGCCCGCCGCCGGACCGTGCGCATCCGGCTGTGGGATTTCGAATCGTCATGAGAAAAGATTAGCGCTTTGTTGCCAATTGAGCGACAACTCTGCGAATATCATTCATTCCTATATCGTACTTTAATCTTAAATTAGTAATCCGTTCATCCTTCTCCACATTTTCCTGGATACCGAGAGCGGAGAGAACCTCTTCGGTCTTGACTCCCGTTTCGGTCTCAATTTCTCGCCACGTGGTTCGCCCGCGAATCATGAAACCGTTGAGATTATAAGACTCTCTTTCATCAAAATTGGAATTGAAATGATCGATAGGATTCCCTTCGGCTTGTATCCCATAATTCGCATTTCTTCTTCCCCCTCCGCTATGCCCTTCCTCTTCTTCAAATCCTCGCGCGCCAAACAATGGAATGGCAGCCACAATCAAAGGCAAAAGCAGTGCCGCCGTGAGGACGGTTACCGGTTTTTGCCGCATGAAATTCCGAAAGATTCCTACCAACCACGACCAATGCAGGAAAAGATGAATAACCACAGCTGAAATAAAAATGACGGAAGCCCAGAAATGATACTCTCCCCAATCATGACGGGAAAGACTCATTAACGTTGTCGGATCATTGGCAACCCGTTCACGTCCGGGAAGCAATATGAATTCCATAATGATTCCAGTGCTAATCAGAAACAAGAACGCCAAATATCCCATACTGTCAACGATGAAATTCAACTTCGCCTTTCGACTAAGGGCCATGGGGAAATTCTCCTTTCGCTTAAACCAAAGGTGTTTTGATAATAGTTTACTGTTTTGTTATCATGAAAGGAGGGCAAACGGAATACGCTCAGAAGTGTAAAGACCGTAACCGGAACTCATCCGTTATTTATCGATTCAGTTTTGCGGGTATGTTGAAAATCGTTTTTTGATATTCGTTCAGTGAGGCCGATTATAATTTCCAACCTTTGCGATATTCACGCTTCACATACTGATTGGCTTCCCGATTGTTGGTAAACCGCATATTGGGACCATCCCACAGCAGTTTACCTTCACAGCGAACGGCAATAGTTCCTAGCAGTACCCATTCGGTGAACGGAGCGGCATAATCGAAATTCGAGCAAGCCGGCATACCGCCTTTGCACGCTTGGATCCAATCCCGATAATGCCCGGTCGAGCGTGGAATGAGCGGTTCCGGATCGATTGTGAGTGATTCCGGATACACTTTCATATCACTCGCGTATTGCCCGCTCACGATGATCCCTTTTTCTCCGATAAATAAACACCCACCGCTGCCGAGTTCGATCTGATCGGCAAATGCTTCCGGCACTTTCGGTTTGTTGCCTCCGTCATACCAATAAATTGTGACCGGAACCATACCGGGACGGGCAGGAAAGTCATAACGGATAATGGAGCTTTCCGGATAGGTTTGATCGTTTTTCCCTTCTTGCGTAATGCATTCTACACTTATAGGATAATCGAGCGTCAATGCGAAATTGGATGTATCCAAGATATGGCAACCCATATCCCCCAGTGCGCCGGTACCGAAATCAAACCAACCGCGCCACTTGAAGGGTGCATAGTTGGGATTGTAGGGGCGCCAAGGCGCCGGTCCTAACCACAAATCCCAGCTCATATGGTCGGGTTCCGGTTTCGCCGGCAGCGGTTCGGGGATTCCCTGCGGCCAGATTGGGCGATTGGTCCAACAGTGGACTTCATGCACCTGTCCGATCACTCCCGCCCAGATCATTTCTGCGAATATGCGTACATTATCGCTTGAATGTCCTTGATTCCCCATCTGGGTAGCCACATCGTATTTCCGCGCTGCCTTCATCAACTCACGCGCTTCATACACCGAATGGGTCATCGGTTTTTGCACATACACATGAATGCCTCTTTTCATGGCATCCATTGCAGCAAAGGCGTGCATGTGATCCGCCGTGGAAATAGTCACTGCATCGATATTCGTTTCTCTCTCCAACATCAGGCGGTAATCGCGATAGCGTTTTGCCGCAGGATATCGGGCAAATGTATCGCCGGCCCGGTTCCAATCCACATCACAGAGTGCAACGATATTCTCGCTATTGCAGCCGTCGATATCGGAGCTTCCCTTCCCTCCGACACCAATTCCTGCAACATTCAGTTTCTCGTTCGGGGATTCATATCCCAACTTTTTCAGTGAAATCCGTGGTTTTGTCGCACAGCCGCCCATGGCCATGGCTGCGCCGCCCATCAAGAAAATTCGTCGTGAAATCCGGTTCTTGCTCATTGAATTACCCCCTTCCAATCAATCCGTATTGCCGAAGAAACGGCAAAATAACCTATATTAATACAATCATAAGTGATCCTATACATCAATGGCTATATTCCGCCTCCGTTTTATTCATTCCGCCAAGCCGTATGAAGCCGATTGACTTCCAATTGAATGATTTTCACATTTCCGCCTTTTGTATATAGTTCGAGACCATCACAATCCACATTAGGTACAAAGCAATTCGACATTGAGATCCGGCCGTCATTCCCGAACACTTCGATAGAGGTTCGATCCAAAAGAATATGTATTTTGATACGATTTGAATTCAGTTCCAACGGAGCGGTTCTACCAAGGCAAGTCAATTCCTGTTTCTGTACATCATATCGAATGGGAGTTCCCTTCGATTGTTCTCCTTTGCGAACGACAATACCGAATTCGGAACCTTCCTTCACCTCAAATTCGCCGAAGATTTCGAATAAATCACCTTCAAATCCAGCCAGAAGATTGTTTCTCGGCTCTAAAATCACATTTTCCCAAATATACTGTTTTTGATAAATTGTTTCGATTTCTCGAACCGGATTGCGGAACACACGAATCCCTTCTTTGGTTGTATGTAGTGTTAGCGTGCACGGAAAGGACATTTGTTGATTCCAGGGCGAATCGGGATACTTCCCGCCCCGCATCCAGGCAATCTGAATTCGCCGTCCATCACCTTCGGGAATGTTGTTGTATGTTTGAGATGCGTAAAAATTCGCTCCGTAATCCATCACATGTTTGCTGCTTTCCTTACGGTATTCACTTCCGTCAAAACTGCCAAGCATATATTGCGCGTCACCGCCATATAATATCCAGCGAGTGTTTTGCGGATTGCCGTCTACTGGGAGTTCGAAAACTTCCGGGCATTCAAAGAAACCGACTGTGTGGCTTTGATAATCCCATTCTTTTAGATTCGCAGAAGTATAAAAAGAAATCCCACTTTTCTCTTTATCATTATCCGGACGCCGATAGAGCACCATCACCCACTGCTTGGATTCATCATGCCAAATAACCTTAGGATCACGGGCATCATCATCGACACGCGGGAGGATAGGATTTCCATCATATTTCTCCCATGTTCTACCTCGATCATTGCTATAGGCTATTCTCTGCCCGCACAACTGGCTGGTATAGAACACGACGCTCGGCGGTTCCGAACCGGTTTGGAATCCGGATGTGTTGTTCCAATCGACGATGGCGCTTCCGGAAAATGCGGTGCAGCGCACCTTGTCTTTGGAATTCTCATCCGGGTAAATCGCGATAGGCAGATGTTTCCAATGAACTAAATCCCGGCTGATTGCATGCCCCCAATGCATGAATCCCCATTCTCGATCGAACGGGTTGTGTTGATAAAAAAGATGATATTCCCCGCCATAATAAACTAGACCGTTGGGATCGTTCATCCAATTTTTTTCGGGTGTAAAATGAAATTGTGGCCGGTAGGGTTCATTATAGTATTCGTTGGTTGGTTGATCACAAAAAGACGAAGAAACAAACAGGCAGACAAAAAGTAAAATTATTATTCTAATAAGCGATGGTCTCATTCCTTTTCCTTTCCATAAGCAAATCAGTACTAATGTAAAATTGCATCTGAACCGGAGTTCTTGAACTACCGAGGTGAATCATAGGAACAATATAGATTTTTTAGGAACCAGTCAAAAGGGAAAGGATAAAATTTCCTAAATGGTGGAAGAAGACATCAGGCATACAGTCAGTGAAGAACATCATTTGTCAAAAAGAAAGATTAATGATTGCCTTTGTCACCCTGCTGAATCCATTCGACGTTGAATACTTCGTGCATGATCGTTTTTCCGTTTGGATCGTTGAAGGTATAGGAAATGTGGATCAAGCCTTGATGGTCTTGGAGAATGGAGGGATAGGCGTAGTAGTCGGTTTGGCCGCGAACGAATATGGATAAAAAGCGAAACGTGTTTTGAAAAATTCAAAGAACTCGTTTCGCTTTTTCTTGAGTTCTGATGAAACGAAGGTAGGAAATGAGAGCCGTATAATGTTTTGTGAAGCTCGGTTTATAAATCCAGTGTTTTCACATTGATTGCCGCTTGACCTTTGCGCCCATCGGTAATGTCGAAAGAGACTTTTTGGTTTTCATACAAGGTTTTAAATCCTGTGCCCTCGATGCCGGTGTGGTGAACGAAAATGTCTTTTCCGCCATCCTGTTCAATAAATCCGTACCCCTTTTTCTCGTTAAACCATTTTACTCGTCCTGTAGCCATGACAAAACTTGGCCTCCTAGAATTTTTCTTGTTGCCCTATGGTGATTGGCAACTGTTTTGCACACTTTTTGTTCAAACTGGTATTTCCGGAAAGTCAAAAACGAGGAGGGCAAAATTAACTGCGTCTCTTTTTTTGCTGGGTCCGGTCTTGCAGTGATCAAAAGTGATAGGGTATTGTAGCCTGAAAAATGAATCGAAGGAAGCGGAAATGTCGTTTTTTTGACATTTATTTTTTGTGCTGATTGGGGGGAGTGGGTTGTGATTATACTTCGAGTTTCCAGGGAGAACGGTAGGGTCTGCGCAACCAGGAATTGAGTTCGGGATGATTGGTAATTTGCTCCTTTTCGCCATCCCAAACAATTCGCTCACCGGTGCGGAAAGCGATGTTGCCTAGATGGCAGGTATTGGAGGCGTAATGGCAGACCTCGACGTCGCAGACGCATCGTTTGCGGGTTTTGATATTCTCCAGGAACTCGCCAATGTGGTTGTCGTTCATCAACCGGTAATCGCCGACGATGTCGACCGGTTTCGTGTCTTTGCAAAACGGCTCTTTTGCCAGCCAGACGATTACGCGGTCACGGTCAAGAAAGAGGGTTCCCTGCGTGCCATAGAATTCGATGCCGTAACCTTTCCAGGTATCCATTTCCGGTTCGTGTTCGGGATCGAATGCATTGTGAGAACGGACGGTAAATTGGACGAGGCAGTCGTTGTATCGGAAATTCGCTTCGAACGTATCCGGTGTCTCGGTGCAATCGGTGAAAAAGAATTTCCCCCCTTCGGCGGATACAGCGAGTGGTTGATATTGTTGGATGCCCCATTGAATGATGTCGAACTGGTGAGTTCCCCAATCGGTCATCCAGCCGCCGTCCGTATCCCAGAACCAGCGAAATCCGCCATGGCAGCGTTGGGGGAAATATTGGAGTTTCGGCAGCGGACCGAGCCAGAAATCCCAGTCGAGATGATCGGGAGGATTGGTGATATTTGCCGGTCCCATGCCTTTCGGATTGTTGTTGCGGAGACTCCAACTTTTCGCTTTGAGAATTTTGCCGATGTAGCCGCCATGGAGCAGTTGCATCGCTTCCCGGTAATGCGGGGCGGAATGGGATTGGGTGCCGCATTGGGTGACACGGTTGTATTTTCGCGCGGCGTTCACCATTTGACGGCCTTCCCAGACGGTGACGGCCAATGGTTTTTCGCAGTATATATCGAATCCGGCTTTGCAGGCATCGACAAAGGGGAGCGCATGCCAGTGGGGCGGTGTAGCGATGATGACGGCATCCATATCATTGCGTTCCAACAGCTTCCGATAATCCTGATAAGCGCTGTTGTCTTGAACGCTGGTAATTTCTTTGCCTCGTTCGAGGCGCTGTTTATCGACATCGCAGACGGCTTTGAACTCGACACCATGTTTCAAGAATGTGCGGACAAGACCTTGAGCACGGCCACTGCAGCCGATGAGACCGACGGATATCTTTTCATTGGCACCGAGAACGTTCAACGCCGGTCCGGAATGTAGAGCCAATCCGGCAGCTGCGCTCAGGTGGCCGAAGGTTCGGCGTGTCAGTTTATTGTGAGTCATATTCCATTCTCCTTTTCTCTTGTGATGATCACACAAAAATCATGAATTTTTATCGACAAGCCTGAATCGATAGCCATACGGTTCAACGACTATAAATGACTTGCTTAATTTTTCTTGGGAATACGAGGACAGCACTCGTTCTAATTCTTTGTGTACAGGTGCGAGAGTCGATGGTTTTACACGAAGATAAATAATTCCAGCTCCTAATCTCTTCACAAAGACCAACGCACCAAAATCCCGATCTCGAGTAACAAGTAACCGATTCTGTTCCTGTGCCGATTTGAGAATGTATTTGTCTGCTGCTTGTTGAAGCCCGACCTGAGAACATTGAATAACATCATGACCTATATCACGAAGGAATACTGCTGTTCTTTCGTAAACATCTTGATCGAGCAATAATCTCATGTTGAAACCGCATGGATATGAATTTCTTCTACGGATATCAGTTCAATTGCGAATCCGATGCATGCACGAATATCCTCAACGGTTAATTCAGGATAAAAATCACGGATAATTTCTTCAAATGAAAATCCCTCTTGTACCAATTCGAGGACAAATTGTACGGGAATGCGTGTTTCTGAGATACAAGGTTTTCCAAAGTGTATTTCAGGATTGACAGTTATTCGATTTACCATTTCATCATCTCGTTAAAAAAACGATTCATGTTATATTTTACTACAATGCCCGCGGGAAAGAAAGCAAGGGGATTCCAACTGATTCGAACACTCCAATAGAGAACGTTACAATTCAAAATACAAGAAGAAATTTTATCATTTTGTTGATCTTTCACAAACTCGTTTTGTCACTCCCCGAGCGTATACACTTCAATTGGAAACCAAATGCAAGCAATATGATCAGCCATCTACTGGAGAGATGAATGGATTGATTACTCTTACTTTCCCATACAGTTGACCATGATTAAGATCTTCGCTGTACAAAATCATGGCTCCGGAATGTTCAGCGGCAGCTAGAATTAAACCATCCCAATACGATATTTTGTATCGGACGCTGATTTCGACTCCTATTTTAATCAAACTTGTATCGATAGATATGCAAGGAAACATTTCGAACTGTTCGATCCATTCCAATGCTTGATCCGGAGAGAGAGGAACGGCTATTTTATGAGTGACAATCACATAAAATTCTTGTAAAACTTGTGCCGACAGCGCAAATATTTCCTTTTCTATCAATTCGAGAGAACGCCGACGTTTCTCATTTTCATCCCTGACAACAGCATAAACAAGAATGTTGGTATCCATGAAACGATCCACGTTCATGGAGTTCATCTCGTGTCCACCTTTGCAAACCCATTGCGGCAGTAGATTGATTGCTCAGTTTCCTGATTCTTTGACGGGCTTTTCTGGCTCGATCTTCACGTAGTGCAATGTCTGTCAAATACTCACGCACTAAAGCATTGACAGATGAGTTATGCTCCATTGCATAACGCCGAACAGTGGAAAGTACTTTTTCATCTATGCTAAGGGTAATATTCTTCATAAACACAGTATATGTGTACTCGTGCAAAATTGCAATATCCTTTTGGGATGAATAAAGGAACAGACTTTTGGTACGTTATTTGCTTGAAATACAAATATAGATCACTAAAATGGATCAAATTGATCATATTCATATCAAAACTGAGATAATTATTGGTAGAATTATGGATTTTGACAGCCGGTTTTATAACACTATTTTGGAAAATCTGGATGAAGGGGTCTATTACGTCGACACGAATCGGAAGATTTTGTTTTGGAATCAAGCAGCGGAGAAAATCACCGGATTTTCGAAAAAAGAGGTAGAAGGACATCGTTGCTATGACAACATTCTCGAGCATGTCGATGATCAAGGAGCCAATATGTGCAAAACGGGATGTCCGTTGGCAAAAACGATTGTGGATGGTGAATGCCGTTCATCCAATTTTTTTATGCACCATAAAGATGGACATCGGATGCCGGTCTCGATGCGGGTGATGCCGATCATCAATCCGGAAGGAATGATATTGGGAGCCGTAGAAGTTTTCTCGCCGGAAGAGAGCAAGATCAGTGATCAAGAAAAAATCAAAGAGTTGGCAAAATTGGCGTATCTTGACGAAACGACCGGATTACCGAATAAAAACTACATTCTGATGAAACGAAAATCCGTTCATGCCGAAATGGAAGAAACCGAGAGATTATACGGTATGATTCTGCTGCGGATCCAGAATTACGATTCGATCCTGGAAAAATTCGGGTATCGGATTGGAGAAAAATTGTTACGAAGTATTACTCGGACGTTACTTCATATGCTCTCCCGCCATCATATCTTGGGGCGGTGGGATGAAACGGCATTTGTTTGTATCGTACCGGATGCGAATCGGCAAATGATGGAATTGATGAAAACACGATTTCAGCGATTGAGTGAGAAGACCACTTTGGAAGTAGAAAAGCGGGATTTGTTACGAGTGTACACCTCCGCGAAATTCGTGCTTTCAAAACACGAAGAAAAAGAGCAGGACGTTCTCAATCGGTTTCTGGAAGCGCCTATGCATTGATATCGTTCTGTTTATCTCTCTCATTTCATGATTGTTTTCGGTGGGAATCCACTCAATGTTTTCCTGCAACCTGAGCAAAAAGAAGAAAAGCAATAATCCGGAATCTCACATAATCAATCAGTCTATTGTTGGGCGGCTTCTTCTTGAAGGAGCCGCCTAATCGTTGGTTTTGCTTTCCACCATTTCGCGCCTGTTGTTGTAAGCGGGTGAGTAGGCTTCATTTTTTACCTTAGTTGATGGGAGCGCTGCGGTTTCCTTTTTTATATTTCTCCAACAGTCTTGTAAGCCGTTCCACGACTTTTGGATGTTTCTGAAACACATTTTTCGTTTCGCCAATGTCTTTTTCCAGATTGTAGAGTTGAACTGGTGGCAGCCCCAATTCCTTGGCTTTCTGCGGACGAGGGTAACTCCAACCGCCAGAGCCGGGACAAAGTTCCACTTTCCATTTGCCTTGGCGGATGGAAAAGGAACCATTGATGGAGTGGTGTACGGTCGCTTCGCGGATCGGTTTTTCGTAGGATATACCCGTCAAAGCGGGTAAGATGTTGTAACTGTCTTCTCCAGCGTCTTCCGGGAGATGGTCTCCGGTAATGGCGGCGCAGGTTGCCATCAAATCCGTCAAACAAATGGTTTCCGAAGTCGTGGTTCCCGGTTTGACCCGTTTCGGCCAACGGGCGATGAAGGGGATGCGGTGGCCACCCTCGAAGATATCCGCTTTGTGACCGCGGAAATGGTAACTCGGATCGTGGCCGTATTGTGCAAGATCTTCGAATTCAGCGCGGGGAGAACAGCCATTGTCGCTGGTAAAAATAATCAATGTGTTGTCTTCGATTCCGTTCCGCTTCAAAGTATCCATTATTTGACCGACGGTTGAATCAACTTGAAGGACAAAATCCCCGTAAGGATTGGTTCCACTTTTTCCTTTGAATGCATCGGTAGGTAAAATCGGAGTATGAGGCGCGGGCAATGGAAAATAGAGGAAGAAGGGATTATTCTCATTCCTTTCGGCTTGTTGATCGATGAAGTCTGCGGCTTTTTTCGTTAAAGTAGGCAAAACCTCGATATGTTTGAAGTCGGCTCCCGTCGGTCCCTTGCGCCAAAAGCCTTGATAATCTTGATTTTCCGTTTCCCTGTCGGGGGCGGCGGTCACTCGGTCATTTTCAATATAAACATACGGGGGCATATCGAGTGACGCGCTGATGCCAAAGAAATAGTCGAAGCCGTTCGTATTGGGACCGTGTTGAATCGTTTTGGAATAATCGACATCTTCGGGATCGTCACTTTTTGTCGGCCAGTCCAACCCGAGATGCCATTTCCCGACACATGCAGTGGCATAACCGTGCTTTTTCAGAAGAGAAGCGACCGTCATTCTCCCTTCTTCAATTAAATGCTTGGAATATCCGTACAGGACTCCGCTTTTCAGTCGGGAGCGCCAACAATAGCGGCCGGTTAAAATACCGTAGCGAGTCGGAGTACAGACAGCGGAACCGGAATGAGCATCGGTGAAGGTGATGCCCTCTTGCGCCAAGCGGTCGATGTGGGTGGTTTTCAGCTGCGATTGCCCATTGAGACAGGAAAGATCACCGTATCCCATATCGTCAGCCATAATATAAATGATATTTGGGAGATTGCCCTTCTTTGATCTACTCATTTCAGAAGCAAAGAGTTGTGGCGATACAATATTCGCGCCTGTGAATCCCAAACCGATTGTTTTTATAAAGTTTCTTCTTTTCATGGTATTTCCCCTTTATGGCTTCTGGGTGTAGATTATCTCTGGAAGAGGAATTTTGTTACCCCCTTTCTGCTTGATCGCTTTTTTGAAAGATTGATTTCTGTTGGGTTTTACAGAATCGAAAAAGGCATTTAATTTATAGGTAGTATTATACTTACTCACTTTATGCATGATCGTGAAAATTGAAAGAGAGTAGCCAGGGGAAGACATCAGGTCTGCCCTGGCGGAATCGTTCTCGTTGGGCGGTTCCCGAACCGCCCCTACCGGCAAGGGTAGACTTCGCTTACCCTTGCTACCCGTTTTAAATGATGAATGGAGTGGAATATGAAAAAAGGATTTACTTTGATCGAATTGCTTATCGTTGTGGCGATTATCGGGATTTTGGCCGCGATCGCCGTTCCGAATTTTTTGAACGCACAAGTTCGTGCGAAGGTCGCGCGCTGCAAATCGGATTTGCGTGCCATCGGAACGGCTTTGGAGCAATATAACTTGGATAATGGGTATTATCCGTTTAGTCATCAACTCTGGTTATTGACGACACCAGTTTCCTATCTAGCCAATATTCCTGTGGATGTGTTTCCACCTCCACACTCAAAGGACAGTATGCAACCGGAAGCCTCGTCGAAATGGACGTGGTACCGGTACATTGCCATTCCTCGCGGCCAACCTGGAAACGGAACGGCAGTCTGTGCGGATTACTGGGCGTATTTCCCTCCATTTTTGATGAGAAGTGAGGCCTCGGCAAAATCCTCTCAAGAAGGTTGCCCCTCACGCGCCTATGTCAAATCCTTCGGACCGAATGCAGGAATGCAGGGATTGTGGCAGGGAGCGGCCAATGGGGATGATTTCACTCTCCGATATGATGCGTCGAACGGATTGAAGAGCATCGGGGATCTTGCCGTATTTGTGCCGGGGGTGATGATTGATTAAAGTTTCATCTCAAAGGCTGGCTGGCGCCTTGCCCTTTCTACTCGATTTACTAGATCCCTGGAAAAGCCGCCGGGAAGGTGGCGTTACGTTAATTTCTCTTACCTTACGAAGGATAAATCTCCCGTTTTACCGGATCGTACGTCATTTCCCGTTTCTCGACCCATGCCCGATCGGAGAGGATGCAGGCGACGGCGTGTTGGTACCCGGCGTCGATATCCGCGTTCGGTTGCTCGCGTGAGCGGAGGCACATCAACCAATCTTCCATGTGCTTGGGGATGGGCACTTCGGGAACGAGTTGTTCTTCTTTGATCCGGTCAGGATCGTCGATTCCCGCACCTGTCATTGTCGGGGCGCTCCAGCCTTTTCCGTAAATCGTACCTTTGGTTCCGTAAAAACGATAAAAATTATCAAATCCGTTTCCGAAGAGTGAGGTGTAACTTACCATCAATCCTTCGGGATAATGGAGTAAGGTGTGAATCGAATCGGGGCAGGTGCGTTGATCTTTCCAAGTATAAATCCCGCCCATCGTGACGGCGCGGGTGGGAATCTTCGCCCGGGTGATGTAATGCACCAGGTCGACAAAATGGCTCATATAGCCGCCGATGGGGCCGGAGGAGAAATCGCGGTATCCGTACCAGGTGCTGAATTGATCGGCGTCCCACGGACGGTAATCTCGCCCTCGCAAGAATACTTGCCAATTGGCATCTTTTCTCTCGACCGGGCGATCATAATGATGCCAATAGGGACGATACGTGTTTCTTACTTGGGTGCACTTGATAATTCTTCCGAGTTTTCCTTCCTGGACAACTTTCTTACAACCGGTGAATGTCGGTTCACTGCGAAGCTGGGTACCGACTTGCACGATACAGTCACTTTTTTTGACAGCGTCTACAGCGTCTTTCAATTCTTCAAGTGTGATGGCAAGAGGTTTTTCGCAGTAGGCGTCTTTCCCCGCCTCGACAGCCATCCGTAAAATCGTGCAGTGCTGAAAATCGGGAGCGGCGATCGTGACCGCATCGAGATTGTCCAGTTTGAGAAGATCTTTAAAATCTTCGAACTGCTGAGGGTCTTTGCTGTACCATTCTTTGGCCATTTGCGCGGCCAAGTCACGATGCTGCTTCCAAGGATCACACACGGCGGTGATGGCGACGTTCTGGTCGATGTCGAAACGGTGAATGCCTTTCATATGCGCTTCACGGCCTCGGCTACCACATCCGATGATCCCGATTTGGACACGGTCGTTCGCGCCCAAAACTTGTTTGGATGCGATCGATAACACGGGCAGGCCCGCAAGAGTAGCGCCGGATTTTTGGATAAAACGACGACGAGAAAAGGTAGAGTCTGACATAGGGATTCCTCCACTTCGTGATAAATACTTACACATTATCAAAGCACAAAAGAGGGGGAATTGTCGATGGGTAGAGAACGGCGAGGAAATCCTCACCGTTCTCATTGATCATAACTAAATATTATGTCGTATGACTATTGATTAGTTGTTATGAAGCATGGCATCGCGAATGGCCGTACCTGTCGCTTCGCCGAATACCACTTCACCGAATGGACGGCTTACAAATCCGCCTGTATCACCGACCCAGTTCGTATACTGGGTTGCAGCACTAGCGGAATGGCGGCAGAATTGGATTTTCCAAGCCGTTCCCGGTTTTGGCATTCCGGTTACGTTTCCACCATCCACAGCGGCCAGTCCCCAAATGGCGCCGGGGAAAGTGCGAACAGTGGCATCTTCTGCGTCGAGAATGGTGGTATTGTCGATGATTTCATCCGCAACGTGTTGATAATACGGGTAGCCTAAATCTTCCCACGTAATTTTGAATTCCATCACAAAACCATCGGCTGTCGGACCGTCGACAACTTGAGACGTTGTGAGTTCCCAACTTCCGCCATTCACCCAATATTCGATGACTCCATCCACTTCCACCGGATTGGGATTGCGCAGACGAAAACCGCCATAGCGTCCGAACTCTGTGTAATTATAGGAATTCCCCATATCGTCTTGTTCATCATTGGCGGTAATGGACGGTTCGGCTTGCAGGCTGTAGCTATATATGCTGGGATTTGTCTCAGTGCGATCATCCGGAACGTTTGCAGGATCGATATAGATGGCAAGATAGTCCGTGTTTGCAAACGACCAGCCAACATCACCGGATGCCTGACGTCCCGGTGTTCCGGCAGCGCTGCCGTTTAAGCGTTCGGAACCGGTCACCACAGAAACAACATCCGTATCCGTGCATTCATAAAGAACATACAATCCGTCTACGCTGTACAGCACGCGAACTTGTGTCAATTCCGCGGGATCGGCTGCAGCACCGCTACCGTGATCGGTCCAATCTTCACCCAACGGCGCTTCGGCCGCGTCCCACTCGCCGGCGGATATTTGGCCGTCGATGACCGGGGGCGTGGCGACGAAATTCGCTGTGTAGCTTTGTGCCATCACCAAACTCGGTGCTGCAAGTACTGCACATACCGTTAAAATGATTCCTGAGATGTGTTTCATATGAAACTCTCCTTTCTTTTTCATGCCGGAATCCACCGGCTGGATTAGGAATGTTTCGCCAACTCAATAGCGAAACATTCTTATAGATAATCATTTATAATCATTATTATTGTGGAAAACTAGGGCATGTCAATTGGCTTCATGAAAAACCACTTAAACGGGTAGCCAGGACAAGACGTCAGGTCTGTTCTGGCGGTAGAGCGTTATTCGGCAAGGGCAGATTACGCTTGCCCTTGGTACCCAGTGAGAAACATGGGCAAACTACGCTTGTCCTAGGTACCCTATGAGGGAAGCAAAAGCGAAGGAATCAGCTTCCGCCTTCACGAATGGCTCTATATACATTACACTTCTTTCCATAAATCGTAAAACTGAGGAGAGCATCGATGGCTTTGCGCGCTGGTTTGATTGGATTTGGAACCGTCGGGACTGGAGCGGTAAAAACTCTTTTTGAAAATAAAGATACTATCAACAAACGGGTAGGGACAGAAATCATCCTTGCCGGTATTGCCGATGTCGACTGGCAAAAAGATCGGGGAATCGATCTCTCTCAGGTAAAATGTACGAACAATGCATGGGAACTGATCCGTGATCCGGGCATCGACGCCATTATTGAACTCGTTGGGGGAACCGGTATTGCAAAGGAATTTGTGCGCGGTGCGCTCGAAAACGGCAAAGATGTGGTCACGGCCAACAAGGCTTTGCTGGCTCATGATGGCAGCGATTTATTCAAAATTGCGGCTGAAAACGGCCGAAAAATTCACTTCGAAGGTTCGGTGGGGGGAGGCATTCCATTGATTCAATCGTTATACGGCGGTCTTGCATCCGCCAAAATCAACGAAATCCACGCGATTATCAACGGAACCAGCAATTATATTCTCACCGCCATGGATGAACGCGGGCAGACTTTCGATGAAGTCCTGACAGAAGCGCAGCAATTGGGATATGCCGAATTAGACCCGACCTTCGATGTCGACGGCATCGATGCCGCCCATAAGATCGCCATCCTCGCATCGATTTGTTTCGATACTTCGGTGAATCTCGATGAAGTCTATACTCACGGCATCCGAGATATCACTGTTGAAGATATTCGTTTCGGCAAGCGATTGGGATACCGCTTAAAATTGCTTGCTATCGCCAAAGATTTAGGGAACGAGGTGGAAGTTCGCGTCCATCCGACTTTCATTCCCGAATCGCAGTTGCTTGCGTCCGTCAACGGCGTGTTCAATGCCGTGAATACTCACGCGGAAGGGCTTGGATCAACCATATTATATGGACGCGGAGCGGGAGACTTACCGACCGGCCACGCCGTAATCAGCGATTTGATGCAATGCGCATTGGATCGTGTCTCTCCACGCCACATCAGTTACGATCATTTCTTTACCCCGCGAAAGAAAATGCGCCCCATCGGCGAAGTGATCGCGGAATATTATTTGCGCTTCATCGTGCAAGATAACCCCGGCGTCCTTGCAAAGATTGCAGGCATTTTGGGAGAACACAACATCAGCATTCTCTCTGTCCTGCAAACCGAAGCCAGCATAGAAAACATCTGCCCTATCGTCATCATGACGCATGAGGCGAGCGAAGGTGATATTTTGCATTCTTTGGAACACATTGCGGAGTTGGATGTTGTCATGGCTCCACCCAAAGTGATCCGGATCGAACAAATGAATTCGAGTAACGATTAATAGAAGGAGTCTTTTCTCATGAAATACATCATCGCGATTCCCGATGGCGCAGCCGATATTCTTTCCGCGTATCCCGACGGGAAAACCCCTATGAAATTGGCCGATACCCCGACTATGGATGAACTCGCCGATTATGGGCATGTTGGATGGGCGAAGACGGTTCCCGACAATCAACATCCTGGCAGTGATGTTGCCTGTCTTTCTATCTTCGGATACAATCCCGCCGAAGTCTACACCGGCCGTGCGCCGCTTGAAGCGGCGAGTATGGGAATCTCTCTTGGAGAAAACGTCGCTTTCCGCTGTAACCTGGTCACGGTTGAAAACGAAACGATGAAAGAGTTCACCGCCGGTCATATTACAACCGAGGAAGCGGATCAAATCATTCAATCGCTGAACGAGAAATTGGCGACGGAGACCATTCGCTTTCATACGGGTGTTCAATACCGCCACATTATGGTGGCTCCTCCCGGTTATGGCCAAGTCGATTGCACACCGCCGCATGATATACTCGATCAAGAAATTGCCCCTCATCTACCAAGAGAGGAATCGAGAGAAAAAGTGCTGGCGTTGATGAAACATTCCCGTGATATCCTCGCCGATCATCCGGTCAATCAGAAACGCAAAGCCGCCGGTAAGCCGCCGGCGAGTCAAATCTGGTTATGGGGGCAAGGAACCGCCCCGAAATTAGCTCTTCATCGCGCCCGGTATGGTAAACAGGGTGCTGTTATTTCCGCTGTCGATTTGATCAAAGGGATCGGGAAACTTGCCGGTTTGGACATTATCGAAGTCGAAGGAGCCACCGGCTTACCCGACACGAATTACGAAGGCAAAGCCGATGGTGCTCTGGAAGCCCTTGAAAGCAAAGATTATGTGTTCATCCATGTCGAGAGCACTGACGAAATGGGTCATAAAGGGGATGAAGCCATGAAAACGCAAGCAATGCGGGATTTTGACCAGCGGATGCTTGCACGATTGGTCAAAGGGCTACGGCAAAAGGGAGATGATTTCCGCATTTTGGTCATGCCTGATCATCCAACCCCCATTTCATTAAGAACGCATACAAAAGATCCTGTACCCTTCATCTTATACGATAGCCGTACTCCGCAAAAACACGGGAATGACGGATATTCCGAAGCTGCCGTTATGATTCGGACTGAACAGGTTGAATTGGGGTATGAATTGTTGGATGTTCTTTTTGAGAGTAAATAAGGAATTCAATATCTGAGTTGGGATTTCCATGTTTTGAGGATGAACAGGATTTGAATTTTGATTGGTATACGAATTTGACGATTGATCAGTAATCAATTTATCGGCTTCCAGTTGCCATTAGGGCTTCCGTGAATCGTGTTGTAGTATTGGGTTTCCACTTCGAATAATGAGAGTGAAATGAGTATCTCAAAATGGAAGTAACTGAATATTTACAAAGCGAAACCCATTCAATCTGGAGCGACTCAAAATTATGCATGAATACACAAAAACAGAAACGATCCTAGCAAATGTTCCCTATATTTTCATGGTTGTTATCGGTGCATGGACAATCGCGTATGCTGATGGATTTTCTGCTCAAGTGTTGGCCGGCGCAGGAGGGTATTTCGCATATGGAATTCTTGGTGCTGTATGGATTATGATTTTCGTATGCCCCTATTGTGCTTATTATGCTACCCACAGCTGTCCGTGCGGTTATGGAATGATTTCAGCTAGAATCATCAAGAAGGGAGACTACAATTGTTTTTCCGTGAAATTCAAACGGCACATTCCCGTGATTGTCCCGTTGTGGTTGATTCCAGTTGTGTGCGGGGGGGATTGCGCTGTGGAATTCTTTTTCCTGGCCGTTACTTAGCCTGTTGATAGTCTTTGTGGTGGATTCATGGATTATTCTGCCGCTTGTCTTGTTTTAGTTCAACGTGAATTGGAGAATGAAACCATGAGAGTTAAGGAATAAAT
>CAYPPG010000085.1:0-25389 GCA_964412555.1 uncultured bacterium
GTAATCCACCTTAAAAAAAGGTTAAATTTGTCTAGACAATGGGGTACACCTTATAACTTATTTTTGCTGAATCCTATCTGCTATTGTTATGTGTGAACGGGTACCCCAGAACTTGAATCACATCTTTCATGATTTACCAAAATCTCCAAAGTCACCGGGATGGCACAAGATCAGTATTTATGATCCTTCTTAATCGGAATTTTTAATTCGTTTTTTCAATCGAACAAGTTCATTGAACAGTTGTTTTTTCGTTGCAGCAAGAGTTTCATCATCAATACGGTTCACCATCTCTTGAGGATCCTTCTCCAAATCATACAACTCTTCATATGCCAGTTTCGATGGATCATCGATGTCATACGTTTGAACATATTTCCATCGTCCGGTACGAACTGCGGTGAGAGGCCAGCTGCCGAGTTGGGATTTGAGCGCTTCGTAGAGGAAACTTGTTCTCCATTCGGTTTGATTCTGTTTTCTGAAAAGTGGAGAAAGGTTACTTCCATGCATGTTATCCGGTATCGAAACTCCGGCCAGCTGTAATATAGTTGGAGCCAAGTCGGCATTCAGGATCAGCCGGCTATCCACACCTTTTTCGATTCCTGGTCCGCAGAATATCAAGGGAACCCGGATGGATTTTTCATAGGGCAGCACCTTGCTGGTGAAACCGTGTTCACCCATAAACCAGCCGTTATCGCCGATGAGGATGATGTAGGTGTTCTCCCGTAAGCCGAGTTGATCCACTTTTTCTAACAAGGTTCCGAGCGAAGCATCCATTTCCGTGATCGACGCATAATAGCGTTTGCAATGCCGCTGGATCGCTTCTTTTTTATCGTATCCGTATTTCAAGGCTTGGGTGCGGCTGCGGCTTTCTTTGAGATAGGGCGGTTTGCCTTCGAGGTCGTCCTGCCAGGTTTCCGGTACCGGCATTTCGTCTTGGTCATACATTGCCAAGGTTTCCGGCCGAGCGTTCCAGTCGAACTCATGATTCATATGAGGAATCTGGGTACAGTGAAACAGGAAAAAGGGGCGTTTTTTTGCAACGGCCTGGTCGAGAAAATCACATGACTGCCGGGCGTTGTAATCTTCAATAAATCCTTCGATCACTTTTTCTTCGCCATCTTCGATCACGGTTCGATTGTAATAACGGCCGTTCGATCGGAAATACCGATAGAAATCGAATCCGCACCACTCCGGCGAATTCGTTAAGTGCCATTTGCCCACCATCCCGGTAAAATATCCCGCTTCCTTCAAATAATGAGCGATGGTTTTCTCATCTTCGTTCAATCCGCCTCCGACCCTCATCACACCATTCGCGCTGCCGTACCGCCCGGTCAAGCAGGTGGCACGGCTGGGACTGCAAATCGAACAGGTAACAAATGTGTTTTCGAAATGAATTCCTCGCTCCGCCAAGGCATCGAGATTCGGTGTTCGAATAAGTGAATTGCCGGCGCAGCCCAGCGCATCATGGCGCTGGTCGTCGGTTAGAATGAAGATGAAATTCGGTTTTTGGTTGGTTTCGGACTTACTGTATGATTTTCGCGACAAAGCACTGACACATGCCCACGACGAAGCGAAAGTACGCAATACGTTTCTTCGAGATATTTTTTCCATTGTACGATAACCCCTATTTGGATTTATGGTGACACTCAATTCTTGTAAGAATAATAAATATTTGATTTCGAGCGAAAACTCGCTTACTGTTGTTTTCCTACAATAACTCCTCTAATATTAATTCGAATCGGATTTTTTGGGAAAGGAGATACAAAGAGAAACAGTGAGAATATCTCGGATTCAATGGTTCACTTTGTTCATCTCCGTTGCCTTTTTGTGTCCACATGATTTGTCCGCTCACCAGCCCTTCCAATCCTACATTCAACATCAAACAACTGTACAACTATCAAAAGAATACATCGATCTCGAACTCGAATTGACTTTTTACAATCTGCTTGCTTTATCACACCGGCAAGAAATCGATCAGGATAAGAATGAAGAAATCGGGAAACCGGAAATTGAAGATTATCTTTCACACCAAGAAGATTTGTATCCTCATTTGTTTAGCATATCAATCAACGGGAAACGACTCCAATTGATTCCGTTATACGAACCGGAATTAAAATTGCTTGGTGATCCCCGTACCGCTCCAAGCCCTTTTCAACTAAGGTTTTTTCTTTTTGCAGAAATCCCACTACAAACGGATTCCAACATGCGGATTGAACTCCAGGATCAATTGTTTCCTGATTATCCGGCCGTGTGCATTTGGAATACAACAGCGCAAGATGGTATTCGCTTAACCAACTCAAAATCGACTGTTGTTTACACATCCAAAGCCATCAAAACTGTCCCTCGAATCCACCGTATCCACGCTATAAATGAAAAATATGCTAATATCAAGGGGAAAGCAAGCGTCCCCGCTTGCCAAACGATGCAGGCGAGGACGCCTGCTCTCCCCACGTTTATGATCAGGAAAAGACCAATTCAAAACTCCGATCGTTGTATATTCCCAGGAGTGATTGCCTATATGATCAATATTCCGAAATAAGAAATACACACAACAAAGTGAATGATTATTAATAATGACATACTATGGGGAGAAATTATGAAAAAATATGCACCAATATTTATTCTTGTTTTTGCCTGCATCTCAACTCTTCATGCCGCCGATGAAAGAGGGCCGTCTCTCAAAAATGCTTCGGAATTGACCGGAGAATTGTTGATTCGCCATGCCTATCTATTCGAAGGAGAGGAAAAGGGGAAACTCGATACCATCAACCGAAGATTACGCCAATTGCAAAATCAATTTGAAAAATCCGAACAAGAGGAAAAAAAATCGGCATTCTATACTGAAGGGCAAGAAATCATCAGCCGGCTTTTCGAGCACCTGAAAAAGATGCCGATTCTGATCAATGTTACAGAGAATGATATCAATAAAATTATTCCTGCCGATGTTCCTATCGAATTCCCGGGTGATCTCGGCAGTTTGTTGTTTCGGGTTACTCTCGGGGAAGAGCGCACCCGCTTTGTCACCGTCACTCATGACTTCGCCGAAAAAGACAAAATCCAAGCGGAAATCGTGCCGGATGGCGAAACCTGGATTTTGGTCAGTGTACTCAACGTACCGGAAAACATGACGACGGCTCAAGTGGAATTGGCGCGAGAGCCGCAAGCCCCACTCAGTTTTCAAGTCAGGACCCAAATTCCACAAGCCGGTAGATTGAAAGTATCGGTTCTCTCTTCCGATACCGGCAAACCGGTTTCCTCGATGATTCGGATGATTTGGAAAGCCAACGGACAAGACCGCAAACCGAGTAATGCCCTCGAATTCGCTCAACAAATGGACCACCAAGGGAATCCATCCGGCCGCAGAGTCGCTCAACTCCCCGGACGCCTTGCCGGCCCCTACTGGTGCGTCCCCAAACCGTTTGATATGAGCCTACCACCCGGTGAATGGGAAATCACCGTCCGCCGCGGAGTCGAACATGTTCCTGTCTTTGACACCATCACGATCGTGTCGGGCAAGACCGTTGAGAAAACCTATCAGCCCCGCCGCTGGGTGGATATGCGGCATCTCGGATGGTATTCCGGCGACGATCACGTCCATTGTCAAATTCGCAGCGACATCGATGCGGAACGTCTTCTGTCGTGGGTCAAAGCGGAAGATATTCACGTCGCCAATGTCGTCAAAATGGGCGATATTTACCGGACTTGGTTCGAACAGTGCGGTTGGGGAAAGGAGTAT
Organism: uncultured bacterium; assembly: GCA_964412555.1. GTDB lineage: Bacteria > Hinthialibacterota > Hinthialibacteria > Hinthialibacterales > Hinthialibacteraceae > CAYPPG01. The sequence continues at coordinate 3,734 of CAYPPG010000085.1, forward strand.
CGAGTCACGGAAGGTGACACAGTTCTCTCGCCAGGGCAGGAGTGCCCCCGCACTCACACTGAATTGGGGCACACTATTCACATGAACACCCAAAACATGGTTCGGAACACGGATCAATACTTTTTGTACGATTTGATTTTCGATGAAGTGCACAAACAAGGCGGACTCTCCGGCTATTGCCATGTGCTGTTCAATATGTTCCAAGTACATCGCGACATGAGCATCAATATCCCCAAAAACAAGGTCGATTTCATCGAGTTGATGCAATTCAACGAATTGGGGACCGATCTCTTTTATGACTTTCTCAATCTCGGATTCAAAATGACCGCTTCCGCCGGTTCGGACGTGCCATGGGGTGGAACCGTCGGCGAAGTGCGCATGTACGCCTATATCGGCGAACGGCCTTTTTCCGCCGATGCATGGTTTGATGCCATTCGAAAAGGGCATACATACGTCACCAACGGCCCTATGATCGAATTGAAAGTCAATGGGGCAATTCCTGGCGATGAGGTACTCGTCGACCAAGAACGTATGCTGCACGTTCGCGCCAGGGCGTGGGGCGATCCTGAACGTATGGTTCCCGTGCAACTCGATATTATCTCGCAGGGAGAAATCATCCGCTCAGCCACTTCCGATGATCCGAAAACAAGAGAATTGCTTCTTGATTTCAACCTGCCCGCCCGGGACGGATTCTGGATTGCAGCCAAAGCGACCGGAAGCGACGAATCCGAAGCACATACGACACCCATCTATGTAATCCGTCCGCCGCTTCGTTTCTGGAAACACGGGAAAGTGGATGAACTCATCGATAAAAGACTGAAAAGTCTTCAGGAAGTGGATGAACTCATTACGGATTATACGCAAAGGGTTGAAGAGGGAAAAAGTAACAACAATCGAGCCATCCAAGTACTGGCTGCTTTGGAAGATCAACTCCGTGAACGTGTAGTAGAGGCTCGAAAGATCTATAACGATCTTCGGATCAAAGCGATCGAAGAAGATGAAATCAGAAATCAAGATTGAATAGTGGCAATTCGCAAGTCTTTTGCGAAAGCCGCCAGTTCAGAAATACTGGCTCCCATAAATATGTTCTTAGGATCGTGATGTTGAACCTTCCGGCTTGCGCTCCCCCCAACAAACAAGGTGCAACCAAACTGATATATGAACGTTAATTCGTTCATAGAACATAGCCTCTCCCCAAAAAAAGTCCATATTTTTTCAAAAAATACTTGCATTACTTGGAACATGAGATATAGTTATATTCGATTGAACGTTAAAACGTTCACATTCAAAAATAAGCAGAGGCAAAATTCATGATCGACAAAGAGAAAATAAAAACCTGAACGAAAAAATGTTCTTTACAGAAGGCCTTAAACAAAAACCCGAGAAAATAGCAACTTTGAATAGATCGCCAAGTTTAAAATTTGAAAGGAGGTGCTGAACCGAAAAGAGAGTATTCGTAGCAGAAAGCCAGATAAGTAAAAAAGTTTCCAACAAAAATTACGAAAAAACAGAAACATCACAAAAAACCAGAAGGAGAATTGACATGATGAACAAAATTCGAACTTTAACTGTTTTCTTTACAGTGATCGCAACCGTGATGACCGTCAGCGCTTCTGAACAGTGCTCAATGAAGAAAGACATCGTCGATACTGCCGTGTCTGCGGGTAGTTTCAATACGCTCGTTACCGCTGTGAAGGAAGCCGGTTTGGTCGAAACTCTCAAGGGTGAAGGTCCTTTCACGGTATTTGCTCCAACAGACGACGCATTCGCGGAGTTACCGGAAGGAACAATTGAAACTTTATTGAAACCGGAAAACAAACAGAAACTCGTCGATATTCTGACCTATCACGTTGTTCCCGGAAGTGTGAAAGCGGAGCAGGTAGTAAAACTCGACTCAGCCAAGACGGTCAACGGCCAATCCGTATCGATAGCAGTCAGCGACAAAGGCGTCATGGTTGACAATGCAAAGGTAATCAAAACCGATATTACAACATCCAACGGTATCATTCACGTCATCGACTCCGTTATTTTGCCGAAAGATATCGTTGACCGTGCCGTATCCGCCGGTAGTTTCAATACACTGGTTGCAGCCGTAAAAGCAGCCGGATTGGTAGAAACATTGAAAGGGGAAGGTCCCTTCACTGTATTCGCTCCAACGGATGCCGCTTTTGCCAAACTGGCAGAGGGTACAGTCGAATCCCTATTGAAACCGGAAAACAAACAGAAACTTGTTGACATTCTTACATACCACGTAGTTCCAGGAAAAGTGTTGGCTCAAGATGTTATCGGTATGAAAAAAGCTAAGACCGTGCAAGGCAAAGAATTTTCCATCAAGGTCAAAGATGGAAGTGTGAGTGTCGATAACGCTAAAGTGGTTGCAACCGATATTCTTTGCAACAATGGGGTGATCCATGTGATTGATGAGGTGATACTTCCATAGGACAGACTTCTCATAATGGCTTCACCATCACAATAAAATTACAGAGTAATTATACTTGCAAAAACGGCATCTCTTTCCATATAGGGATGCCGTTTTTTATTAGATTTTCTTTCATTAAATCGGTAAACTCCTTTTTCGAAATCGATTTTTTTCGAGAGTAAGATAAGCCGCATACGCTAGAGCTTGCCGTAAATCTTCTTCTTCCAGATACGGGAAATCGTCCAAAATTTGCTCAAAAGTATTTCCTGCCGCTACGAGTTCGACAATCTGATGGAATGGATACCTCATGCCTCTAATACAAGGTTTTCCACTGCATTGGTTTGGACTGATTGTAATCCGGTCAAACATGTTCATTCTCCCTTTCTTTTCAGTCAGGATAACCGCAAAGACTCTTCTGTTCGATAGGATTATTCAAGATTATTCTAGCAACAAAAGTCATTCTCAATAATCGCTTTTCAATCCATTCCACATGATAGTTTCATTGAATCACTTTCCACAATCATTGAATGTTCAGATAAATCATGAAATAATTGGAGAATTCAATCGCAAGGAGCTTCAGAATGAAAATACATGAATATCAGGCAAAACGCATTCTGGAACAATTCAACGTTCCCGTTCCCCGTGGCGAAGTGGTGGATACTCCGGAAGAGGCGGAGGGAATTTACAAACAGCTAGGTTCAGATTTGGTTGTCGTCAAAGCGCAAATTCACGCCGGTGGAAGGGGAAAAGGAGGCGGTGTCAAACTCGCCCGTTCCGCGGAAGAAGCACGGAATTTCGCCCAAGCCATGCTCGGTTCCAAATTGGTCACCCACCAAACCGGCCCAGAGGGGAAAGAAGTTCTTAAGGTATTGATTGAAGAAGGGTTACCGATTAAACAAGAATTGTATATCGGTGTCGTTATCGACCGCGCCGCCGAATGTCCGGTTGTCATGGCCTGTTCGGAAGGGGGCGTGGAGATCGAAGAAATCGCCGCCCGAACACCGGAAAAAATCTTGAAAGCCTATATCGACCGTGGAGCGGGATTTTTACCGTTTCAGGCGCGACAGCTAGCATATGGGATCGGATTGAAAGGGAAAGAAGCGCAAGCCTGTGCCTCTTTCTTGCTGAAACTCTATAAGGCATTTGAGTTCAGCGATGCTTCTCTCGCCGAGATCAATCCACTGGTAGTTACAACCGACGAGCGAGTCATTGCGTTGGATGCAAAGATCAACTTCGATGACAATGCCCTGTTCCGCCATAAGGATTTTCAGGATTTGCGCGATTTGAGCGAAGAAGAACCTCTGGAAATCGAAGCTTCCAAATACGATTTGAACTATATCAAACTCGACGGCGATGTCGGTTGTATGGTTAACGGAGCCGGTCTGGCCATGGCCACCATGGATTTGGTCAAACTTGCCGGTTCCATGCCCGCCAATTTTCTCGATGTCGGCGGAACCGCCAGCGTCGAACGGGTTGCAGCCGCTTTTCGTATTTTGATGTCGGATTCGAATGTGAAGGCGGTCTTGGTCAACATTTTCGGAGGAATCGTGCGTTGTGATCGTGTAGCAGGTGGCATCATCGAGGCCATGAAGCATGTGGATGTCAAAGTTCCGGTTGTCACCCGTCTTCAAGGCACCAATGCCGCAGAAGCCCGTGAACTGCTGAATCAATCTGATTTTCCCTTTATTGTCGCCGAAGGATTGGCCGAAGCAGCGAATAAAGTTGTTCAATCGTTACAATAATTTTTTACACAAATTCTGCTATTACCAGTTGATTCTATCCCTATCCCCGACGTATAATCAGCATGCTATTCATGTATCCAATATCCATTTGCACATGATTTGATCGTGTGATTGCAAATCATGAGTATGGAATTCAAGATCACTTTGCCGGGCGATTTTTTTTGATAAGTCATTATTGATAATAGAACAAGTGTTCAATCCGTTGATCCGGCCCGAAAAAAATACGTTGTAAACATTTAGTTGGTAACATGTGCACCCCGTTTTGTCCCCGGTTCTTTCCGGGATGCGAAAGTGCGTGCATTATACCGGCTGATGATACCTAAAAAACAAAAGAAAGGAAATGTTTATTATGGCAAATGGCACGTATCCGCTTCCGGATTATCTCCAGCAGGCAAAACCGAACCCGCAAAAAAACCGGGCGCCGTGGTATATGACAACGGCCCCTTCCTATGCGGGCATATTTTTGTGGATTGCTTTTTATGATCAACTTGCCCCCACGACTCTCTCTGTGGGCGGTATTGCAGCCGCTGTAGTTGGATTGATCGTGGCTGCTCTCTTATCATTCGGATTATTTTACTATGTCCCCGCCATGTGGGGTATGAGAACCGGTTATCCGCTTTATATCATCGGAACTTCTACATTTGGTGACAAAGGCGGTTATTTTCTTCCCGGTCTTTTCATGGGAGCATTGCAGGTTGGTTGGTATAGTGTAGGAACCTTCTACGCCACCCAATTTATCCTGAATGCACTATACGGAGTTGCAAATGCACCACAACCTCTCAGTCCTGTGTTCATTATCTTCGGGATTATCTGGGGTTATGTTTTCGCATTCTTGGGAGTAAAAGGAATCAATTATGTGGCGAAAGTGGCGCAATTCTTTCCCATTGTGCCTCTTCTCATGCTGCTTTACGCCTTGTTCGCCGGTATGGATGGAATCCCGAAATTCGACGTCGCCAACTTCACGGAATCTCCCAGTTTCATGATGGGCACATTGGTCATGGTTCAATTGGTGATCGGATTCTTCGCCACAGCGGGTGCTGCGGGTGCCGATTTCGGTATGAGTAACCGGAATAAAAGCGATGTGCTGATGGGCGGTTGGATCGGTGTTGCATTTGCTATCTTCTTATGTGGTGTCCTTCCCATCCTTGCCATCGCCGGAATCATGGCGAACAATCCGGAATTAGCCAATCAGGATGGTGCATGGACATTTGGACAAGCAATTGGAACACTGGCCGGGAACCGCATCATGTTCCTGCTCTTTGCGGTCGCCTCGATGGCCCCCGCTTGCTTCTGCTCCTTCATTATCGCCAATAGTTTTTCGACCATGATCCCCAGCATCTCCCGTATGGCTTGGACGATGGCGGGAGCGACCGTTGGTATTATTTTGGCTGTTACCGGTGTGGCCGGCCAGCTCGCGGGATTCTTCGGCTTTATTGGTGCTTCCTTTGGTCCGGTTTGCGGAGCCATGGCGGCGGATTACATCCTCTGCGGAGGGAAATGGCCCGGTCCTCGTAAAGGAATCAACATAGCTGGTTATATTGCAGTAATCGTTGGCTTTATCGTCGGAATTCTCCCAAATCTCGGTGTAGAAGGCTTCGTACCTGCAGCGGTTTATTCCTTCATCGTCGGTTTCATTCTTTATCTGATCCTGGCAAAAGCCGGTTTAGAACCCGAAACAGTTCCAATGCCAGCCGCCCCGGAAGAAGAACCGGCCGAACCGTTGCAACCGCAAGCCAAAGAAGCAATAGAATAATTCTGTTTTACTTCACATTTTGTTTTTCGTCTAATGAGGGCGGTACATTTACCGCCCTTTCCCTTTTCTACTAACAAGAAAAGGATTCATTATGACTCAAGCGATAGACAATACCGACAGTTTCTGGAAAGAAGCATTGGAAAAATATTTCCAATGCTTCATGCAATTCTTTTTTCCGGCCATCTATGATGACATCGATTGGGAAAGAGGATATGAATTTTTGGATAAGGAATTCCAGAAAATTGTTGCCGAAGCGGAAATCGGGAAACGATTTGTCGATAAACTAATCAAAGTTTTCAAGAAAACCGGTCATGAAATATGGGTGCTGATTCACATCGAGGTTCAGACGCAAGTTGATTATGATTTGGCTGAACGGATGTATATTTACAATAGCCTCATTTATCTGCGATACAAAAAACAAACCATGAGCATCGCTGTGTTGGGAGACAAAAATCCCTACTGGCGGCCAGAGAAATTTGAATATACTATATGGGATAGCAAAATAAGTCTTCAATTTCGAGTCATTAAATTATTGGACTATGGCAACAAACAAGAAGAGTTGAAAATATCGGCAAATCCCTTTTCCATTTTCGTCTGTGCTCATCTCAAAAATTTGGAAACTGGAAAAGATTATAATAAAAGATACGATTGGAAACTTGAAACTTCTAAACAACTATTTGAACTAGGAATGGAAGAAAGTGAAATCGTATCACTCTTTCGATTTCTCGATTTCCTGATGTTTCTTCCAAAGGAGTTGGAACAAAATTTCCGGAAAGAAATCTATGACTACCAAAAGGAGAAGAATATGCCGTTCATTGCACCTTTTGAAGAGTTAGCTAGGGAAGAAGGTCGTGAAAAAGGGCTTAAAAAAGGAATCCAGCAAGGAATCCAGCAAGGAATCCAGCAAGGGATTCTTCATGAAGCAAGAGAAGCGGTTGTGGAACTTGTGAGTATGAAATTCAAAAATGTACCTCAACCACTTATTGATTCGATTAAAACTATGAACGATTTGTCGTTTTTGAGAACACTACGAAAAGAAGTTTTTCTTTGCGAATCACTTGAAGATTTTATCCGGATTTTAGACCAGAAATCTTCCTAGATGATTTTCATTTCCAGCTACTATCCAAGATAATATTTAAAAAAATAAATTTTCCATGAACGGATTCTTCATCACCGGCACCGATACGGAAATCGGCAAGACACTCCTCACTTCATTGTTGGCACTCGGTTTACTGAAACATGATGTGAATTGTTGTCCGGTTAAACCGATCGCCACAGGGGGCGTTCTTTATGAAGGTAGACGAATATCGGAAGACGCTCTGTTTTACAAAAAAATTATCCCTATCGGTGAATCTTTATCTCAATTAAATCCTTTCTGCTTGATTCGCCCCGCTTCGCCTCATTTTGTGGCCGAAATCGAAAATCAATCCTTTGACCTGCCGCACATTTTCCAAAAATTGCAGAATCTCTCTGAAAAATATGAGTTCCTTCTAATCGAGGGGATCGGGGGTTGGCTTGTCCCTCTTACCTACAATTATTTGGTTGCTGATTTCGCGAAAGATATTGGATTGCCAGTCATCCTCATTTCTGCGAATAAACTCGGTACCATCAACCATACTCTTTTAACCCTCGAATCGATTCGTGGACGCGGTATTGAACCGATGGGTGTCATTTTCACAAAACTTTCCCCGGATAGTGATCCTGATTTAGAAAAGAATAATGTTGAAACTGTTCGGAAAATCGGGAAAACAGAGATAATAGGAAAAATTCCCTATCTTCATCCTCACCTTTTTGATGAAAAAAACGCTCACATGCTTTGGAAGGAGGTACAAAATACGATTCAATGGAACAAAATCATCGAAAGTATAAATACACACAAGACGAAATAAGGCAATTGGAAGAATGGGATAAACAATATGTGTGGCATCCATTCACCCAAATGCAGGATTACCTTAAAGAAGAATCTCTCATCTTTTCCCATGGCGAGGGTGTCTATTTATACGATGTTCATGGCAACCGGTATTTCGATGGAAATTCATCGCTATGGGTCAACTTGCACGGTCACAATCGGACAGAGATATCAAACGCCATCAAAGCACAACTTGATCGGGTTGCTCATACTACTTTGTTGGGACCTGGAAATGTACCTTCGATCCAATTAGCCAAAAGACTTGTCGATATTGCTCCGCCTGGACTTGAAAAAGTATTTTATTCCGACAATGGCTCGACCGCTGTCGAAGTGGCTTTGAAAATGGCCTTTCAATACTGGCGGCAATCCAAACCGCCGCAGACGAAGCGGACTTCATATATCAGTTTCTCTGAAGCGTATCACGGGGATACGGTTGGCAGTGTCAGCGTCGGCGGGATCGATCTTTTTCACGGAATTTTCGGCCCGCTACTCTTTAAACGGTATTCAGCCCCGTATCCGGTATATTCGAAATACACCTCGAAAGAACAACCGGATATGATCTCAGGCCGGGCACTCGAACAATGTGAAGGAATTTTGAAAAAACATAAAGATGAGATTGCAGCTGTTCTAATCGAGCCTCTCGTTCAGGGCGCAGCGGGAATCTTGACTCAAGCACCGGGATTTCTAAAAGGAATTCGTGAACTGTGCGATCGATATGATGTGTTTCTTATTGCAGATGAAGTGTTCACCGGTTTCGGCCATACCGGCAAAATGTTCGCTTGTGAACATGAGAATGTCACTCCGGATTTTCTAACGCTGGCCAAAGGAATTAGCGGTGGCTATTTACCACTCGCTGTTACAATGACCACTCAACAAGTCTTCAACGGATTTCTCAGTGATTATTCCGAATTTCGGGCATTTTTCCACGGCCACACGTACACTGGCAATCAACTTGGTTGCGCCGCTGCTCTTGCAAGCCTTGATCTGTTCGAGCAAGACAAAACTATCGAACATCTTCAATCCCTCATCCGCCATTTCGAGCAAAAACTGGATGAACTCTTCGATCGTTGCGATCGTGTTGCGGATATTCATCAAATCGGTCTCATTGCAGGTATTGATGTATGCCGAAGCCGTAAAAAACAAGAATATTACACTATTGAAGAGCGCGCCGGGGCAAAAATCTGTTACAACCTTCGTAAAGAAGGCATTTGGCTCCGTCCTCTTGGCAATACTCTCGTGTTGGTTCCCCCATTAATCTCGACCACCCAACATGTTGATAGACTGTTGGATGCTATCGAAATCTGCATTAACGATAACAGTTGGTTATCGAAATGATCAGAATATCGGTAACAATGTCAAAATCGAAGCGCAAAGGCTCATCAATCCCATGACCACCTGCTTGCGCCCCACTTTCACCAATTTTTGGAGTGTGCTGGCCGATTCTTCTTCTTCGGCAGCATCAATCGATTCTTGATCGGTATTGGAAGCAGTTAAAATGCCCCGAGTCAATGCGATATCGGTTCCTTTTTGGATGGAAGCAAATGTATCTCCAACGACTTCCGTTTTCTCTTTGGCATATTGAAATCCGTTGCCTGCCGTCGATTTTGCCCACCGGGCGACAGTGACAATGGCTTCCTGCTGCGCAACCGATAGCGGTGGCGGAGTTTCCAATTCCTCAGTGACTTCCCGTTCCTCCCCATTGAACATCGCGAGGAACGAACCGCCTTGTTCCTGATTCAATAACGAAATGGCTCCGCAAAACATCACGAAAACAGCCAGTCCCGCCAGCAAATTCCGAGGGGTCAAAAACCATACCCAAAACGGTTGCGCAATGGTGCGTTCCTGGCGTTCCGACTCGAGGATGCGCTCGTGCACTTCTTTCAAGTTGTTGCCGAGTAGTTGCTGAATCTCGTCTTCGGTCAAATCCGTCTGCAAGACATTGTCGAAGCATTCATATGTTTCCAGTAATGCCTGGCAGGATTCGCATTTTTCCAGATGGTCCGCGACGGCTTTGCTTTCCTGTTCATCGAGAAGCCCGTCATAGAAAAATGAAAGTAGTTTTTCAGTTACATGTGTATTCATTGTCATAATCCGACTCCTTTTCGAACCATATCCGAAGCGGATCTCCCATATAATTCCTCTAAAATCGGTTTTAGCATTTTCACCAGTTTTTTCCGGGCGGCAAAAAGGGCCGTTCCAATCGTGCGTTCGGAACAATCCATAATTTCCGCAATTTCTTTTAGACTCAAATCTTTTTGTGTACGTAAGGACATAATCATTCGTTGTTTTTTGGGCAGGGATTGGAGCGCATCTTGTATTTTTGCCTGCACCTGCCTGTCTTCATAGCACGCGTCGGGTTGATCCGGATGTTCCGCTGAATCCGATTCGATCGAGGCTACAAACGTACTATCCTGATGATCCACGGTCATAATCCTGTCAGGCTTTGTTTTGCGAAAATGATCGATACACAGCCGGTTGGCGGTCTGGAACAGCCAGGACTTGATGCTTTTATCCTCTCGCAATGTTTGTAGTGAGCGATAGAACCGAACGTATGTTTCTTGTAACACATCCTTTGCTTCATCCGAGTCATGGATGATACGATAAATAAAAGCAAATAAAGGCCGCTCATATCGCTTCACGATGTCATTGTATCCTTTGATGTTTCCGTTTTTCCACAAACGCAATGATATCGCGTCGGGATCGTCGTACAATTCCTCTTGATAGGTGATATCCGCCGTATCCGCCACGGTTGAAACCGCCTGATTCATGGGTTCACCGGCATCCCTTTCCTTAGAGCTATTTTCAAATTCATCAAATGCGTTCATAATCGATACGAACGGAACAGGATAAATTTTTATCGGATTATTCCATCCGATTGAAAAAAATTGACTGCTCCGTCGTATAGTATCTACGAAAATCAAGCAAGCCGGTAGAGGCTATGAACCAGAAATTAGCATTTCAATTAACCGATTTATTCGTGAGTTACGGCTCCAAAGAGATCCTTCATGGGCTGAATGTGAGTATGATCCCTGGAGCAATCGGTCTTCTCGGACCGAATGGGGCGGGGAAAAGTACTCTTTTGAAGACATTGATGGGATTTCTCAAGCCTTCAAAAGGAACCGCGAAAGTATTCGGATACGATTCCACTGCGTATGGAGCGCAAGTCCGCCGAATTCTAGGTTATATGCCGGAAGAAGATTGTTATATCCCCGGAATGAGCGGTGTGGAATTTGTTTCTTACAACGGCCAGTTGAGCGGATTACCCCTGAAAGAGGCTATGTTGAGGGCACATGTGGTCTTGAATTACTGCGGACTTGGCGAAGCGCGCTATCGCAAAGTGGAAACCTATTCCACTGGGATGAAGCAACGGGTGAAACTCGCCCAAGCATTGATTCACGATCCCGATTTGCTGCTGCTCGATGAACCGACCAACGGGCTGGATCCGCAGGGACGGCAGGACATGCTTGACCTGATCAACGATATCGCACATAACAAAGATATATCCGTTATCCTGTCAAGTCACTTGCTGCCCGATGTGGAAAAAGTATGTGATCAGGTATTTGTGCTGTTTCAAGGACAAGTCGCCACCGCCGGCCGGATTCAGGAATTGAAACAATTGGCGCAAATTTCATTCGAAATTCGAATCAAAGGCGATTCGGATTCATTTTGCTCAGCCATTCAGAAAGTCGGCGGAGAATGTAACGCCAAACGGGATGGTCTGCTGAGCGTAAAATTTGCTGAGAATCTCGGAACGGAAACCATCTTTTCCGCGGCGCGTGAATCGGGTGTCCAAATCCGGCATCTGGCGCGCGAAGAAATGACATTGCAAGAGGTGTTTTCCGCAGCAATCAAGAAGGTGTAACGCCGCTGTCCGGGCGGCTTCGTCGAACATGCCGGCAGGATGCCGGCGTTACGAAGGAATCAAGAAATTGTAACGCCGCCGTCTCGGCGGCATCATTGTACATGCCGGCAGGATGCCGGTGTTACGAAGGAGAAATATCTTGCCAGTCTATAAGCAAACCTACCGACATTATACAGGAACATATTATCCGCGTGCCGTAGCCTGGTGGATCATCGCCTCAAGGGGATTGAAACGGACTTGGAGCGGAAAAGGATTCAGATTTCTTTTACTTGTTTCCTTGGCCGTTTTCCTTGTCAACGTGATTCGCATCTATATGGTCTCCAATATGGAACTTTTGCGCTATATGGGATTTCAACCGGATCAATTTCGTGAAATCCTTGAAATCGACGACAAGTTTTACTTCACGTTTCTCCGGATTCAATACTTTTTTTGTTTCTTGGTTACCTTATATGTGGGAACCGATATAATTTCCGCGGACCGTAGAACCAAAGCTCTGGTTTTGTATCTTTCCCGGCCCCTCGGGCGAATCGATTATTTATTCGGCAAAGGATTTGTCGTATTGTTCTTTCTTTATTGCATTTCCCTATTTCCCGCACTCTTGTTGATGTTTTTCTACGCCTTTTTCAACGATAATTGGCAGTATCTAGTCGATAATATCCCCTTGATGCTACGAATCTTCGCCTACGCTAACATCGTTGTGATTTCCCTCGTCATCCTCGTTCTGACGATCTCTTCGCTGGTAAAATCGAAAGTTGGATCGGGTGTCATGTTCTGCGCCGTATATTTTCTTCCGTTGACCTTGGGTGGGATATTCAGTGAAATGTTCAACGATCCTTTATTTGGAAATGTCTTAGGCAATGAGTGGTGGTCGTTATTTGCTTTACAGATGGTGTGGGAACAATTGGGTAGCGCTATCTTTCAACAACCTTTACCGTTTGAGCACATGCATTGGAGCCGCCATTGTATATCGTTGGCTTTCTTACTCGCCCTGTGTTCGGTTGTTTTATGCCGGCAGATACGCGCTGTGGAAATTGTAAACTAATTAAAGGTATTCCATTATGGCATCGATAGAAATCAGAGATCTTTCAAAATGGTACGGGGAAGTCATCGGGGTGAGCAACGTGAACGCCCGCATCGATCCTGGAGTGACCGGACTGCTGGGACCGAATGGAGCCGGTAAATCGACATTACTGAAACTTCTCACCGGACAAATCAACTCCGACACCGGCGAAGCGAAAATCGGCGGACAACCGGTGTGGAATAATCCGAAATTGTTCGATTTGGCCGGTTTTTGTCCTGATTTGGAAAAGTTTTATGAGAAATTGAGTGGACTTGAATTCCTGACCTATGCCGCCCGCCTCCACGGAATGTCAAAATCCCAAGCGGTCAAGCGATCCGAGGCTATGCTGGAAAAAGTCGGACTCGCCGACGCGATGCAAAAACGCATTGGTGCTTACAGCAAAGGAATGCGGCAACGGATCAAATTTGCTCAGGCGATTCTGCATGAGCCGGAAGTCCTATTCCTGGATGAACCGCTTTCGGGAATGGACCCGATCGGCCGCTTCGAAACGATGAAATGGATTCGCGAATTCGGCGAACAAGGCAAAACAGTGGTTGTTTCCAGCCATATCCTGCATGAAGTGGAAGATATGACGAGCCGCATTCTCGTCTTGAACAACGGCCTGTTACTCGCCGAAGGTATGGTACATGAAATCCGTGAACTCATTGAAGAACAACCGCGCCATGTCAAAATCGTTACACCGGACAGGCAACGGTTGACGACGCGCTTAGTCGAATATCCCGAAGTTCAATCTATTCGCTTCAGTGATGATTTCGATGAATTGGTCGTACAAACGACTTCACCCGACGCATTTTACAACCGGATGGAATCGCTGGTTTTCGATCACCAAATTCCTATTCAACAAATGGTGCCTTTGGACGACAACCTGCAATCCGTATTTGAATATTTGGTAAAAGCAAAATGAACAAGAATCCGATTACTCGCATATTCTATGCCCTCTCGGCATTGATCACGACGAATTTTCGTATGTCTCTGCAGCTGCGGAACGCGCTGTTTCCATTGATCGTACTGTTGCTTCCTTTAGTTCCGGCCATCGCGTGGCGAATCGTCTATCATTTTTATCCCCCACCGCCGGGTGCGGAAGAGGCGGATCCCTATATCGTCTTCTCGATCCTTTGTGCAGCTCTTTTCCTGCAATTCATTGTACCGCTTCTGGCGTTGGGGAAGGGAATGACCACCTTTTCAGAAGAAATCGAAGAGGGTACGTTGATGTTCCTTTTCCTGCGGCCGGTACCGCGTACGGTGATCGTGTTGGGGAAATTCATCGCCTATGTCGCCGCAATCGGATTTATGCTGACCATTTCCCTTTGGTTGACATTTTGTGTTCTAGGCAGCGTGCCCGATTCGGACATGATTCGTTACGATTACAATGTATTATTGAAGGATACCTGGGTTCTCGCTCTTGGCCTGGCGGCTTATGGCTCTTTGATGATGTTTGTCGGTGTCTTTTTCAAACGTTCCTTGATTATTGGGATTATCCTGATTTTCGTATGGGATGCTTTTGCCGCTTATCTGCCCGGCACAGCCAATAAACTGACGATCAAGCATTATCTCCAATCCATCTTTCCCCACGAACGTTCGGAAACCGGCGTTGCTGCCCTTCTGAGCCAACATCCACCCGACTCGTTCGAACGCTCCCTTCTCATATTGAGTTTGCTTATCACCACCTGCATCATTCTGACAACACTGGCATTGAAACACAAAGAATTTGGAAGCAAAACAGAAACGGCATAAATCGATTTTCTGCTTGTGATGATTGTCATGGCGGGATTTTTTCTTATTTTTTCCCAGGTACCGGGGTAAATATATCCCCACGGCTTGTAATCCCATTGCTGGAATCATAGAGTTCATTCGATTCCCATTTTTTATCCGGACCGAAGGAAAGAACGGTGTATTGGCTTTGTTGGATTTGTTGATAGAAGGATCGGTAACGGTCTCGTGTCGACATGAACCAATTCACGGGTAACTCTGCAGGTTCCATATGGTATTGCCATTGGGTGTTGACCACTTCCGGCACATCGGTAAGGGTGATCCCTTCTTGGAATGGATCATAGATTGAGGTGCTCACATACGAGATCGGCGTAGTGACAAATCGGTGCTGCGCCGGGTCGCGGTCGATATGCGGAGGCCATTCATTATTATCCATACGGTACATCAGATATGCCTGTCCTAAACTCTTGCTGTTGGACTGGCAGGCCGCCAATTTGGCGCGAACTTGTGCATTCAGGAAATTCGGTACAGCAATCGCCGCCAAAATTCCGATGATCGCGACGACGATCAACAATTCGATTAATGTAAATCCGTTTTGATTATGCGTCATTGCTTTCCTCCCAAAATTGCAGGAACCATACCCCAATGGGGTTAAAGAAGATAGCCAGTGGGCAAAGCCCCTGGTAAAGGGCGAAAATCGTAAAATTCCACTCTGAAGGGGTGACAGAAAAAATTCTGGCAATCTGGAAATCTTCTGTCACCCCGCTAGGGTGAAATACTACAATTACCATTCAATCATGGAGCCATCCATCCTTTGCCCGCCGTCCGATCTATGATACGATTCCGTGAATCCAACAATCAAGGAGTTTCATCATTATGAAAGTAACTCGTCGGCGATTTTGTCAAACGATGACCGCAACTAGCGCACTGCTCTCCACGTCTGTATTATCGCACGAACTTGACGAAAAGAACAAGAGACCGAATATTGTTTTTCTTCTCATGGATGATATGGGATGGAAGGATATCGGTGCGCTCGGGAGTGATTTTTACGAAACACCCAACGTCGATAGACTCGCACGGGAAGGAATTACTTTTACCAACGCCTACGCAAACGCTCCCAACTGCGCACCCACGCGCGCCTGCATCATGTCCGGCCAGTATTCACCCCGGCACGGCATCTACACCGTTGGTTCATCCGAACGCGGCAACGCAGCATTGCGAAAATTGATCCCCGTCGAAAATAATACAACTCTTCCCAGCGATCAATTCACGATGGCGGAAGCACTCCAAGCGGCAGGATACGCTACCTTCCACGGCGGCAAATGGCATCTGGGAGAAGGAAAAGAAACCGGTCCCCAAGGCCAGGGATTCGACGTGAACATCGGCGGTTGCCATAAAGGAAGCCCCCCTGGAGGATACTTTGCCCCCTGGAAAGCTCCCAACCTCGAAGATGTTCCAAAGGGCACTCACCTTTGCGACTACATTACCGGCCAAGCGCTTCAGTTCATTGATGAACATCAAAACAGACCATTCTTCGCGTACATTCCATTCTACGATGTGCATACTCCATTGCAGGCAAAAGAAGAACTAATCCGCAAATACGAAAAGAAGAAAAAGGCAAACGAGAAAAAGGGAATCCAAACCCAGCACGATTATCCGGTCTATGCGTCGATGGTCGAGAATACCGATACGAACATCGGTCGAATACTCAAAAAACTAGACGACCTTGGCATTGCGGACAATACCGTCTTCTTCTTTTTCTCCGACAATGGCGGTTATGGCGGCGCAACGAATATGCGGCCGCTACGAGGCTGCAAAGGGATGCTATACGAAGGTGGTATTCGCGAACCTATGATTGTCCGGTGGCCGGGCAAAATCGCCGCGGAAAGTTCCTGTGACGAACCCGTCATTAGCATCGATTTCTATCCGACATTTTTAGAGATTGCGGGAATCCCAAAACCGGAAAACAAGTTGCTGGACGGAAAGAGCATCATTCCACTTCTTTTCCAAACCGGAACCGTGGAGCGAGACGCCATCTTCTGGCATTTCCCCTGCTATCTCCAAAATATTCCGAAGGGTTTCGAACAAGATTCCCACGACGGCATCTGGCGAACCTCTCCCGCTAGTGCTGTGCGAAAAGGCGATTGGAAACTGATTGAGTTTTTCGAAGACGGAGCGATTGAGCTTTATAATTTGAAAACGGATTTCGGGGAAAGGAAGAATCTGGCAGAAACAATGCCGGAAAAGGCACGGAAACTGCATAAGGTATTAAAGGCATGGCGGAGGAAAGTCCAAGCGCCGGTGCCGACAGAGATGAATCCGGATTATGATCCGAAGGCAGTATGGAAAAAACAATGAAATATATTTCATCAATATGGCAACTCGGATGAAATATACTCTCAACATACAAATGGTCATAAAAAACTGAACAATGGAGTGTCTGCTTCTTGAACCGGTTTCCGTAAATCTTCACTGACAGGGAGTAATTCCTCTTCGTGAATCAGTTCGCTCTCCAATACTTTTTCTAACAAATCCGTTTGTTGAGGATATATCTCGATCGTTTGTTCCAATATCCATAGCAGTTCAAGTAGTTCACGAGTAAATTGGGCCGTCCAACATTCAGGACGGATATCATCCAGTGGAGAAGATTTACGGCCTTTTCCTTCCTTCATGCGATACCCAAGCCATGATTGAACAACCTTTAATCCTGATACTTCGAAATAATAAATTTCAGGTGCCACTGGTTTGAATTCACCGGAACCGACGATCAATAGTTGTGCTTTTTCTTCATAATAAAATGTTTCCGGATACTGCTCCGGAGTATCCGGCACTTGTTTAATGCAACGAGCCTTTCCGCTAGGAATCTTACCTTTGGGTTTTCCTTAAGAGTGTGGTCAAGGGGATATGAAAAAAGTTTATCCAATACCAGGAAAAATCGAGAAAAAGTGATGGGTTAAAACTGCTCAACCCATCCTACGGAACTTATTTCAATGATTGCCAGTAGAAATGTTGAATGCTGGAAGGTAAACCGATTGTATTGTTCGCAGTGACCACATGCAAGTAATAAGTCTGCTCGAGGAAGAATTCACCGTTTACAACCGCGGTAATATTGACAAATGTGCCACTCGCATCAGCGGGAACATCCCACATTACGGTTCCGATTTCATCAATCATCATGCCTTCCGGCCCTTCGGCGATAAAGTAATCGACTTGAGCGCCTTCGGGAGCAATTAACGCCACATCGTATTGATAGGTTGTTCCTTCATACGCAAAAAGTTGCGGTGTTGTGAAGAAATCGTAAGGATTAAATTCAACACCGTTCGTATTGTCGGCGGGTAGAACGATGAGGGAATATTCTTGCGTAACTACATTCGCTACGATGGGATATTCTTCTCCCTGATAGTTGGTTTCGGGATAAACGGACTCTGTCACTTGAATCACAACGTTGTGATTTCCAATTTGATCCGCTGTCGGGGGCCAGGTAATCAAACCAATTTCAGGAACAATACTCATCCCTTCCGGTCCATCCAATAATTCCCACGTAAACAGTGGAAGATCAGTCGTTTCCGGAACGCCAGCGTTCGCGTTCGGATGAGAAATTGGCAAAATATCTCCATCAAATAGTTTCGGTAAGTAGAAATATAAATTACCGACAGTGGCGTCAACATCCGGATCGGAAACAATCGCGGGAGGCGTATATCCGAATCCTGGGCTGGGTACCACGCGAAGTATTGTGACTGGCGCGGAGGTAAATCCACGTTCATCCACCGCTAAAACAGATACTAATAATGGAACTCCGTTCTTTACACCTTTAACGGTGTACGATCGAACGTCTTTTTCGACCGTGACATGTTGGGAATGGAGTGATAAAGAATCGTCCGTGGTGTATAGAATCGTAAAAAATTTTGTATCCGCCATGTTTTCATAATCCCATTGCACCGTGAATTCACCATCACCTGATCCGACCGCAATTTGAGTGACGGATTGGGGATGCTTGCCATTGTCTACCCAAACATGTTTTGAGGAATAGGCAACCGCTTGGCTGTTTTTCCCATCATCAACTGTGATAAATACGTAATAGTATCCGGGTTGGACATTCGCAGTGTTGGTATCGAGCAAAATGGAGCCGGTTTCATCGTCTTCTTCGACGATAGTGAGAAGAAATCCATCTTCGTTCTTACGATCCGTATCCAAATAGATGCGGACAGTCGCATTATCATCGAGATCTTCATCGATCCATTCAAGACGATACACGCCGGCTGTATCGGTTGGTTGCAGATCGATAATTTCTGCAGTCGGTTCGTAATTTTGTGCAAGCAATTCGACGGAATACTCACCCAACGTATCCGTATTTTCCAATGTGACTGTATAGTCACCCAAATTGGGTTCATTCAGGAAGAAATAGGCTTCTTTCGCATCGGGATTGAAGCGGCTGAAACCGACTGCATCCGCGAAACCATTCGGAAGCGCGCCATCAGCAAGCGCCAGTGTTGTTCCGCTCGGCAATGTAAGACTTGCAATCACTTCCGACACGTCAGAATTGGAATAAGTGATGCGGAAAATGGCCGCGGGAACTTCGCTGGAAACGTTCAAAACCGTCACGGGTTCGCCTGCGGGAGTTAAGCTAAACGTTCGGAGACCTGCTGATTGACCAACTTTATCGATTCGCGACCAATTGGTCATGAATTGCATGCTGAAATTGCCTTCGCTTGAATAAAACGATTCATTATAGGGAGTTTCCCACGAATAATTTCTTTCCTGTTTGGTCGAAAAACTGAAACTTCCATTCGAAAATTTAAATCCAGCGGATGCTTTCACCGCAGGAATCGCGGGAGTACAAACTTCCGGAGTACAAACTTCTTTCGAACCGGAGCACCATCTAAAAGGATGGCTCCAACTTCCGCAGGGATAGCCGTAAGGAATGCTTGTGCATGTTTTCGGCACACAAGCTTTGGGAATTTCCGGCGTGATCGTAATGGAAACACTTCCGCTAAAGTCTGTGTTGTGAAGCGATGCTTTTGCATCGGCTAATGAATACCCACCGACAATGGGAACATCGCTGGGAATCTGCAAACTACCTTCTGCACTACCGGAAATCCCGCTGGAATCGATTCCGGCTGTGAAACTGGCGACGAAGACATCGATGAAGTTGGCTTCTGCTCCGATCGTGATGTTGTAGGGGGGACGATATGAAAAAGACGCTTCACCGGTCGTGATTCCATACAATTTGGATGTGCCTGTGATGTCGATCCATCCATGCGCGGGGGTGATTGTGCCTTCTGTGTCTACTTCGAAAGTATAAGTGTCTCCAATTTCCGGGCCACCTACAATTCCCATCGTTCCGGTCAGGGTAAATTTATCAAAATCATTTAGATTATCCCCTTCTACGCCGATGGTGTTCAAAAACGCGTCCGTGTTACCCAGCGGAATTTTCAATCCATCTGCGGTAATGGCAAACATCGTTATTGCGCCATCTTGAATTTCGATACTGCCGGCGATTGAACCCGGATTTTCTGGATCGGCGCCCAATCCCGGAACCGTCATCTCCGCGCCACCACCCAATTTGTCTTCTTGCGGGAAATATTCCACATAAGCGTTTTTCACGCCGACATTTCCGACTTCAAAATCGGGTAAATTAATCCGTCCACCAAGAATTTCCACGCCGGATTCACTGATGGAAAATTGCGCCGATACCGTCAGACTTTCCGGAAACGATAAATTTGCCGTAGCCGTGAATTTTTGTGCGGACGAATCATAACTCGCATCCGTGATGCTCGCTTCCACGCCAGCGTAAGTAAACGTTCCACTTTCGAGCGTGATCGACGTGACGGTGGGGGGGACTGTCGTGGTATCGACATCGATCGTGATATTTTCGAGTACCAGCGTTGCGGTATTGGCGACATTCGTCACTTCGATTTTTTCATACGTGCCCGATACATTCCCGCTGAGAATATCACTTAAATCAAAAGATGATTGTGCTTGAACCGAAGTTGGCATGAATCCCAATGCGAAGATCCATGTAAATAAGATGAAACATGAAATCCAACTACATTTTTTAACTGACATAAAAACTTTCCTCTTTATATATTAGTAAAACGCTATATAACCATTGCTGTTCGGGGAAAAAAGTAAAGGGGTGACAAATGGGGCCACCGAACTTAATCGGTGGAAACACCAAGGCCATCATCAAATTCATCCCCAGGTGCAAATTTCGCAGTAAATCGGCACCTCATTTCGGAGTGAATCGACAGGGGGGGAATCAGCGGGTGAAAATCGGCTGAAAACGCATCATTTCTGACGCTGGATCAATCAACCAAGAAAGGCATACTCAGCTCTTGCTCAAACGATCAGGTTTGGAGGAGCCGATGCCGAAGGAGAAATTGACCATGCGTAAAATCAAAGAGATACTACGTCTGAATTGGGAGTGTGGTCTGAGCAAGCAAAAGATTGCTCAGAGTTGTGGTGTATCCCGCAGTACGGTAGCGGATTATCTGATGCGGGCGGGAGCGGCGGGACTGTCGTGGCCATTACCGGAAGAAATAAGTGAAGTCGAATTGGAAAAGCGGCTCTTTCCTGGCCATCCCAAGAATGTGGAAGACCAACGCCCTTTGCCGGATTGGTCAACGGTGCACCAAGAAGTCCGGAAAAAGGGAGTCACGTTGGAAGGGTTATGGACGGAGTACAAACTCGACCATCCCACCGGCTATCAATACACGCAGTATTGCAATTACTACCGTCGCTGGAAAGCGACTCTGGACCTCTGCCTGCGCCAAGAGCACAAAGCGGGCGAGAAATTGTTTGTGGATTACTGCGGCCAGACAGTTCCCGTTATCGACCGAACCACGGGAGAAACCCGAGAAGCGCAGATTTTCGTGGCGGCGCTGGGCGCGTCGAATTACACCTATGCGGAAGCGACCTGGACGCAACAACTACCCGACTGGATTGGAGCGCATGAGCGGGCGCTGAAATTTCTGGGTGGTTGTCCAGAGGTACTGGTTCCCGATAATCTGAAAAGTGGAGTCAGTCAGGCCTGCCGTTACGAACCCGACCTCAATCCGACGTATCAATCGTTCGCCTCCCATTATGGGATCGCGGTGATTCCGGCGCGAGTGCGGAAAGCGCGTGATAAAGCCAAAGTCGAAAAGAGCGTGCAGGTAGTGGAAAACTGGATTCTGGGGCG
>CAYPPG010000086.1:0-25193 GCA_964412555.1 uncultured bacterium
GGCTTCGAGGTTTCCCACCTTAAATGCCTGTCCAAATTTTGGGGTACATTATATTCCAGCAAAAACTCCAAGTAACACGAGTGCATCGATTCGGCTGATTTCACCATCCCAAAGTTGCCAGGCAGCCAATACCGTTATAGCAGATAGAATGGGTAATTCCTTTCGCAATACTTGAGAATGAACGGCGATGGGACTGATTAGAGCCGTAAGGCCGAGAATCAAAGCAATGTTGGTGATGTTCGATCCGTAAGCATTGCCAAGCGCGATACCGGGATTTCCCTGTGAAGCGGACAAGGCGGAAACGACCATTTCTGGAGCCGATGTGCCGAATCCGACCACGACAATGCCGATCAAAAGAGACGGCATCCCAAAATATCGTGCGGTAGAGGCTGATCCCTCAACAAACTTATCGGCGCTCCAAACCAGAAGCGCCAAACCGATAATTAATGAGAGAAATGCGAATGTCATAAGGTGGATATCACTTTTCTAAACGATCTTTCTGATTAAAGGTTCAGATTCCCAAGCATAATTGTAGACCGATCATTTTGCGAGGGATTTAACCGTGTGTTGTCCTAACAATCGACTTGTACAACCGTATGCATCAACCATAAAGTAAACATTAGATCAAGGGATCATTGAATAAATGACTCTGTTCACATACAAATCGTACCGCTTCCTAATTTTTGTTTGTTATTTCTCAGTCGATTGGTCTTTGCAGCAATAAGCCGTAATGGTGAGGAGGCAGATCAATCCACTCTTTCCGTTGTGATATAAATCCTACCGATTCCGCCCATACCTGGCATTGTTCCGGTTTCGGGCGGATTTCCATTGAAGGACCACGCGGCGTTGAAGGGTCATAATTCCAATGAACGATTCCAATTCTCCCACCTGGAACCAAAATTTTCCACGCTTCTCGTAATAATGCTTCAGGACTCTCCGCGTGAAGAATATTGAACATCATAACATAATCAATGCTGTTCTCCGGTAATCCCGTTCCTTCCTGAACGAAATCTCTTTGAATGCACACAATGTTAGATAATCCAGTTGAAGTGGCTTTTTCCTGAGTGGCTTGAATCATCTCCGGTTCAATATCAACGGCGTATAGATTCCCGGAGATGATTCGAGCAGCAGCGACAGAAAACGTCCCGTATCCGCAACCGAATTCGACCACATCACGGCACGAGGATGTGAGTTCCATCTTTCTCAGAACGGTTGCAGGATCAAAAAACGAATTCCACCAGGACTCTTCCGGCATTCCGCTCTCTCGAATTTTCAAAATGCACCTGCCTTACATCTTTTTCAAATAGTTATTAACCGGTCGGAATCACGGACAACTTCATAATGGTCTTTAAGAGTCGATAATGGACATACTTCCGACCCCTCTGAATTGCGAATTTTCAGGCAAGTTCCACAGGCAAGAAACTCACCGCCAGCATCTAAGACCTTCTGCGCCTGATCTTTGACATTGAATTTAGCATCTTCAATTTGATCGATCTCAACGCCTTTCCCTGATAAAAAAATGCGGACCACGTCACCCTGTTCCAGGCTGTAAAGAGCCAATCTAAGAGTATTGAATACTGTTTCCGGATCGGTTTGCGAGATGATAATACCAAGGTTCATGATGTTAAATTCCTTCCGTAAAAGTGATATAATTTGAGTTATTGCCATGCTCGAACTTTGTTGGCTAAGATTCGAGCCAATTGTTTACACCTGTACAAATTGCTAGCAACAATGATTTATCGAAATCATCCTGCCCCTTTTCAAATTGTTTCCCATCGTGGTCAACCGCGTTAGTAACATGGGCGATCAACCCCACAGGAAAATTCATATGCACGCCAAATGAAAACAACGAAGCGGCTTGCATTTCGACCGCCAAGGCTCCCCGATCAGCATAGCGATCAATTTCTTCTTTAGTTTCGCGGTAGGGTGCATCGGTAGTCCAGACCAACCCACTTTGGACGGGTTGCTCCAAACTTTCTAAGGAATGCTCCAAATATGGCACTAGTGAGGGTGTCGCTTCCACTGTTTCTGCTGGCGGTAGATAATGATAAGAAACCCCTTCATCACGAATTGCCTCATTCGCTACCACAATACCAGGCAAAGGCAGAGATTGAGAAATTCTTCCAGCGGAAGTTAGACCAACAACCGCTTTTACACCACAAACAGCCAATTGTTCCGCCACAAGAACAGTATAAGGACCGCCAATCGTGCGAGGGATAATTCCGCAACTGATTCCATCATGTCGCCAACACCATAAATCAGTGTGAAAACAAGGCCAAGAATCACAATGTATTAATTCGCCCTGTTGTTTGAGCTTATCTGTAAGATCTCCGTCAAACTCAAGCACACATATGTCGGGAATGCTTATCTCTTGTATGTTTCGATCTGATTTTACTGCTTCTACCAAATCTTTTGGACTGAATACAGATGGTTTGTCATATGGATGACTGAGAAGTGGTAAACCGGCAAGAGGCCGCTGGTCTTGTTTATTCATTTAATATGCTGACTCTCTTTTTTTCCCCCGCGGAAACACTCGAATTTCTTTGCAAAAAAAGAATATTTAATTCGCTCCAATTAACAATCCAGAGCAGAGCCGATTCCTTTGATCGCCATCTTACACATCGTTGCAACTTTGAAATCGGTGGTTCCGCGACACATGTCTGTTTGTTGACACAGAGGGTTATGTTCGATTTCCTTTAATGATCTTGGCTTTTGTAAAAGAAAGCACAACAAAACTTTCTTCTCTGAATATTTGTCTACTCATGTTATCATTTTCAAATAAGCTGTCCAGTTTTGGCAGAGCGCAACCATGTTCAACCTGATATGTGAAACCAACACTTTCGGCTAATGTCCTTATCTCGTTTGAAATATAAAATCGAGCGGAAGAGTAAAAAGCATGTCCTTGTTTGCCCCGCATGGCATGATAGGCACCCCATGGACTATTTGCCGGGACAAAACCAATAGCCAGATGACCGGATTCCTTGAGTACTTGCCAGCACTCCCTCAATGTTTCCTTGGGATCGCGAAGGAAGCACAGGGTGCATACCAACAGCACACCATCGAATGAGGCTTCAATAAAAGGAAGGTTCTCACCAGAGGCAATAAATGATTTAATGCCACGCTTTTTAGAGGTTTTGGCCATTGACAGAGAAGGATCGACACCTGTTTCAATTCCAAGAGCATGGGCAAAGCGCCCAGATCCGACACCCAGCTCAAGCCATATGCCTTTCGAGGTGTTAACGGTCTTTTGCAAACAGCCAAGTTCCAGCAGAAAAATCCGAGCCCCGGTTTCAGAATCAAACCACTGATCGTACTCTTTTGCATAGATTTCAAAGGAATTATACTGATTCTTCATGATGGCAATTTCTAACAAGTATACAGGGAGTCACCTCAAAAAAATACTTCCACAAAACACTGTCATTGCTCCAGACAAGGGGCAATTCTCCCTCGTTTCGCTTCAAGCAACAACCTTTCGGATTTGAAGACTGAAGGTTCTTTAAAATGTGAATTACGGAGTAATGATGAAATCATGTTACACCTAATTCTTCTATCGTATGTGATGTAAGTTCTCTTTGTTCACATTTCTTGATGAATGGACCAAGTTCCATATCAGCATAGGATGTACCCGGGCGCACGACGGGATAGAGCACTTCTTCAATATCCGTGAGCACTTCGAGAATGGCGGGGCCTTCGGCTTCGAGCCATGTATTGAGCTGGCCTTCAAGATCGACGCGCTCGGTGACACGTTCGGCAAAGCCGAAATGGCAGTGCTTCGCCATCTCTGCGAAGTTGACATCACGAGACCGTTCCGTGGCGGAGTGACGCCCTCCGTATGCGACATCTTCAAGGTTCCGCACCATCCCATCGCTATGATTATTAAGTAACAGAATCTTGATTGGTAGACCCAGCGTTCCAATGGTATGTATTTCTCCCATGTTCATACGAAAACTGCCGTCGCCGTCGATGACGATGACTCGCGCATCTGGGTTGGCATGACAAGCACCGACGGCAACCGGCATGCCGAACCCCATGGTTCCAAAACTTCCAGAGGTGATAAAATGTCTCGGACGACTTATTCTCAGATATTGCGCCGCGAGAAGTTGGTGGTTGCCAACACCAGTAGTAAAGATCATGTCATCGCTCAAGCGGTTGTTTAAAATATCGAGCACTTCCGCCTGTTGAATACGATAACTATTACGTTGATAATCCAACGGCCAGGAACGCTTTATATCGATTGCATGGCATATCCAATCCTCAATATCGATTTTAATTTCGTGACGTTCTGCATAAGTCGTTAGATCGTCCAATGCAGCGGATGCGTCGCCGAGGAATGTAAAGTCGGGTCTGCGTTCGTCGCGGATCTGATACATTTTCTGAGGATTGATATCGATGTAGGCGATTTTTGAATGAATCGCAAAACCGACTTTTTCAGCAACTCGATCGTCCCATCGCACACCGATGGCGAAAAAGAAATCGTTGTCCTGGATAATCATATTGGCGTATGGCGTGCCGAACATACCAAGCAATCCGAGCGCAGCCGAATCGGTCTCATTGACGACTCCCTTCGCCATCAGGGTGTTAACCGAGGGTATATTGAAACGCGCATTAAAACGGCGAATGGCAGCACTGCCCTTTGCGGAGTTCAATCCACCACCTAGATACAATAAAGGCCGCTTTGCCAACTTCAGTAAATCAAAAAACTTTTCACATTGTTTCTCGGAAAGATGATTCTCGTTCTCATACACCTCAGCGAACTGTTCGGTATTATTGCCAGTATAACGGCTAATATTCTGCTGGAGATTGATCGGCATGTCGATGATCACCGGACCAGGCTTTCCCGACAGGGCTAGATAGTAAGCATTCTTGATGACCGATTCAATGTCGCCAATACTGTTTACCGATACCACATGCTTGGCTGTTGGTCCGAAAACAGAAGCGACATCAATATGTTGAAAGGAATCTGTCCCGATCTTGTGTTCGGGTACCTGACCGGCAATAACAACCAGCGGCACGCTGTCGGCAAAGGAATCGGCCACGGCGGTTAGGGTATTGGTGATTGCCGGACCGGAAGTAACAATGGCGATCCCAACCTTGTCGCTCGACCGTGAATAACCGGCGGCGCTGAATGCGGCACATTGTTCATTCGAATTAATCACAATCTCGATCGAGCTTCTACCCAATTCGTCCATGACCGGAAGAATTGCTGCCCCCGTATAGCCGAATACATGTTTAACTCCAAGTTCCTCTAGACATTTGACGATGATGGTAGCCCCTTTCATGACTTTTTTACCTCCGTTGTAATTTTGTTGTCCTTCATTCACTTTTTTTTGCGGCTCAAGCCGGTCGAAAAAAGAAAACCCCCGCCAGCCTTTCGAGCCGACGGGGGTTAATATTTGATATATCGATTTCCCTACGGCTCAAATCCGCATACTACGACGGCTACGTATACTACAACGACTACGCATACAGCCATTGGGACAATCAAATTAAATATCTTGTATTCTCTTCGTTTCATCGAAGGATTTCCTTTTCTTTGCTTACACCGAGCATTTGGCAACATTTGCAATGAATAGATAATTCTCGATTCTATTTAATGAGTATAATTCATCTAAAGTGGAAATCAAGGTTGGATGTAAAAAGAATATGTCAGACTAAAAAAATTCTTTTGATATTTCACCTCAATGGTAATTACCCGTATCCTGAATACGCATTTCATCGCCCAGAATGGAAGCAATGACTTCCGCAGCGCCTCCTGATATTTCAGAGGCTCAGAGTAAAAAAGCCAATACAGAATGCATCTTTGTTGGTCAAGTCGAAGAGATAAGACGATCCTTTCATCAACTATTCAATCAATCACCGGGGAAAATGCCGATAACAGACAATCTATTGGTTTTTATGTTTTGATACAATCACATACATGCATGGCATCAGGAGCAGGGCCACAAGCATTTCCATCCCCAAACCGCCGATGGCGGCCACGGCCATGGGTTGGAGCATGTCGCCGCCTTCCTCCAGGTTGAGCGCCAGGGGCAAAAAACCCATCATGGTTGTCACTGTGGTCATGAGACGGGGTCGCAGGCGTATTTTTGCTGCCTCAACTACAGCCCTGTGAGGCGACCAGGATTGTTGACCTTGGAGTTCATTAGCATAGGTCAAGAGCAATACTCCATCGTTGACCGTCACCGCCACTACAACCAACACGCCAATGATAACCGTCGCCCCCAGTGGTAAGCCACTGTTGACCATCAGAAACACCACCCCGGTCAGGCAAACCGGCACACTCCCCAAAATCAGCACCGGCAGTTTAAGACTGTTAAACTGAACGGTCAGAACAATAAAAGAGAAGAACAAAGCGAAGGCGAGTACGGCAAAAACCGTTTCCTTCATATCGGCCATCATTTCCGCCCTGCCGCCGAAGTCAAAGACATAACCAGCCGGGCGTTCGATTCCGGCTATAACATTTTGCAGTTCCCTCACAGCACCTGCCAGATCACCATCGCTGATATCCGCTTCAACGGTAATTTGTTTGATCTGATTTTCTCTTATGATTTCTACTGGGCCAGTGCCGGGAATCACGGTCGCGATGTCCCGCAATCTGAGGACATCTCCCTGGGCACAGGTAAGCGACAGATTTTCAATATCCTGCCTGGAGGTCAAGCGCTGTTCCGGGACAATCAGTCGAATGTCGTAATATTCACTCCCATCACGATAGCGTGTTGCCACCGCGCCGGTGATCAACGAGCGCAGGGTAGTCGCCACATCCGAAACCGACACGCCAAGTTCTGTGGCTTTTCCCCGATCCACCTTGACCTGAAACTCAGGTTTTGACAGGTCCATGGAGACAAGCACGTTTTGAAAACGATCCAAACCACTGATCGTTCGTGCGGTCCGGCTCGACAGATCGGCCAAAGTCTCCATGTCCTGACCACGCACCTGCACGATAATATCCGATGCCCGCATCCCAGGGATGCCTTTGATAGGCATCTGCTTCACCATCGCTTTGCCTCCCGGCGGTTGAAGATTGCTGATGATCTTGCGCAGGTGGGCGACATACTCCTCGGTGCTGATATTTCGCGCGGCTTTTGGCACAAGCTGAATATCCACCTCTCCCTCATTGGCAACCTCATGGGTAATCAAACCCTTTACATATCCTCCCGCAAGCGTGAAAGCGCTTTGGATCAACGGATCGCCCATAATCTGTTTTTCAATTCTTTGAAGCACCTGGTCGGTTTCACTAACTGACGCACCGGTCGGCATTTTGACCTTGACCATGATTCGGCCGTCATCGATAAGCGGCAGGAATTCACCGCCAAGCCGTCCCGAAAGTATAACGGCCCCGGCAACCACTAGGAGGAAAACGGTCATAACAAGCCATCGCCAGCCGATCATTCGATTCAGCAGCCTGCCATAACCGTTCGTGAACCAGGCAAACAGCCGCTCAAACCAGCTTGATTTACGCACTTGGCGGCTCCCGCCGAATAAAGTTGCTGTGATCATCGGGGTGATCGACACAGCAACGCCCAGGCTGATAACGACAATGCCCGCAATAACCAGGATCAGTTCTCGAAAGAGTAGACTCGTTAAACCTGGAACAATGAGAAAGGGCACAAATAGGGCGAGAAACGAAAGCGTGGCGGCTACTAAGGCTGGACCGAGTTCACTGGTGGCGTCAACGGCATGTCTGCTGGAGTCCTGGTTGGGATTCTCTCTTCGCAGCCGTGAGATGTTTTCTACCACGACAATGGAATTATCCAGCACGACTCCGATAGCGATGACCAATCCCCCTAGGGAAAAGATGTTGAGTGAAAATCCGGCCAGTTTCATCAGACCAAAATTGAAAACCAGGGTAAGGGGCAAGGCGATGACCATGACCACAACTTGCCGGAAGCTCCCTAAAAACAGATAAACGACAACGATTAGCAACGCGGCTGCCGCCATGGCGGCGTTACGCACACCGGCAAGCGCCTGGTTGACATAGACCGCCTGATTTTCCACGTAATCCACTTGCAGGCCTGCGGGCAGTTCCGCCTTCAGCTCCTCCAAAAGCCGGGCCACCGCCTCGGCGGTTTTTACGGTGTTGGCTTCCGCTTCTTTCAGAACAGAAAGTTTAACGCTTTCACGCCCGTTGAACCGGGTAATCAACCGTGCTTCCTCGTGGCCGTCAATTACCTCGGCTATATCCCGCAAGTAAACTTTCTGATGCCCCTCTCCGGCAATGACAACCGTTCGAATATCGTCAAGATTTGAATACTCTTCCATCGTACGGGCGATGATTTCCTTGGGTCCAATCGTGACCCGGCCACCAGTCTGTTCTATATTTTCTGCAGCGACTCTTTTGATAACTTCATCCAGGGAAAGTTGATGCTTTTCAATGGAGGCGGGATCAAGCAAAATGCGGATCTCACGTTCAAGTCCTCCGACGATTTCCGTTCCAGCTACGCCTCGCACTGTCAAGATACGATCCTGTAGCCAGTTGTCAGCCCAGTCTCTCAGTTTCACGAGGTTCCAACGGTCAGAACTTACAGTCAATTGCATGACTGGAAGCTGGGAAGGGTCAGCCTTGAAGACATACGGGGCTTCGATATCTTCCGGTAAATCTTGCTGAGCGCGTGTCAAGGCGGCCAGGACGTCCTGAAAGGCGACATCGATATCCGCACTATATTCAAAGTAGACATTCAGGTTATAAAGCCCTTCGATGGAAGAGGATTCGAGGGAATCCAGGCGGTCTACCGTAGACATGAGGCGTTCGACAGGATCAGCGATCTCCGTATCGATTTCTTCAGGTGTTGATCCGGGCCATTTGATTTGAATTTTGACCAGCGGATAGGTGATATTGGGTAGATAATCCACTGGCAAACGCCACAGGCCGTAAAGCCCGAGGACGACAAGAGCCAACACTATGGCGCTAGTGGCCAGCCTCCGTCGGACGGCATAATCGGTCATTTTCATTGGCCGTCTCCAGTCATGCCTGACTGTCCAACGGGTTGATCAGCTATGTCCTTGTTTTCTCCCTTGCCCGATTTTTCATCTCCTGCAAGGCGGACGTCAGCGCCATTTTTAAGTTTTTCGTTTCCGGCGGCGATGACCTTGTCGCCAGCCTGGATTCCGGAAATTATTTCGATACGGTTGTCAGCCTCGATGCCGGTTTCAACCATTCGCGCCGTGGCTTGGCCGTCTTCAAACACATAAACAACTTGACCTTTCGGTGTACTGACCAGTGCTTCGATAGGTACGGTGACGGCTTCTTCCTCACTTTCAAGCAATACCTCCAACCGGGCGAACATGCCGGGAAGCAGATTGACAGACTTGTCCAGCGCGATTTCTATGGTCCGTGTGCGAAGGCGGGGATCGAGATAGGGATAGACACGCTCAATCCGGCCTGGGACAAAGTTATTAGGGTAAGCGTCCAAGTGTACATCAACGCGCATTCCGGCGGTGACTTCTGCCGCATGTTTTTCGGGAACCGCCGCACGAATAACCAGACTGGCGGGATCGTACATTTCCAATAAAACCGAACGCGGCGCGACGAACTCACCCTCTTTTACGATCAAGCGGGATACGATGCCTTCCCACGGTGCGGTGATGGTATAGTCTTGAGCCTTTTCTTTTGCACTAACAAGTTGCGCTTTGATTTTTTCAAAGGTGGCTCTAGCCTGGTCATATTCTTCATCTGGAATCGCTTCCCCTTCTACTAATTGCCGGACTCTTTGTAGATTGTCTTCTTCTTTTTTTAGTTCTTCCTGCAGAGAGGAAATCAAAGCGTCCGCCCCCTTTTTGCGCCCAATGGTAAGAAGCCTTTCATCGGATTTTACCCTATCCCCCTCACGCACCCGGATAGTGACAACAGGCCCTTCAGCGGGTGAGGCTAATTTAGCGATACGATAAGGCTCCACAGAGCCGGTCAATTTCAACACGCGCGATATGGTTGACAATGATGCAGGATTCACCCGTACGGTGGGCAACATCTTCTGTTTAGTCAATTTGCGGGATTTTTGTAAACCCGATTCACCGCGGGGGAGAACAAATATTCCGAACCCAATTAGTGCAAATATCAGTAAGGTTAATGCTAAGATTGTTTTTTTCATTTTTTACCCATTGCCAATTCTAGTTGTGCCATTGCCGTGTGATATTCAGCCAGAACGCGGTAATACGTGGTTTCCGATTCAAGCAGGGCTGTCTGGGCATCGAGTACATCTACGATAGTTCCCTTACCTAGCTCATATTTCATCTGTTCAATACGAAGGCTTTCCTTGGCCTGTGTAATTGATTTTCGGATTGCTCCCACTCGTTCACTTGTCGATTTCATGTTTGAAATGGCCGTTTCGATTTCAAGTTGAATTTGAAGTTCAAGTTTACGAAGCCGTTCTTGTGCAGCGGCAAGATTGGCGCGTTGTTCACGAACTTTGGCATTGATTCCCCCACCTTCAAAAAGCGGAATTTCTATCAAAAGACCAATTTGGCCTTCGTCGCCGACATCATCCCCCGTGCCGCTAGTCGGACTAGCAGCCCAACGGCTTCCGTAACTCCCTTGAAGGTAAATGGTTGGCCAATACTCTGATTTGGCGATGTCTACGTTTCTGGCTTGCGCTTCAAGAGAAGATCGCGCCGCCAGATAGTCCCCACGTGATTTCTGCGCCTTGAAAAGGGCTTTCTCCAAATCGGGAACCGGCGGTCTTTCTTTCATTTCTAACTCACCCTGCAGAAATATTCCAGTTTGAAAATTTTTCAACCCAAGGAAGTTTGCCAAAGTGCGATGTTGGATCGATAACAGGTTCTTTTCCTGAACCAATCGCTGTTCAATATCCGCAAGGCGAACTTCCGTACGCATGCCGTCCACCTTTGCTGACTTTTGCGCCGCGATCAAAGCGTCAATTTGTTCCAGGTTCTTCGTCAAGGCTTCCTTGGAAAACTCTAAAGATTCAATGACATGCCTCTGTGCAAGGATGGCGTTGAAAACGCTCGTGACATTAAAAACAAGTTCCTCCCGGCTACGGATCAAGCGCTGTGAAGCCGCTTGCTGAAGTAAATCTGCTGTCTTCACGTGGTTGACCAGCCGTCCACCGGTAAAGAGTGGTAGAGACAACACCAAATCTTCAGAAACAATATCCCGGCTTAAAATCGCCGGTTCACCAGGCTGGCGGACGGGAAGAATTCTTTGCTCATCAAGATGATGGGTATATTTTCCAACCATGCTGAGCCGGGGCAAACGTTCGCTAGAAGCCTGTTTTTTTCTAGCCTCTGCTGCTGTGGTTTCCCATCCCAACGCAGTAATTTCTGGATTATTGGCAAGAGCGATTTTGATAGCCAATGGCAGTGTTAATTGATTGTCTAATAATTTGATTGGCAAGACATCGGTCATTTGCGGAGTATTCGTGTTATTAGTTGCTGCATTGATGGACAGATAGGGATCAGTCGATTGTATGGCAGCACATCCGCTAAGAAGAAACAATATGATGAGCATCACACCGTATTTCATTCGTATGTAGGCTCCTTATCATCGCTGAGTACTCGCCCAATACCACGCGAACCGCTTTCTTTATTTTCAAGACAGTTGCAGTGCTGGTGTATTACTTTGAGTAGACTCTTTTGCTGCTCCGGCGTCAAAATTTCCTTTTCCTTAAGCAGAAGTTCAATCACGAGATTCTGCATTCCTTCCTGTCCGGCCAGAATTTCTTCTTGTTTTGCTCGTATAGCATTTTCATCAACCTTGGCTTCGGCCAAGAGTTCCATAAGTTGTCCCCGAAGCATGCTTATTTTTCGTCGTCGATCTTCCGCATTCTCACGAAAGTGTTGGATGTGAGGTTCCATCTGTTCCCACTGCTCAGACGTGACACCAAGTTCACGATAGAGGGAAGAAGAAATGGAAGCATGATCAGAACCATTTTGTGAGAACCTAAACTCTGTGAATAAGTCTGGCACGGTATGCGCCAGCCAAACGGCAGCAAAGGCAATGTTTAGGGTTACGGACAATGTAAATAATGGTATTCTCAACTTGTTCCACATCAGTATTCTCAACTTCCGTTTTTATGCAGCGTTAAGACGGCCGCCTCGATGGAGCCTTCAGGCGTGCTGCTAAGAGCGTCAAGAGCGTAAAAGGGATTTTCAACGCCTTCATTTCCTGCCTTCATCGTAGAGGACTGAGCGGTGCGTCCATCCCAGTACGTTGTCCAACCCATGAACGTCCCCATGGTCAAGCCGATAATCAACGCCGCCATTGTTGCTCCTCTAAGTTCCCCCAACTGCAGCGTCAATACGTCCCACCACGACTGAATCGGAGTTACTTCGATTTTTCTCTTCTTTTGGGCGCGGGCCTCGGCCAGTATCCGCAAGGTCAGGTCGTCTGGGATGGCTGGAACATTAAGAGATAATAAATCTGTTTCAAGTTGGCGAAGACTATCCAAAACCGTTCGGCATGAGTTGCACTTCACCAGATGTCTTTCTAATGATGTCCGCTTTCGTTTGGAAAGCTCTCCATCCAAATAGGCACCTAAGCGCTTTCGATATTTGCGACACGTGAACATTTATTTCACCTCTTATGTGATTAAACGAGCGACTTCCGCAAAACCCCCGCTTAGGAACAAAAAAAATCATCCTGATTTTCGAGAATATCCCGCAAACGCTCACGGCCTCGGCTCAAAAGACGCTCCACGGCCTTGGTTGTGGTCTTAAGAGCCAACGCGATTTCCTTATAATTCAGATATTCATAGTATCGAAGCACAATGGCCATGCGTTGGTTGGGGGGTAGGGCATTGAGTGCGGTTTGCACCGCTATAGATGTTTCTCGTCGAATCATTGCATCGGCTGCACCGGGGAGGGGATCGGGAGAATCAGGAATCGATTCGAGATACAGCGGTTGTTTCTTTTTGGCTATATCCAAACAAAGGCGGGAGATGATTTGATAAAAAAAAGACCTGAATTTGGCTGTGGGCTGGTAGCGGCCTGATGCGTCCAGAAGGCGTAAAAAGGCATCCTGGACAATGTCTGAAGCGTCATCGCTGTTTCCAGTAAAGCGGTAGGCGATCCGCCAGGCCCAGGTTTGATGGCGCTCCACAATACGGGCAAAAGATGTCATGTCACCCTTGCCCGTAGCCTGCATTAACAATTCATCACTCTCTGGAGAATCAGGCAATCCAGCGCCTCCTGATATTCCAGAGGCTCACAGTAAATAAACCAGCACAGAATGCAATCAGGACGATCAGGTCAATGAAAAAGGGCATTATGTGTTCGCCATGAACGGCGCCGTGTAGGACATCCGTCCCATAGGTTAAGGGTAACGCATAGGAGAATGGCCTTAAAAACACGGGAAGACTCTCTATGGGAAAAAATAATCCGCATAGAAACACCATGGGGAAACGGAAAAAGTTAGAAAAGGTTTGAGCTTCAAAGACTTCGCTTACCGAAACAGCAATGAACAGACCAAGAAATGTGGAACTGATTGCAATCAAGATCACCGCAGGAAACAGTATCGCCCAGTCTACGCCAGATAGATCGACAAGAAATACAGCCATCACCACCGGAACACAAGCGTTGGCCACACCAAACAGAATGGCTCCGGCAGTCTTGGCTAACATAAGGATTTCAAATGGTATGGGAGCCAGTAAGAGCCGCTCAAAAGAACGGTTTTTTTTCTCAAAGGTAACCGTGACTGCCAGCATCGATGTTGTTCCAAACAGAATGGATACCGCCACCACGCCTGGAAGTATAGTCGGGATGCTGCCTAGCCCGCTTTCGGTTTTGATGAAAAACATCCCTGTCCATGCCAGAGGGAAAATAAGGCCCCAACTGATGTTAGGCGGTTTTAGGTAATAGGTACGCATATCCTTGAGGACAATATGCCAAAAAGCGATCCAAAGTTTCATTCGCCGCTCCCCTTTTTTTGCTTATCTTTGAGCATGGCGTCGGCCTCGATACCCGTGATCAGCACAAATACATCTTCGAGAGAGGGCCTCATTCTGCGAGCTTCAATAACGTCAATCTCTTGCTCTTCCAAGAAACGGATCAATGGTCCAACATGGATCAATTCATCAGATTCGATTTTGATTACCCTATGTTCCGGAAAGGTAAACAACAAACTTGGGAAACAGTCTACAAGTTGGTTTTGGATGCCGTTCAATTCTCTCGTACAGTGGATATGAACTACGTGTTTATTCTGGATCGGTTGCATGAGATTATCCACCGTGTCGATCCTGACGGTGCGCCCGGAAACAATAAAGGCGATTCGCCGACAGAGTCGTTCGGCTTCTTCAATGTAGTGAGTGGTAAGCAGAATAGTTGTACCATTGGCATTCAGATCGGCGATCAATTGCCGAATTTGCCGGGCGCTTGCTACATCGATGCCTGTGGTCGGTTCGTCCAGAAAAAGGATTTTAGGATTGTGAATGATACCAGCGGCAATGGTAAGTTTGCGTTTCATCCCTTTGGAATAGCCGCCAAACAAACGATCCGCTGCTCCAGACAGCCCGAAAACGTGAAGAAGTTCTCTAGCCCTATTCTGCCGTTGTGCTTTTCCAAGCCCATAGAGGGCTGCACAAAAGCACAAGTTGTCATACCCGGTGAGTTCTGGGTAAAGATTGCTTTCATCAGGAACAACGCCAATGAGCTGCTGTGCCGCCCTTTGTCTGTGAGTACAATCAATTCTGTCAATATGAATGGTTCCCGTATCTGGTCGGGCTAACCCTGTAAGCATATTGATTGTCGTGGTTTTGCCTGCCCCGTTTGGTCCCAAGAATCCGAATATCTCACCGGATTCAACACAAAAATCCACGTCGGTTACGGCCTGCACTTCACCGAATCGTTTCGATAATGAATGGACCTCGATTGCATGCTTGCTATTACTGCTCATTGTTGTTTCCGTATTGCTTCGTCCGGAGAAAGGCAGGGATGCAATTTATCATCACCGTGGCATTCCTTGATTTGTTTAGGAGTGCAATCCTTTGGTTGACCTTTGATTTTCTCAGGTTGTTGGCAGCAATTGTTCTTTTTACACATAATCGATCTCCTTTAATTAAGTTACCGCGCATTTACTTATATTTAATAGAAAAAAATAGAACTCATTCATCCATTTCAAGTAGATTTTTCGTTGCCTCATTCCATTCAGTCAATGTTTTCGTATTCACATGGTAATGAACGAAGTACCCTTTTTTGACCGCGATCACAATATCCGCGTCACGCAGAACACGAAGATGCTGCGAGACCGCCGCCGGAGTAATAGCAAGATTCTTAGCCAATGCGTTGACGCAAAGGGTCCGCTTTTTCAAGAGTTCGATCATTCGAACCCTCGTGCTTACGGAGAGCACTTTAAAAATTCGGGCCTGTTTTTCTGACGGGTTCACAAGAAAATACCTTTATTTAAGTATACATGCGGATACTTTACTAATTTTTTCTTTCCCGGTCAATAGAAAGCATGATGCAAATGTCGATATCTTTTGGGTGAAAGCAATTGGTTTCTAAAGTTTTTAACGAAAATAGCGTTGGGTATTTAAACAAATCCTAACCAACAGCAACATGACCGGTACTTCGATAAGAACACCGACAACAGTCGCCAATGCCGCTCCAGATGACAATCCAAAAAGCATTACAGCAGTTGCGATTGCGACTTCGAAATGATTTGAGGCTCCGATCATCGCCGTTGGTGCGGCGTCTTCATAACGGAGTTTGAGAACTTTTGAAAGCCAATATCCGATCGCAAAAATCAAAACGGTTTGGATGAAAAGAGGGATGGCGATCCATAGAATGGTTAATGGATTGTTGAGAATCACTTCGCCTTTAAACGAAAACAACAGAATGAGAGTCACAAGCAGAGCGATGATTGTAATCGGAGTGAGAACATGCAGGAATTTTTCTTTGAACCATTCTTCTCCTTTCGAGTGGATGATCCATTTCCTTGAAAAAAATCCGGCCACCAATGGAAGAGCAACGTAAATGCAGATGGACAGTAACAACGCCTCCCAAGGGACTGGCAGTTTTCCTACGCCAAGAAGAAACCCACCCAAGACGCCATACAACACAAGCATGGTTAATGAGTTAATGGCAACCATGACCAAGGTGTGGCCATCATTGCCCTTCGATAAAAAACCCCACACCAACACCATTGCCGTACATGGAGCGATTCCCAATAAAATACAACCGGCTAAGTAACTTCGCCAAAGCGGGACTTGCAGCATCTTGATTCCATCCACCAAGACAACTGTACCCGCTCCATATTCAGATCCCACAGGCAGATCGAGACCAAACGGCATTTTAACGATATCCGTTGCATCGGCTCCTATAAAACCTTTGAACAGAACCCCCAGGAATATGGCTGCAATTGCGTACATGGTAAATGGCTTAATCGCCCAATTAATAAAGAGCGTTAGTCCAACAGGTTTAATGCTTTTCCCAGCCTTTATTACTTCTCCAAAATCGATTTTGACCATGATGGGATACATCATAAAAAAAAGGCATACAGCGATGGGGATCGATACGACAGGTGCACCGCCAACATTTATGGAAAGACTGTCCAAGTACGTTGCTACTCCTGGAGCAACTTTACCCAGCAAAATCCCGCCGATAATACATAGAGCCACCCATAGAGTCAGGTATCGTTCAAAAATACTCAAACCTTTTGCTTGGTTTTGAAGGGTCTTTTTTTCTGATGTTGCAGAAGTCATGAGAAATTCCTTTCCTAACTTAGAAAATATCTGGTATTTGTTCAACATAGGTTTTGATTTCATCCCGCACACGGCGATAGCAATTTAGTTTTTCCTCTTCAATTTCAACATATTTCGCCAATTTGGGCGGATCATCAAAACCCTTGTGAATCACTTTTGTTTTTCCAGGAAACATGGGGCAGTTCTCATCGGCATGGCCGCAAACGGTTATTACAAAGTCGAAATCCACATCCTGAAATTCCGTCACGTTCTGGGATTTTTGGCCGCTGATATCCACCCCGGCTTCCGCCATCACTTTGACGGCAATCGGGTTCAGGCCGTGCGTTTCGATACCGGCGGAAAACGCCTCGATCCTGTCACCGAGCAAATGTTTCGCCCACCCTTCGGCCATTTGGCTGCGGCAGGAGTTGCCCGTGCACAAAAACAGTATTTTTATTCTATGTTTTGTCTCTTGCATAATTCCTCCGGATCCATTTTTAAGATTTCCTTTATTTTTCTGAAGTCGGCTTGAATTTGAGGCGATCGTTCCAAGCCAAGAAGAACTCCCTCGTTTTCCAGAGCTAGAATACCCCACTCGATAGCCCTTTTAATCTCGCTGGGGGCGTCCGATCCGGACAAGCGATAAGAAACCCACCGCCCTCGTTTTGTTGCGTGAACCAGACCGGCGTTTTTTAGAATGGACATATGCTTGGACACGGTGGAGGGAGCCAGGCCGAGAAGTTCAACGATCTGGCAGACGCACAGTTCCTGATGATGCAATGCCAGCAGAGCTCGTACACGATTCTCGTCGCCAAGCGCCTTGAAAACATTTACAACCTGGATGAGCATATTATTATATTTCGCCATATAACGAATTCTACATCCTTCTGTATGATATGTCAAGATTCTTCCTTCAAGTTTTAGTCAAAGATATTTTGAAATGCAGATCTACAAATGATTTACTTTCACTCCGTTTGGGAATGACAGGCGATACTTGGTTTCGCCACGCAACAATCGGTGTCACTTCAGTAAATAATGGTTCAGATTATAATTGCACCGAAATGCGAAAAAGCAGGTTTGGAGAAATAATAAATTATATACGATGATGATTTGATATCTCCTAACTACGAAGACTTCTGGTTTACGCTTTGCCGTACCGCACGCATTCGCCGCTATTTTCCTGTATAAAACCAAATCATCCGTTCAAAAAAATGGAACTTGGAGAAATGAAAGTGAAAAAAATTGATTGCCGCGTTTGTATGACTGGCATCGCCGTATCGTATCAATCCGTTGGAACGAAAGTGTACTGGCGTTGTACCACATGCGCGGCCGTATTTATTGATGCGTCATGCTTGCCAGACCGTGAGTCGGAATACAACCGGTATTTGCTTCATGAAAATGATCCCTACGATTCCGCCTATAGAAATTTTCTCTCCAAACTATCGAATCCATTGATGGAACGGCTTTCTCCCGCTCGAGAAGGCTTGGACTATGGCTGCGGCCCCGGACCCGCCTTGGCGCGAATGCTGGAAGAAGCCGGTCATCACGTTCGACTTTACGATCCGTTTTTTCAGCCGAATCCATCCGCACTACAGCGTACATATGATTTTATCGTCTGCGCCGAAGCCGTCGAACATTTTCATCGTCCCTATCATGAATTTCTTCGTTTGAACCGCTTGATCAAGATGGATGGATGGCTGGCGATCATGACTTCATTTCTGGAAGACGACGATCGATTCGCCAATTGGCATTACCAGCACGATCCAACCCACGTGGTGTTTTACTGCGAGAAGACGTTTCAGTTTCTTGCGGAGCAATACGGATGGCGGTGTTGGATCCCACAGAAAAATGTCGTATTGATGCAAAAAACACTCGAATCACAACACGCCAAATGGAAGGCCGCGGAAGTTGAATCTTGAACGCATTTTCATTCTATTCCTTCATTGTACAGGTTACTATGACCAACGCGATACATTCATTGCCTGAGAACAAATTTCGGAAAACCGAAATCGAACGCCGCCGCACCTTTGGCATTATCAGTCATCCCGATGCGGGGAAGACGACGCTTACCGAAAAACTACTGCTTTTTGGAGGTGCGATCCATATGGCCGGAACCGTCAAGGCACGAAAGGCGGAACGCCATGCCTCGAGCGACTGGATGGCGATTGAGCAGGAGCGCGGCATCTCGGTTAACAGCTCCGTAATGAAGTTCAATTATGCCGATTACGAAATCAATTTACTGGACACTCCCGGTCACCAGGACTTTTCCGAAGATACCTACCGGGTATTGACCGCCGTCGACAGCGCGGTCATGGTGATCGACAGCGTCAAGGGAGTCGAGCCACAGACCCGGAAATTAATGGAGGTCTGCCGGATGCGCAATACGCCTATCCTGACCTTCATCAACAAACTCGACCGGGAAGGAATGCCACCACTGGATGTTCTGGCTGATATTGAAGACAGCCTACAGATCGAATGCGCCCCCTTGTCCTGGCCAATCGGAATGGGCAAGCGGTTCAAGGGCACCTACAATCTCTATCGGAACGAATTGAACCTTTTCACTCCAGGCCGGGATCGCTTGACAGACGAACATGTAACGATCCGCGATCTCGACGATCCTCTTCTGGATCGCATGCTGGGTTGTCAGGCAGATGAATTACGCGAAGACGTGGCTTTGCTGGAAGGCGCGGCCAATCCTTTCAGCCAAGAGGATTTTTTAAAAGGGAATCAGACGCCCGTCTTCTTCGGGAGTGCGATCAATAACTTTGGCGTGCGTGAAATGCTCAATGCTTTTTTGGAAATCGCCCCCCCGCCTTTGCCTCGGAATACCACCACCCGCCTTGTCCACCCCGAAGAAGAAGAGTTTTCCGGTTTTGTATTTAAAATCCAAGCCAATATGGATTCCAACCACCGCTCGCGGCTCGCCTTTATGCGCGTTTGTTCGGGGCGTTTTTTACGTGGAATGCGCGTTCGCCATCATCGCCTGGATAAGGATCTGGTCATTTCGAATCCAATCATCTTTATGGCTCAGGATCGGGCTTTCGTAGAGGAAGCTTGGCCAGGGGATATCATCGGCATTCAAAACCATGGAACCATCAAAATAGGGGATACGCTTTCCGAAAAGGAACCGCTGAAATATACCGGCATCCCCAATTTCGCTCCGGAGTGCTTTCGGCGGGTTCGCTTGAAGGCGGCATTGAAATCCAAACAACTTCAAAAGGGTCTGCTCCAGTTGGCGGAGGAGGGGGCGGTGCAACTGTTTCGTCCGCTCCGGGGACATGGATACATATTGGGGGCGGTGGGAGCACTCCAGTTTGATGTGGCGATTGCCCGGCTTAAAGAGGAATATGGCGTGGACGCGGACTACGAACACGTTAAGTTCATCACGGCACGATGGGTGCGCTGCGAGGATCGAAAACAGCTTGCTTCCTTCACGAAAGAGAATCAAACCTGTCTGGCGTTGGATATGGATGAGAACCTGACATTCCTGGCGGACGGGGAGTGGAGTCTTAATTATACAATAAAAAAGTGGCCCGGCATAGAATTTTCAAAAACCTGTGAACACAAATAAACCACTGTGTTTGTCACTGAAGAATACCAATAAGTCAATAGCACCGCAAAAACATTCAATTTCTATTTTGTGCTTTCTGTTTAGGATGTGCTATTTAAATAATTGTCTATTTCAGTGGTTATAAAATTGAAAAAATATTCAGGTACTTCGACATTGTTCCAAATTCCTTCAAGATTCTTCCACTGAGTTTGCCGGCCATTCTTCATTCTAACAAAAATCAGCGACGGAGCTG
Source organism: uncultured bacterium (assembly GCA_964412555.1). Lineage (GTDB taxonomy): Bacteria > Hinthialibacterota > Hinthialibacteria > Hinthialibacterales > Hinthialibacteraceae > CAYPPG01. Next base: position 20,432 of record CAYPPG010000086.1, read on the forward strand.
TCAATCGATACCTTTCGACAAAAGGCTGGTTGGAGGCGTCTTCCATATTGATTGCATGCCATTCAATAATGCCTTCTTTGAGTATCTCGTAAAAATTGGTTTGTAAGGTTCGCTGAGTCAAATTTTCAATTTCCAGACACGTTGGACATCGGACCGTTCGATGGAAATAATAGACCATCATTTGACACTCTGGTTTGACTTCCTTCTCGAAAGATACGGAATTTTCAAAGATGTCGTTCGTATCCCGGTTAAGAAAAAGCCCGTCATTTTCCGAAAAAATCCAAACGGACAAACTCGTGATCACGCCAAGAATAACAAACAAAAATATAATCTGATTCCGCTTTATCACGATCAATGATCCCCTTTCGATTCATTCAAAATCAGGGGGCAGAGTATATTAAATAAAGGCCGCCCAGTATCACCAAGATTCCACAAGTCACTTTCAAAATTCTGGAGCCTTGCGATTGCTCATTCCAGTTCAGATATTGTTGAACGATTTCCGTAGACGTTCCGGCCAAAACAATCACGGAACAATGGCCTATGCCGTAGACCAGCAGAAGCAGGATGCCGTATAGGAGGCTGGTCGCGGCAAGTTTGAAGGTAAGTGCCAACATGGGGGCCATGTACGCGAAAGTGCACGGGCCCAAAGCGATCCCAAAGATCAAACCGAGCAGAAATGCGGCCAGCAATCCTTTCCGCTTGATGTTCACGCTGCCCGGACCCGAAACTGGGATGGAGATGACATCAAGCAGATACAACCCCACTCCGAAGAAGATCAGTGCGACAAAGTAATTCCCATATCGACCCACATCACCCAGCATCCGTCCTGCCGCCGCCGTGATAACGCCGATGAGTCCGATTGTGATCAAGATGCCTGTGGCAAATAACAACGAAATCACAAAGGCGCGTTTCGGGGAAATCCGTCCTTGGGTATCGATAAAACCGACAATGAGCGGGATGCTGGCCAGATGGCAAGGGCTGAGAATAATGCTGAGAATACCCCACACAAATGCCGCGATCAAAGCGATCATCGGAGTTCCTTCTATGGCATGAGATAAGGTTGAGAACAATTCCTGCATGAGTTACTGAACTCCTATTTCTTTCAATTTCTTCTCGATCTCCGCTTGTGAGAAAAATCCGGTGTGACGATAAACTTCATTCCCGTTTTTATCAAAAAACACTTGAGCGGGAATTGATTGAATACCATAACGGGCAGCGAGAATTTGTTTTTCACGGACATCGATATAAAGAACGTTCAGTTTCTCTTCATATTTCATGTTCAGATTGGCCAAAATAGGAGTCATCATATCGGGACCGCAACAACCAGGGGCTCCAAAATCCACTAGGGAGGGGATGCCGCTGGAACGGGCGTTGTCGATTGGATTATCTTTTGCTCGTTCCGCTTGTTCATGAGTCCAAGATGCGGAAACTGCTATAGGGATGCGTTTCCCCAACGTCCGAATATGGTCCTCTATAGCATTCTGACGCTTTTCCTGAAGCACATACTGTTTGAGTTGATCTTTTACTTGATCCAGTGGAGCGCCTCTCAAAAGATTCTTGTTGTTTTCATAAAATTCCACGACTTCCTGGTCGGTGACGGAAATTGTGGAAACGAACTCATTGAAATAGTCTTGCAGCAATTGGTCCTCATCCGTTGCGCCGGAGTCTTGCGGATTGCGGGCTAGTTGTTTTTTGGCAACTTTCAAGAGCAGGTCCTTTGTGACGACCTGCTCCAGGATAAAGAATGCGTTCTTTCTTACGTTTTCCTGAAGCGATTCCGGTACTTTCGAGATTTCGGAATCCAGTGCATCCATTTTCATTTTATAATCATCCGAACGGACAAGAATTCCATCCGGAAATTCCTCCAACACGGCAAAACTGAGAGGGCCAGAAGCCAAATTCGGATACATCGATTCGACCGTTGAGGCCGATGTTTCTTTTGCATTGTTCTCTGTATAGCCAATCGTGACAATGATTGATAGTATTACACTGATAATACACAAGAATGCAAGTTTACTTGTTTTCATTGTTGGTCTCCTTGAAAGTAATCCCCAATTCTTTCCATTTGTTTAAAATATCTTCTTTGGAATAGAATCCCTCATGGCGGAACAATTCCTGTCCATTTGCGTCAAAGAAAATTTGGGTAGGAATCAGTTGAATTCCGAATTGCTCGGCCATTTGTGGATTTTCCCAAACATCGTAAAAAACGACTTCAAATTGCCCTTGATATTCAACTTTGAGTTCTTCGAGAATCGGCGCCATCATCTTGCAGGGTATACATTTCCCCGCACCAAGATCGACCAGCCGGGGTAAAGAGGTTTCGCTACTTTTCGTCCCAACGGTAGTACTTGTTACCGGCTCTTGGCTCTTGGATGATTCAGAGGTACTTTTGAACGAAATAGTAGCGGCAACCGCGATGAGTAATACGATGATAATTCCAATTTTTGCTGGAGTGTTCATAAAAATCACCTTTTATGATGCTACGGCAAAAAGTCAGAAATTGTGGTGCGGACATCCTGTCTGCACAACATAAGGTGGTTATTAGGAGCCTATCACCACAATATATACTAGGTTCATAACAAATCTATACTTTTTGCCACCGCGTCTTTTATCATTATCAATTAAATCGCCAATCAAGAAATTACTTGGCCCGAGAGAAGTTTTTTTCCTTCCTCGGCCACCATCTCTATCCGATAATCCGTTACCGGTGTTTCTCCTTTTTTCAGTCCCAAATCGTCCAATCGAAGGTGAACGAAACGATCAAAACCGGCTTTTTCAAAGGTTTTTCTACCGCAATCGGTTTCACAACCGTCGATTACCAGAATTTTCGAAGCGGCCTGTGCTTTTTCGATCAGGTCATCGACACCGCCGCCAATGCCGGCCAGGCACGACATATAACCGATTTTTTCATTCCGAATCTGCCGGGCGGCACGATCCGCGATTTCTCCGGTATCCGATGCACCCGAACAGGCATAAATCATTTTTACGGAAAATCCACAACATGTTTTTTCAGCCATGATTATAATCTCCGTTTCCTGCTTATTGCAGCATATTCTTAATCTCTTCAACGGCGGGTATTTTTCCCATCGTTTTCACGGTTCCGTCGATCACCAACGCTGGTGTGGTCATCACGCCGAACTTCATGATTTCTCCGATATCCGTGACTTTTTCGATTTCAAAGGCGATGTCCATTTGAGAAGCCGCTTGTTTCGTTTGTTCTGTCAGTTTTTGACATTTGGGACAGCCCGTCCCGAGAATTTGAATTTTCTTCATGATAAACCTCCATCTACTAAATTTTTCGTCAGATTTTTCCTGTAAGCCGGTTTCCATCCATTCGATGCCGCGTAAGCATCACATCGATGCCGATCTAAAGTTTGTTAATGGAGTTTAGATTTATGAGAATACACTTCCAATGGATGTTCTTTTTCCATCTCGGTTTTTCTCATTTGTCCATGTATCCAAAACAGAGAACCGGGAAATCGTCCGGGGCGAAGATGCACGTTATAAACATGCCAGATTACAATGGCCAGGAAAGCAAGCAGAGCTTCATGCGCATGGGCCTCCTTGAAAGAATTAAACAAAGTTGGTCCGGCCGTGGGAAAAATTAACGTTACCACTTCTGGGAACCACATCCCCAATCCGGTTATTCCCATGATGATACATCCCCAAAAAACCGCCCAATAATCAAATTTTTCGAAATAAGTAAACCGCCCGAATTGCGGTCTTTCGTTTCGCTTGCCTACAAACCACCGGATATTTTCATAAAAATCGGTGAAATCTTTTTTCCGCGGTACCATCGCCACAAAATCACGGCGTCCTTCGGGATGAACAACAATGTAGACAAAATGGTAGACACAAGTAAATAATAACAATGTGCCTCCTATTCGGTGAATCACCCGCCAAAAATCCACTCCCCCCAACGCTGCAGTCAAAGCCGCAGCCCATTGAGCACCAGGATATCGAAGTCCCCACAGGAATATGGCTGAAAGAAATAAAACCAGCACACTGATCATTAAAAGGAAATGTTGGGTCAGTAGATGGGTATTGAATCGTTGCATCATTTCTTGGTTATCCTCACGGCCATTCAACGAAGCAGCTCTGCGCCGGGCGATAAAGTCAAATAGGATATGTAAGATTAAACCGGTCATCACCAGGATCACCAGCCACTGGAAGAAAGCAGCTACCCAGCCAACAATACCCTCATACTGTGGGGGGCGTCCTTGGTAGCCCATCAATTCATATTGCGGTTTGACTACAGGTTTGCCGTCTTGATCAAATGGGCGTTCAAATGCGCTTGCAAAGAAAAAATGTGATTCGGGTGCATGGCAATCAGTGCAGCCATTGGATCCAAGCGCGGATTCTGCCGGATAGATGTCATGGCTGTATTTATGCGTATTTCCATAAGCGGATGCTTCCCATTCATGGATGGGGATTTCCCGGTATTCCGTCCCTGATGAATACACCCTGTTATCTATTACCCACACAACCTTTTTGCCTTCCATCGGATACTTGATATTCGTAAGCATCTCAGAAACAGAAGCGATTAAGGCGTCGATTTCTTCCGGCGTATTCACTTCGGGAACAAGATCGTCATTATCATCTTTGATTTTCGCTAATTCAGCGTATTTATCCGGATCGGTTTGATGCTCGGTCCACATTTTGTATACATCAGACATCTTGGGCTGCATCAAACCTTGTTGGCCTTCCACTTCAATTCCAGGCCAAGCGCTATGGACGCGATTGACCGGATAGATTTTTTCCT
>CAYPPG010000087.1:0-24567 GCA_964412555.1 uncultured bacterium
CAACTAAATTAGGAACACAAGCCAAACGGATGAAAGCCGCATGGGATAATAACTACCTTCTTCACTTGTTAAATCAGAAAGGTGGTTAATTTCATGCGATTGCCCTGCCCACAAACCGGATGCCACGTTTCCTTCCCTTAAACTCACCATGGGTTATGCCTACAAAGGATCGAACGAACATAAACGTCTACTAAATGGAAAAGCCGTTAAAACTATTCCGATAGATTATAGTTTCAATGAAATCACTAGGAAAATTGAACGAGCTCAAATATCCGATGGGAAATACATATCAGTTTATAGCCTTATCGATTTGATCGCGGAAAAATATCGGGCCATTTTACAACAGAAGGGAAGAAATAGAGCGAGAAGACAAGATGCGTTCGATTTGTTTTATCTATTCAAAATGAAATCCAGTTTAACCAAGAAAGACAAAAAAGAAATATTGAATACCCTTATCCTGAAATCAGAATCTCGAGGATTATTCATAGATTGCTCTTCTATCGACAGTAAAGAAATCGAGGTAAGAAGCAAAAGTGAATACCATCAATTAAAACAGGAAGTAGAAGGCGAACTACCACCCTTTGATGAAACGTTTTCCCGAATTAAGTCATTCTGCAAATCTTTGCCTTGGGAATAAAGGTCGTTGATCGTTCCCACAAACACGAATTCACCAACCTTGAATTCTTTTGATTTATCAGCTCGTTGAAAAAATCCCAAAAGAAAGAATAATAAATTTACCCGAACCACGCGTAAAGGAGCCGTCATGAAACGAATTGGATTTGTCGGATTGGGCACAATGGGGTTGCATATGGCGCGAAACCTCATGAAAGCCAACTTTGATCTCTATGTGTTCAATCGCACGAAAGAAAAATCAAAATCTCTCGAACAAGAAGGATCGGTCGTCTGTAATTCGCCGGCAGAAGTCGGTGAAAAAAGCGAACTGGTTGTCACCTGTGTATCCGACGCTCCGGATGTCGAAAAGGTTATCATGGAACAAAACGGTGTCGCTTCCGCGATGTCGCCAGGGGATACAATCGTCGATTGCAGCACGAGTTCTGCCGGTTTAGCTCGCAGTATGTACGACACCTTGAAGAAACGCGGGATCGGCATCCTCGACGCCCCGATCAGCGGTGGACCGGAAGGGGCGAAACAAGGTACCCTAGCCATCATGATAGGAGGAGATGAAGATGTATTTGAACGTTCTCTTCCTGTTCTACAAGCGATGGGGAAAACGATTACACTGGTCGGTCCCGCCGGGGCCGGTCAATTGACAAAAGCGGTCAATCAAATTCTGACCGGTATGCACATGGAAGCCGTGGCGGAAGGGATCGCTTTGGCCAAAAAGAGTGGAATCGATCCGAATAAAGTATTACAGGCGATTTCGGGCGGCGCAGCGGGCTCCTGGGTACTCGATATGCGGGGGCCACTCATGTTGAAGGAAGAATTTACTCCGGCGAATTTCACTCTCCAACTTCATGCGAAGGATCTTCGCCTTGCTCTTGAAGCCGCCAAGGATTGCGATGCAAGCATACCGTTGGCTGAGAAAGTTCATGAGTTTTTGCAAACACTGGTGGATCGTGGATACGGTGCTCTCGACCATTCGGGGCTTTATCTGTATTCCAAAGAGAATAATCAAATATAGCGATTCGCAAACAAGATAATGCACGCGGTATAAGATGCGGGCAGGATGCCCGCGCTCCGGTTTGTGGGATGAAATTACAGTTGAACTTACAACCTTGGATCAATCAAATTCATTGCGGGGATGCATTGGAAGTCATGCAACAATTTCCGGATGGCGTCATTGATCTCATCGTTACTTCACCGCCTTATTGGACAGCAGTTGTCTATGATCAAGAAACGGATCAGAATTCGGGTTCTTACGAAAACTATCTGAAATCGTTATTGAAAGTCTGGAAAGAATGCTCTCGCGTTTTACGGCCGAACGGGAAAATGGCAATCAATACCCCGATCATGCCAATCCCCAAACGAATCATCAATGATCAGCATACCCGCCACCTCAAAAACATAAACAACGATATCGAGTTCACCATACTCTCCGAAACCGATTTTTTGCGTTATAGCCTATACATTTGGCAAAAACAAACATCAAAATTGATGTTCGGCAGTTACCCCTATCCTGGAAATATCTTGGAAAACAACACCATTGAATTTATCAATGTGTTTGTCAAACCGGGTTCCCCCCCCAAATTTTCCTCTCCTATCAAAGAAGCCAACCAATTATCCCGAGCAGAATGGATCGATCTCACGCAACAAGTTTGGTTCATGTATCCGGAAGACGTGAAGCGAGGGAACAAGCATCCAGCTCCTTTCCCCCTTAAACTTCCTGGACGTTTAATTCGTTTATTTACATTTGGGGCTACAGATGATTTTCACGGAGAAATTGTACTTGATCCGTTCTGCGGCACAGGGACAACTTGCGTTGCAGCGAAAATGATGGGACGCCGATACATTGGCATCGACATTAGTGAATACTATATCGAGATCGCGAGAAGCCGCCTTGATACGGAAAATCAAAACAATTTCATTCTCTCTGTCGGACGCCCAAAATATGCAGGGAAACAAGAACTGCTCAGCCTGGATGTTGGTACAAGCGGGAAAACCGCTGAGAATCAACACAAACGGAAAACCTACGGCCGAAAAATAAGTCCCAAAGAAATACAACAATTAAAAAATGTATGATTGATTTCTTTGTTTCTTTGATGAATATTTTCGACACTTTTCTTCGATCCAGACGATTCCAAAATACGGAAGAAACCGATGAAAACTTCTCCCTCAGTCGATTCCCCTGGATATTCAATGATTCCTTTTTAGAATGTTCTCCATAATCATACTGCCAAATACGAAAATATAGTGATATGGAATTGGGAGAATCCATGAAATGAACCTGTACGGATTCATACCAAAGATGAAATAAAAAGGTCGTTATACTAATGCTCTTGTCTGTTATCATCCCCGTGTACAATGAAATCAACACGATTGAAGAAATCATCCGCCGCGTCGAAGCGACTCCGCATGAAACAGATATTATCGTTGTCGATGACGGTTCATCCGATGGAACAACGGATATCTTAAAGGAACTCCGCATAAAAAAATCCCATCTGACCATCATTTTCAAGGAAAATAACGAAGGGAAAGGAGCCGCCATTCGTGAAGCGGTTCCCTTCGTCAAGGGTGACTTTGTCGTCATTCAAGATGCGGATTTGGAATATTTCCCAGAAGAATATGACCGCATGATCGAGGTTCTAGAATCGAACAAAGCGGATGTCGTCTTTGGCACTCGTTTTCTCGGTCCCCATCGGGTTCATCTTTTCACTCATTATATGGCCAACAAAATTTTAACCATGCTGTGCAACATTTTGTTCAATACGATCCTTTCCGACATGGCCACGGGATACAAAATGTTTCGGGCGGAAATATTCCAATCTCTTCCGTTGCGCGCGAATGGCTTCGGTTTTGACGCCGAAATCAGCGGCAGTGTTTTCCGGAAAAAATTACGAGTGTATGAAGTTCCAATCTCATATGATGGACGTTCCTATGAAGACGGGAAGAAAATACGCTGGATCGATGCGTTTATCATGTTGTTTTGGTTGTTGCGAAGCCGGGTCACTACCCTCGATATTGGGGAAGAAACCCTTTTCCGGCTTTCGTCCGTAAATAAATATTACGCAATTTTTTACAAACGGATTGCACCAAAAATTGGGGAGCGGGTTTTGGAAATCGGATCCGGAAATGGGAATTTTACCCGATTCCTAATGGGGAAGAAACTCGTTGTCGCAACCGATTATTCTCAAAATCATTTGCATACGATTCGCCGCCGCTTTGTCCGGAGCGACCGATTCCGAATTCACAGTTTCGATGCGACAAAGCCACCCTCGGAAGAATTGGTTAATCATAAAATTGATACCGTCATCTGCTTGAATGTATTGGAACATATCGAAGACGACTTAAACGCTCTGCGGAACTTGCGAGCATTGCTGGTACCGGGCGGGAAATTGATCCTTCTCGTTCCGAGTATCAAAGCGTTGTATGGCAGTTTGGATATCGGGCTGGAGCATTACCGCCGATACTCCCGTAAAGAATTGCTGGCCCGGGTGCAAGAAGCCGGATTTGAGGTGGAGGAATCGTTCTTTTTCAATATGTGGGGGGTGCCGGGATGGTTTGTCAATAGTGTAATTCTTCGCCGAAAAGTATTACCAAAATTTCAACTCTATTTCTTCACTCTTTTTCATCCCTTGGTCAAGTTGGAACGCTTTTTCAAAACTCCTTTCGGATTATCTGTAATTGTTGTCGCCCGTAATCCCGAACAATAGAACATCCTATTTCACTTGCCCCTCTGTATGCTCGAAGTTACAATTAGCCTAATAACAATAAGAAAGAGGAGAATGCAATGGCAAAAGGTAAAAACAAAAAAGCCCATAAACTGCGGTGGAAAAGTAAAAAAGCCCAACATCGCTCCCGTCCTAACAAAGGTCATTAATTCCATCCCTTCGGTCATATAATTGTAGAGTAAAAAGGTACATAAATACAATCGAATAATTGATTGTGTTTTGGTCGATTGTTAAAAAAGAATAAATACATTCTTTTCCGAATCAGTAAAAGATGTTATAATATCTTTGAATGTTTATGGATTCTATAATCTCCTTCTAAGAAACCGATGTATCATGAATCATGATTTTAAACATGACCGGAGAGTGGGTGGGATCAAAGCCAAACGCTTGTTGGAACTAGGTGAAGATCAGTCCAATTTGAGCAAAGAACAGCTGGAAGATATCTCCGTCATATTAGTAATTTCTCCCTGGCATAACCGAATCATTTCTGTACTCAAAACCATATTGTCCCGTACCGGCAAAAAACTGGCCTTAACGGGTGTGGATCTGTATCGCAAAGCATTATCCCGAATCGAGGGGGATCTAGCAAATCGCGTTGTAGCATTGGTGATTACAGATAAGCCGGACGACTGCAATGCTCCCGCCCGCGGTGACAAGCCCCTTTGGCAAGAAACCATTATTTCATGCCAGCAAAAATACTTACAGCAATTTGAGAAAGAAATTAACGATAATATATTCCCTCCCTTTTTGACCGTTGTGACCTTGTTCAAATCACAGCGTGGAAAAATGGAACGAGATGAAATTCAAAAGCTTGAAAAAGATTTTGAAGAATTCAGAAAAGAGAACCAGTTCAAACAAGTAAATTGTAAAAATGAAGAAGAAATGAATGATGTAATGGACCGAGAAATCGTCAGCATGGTTCTCAAGCGTCAACGTCAACGTGAAAAACTAAAAAAATTCGAGCGGACTCGTGCTCAAAAAATTGCCAAAGCCAAAAACGTCACTAAAAGCGCCTATCAGAAAAACATATACAAAAAAGAATAATACAAAATGAGCAGAGTAAAGTCCTCCATCTACTTCACAAGGCAGACGGGGGTACTGGCTCTATCCATGGTTTTATTTCAAGTAACAAGAACCTCTCCAACAACACTGTACATCCCTCTGTCTTTAGCGCTACCATACTTTCATAACCAGTGCTTTAATGCATAGAGAACACGATTGATGTTTACTATTTCTCGAACCTTTGGAGGAAAGAAATGGCTTCGAAAGACGAAATGAAACAACTATTACAACGACCAATCTATTTGGCCCCAAATACCTATCTTCATTTTTACAATGGTGGAAAACTTCGAGCGAAATTCATGGGAGAACCGGATCCGAAGGACGATTACCGTTCCGAAGAATGGATATTCTCCACGAACAGGGCGATTACGCCGGGCCGCGAGAATCCGCCTGACAAAGGGTATAGCAAAGTCGAACTTCCCAGCGGGGAAATCATTCTCCTACAGGACATACTCAAAGCGTTTCCAAATGAGACACTGGGAGAAAAACATTACGAAAAATACGGTCCGAATCTCGGTGTGCTGCTGAAAATTTTCGATGTCGGTGACAATGCGCACATTCCCGTCCACTGGCATCCTTCCCCTCAATTTTCGCAAAAACACCTCGACAGTTCCTTTGGTAAAAACGAAGCGTGGGTTGTCATTGATACACGTCCGGATGCAAAAGCCTGGGTCGGTTTCAAGGAAGACATCGAAGTAAAAGATTTCAAAAAGTGGATGGAGGCGCAGGATGTGGAAACGATGCGTAAACATATGCATGTTCTCGAACCCAATCCACGCGATGTCATCTATCTGACCGACGGCTGGGTTCACTCGCTTGGCGCCGGTCTTTGCATTCTCGAACCTCAGGAACCAAGTGATTGGAATATACTGGCCGAATGGGAAGGCTATCCGTATGAAAAAGAAGACGGCGCCTGCGGTTTGGATTGGGATACTGCTCTTGAAGCCGCCCGTTTTGAAGCCATGCCGGAAGACTATCTCAACAACACGGTTAAGCGAACACCGAAAATCATTCGCCAACAAAACGGCAGTGTGGAAGAACAATTGGTTCCGGATGAAGCCAAAACATTCTTCTGGATTTCACGTTATATTATTGATAGTGAAATCGATGTTCCCGATGGGCTTGGTTTCCATTGCCTGGTTCCGACGCAAGGCCAAGGAATCATTCGCGGACCATTTGGGGATGTAGAAATCCGGAAAAGCAAATCGGTATTTATTCCGACCACTTTACCGGGATACAAGATCATTAATACCGGTCAGGAAAAGCTCGAAGTCATCAGTTGTCTGCCACCGGAACTAGCGTAATTTACCTCGTAATAAAGGCCAGGCAATATGCCTGCCCTTTCAAAAATATATAAATTCATATTTGGAGGAAAAAACAATCATCATGGCAAAAAAATTATCGATTGGTTCATGGGCGTATTGCTTCGGTCCGTATGAATCGAATCCGATTCCGTTTGAAACCGTTGCAAAAACTCTCGGCGAATATGGCTTCGATGGTGTTGAGATCGGGGCATTCCGGCCACATTTACACCCGGATGATTACCCAATGAGAACGGACCGGCAAATCATCAAGAACCTCATCAAAGTGAACGGTCTCGAAGTCTCTGGTCTTGCCGCTGATTTTTGGGGTGATCCCGGTCCAGGTACCGATGAAGCACAACAGAATAATAAGTATTTCAACTTATTCAAGAAGAATCTACAACTCTGCCTCGACTTCGGTTCTCCCGGTATTCGTGTCGATACGGTCAACGGACCGGATGGAATCCCTGGTGTGGATCGTAAAACGGCTTGGGATCGAATTGTCAATGTGTGGCGCGAATGTGCGCAGATCGCACAAAACTATGGCGTAAAAATGGTCTGGGAATTCGAACCGGGTTTCATGTTCAATAAACCCAGTGAAGTTGCGCAGCTGGTCGAGGATGTGAATCACCCGAATTTTAAAATCCTTTTTGATACCTGCCACGCCTATATGTGCGCCGTGGAAGGAGCACGACAGCCGGGCGCGAAAGAAACGTTACCCGGTGGAGTTGCAGAATTTGCCCGCATGTTGAAAGGCAAAATCGGCCATGTGCACTTGATCGATTCTGACGGAAGCTTGCACGGTGGTGAAACGAGCACCCATCGTCCGTTCGGCGAAGGGAAAATCGATTTCGACGAAGCGCTTTCCGCTATCGTCCATGATGCCGGCTTTACCGGCGATTGGTTGACAATCGATTTGTGCTTCTGGCCCGAAGCGTGGGATGTAACTCGAAACGCGCAAGAATTCTTGAAACCGTATCTGGAAAAATATTAAATATTGTAGCGCCGGCATCTTGCCGGCAAATTCGAAGTGCCGCCGAGACAGCGGCGAAACGCAGCACCGGCATCTTGTCGGCATCTCAAAGTGCCGCCGGGACGGCGGCGATACATATTTACGGAGGTTTGACTTATGTCTGCAACCATGGCCGCTCAGGTCTTTTATGAAGCTGAAAAAATGGAACTCCAATCTGTAGAAGTACCCGTACCCGGACCGGATGAAGTTTTGGTCCGCGTAAAAGGATGTGGGATTTGCGGATCGGATGTCGCTTATTACTTTGGGCAAAGTTCACTGGAAACAGAAAGCGGCAAAGGTCCTTTGATTCTTGGCCACGAATTCTCCGGTGAAGTCGTCGATGTCGGCGCGATCCCGGAAAAACTAGGTCTCTTCAACAAAGGGGACCGAGTCGTTCTCGATCCGGTTCAGTATTGCAACGCATGTGAAATCTGCAAGCGGGGGATGCCGAATCTATGTGAAAACAAGAGCGTGCTTGGCGTTTCGACCAACGGCGGATTTGCGGAGTATTGCATTTCGAAATACACCGGTGTTCACCAAATTCCGGAAGGTGTCAGTTTTGAACAAGCAGCACTTACCGAACCGTTGGCTTGTGCCACCTATGGTGTGCAAAAAATGGAAGTCAAACTCGGTGATTTTGCCATTGTGTTCGGAGCGGGTGTGATCGGTTCGTTGATGATGCAACTGATCAAATCGAGTGGCGCCGGAAAAGTCGCTATTGTCGACACTCTCGACTATCGGCTGGATCTCGGGAAAAAACTCAACACCGATTATCAATTCAACGTTGCTGAAAAAGATTCCCCCTACTACACCGCCGATCTCAAGAAATCGATTGAAGAGTTGACGAACGGGAAATTCGCCGATGCCGCCATCGTCGCTACTGGCAGCGTGCCGGCCATGGAACAAGCATTGGCCGTCACCGGCCGCCGTGCCCGGATCGTTTATTTTGGTTTGCCGGCGGATGACGCGATGGTGAAACTCCCGGCATTGCAATCCATTTTATGGGATAAAACCATTCGGTTTTCCTGGCTCGCCCCCTTAACCTGGCCCACCGCCCTCCAAGCCATCGCCAGCGGCCTCGTCAACGTCGATCTCGTTCACTCTCATGATTATCCCTTGAACGAACTGGCAACCGGTATCGCCGATGTGCGCGCGCGGAAAGATAACGCCATGAAGGCGGTGGTTCGCCCGTAAATTTTCCAATTATTTTTGTTATCGAAGGGTTGGCTCAAAGCGAAAGCGAAGCCCACCAACTACCCTACACGACCACTCTCTCAAGATCATTAAAAAAAGACCGCTAAAAAGTAAGGTGCTCTAGATATGATATTACACTTGTGATAATTTAAAGAGTACACATTTGTTCATGGATTCTTTTGCTCCTATATGGATATCGTATGAGCGTCACATCAAGCAACTTTTTTAAAGAATTTGACCTGGACAGGGTACAACCACCGGTTCTTTATCGAAAAGAATCTCAGATGGATGACAACCCTTATTCCCATTACATGCGGCGCGCATTCGAGTCTATGAAGTTGGATGGCATTTTCTGCATTGAAAAAAAGCCGACCATCTATTTCAAAGAAGTAAAACAAATCAATTCAAAAGAAGCGCAAGAATTTCATAAGTTACTGTGGAATCAAGGCATTGCAACATTATTGGTTCTTGTCAGTCCTAAAGAAATCCATATCTATTCCGGTTTGTCCCTACCCGACAATCGAGAAATCCGCATAGGACAAAGTGACAATCGACTCGTCCAAGTCATTGAAAGAACTGCTGAGATTCTCGAACTTAGAGAATTTATTCAATCGGTTGAAACGGGGAAATATTACCAAGATCGAAGCGATTATTTCCATTCTGAAAATGCCGTCGATCAGTTTTTACTCAAGAATCTCGGAAATACTCGTGACAAACTTATTGGTCGTTTTGCTGGAAAAATCGATTCCAAACAAAAATATAAAATTTCTCATGCTCTTTTAGGTCGTATTATTTTTACCTGTTATTTGGTGGATCGTGAAATCATCAATGGACATCATTTTTCCGGGGCAGGAGCAGATGGTGTTCATACTCTTCAAGAATTGGTCAACAATAATCCTCCGGATAAGGTTCGAAAAATTCTCTATCGCTTGTTTAAAAATTTACAAACAATTTTCAATGGGAGTATGTTTGATGACACACTTTCAGATGAATACTCTGAAATCAACGTTGATCATATTCATATATTGAGAGATTTTTTAAACGGAGAAGAAATTCAAACCGGTCAGCAAACCTTTTGGGCATATGATTTCAGTGTCATTCCCATCGAGACCATCAGCGCAATGTACGAAAATTTTCTCAAGGCGGAAAGCGAAGAAGCACAGAGTGATAGTGGAGCCTTTTATACGCCAAAACACCTCGCAGAAATGGTCGTGGATGTAGCGGTGGACGATTGGGATACTTTGTTAGGAAAACGGATTCTCGATCCTGCATGCGGTTCGGGAATTTTTTTAGTCATCCTCTTTAACCGCATCGCCGAAGAATGGCGCCGGAATCATCGGAAAGTTCGGAATTCGACTCGGGTTAAGAAATTAACCGAAATCATTCAAACTCAACTCTGCGGCATCGACAAACACCAAACCGCCTGCCGTATCACCTGTTTCAGCCTCTATCTCGCATTGCTCGATCAACTCGAACCCAGAGATATACGAGAACTCCAACAAAAACATCAAAAAGTATTACCCAATTTACTGGCATTGGAAGAAAACAATTGGAAGACACATGATCCGCCGGTAATTTACGAAGGAAATTTCTTCGATACGAAAATACCGGTTCCGAACGATTTCGATCTCGTAATCGGAAATCCTCCATGGATAAGCCGTGGACGGGCCACTGATCCGAAACCGCTGGAATGGTGCTTGAGTAAAGCAAACCCATTTTTAGAAACAGCACCCATAAACAAACAAACAAGAACATCCTATTTCATGCCCGCCAAACAGATCGCTCATGCGTTTATGTGGAAATCCCCTCTTCATGCAAATCCATCCGGAAAAATCTGCCAATTATTACCCTCAAAAACATTTCTGAATCGAACGGATACATTTCAAGAAGGATGGTTTTCGAATTTCACTGTGGATAAAGTCATCCACCTAGCTGATTATCGTAGAATCCTTTTTGAACATTCTATTTGTCCGGCTGTGATTACAAAATATACACCATTAAAACCGGATAGCGAAAAATATTATTTCTCCTACGATGTTCCCAAAGTGCACCACTATGATCCCCGCCGAGGAGTGATTTATGTGTTGCCTGAGGATCAGAAAGAAATATCGGTTCACGAATTGATTACCAGTTCGAGAAAGAAGGAAGCACCCATCGTATGGAAAAAACGATTATGGGGGACATTGCGTGATAACCGTTTGATTAATAGGTTGTTAAGTTTACCCAGATTAGGAGAGATCGTAGGAACTCCGGAAGAACCAAAACGCTTCATTTGTGGTCAAGGATTTATAAAATTTAATCAAGAAAAATATGCCGAAAACCCTAAAGGTTATGGAGTACCAAAACCAGCCTGGTGGAAAAAAGAACAGATTTTCATTAACGCAAGAAGCAAAAATATCAATTTGGTCTTATTAGAAGAAGACTGTGAAGAAGTTGGGGGGGCATTTAAATTTTTATATAGAAATCCTGATAAAAGAATCTTTCAACCACCAATGATATTAGTGAATCAGGGATTTTCAAAAATCGCCTATGTTGATTTCGATGTACTTTTTCAAGATTCTTTACAATCAATTTGTGCTCCTGAAGCAGACAAAAATCTATTATTGTTTCTTTCTGTGGTATTGAATTCAAAACTTGCAACTTATTTCTTTTTTCATACAGCCGCTAATTGGGGATCGGAAAGAGACAAAGTACATTTTTTTGAAGTAAAGAATTTTCCATATCCCCTCCCGGAAAATCACCTAGATCCACCTAAAGCAAATTCAATAATTAATAAAGTTAGCGAACAGATTCAAGATTTGATAGATCAAATCAAATCGGATGAATTCCTGAAACGTGATGAAAGAAAAGCGATGATCGAAAGTATCAAGAAAAGATTGGAACCGTTGGTTTATGAATATTATAACATCGCTGACTGCGAAAAAGATTTGATCGAAGACACGGTTAATGTTTATGAGCCGAGTTCCACTCCTACGACCACAAAAACACAAATTCCTACTCTCTCACCCACCGATCCTGAACAACGCAAAAAATATGTGAGACTTATTTGTGATCTTTTGAATCAGTGGGGGAAACGAAGTCCATATCAAATCAGTGGAATTGTAACTTTGTCTGAATCCATTGGATTGGGAATTGTTACGCTGTATAAACAAGAACAATCTATTCCTTATTCAGAATCAAAATCTTCAAAAATTCTTCAACAAACATTAGATCGCATTCAAAAACAATTACCTGAACAAAAAGGAAGAATTGCATATAGACGTGGTTTAATGATGTTTGAAGAGAATCAATTGCATATCGTCAAACCGCTAAATGTACGGCATTGGACTCAAACGGCAGCATTGAATGATGCCGATGAGATCGCAACTGCTATATTAATGGCTAAGAGGTAGTAGAGACAAGTGGATCAAGTCGGCAATGCAAATCTTTGGGATGATAAATTCCCTCATCAAATGATTCCGGATATCCTTGAACTCGTCGTTGATTGCTGGGGACGTTTCAAAAAACCTGGAAGAAATGAATATGAGAATACAATCACAAGACATTTTCGAGAAGAATTGGTCATAGAGAAAAATGAGCGACGTCTCCCATTTACTATATGGAGAGAATCGTCTGAATCAGCGGATCCGAAAACAGGTAATGAAACAGGCAGAATCGATTTACGATTTCAGCACGGATGGCGAGAGACCGTTTACTTTGCATTTGAGTGTAAACGTCTTCGATATACCTATAAAGGTAAAAAATATTCAAATACCGATCAATATGTTGGAAAAGAAGGAATGATGTGTTTCATCTCTGGTAAATATAGTGCTGAAGTAGATTCTGGCGGCATGATCGGTTATGTTATGGATGGGAACATACAAAACGCCATTCAGTCAATAAAAAATTCTATCGACAAAAAGTATAAAGAACTCTGCCTGAAAAAAGAGACAAGTCTTGAACGATCGTCACTCAGTACCAGCAATAATATCAAAGAAACAAACCATGATTTAGTTGGTCGTACTTTTACGATCCATCACGTTTTCTTGGGGGCCGAAATTTTTGGGTACGATTAATTTTTGACGAAGTTGGACTAGTAAATTTTCTTTGATAATCTATCATACACACTACTTTTTATTTGAGAAATGCCATATCTTACAGAGGGGTGCATTGATATGTCTCAGAATACTGTACCTGACACCGATCCACGAAACTGGACTGAGGATCTGGTCTCGGGAAACCAAGTGATCGATCAGCAACACCGGGAACTCCTGCGCCGATTCGAGATGCTCGAAGACGCCGTGAAGGAGGGAGAAGCGTTTAAGGAAGTGAAACTTCTTGCCGCTTTCCTGCAACGATATGTTCTCACGCATTTCAACACAGAAGAACAGGAGATGCTGGCCGGCCATTATCCTGGTTCCGCTCTTCATGCAGCTGAGCATGACCAATGTAAAAACCGGATTTTTCAGTTTAAAAAATTTATCGAAACCGAAAGAGATCGTGAGAAGATCGTCGCTGTTGCATACAGTATGCTCGGCCTTTGGGTGAGAGATCATATCCTGAATCATGATATTCAATTCATCCAGTACATCAAGGAGAAGGGAAAAGAAGAAATAACCATCAATGTGAACTACCAATGGAGTCCTGAAATATCGATATTGTGGACTTCCGATTTTCAGATCGGCGTCGATGTTGTTGATGAGCAACACCGAAATCTCGTAAAGTGGACGGAGTATGTACAGGATGCGAAATTGCTTTCCCGTCAAGAAATCCACGATCTGCTCGATTTTATTCACGGATTTATCGTTACTCACTTTACGGATGAAGAAATTCTTATGATCGATATCAATTTCCCCCATATACAAACGCACACAGAACAACATAGTATGACAAGGACAAAATTTTTTGAAGTGAAAAAATGGTTCACCGGAGATCTCGATCCTCGAGATATGCAAGCAATGGTCCTTGAACTCTTTATGGGGTACGTAAAGCACATCCAACAATACGATATCCAATTCAAACAATATCTCCACAAATAATCGGTCTTCAACCTTCAGCCTTCAGCCTAATATATGATATGATGCATGCAAACAATACATTAAAAATGGAGAAACTGAAATGAAACGCCGTGATCTGATGTCATTATTTGCCGCAGGCGGACTGGGATTCAGCGCCCCCGGTTTCGCTGCATTTTCCGCCCATGCGCAGAATGATTCTGAATCCGAGAAATCGGGGCACATGTCTCCTGTCAAAATTACCGACGTGAAAGTGATTCTTACCGCGCCCGAACGGATTCGCCTGGTCATTGTCAAAGTGGAAACCAGCGAACCGGGATTGTATGGGTATGGATGCGCCACATTTACGCAACGTCCATTGACAGTGAAAACCGCTGTCGAAGAATATCTGCGACCGTTTTTGATCGGGAAAAATCCGGACAATATCGAAGATATCTGGCAGTCCTGTTATGTCAGTAGTTACTGGCGCAACGGCCCTGTTTTGAACAATGCGCTCAGTGGAGTAGAAATGGCGTTATGGGATATCAAAGGCAAACGGGCGGGGATGCCGGTTTATCAATTGCTCGGAGGCAAATGCCGGTTTGCAGCAGACCAATACGCGCATGCGTCCGGCCGGGACTTCAACCAGGTTGAGGATCGAGTGCGGCGATTCATGGAAGAAGGGTACCGTCATGTCCGCGTACAGGTAGCCGTCCCCGGCTACTCCACCTATGGTGCCGGTTCATCGCAAAAAAGATCATTTGACCATCTTCCACCGGGTACGTCGGTTTTCAATCCAGCCGCTTATACGCGGATCGTCCCCAAGCTCTTCGAGCACCTTCGCGATAAAATCGGATTTGAAGTCGAACTATTGCATGACACTCATGAGCGAATTTCCTGCGCGCAAGCCGTTCATCTGGCGAAGGAATTGGAACCGTACCGCTTGTTTTTCTTGGAAGATCCCCTTCCTCCGGAAGAAGTCGATCATTTCCGCATCATTCGGCAGCAATGTTCAACTCCGCTGGCCATGGGAGAGTTGTTCAACAATCCGCATGAATGGATCGACCTGGTTTCAGAACGGTTGATCGATTTCATCCGTGTGCACCTTTCGCAAATCGGGGGATTGAATATGGGGAGAAAACTGGCCGCGTTTTGTGAATTCTTTGGTGTCAAAACGGCGTGGCACGGTCCCGGTGATTGCTCGCCGATTGGACATGCGGCAAATGTGGCGTTGGATTTGGCTTGTTATAATTTCGGAATTCAAGAACGGCATATCTTCAACGATGCAGCGCAGGAAGTCTTCCAAGGCTGCTTGAAAGTCGAAAACGGCTATGTATTTGCGAATGAAGCGCCGGGATGGGGTATCGAAGTGGATGAAGAAAAAGCGAAGAAATACCCTTATCGGGAATCCCCCAGTTTCGATCAACATTGGGGAAATACCCGAAAACTGGATGGTACAATCATTCGCCCATAATAGTATGTTCGTATGTGAATGAATCAGTCAACTTTTACTAAATTAAGATAAGAGCAAAGCCAACACTTATGGAGAGATACAATGTTTCACCAGACAATCAATCGGCGGGAAATGATTTACACTTCTTTGAAGGCGGGATTCATTGCAGGAGCCGCGCCTGCCATAGCAAAAGCACAGAACAGAGAATTGCGAAATGTCTTGTTGATCATTGCAGATGATCATGGACTCGATATGCCTTGTTATGGAAACCAGGCTATCGAAACTCCGAATTTGGAGAGACTGGCAGAAGAAGGAACTCGATTTACAAATGCGTTCTGCACCACCGCAAGTTGTTCGGCCAGCCGCTCGGTCATTTTTACCGGCTTGCATAATCACCGCAATGGTCAATATGGGCATGCCCACTCCTATAATCATTTTTATACATTGCAAGAAGTGCAAACCCTTCCCTTTTTACTCAAACGCGCAGGATATACAAATGGAATCATTGGAAAATTTCATGTCAATCCTGCGGAATTGTATCCCTTCGATGTAGAAATTTCCGGAAAACCCATCGGAGGCAACCGCAATGGAGTTGCCATGGCGGAAAAAGCCAAGGAATTCTTCCAGCAAAACCAAGACCGGCCGTTTTATCTTCATGTGGGATTCAGTGATCCACACCGCGCCGGCAAAGGATTCGGTAATGAACATCAATTCCCCGATGTCAAAAGGAGAGTCTATGATCCGGATGAAGTTGTTGTTCCTTCTTTCTTGCCGGATCAACCGGAAGTGAGAAAAGAATTGGCGGAATACTACCAGGCTGTAACCAGAATGGATCAAGGCATTGGATTGATCCTCGACGCGTTGGAAGAGACAGGGAAAGACAAAGACACCTTGGTCATCTACATCAGTGACAATGGGATTCCCTTCCCCGGTGCAAAAACCAATGTATACGATCCGGGGATTCATATGCCGATGATCGTACGTTCCCCTCATCAGCAAAAGAGGGGGGGAGTCAATAACGCGATGGTTTCCTTTACATCTCTGGTACCAACGATATTGGAATGGACCGGAGCCGAGGGGGCGCCTTATCCATTTCATGGAAAATCATTTCTTTCGATTTTGGATGAAGAGAATCCCATAGGTTGGGATGAAGTGTTCTTTTCGCATACATTTCATGAGATTACGATGTATTATCCCATGCGTGGCATCCGGACGCGAAAGCATAAGTTGATTCTGAATCTTGCTTCTGAACTCCCCTATCCGTTTGCAAGCGACCTGTATGCCTCTGCTACTTGGCAGGGAGTTTTAAGGCGGGGGGATCATATGTATGGACCAAGGACAGTCGAAGCGTATCTCGAGCGTCCGGCAGTGGAATTGTACGATCTGGAAAACGACCCAGACGAGACTACAAATGTTGCTGGCGATCCGGCCTATGTGAATATTCTTCAAGAATTGGGTGGTAAAACGCAATATTTTCGCGAAATCACAAACGATCCGTGGTTGATCCTGCAAAATTACAAAAATCCTCAATAACATTTTATTAGTCATATTTTGTGATTTTGCTCTGTGTGACTCCATTGCTCCATGAAAATTAAAGCGAAAGGTAGAGAAAAAGCATCGAATTAATCGTTCTGCAGTTTCCATAAAAGCAAAAAATCAATCGAATGACTCTTTCGGATCGAAAAGAATAACGATTCGAACATAAATTATGGAGATTCATTTTTCTTATAGACTTGCCTATTTTCAAATTCCCAAATCAAACTTTCAACTGTAACATTCTATTGCATTCTTTTCGAAGGATAGGACAAAAAACTTCTTGAAAACCATCTATTTTTTATCCGAGGAGAGATTATAATAGAAACATACGCATGAGTGAAATTTCTGTTGAATGCTTTCAAAATGGATTGGAAGTATTTCTTTTGTCATTATAATATATAAGGGTATAAGAAATTACAGCAAGAATCCATAACGACTCCTCTCATCTTTCTTGGGAGACAGATTGAAAAGATGGAGAATAAAATGGGAGAAGGCTCATATGTCCGATAAAAAGAATTCAGAGGACTTGGATTTCGATCTTGATCTCGATGGCGAATTGGATCTTCAGGATTTGCTCGAACTCAACACGGTTATGGGGGATGAGGAAACTGAGGAAGAAATAGGATTGCCGGAAGAAGAAGATATTGAAGATACATTATCGGAATTGATCAACAAGATAGATTCCGGGACGTATGTTACCGAAGCAGTGCGCGACGTTGTTTTTGATAATGTAAAAGATATCTTCTCGGATGAAGAAAATTTTGGCTACTCGGATGCAGGTGAAGGAGATGAGGATGATGTAGAAAAAGCGATAAAAACCAAACGGAAGGAATTGTATAATTTACTTGAAAATTTGGATCAGCATCTGAAAGGGAAAGGGGTGAAGGAAGTTGCTGCGACCTTTTCCTCTCTGCTTAATATTGAAGGGCAACTGTGTGTGCAGCAAACGGATGGAGTGATAACGGTTCGAACCCGCTTGCATCATTTTTTCAAACTCAGTGATTCCGGTGGAAAAAGCCGACCCGAATTACAACAGGAAATCAGCCTTATTTTTAGCCCAGAAGAAATTTCGGCGATGCGCCATCGGCTACCAGATTTAGAGGAGGAGGATCCGTTGCGATCGTTTTTCTCGATGGTCTTGGATCAAGCGTATGATGTTGTCCAATACAATGAAATGACGGGATATCTTTTGTTGGAAATGACGCGGTATTTTCTCCACAAGTTGGAATCGAACGGTTATGGAGATACGTCAAAGACAGTAGAATTTCGAGAACGTCATGAACGTTCGAAACTTTCTCTTAAAAATGCCATCAATGAATTGCGGGACATGGAAAATATTGTCAATAAACATTTTCGGGACCGGCCGGTTTTGGAGGAACTTCCTAAAATATTGCGTTGTCTTATCAAAGTCAAACTGGGATTGATGGACAAAAAAGTCGTCCCGGAAGCATTGAAAAAGATTTATGGGCTGTTAGGCGATTATGCAAGAGCCAGAGGAGCTGTCGCATTCGATTTCAATCGTTTGCCTTCCTATCAGCACGGCGTTCGGTTACGGCATAGTATTATCCTCAATTTGCACAAGGATGTCTTGGAATATACAGGGACTTTGTTTGAAAAAGAGTTTCAAGCGGTGAAAAAAGAATTTGAGGCCATGATGAAGGAAATCGAAGCCGCGTCTGAAAAACTCGATCCGAATTCTTCCGAATATGAAGCTCTCATGAGGCAGAAAGCCGATATCATGCAGAGACTGGAAACTCAGCGCCGGAAACTGGACGTCGTAAAAAGTCAAGAGACGCTCGTCGATGTACAGCATTCCATGGTTGGGGATGCCATTAAACGATATCAGAACAATGAAGACCAAATGGCCAGGATGACAGAAGAACTGAAAAACAAAGCTAAAATCGATCCCAATAAAACCCGAAAAGTACCCACTGATTCAGCAAAGAAAAAACCAAGCCGAATGGTCATGAAAAAACGACTCTCCCGTGATTGATAACAACATCATTCATTGCTTCGACTCCCCCCTTCCGCCAAATGTCGCTGATCCACTCTATCCCAATCCTTTACTCGAAGATCATTGTTATGAAGTGGCATTCGAAAGATTGATTAGTGCTATTTTACTCGGTGTCTTGACGTACGATGCTAACTTGCTGATTCTTACGCCTCCTAATCAAAGAAAAAGGAAGACCTGATGCCGACAACATTTATCGTGGTAAATCAACCCAAGAATTGGCCGTTGAAAATCTCGGATGTAAAAGTCATATCGGCTCGCTCCTATCTAACCGATACACAGTACAGCACGATGCGGAATGTTCGGATTTTTAATCTTTGCCGTTCATACCGCTATCAAAGTATCGGTTATTATGTCTCTCTGTTGGCATTGGCGCGGGGGCATAAACCGATCCCCAGCGTGGAAACCATTCAAGATATCAAATCGAATGTGATCATCCGATTGGTTTCCGATGAGTTAGAGGAGCTGATTCAAAAAAGCCTGAAACCTATTCAGTCTCAACAGTTTACTTTGAGTGTCTATTTCGGGAAAAACATGGCGAAACGGTATGATCGATTGTGCACTCAATTGTTCAACCTCTTTCAAGTACCGTTCCTTCGCGCGGAATTTCGCTATTCAGAAGAGCAGTGGAAATTGCAGAATATCAATCCGATTTCGGCAAAGGATATTCCGGAAGAACATCATCCATTTGTCATTCAAGTTGCCGAAGTGTACTTCGCCGCCAAGCGATTCCATGTACCAAAACGCTTTATTCCTCGTTACGATTTGGCCATTTTGCATAATCCACAGGAAGAGGATAGTCCTTCCAATGAATGTGCACTCCAGAAATTCGTCAAGGCGGCTCGCCGGTTGGAAATGGGAGTCGAACTGATAAAAAAGGAGGATTTTGGGCGGCTTTCGGAATTCGACGCCCTTTTTATTCGGGAAACCACCAATGTGAATCATCACACCTATCGCTTTGCACGAGGGGCGGACGCAGAAGGTCTCGTTGTAGTCGATGATCCGAACTCGATTGAAAAATGTACAAATAAAGTTTTCTTGGCTGAACTCCTGGAGCGGTATCACGTTCCGGCTCCGAAAACAATGATTGTCCATCGCGATAACAAGAATCAGATACTTGGAACAATCGGTTTGCCCTGTATTGTGAAACAACCGGACAGTTATTTCTCCAAAGGAGTATTCAAAGTGGAAGATGAAGCCAGTTTGACGGAATATGTTGAAAAGTTATTGGATAAATCCGATTTGATCATCGCGCAGGAATTTTTACCAACCCCTTTCGATTGGCGTGTCGGTATTTTTGATCGTTTTCCTCTTTATGTTTGTAAATATCATATGGCCAAAGAACATTGGCAAATCAAGAAAACCGAAACCAACGGTGACACCGATTATGGGACCGTCGAGACATTGCGTGTGGAAGCGGCACCGGAGGCGGTTATACGGATGGCCTTAAAAGCGGCGAACCTGATTGGAGATGGATTGTACGGAGTTGATTTGAAACAAGTTGGGCATAAAGTCTATGTCATCGAAATCAACGATAATCCCAACCTCGACGCCGGATACGAAGATGCCATTCTGAAAGATGAATTATATATGAAAATCATGACAGTCTTTCTGAAACGAATTGAACTGCGCAAAGAAAGAAAATCCTACTGATGAATCGATCTCCTCTCCATCTCTTTGAAGGATACGGCGCCGAATTGGAATATATGATCGTGGATCGGCAAACGTTATCCGTGTTGCCGATTGCGGACAAACTTATTCACACTGTTTGCGGTAAATACGAATCGGAGATCGAACGCGGGAAACTCAGATGGTCGAATGAATTGGTTTTGCATGTTATCGAATTGAAGACGAACGGTCCTCATTCAACCCTCGAGGGGCTATCCGATCTTTTTCAACACCATATCCATGAGATCAATCATCTGCTGGAACCGTTCGGAGGAGTGTTGCTTCCCACAGCTATGCATCCTTGGATGAATCCGGATGTGGAAACACGCTTATGGCCGCATGACAACAATATTATTTATGAAACCTATCATCGTATTTTCGATTGCCGTGGGCATGGATGGTCAAACCTGCAAAGCGTGCATTTAAATCTACCGTTCGCTGATGAAACGGAATTCGGGCGTTTGCATGCAGCCATCCGGCTTGTGCTTCCGATCCTGCCGGCATTGGCAGCCAGCAGTCCTATTGTGGAAGCCCAATCAACGGGGATCATGGATACACGAATGCATTATTATTGTACGAACTCCCAGCGTATCCCATCGATTACCGGAAAAGTGATTCCTGAAGCTGTTTTCACGTTTGCCGATTACCATCGAAAGATTTTTCAAAAAATGTATCACGACATTGCTCCGCATGATCCGGATGGAATCTTGCAGAATGAATGGTTGAATGCACGTGGTGCGATTGCGCGCTTTGATCGATGTGCGATCGAAATACGGGTATTGGACATCCAAGAATGCCCCCAATCGGATTTGGCTATTGTATGGATGATTGTTTCCACTTTAAAAATGTTGGTAGGAGAAGAATGGTGCAGTTTCGAAGAACAACAAACTATTGCATCAGAACCATTGGTATCCATACTATTCAGCGCAATACAAAAAGCGGAAGAAACCGCCATCGAGAATTCTCAATACCTTCGTCTATTTGGGATACATGACAAAAGAGAAATGACAGTGCATGAATTATGGTGGCATATATGGAATGAATTGGAGCGGAAATTCGCGTTAGAAAGCATACAATACAAACCGATGATCCATTCACTTTTGAGGAACGGTTCTCTTGCCCGTCGAATCATGAATCATCTGAAGGGTACTATTACTCACTCTTCCTTATTTTCGCTATGCAAAGAATTGGCGGCGTGTTTGGAAGAAGGGAGAATGTTTTTGCCCTGAAGACATCGATGGTGTGGTGTTCCATCATTCAAACTTCACGATAAAAAACTTTCTATGATTTGTTTTGTGTGACGTTATCAATGAGTGAGACAATGTTTGAAGAGTTAAAGAAAATCAACGAACGGCCTGAACCATTTGAATTCTATACAGCCAGTGATCTATGGACCAATGAACATACCTCAGCACAGATGCTCTCCTTCCATCTGAATGAAGCCATCGATGTTTCTTCGCGAAACGTCGAATTTATCAACCAATCGGTGGAATGGATCATATCCAGATTCAATATTGATACAGATACTAAAATCGTGGATTTCGGCTGCGGTCCGGGATTGTATGCACTGCGTTTCGCGAAACGCGGAGCGAATGTGATGGGCATTGATTTCTCGGAAAGATCCATTGAGTATGCAAAGAAAATGGCAACCTGCGAGCAGTTGAACATCCGCTATGTGAAACAGAATTACCTTGATTTCGAAACAGATGAGCGTTTCGATTTAGCGCTCATGATCATGTGCGACTTCTGCGCTCTCAGCCCAACACAAAGGGAAAAATTGCTACGCATATTCCATAGGATACTAAAACCAAGTGGAAAAGTACTACTCGATGTGTATTCTCTAGCGGCATTCGAGAAACGGGAAGAGTTAGCCATATACGAATTCAATTTACTCAACGGGTTCTGGTCACCCAACCAATACTATGGCTTTCAAAAAACCTTTAAATACGACAAAGAAAAGGTCGTACTTGACAAGTACACAATTGTCGAAGCGGATCGCACCAGAACAATCTACAACTGGTTGCAATATTTTACATCTGAGGATTTGGAGAGAGAGTTAATGGAGTCCGGTTTTTCCGTTGACAATATTTATTCTGATGTTGCAGGTACCCCGTATGAACAGAAAGCGAACGAATTTGCAGTCATCGCAAAAAAGGTATAGTTTCATTGCCTCGTCATGTGATCACGAAGCGAAGCGCAGTCTACCAATATCCTTCATGTAATGATCCACATTGTTGAGACGAATCGGAGTTTGAAATTATTTCGTTCAGTCATTGTAAGTTTATCCATCATCTCGAATTTGAAAAAATAATGTGCTATAACAGAAAATCGCTTGATGGAATGATGGAAGATGTGGTAATATGGTGAATAGAAATTGTATGATGATTCTCAATGATGAAGGGAGACAATGATGAAAAGAATTTTGTTGTTCGTCAGTTTTATGATGATTGTCGCGGCATATACTGCACTATGCCAAGAAGTGGCTGAGGTAAGGATTTATAATGTCAACCGCGTATCCGGGGACCCGCCTGTTATCGACGGAGAATGGACAGAGGAGGAATGGGCTGGATCGGTATGGTCCGGTGATTTTTATGGAACAAGGCATAGTTTTAATGACGCTTCGTTATGGGGTGAAGTACTCGATATAGGCTATCAGTGGCGAGCCTTGTGGGACGATGATCAAGTGTATTTCCTGATCACGATGCCGATGTTGTATATCAACCCAAACGGTTTGGTGTGGACAGGAGAATTGGTCGATCCACTTGTAGCCGATGATGTGGGATATGCGGGGTGGGCCAATGGCCAATGCCTCAATGTCGAATTCTTTGTAACCCCTAATTGGCCTGTTTTCGAAGATGAATTTGGTGTTGAAAATGCCGTTGGGGGAGATCCTCCGAATTATCATTTCGCTTATTTTCCACTATTGGCCGATATCGATGAAAGTGGTACAGAATGGGCTCCGAGCAATTTTGGCGTCCGAGGTGCTGAAGGACCACCATTTATCGCTACATCTCATGATCTCCCAGGAGATTGGGCTCCAATCACGGATCCTGCCGCCGCTGAAGAAGCCGGGGTTTTGCCGTTCCAATTGGCCGCGCTTCCTCATTTGATCGAAGATGCTGTGCCAGGGGAAGAAGTCGTCGGTATTCCGGCTTTGGAATTAGCCGTTCCTTATACATCGTTGAGTTTTGAAGGTTCTCCTGATGTTACTGATATTTTCGATACTCCTGTGGATATGGAACCTTTGGTATTACTACCGGATGACGATGGCAATTACGTCAAAGTAGGTGATGAATGGTTGTTCAATTGGACATGCTACGTGGATGGCGCACGTCTGGAAACGCAGGGTCTCGGTTTGGCAAACTGGAATGATATGGGAGAAGGCGGTTTTCATAACGCTCCCCGAGGGATTCTTGTATTTTCAGAAGCGGTCGATGTGGCAGATTGGATGATGTTTTAACGAAGGAGAACAGATTACACAGTTTTGTGATTTACCAGGTCGGATGGGTCGCGCTTTATCGACCCATCGTTTTTTTTAATGCGATAACAACATTTACCCACGTAGAATAAGCCACGCTTTACCCGGGATATCAGCCTGATCACAGCAATTATGATTTTCCTCTTGTGGATCAACTTTACACTTGCAAGTCGAACAAAGTGATGGAATATGGAGGTATTCCGGATAATATTTTTACCACTCACCGCCCAAAAATTGAACCGCCAAGATGGACCTCCCCAGCTGAAACGTTAGGAAGACATTATACGCTACAATGTTATGTCATGAAAAGTTGATTATTGGAAAAAAGAATGACATGGTCTATGCTATCATGAGAAAACTTGTTTCAATCAGGCAGGAAGTATGAGTGTCGGTTTGACATGACAACGAAAAACCGAAAGGAGAAAAAAATGGCTCAATTTCGCAATGTATTCATCCCACTTTCCGCACATCTCGGGTAGGTAATTTGTGATTTATTTTAGCGGTGATGGTTGCCATAATCTATTGGTAAT
>CAYPPG010000088.1:0-23622 GCA_964412555.1 uncultured bacterium
GATTTATTCCTTAACTCTCATGGTTTCATTCTCCAATTCACGTTGAACTAAAACATACGTTCGCTTCCTACGCAATCAAGCAAAACGATTCCACTTCAAAAAGGATGTCATCCACTTCTTGTAAAATTAGTGGATCACACTAATTCCGCGATTTTCGCTTTTAACATCTGTCAGATCGTCCCACGTCCCTTGCCGAAAGAAAAAGCGACGTATTGGGATACGCAAGAACCGAGAAATTATGATCGGTATGCAGGATCGCGTGTTTTCGGCTTGAAATTCGATTTGATTGGGCCGATGAACGATAATCCTGTGAATAATACAAGAAGATCTTTATAAAAAGGACGATTAAATTTGTTGGTTTTGTACTATTTTAATAGTCATTTTTTGGCGTGGATTTAATGGTTCCTGAATCAACCCGTAATATCAATTTGTCTTATTTTCGTGTCAGATTGCTCAAAAAGAAATTTCACATTCCCTTAAAGTAGATTTTTCCAGATAATCGTGAAATACTATGTCATAATATCAAAACAAAAGGGGAAACGGAATCATGGTTACAAAAAATCGCCGTTCATTTCTGAAAAAGTCTGTTTTGGCTACCGCAAGTTTCTCTTTCGCCCCGTCGGTTTTTTCGGGCAACAGTCCGAATGAGACGATCCGGATGGCCGTCGTCGGGATCGGCGGGCGGGGAGGGCGCTATGGCGGTGGTGGGCACTATCCCAATTTTGTGAAAATTCCCAACGTCAAAGTGACCACTCTTTGCGATGTGGATGAAAGGTTGTTTCCGGAAGCGCTTGATCATTTTGAATCGATCACGGGCTATAAACCGAAAACAGAAGTCGATTTTCGGAAAGTGCTTGAAGATAAAGAAATCGATGCGGTTTCCATCGCCACACCGGATCACTGGCATGCGCTACAAACCATCTGGGCCTGCCAGGCGGGGAAAGATGTGTATGTAGAAAAACCTCTTTCCTATACAATCACTGAAGGCCGGAAAATGGTGCAGGCCGCCCGAAAGTACAATCGCGTCGTTCAGGTTGGCACACAACATGTCAGCACTCCAATTGTTCGTGAAGCGCTTCAGTTTATCAAAGACGGGGAATTGGGTGATATTTATATGGGACGTGTAATTGTATACGGCGGCCGGGGCAATATCGGGCATGTGAAAGACAGCCCGATCCCCGAAGGCGTGTATTGGAATCTCTTTCTTGGTCCCGCACCATACCGTCCATTCAATGAGAATCGTTTCCATTACAAATGGCATTGGTTCTGGGACACTAGCACCACTGAATTCGGCAACAATGGTGTTCATATGATGGATTTGATCCGCCGGGGAATGAAAAAGCGCAATCACCCGAACCGTGTTCACTGTACTGGTAATTACTACGTCTTTGATTCAGACCAGGAGGTCCCCAATGTTCATACCGCAACCTACGAATACGACGATGGAACGATGACGGAAATGGAGGTGCGCAGTTTATACACCAATCCGGAAGCCGGCGCAAAAACCGGCGCCTTCTTTTACGGCTCGAAAGGCTGGATGCATCTGGCCCCTGGCTCCTGCAACGTGTATTACGGCAGTAAAGACG
The DNA here is from genome assembly GCA_964412555.1 of uncultured bacterium. Classification (GTDB taxonomy): domain Bacteria; phylum Hinthialibacterota; class Hinthialibacteria; order Hinthialibacterales; family Hinthialibacteraceae; genus CAYPPG01. Next base: position 1,587 of record CAYPPG010000088.1, read on the forward strand.
ATCCGGGTCCTCCAATAACCGGCGAAGATATCCAGCCAACCCATCCCGAGGTCAAGGGCGTCCACCCACATTTCACCAATTTTATTCATTGTGTGCGCACTCGCCGGTGGCAGGATCTCCACGCGGATGTCTTGGAAGGACATCTGTCAACAACGATATGTCATCTTGGAAATATTTCTTATCGAACCGGCCGGAAACTGACTTTCAATCCCTACTCGGAAAAATTCGTCAATGATGAGGACGCCAATACCTTCCTTACCCGCATCTATCGCGAACCTTTCGTCTTACCAGATGAGGTTTGATAGAAATTTGTTGAAAGACAATTGACAGGATAAAATTTACAAACGTAGGGGCAGACCGATGTATCTGCCCCTTTTTTGTGTCTACGCTGGGTTTAATTGTATCAATTATACAAATCCCAATTTTGAGCGGTTGAAGAGCCGCCTGGACCGGATATGACTATATTGTCGAGTATCATGCCATCATGCACCGCATCCCCGCTATTCCACAAAACCAATGTATCGAGACCCTGTTGCGGATTTCTTCGAAGCCCGAAATCATCGGCGACCTGAACCCCTTCCGCATACACATCATAATTCAGGTTGTCGAGATCCACTTCGATTCTCATCGGGATCACTCTTCCATCACGGTAATCTACCCCTATATCATCATATGTTCCTGCACCGGCTCCATCGCTGTTGACGGCATTGAGCATCCCCGTATTGTTTGTCATCCGGACCATGGCTCCGTTCTCGTTGAAGTCGATGGCTCCGCCGTCCCCGTCTAAATCGAAATTCGAGGAATCGCTGATCACGAATCCATTATCCACAGATGCATCGGCTGGTCCCAAGTATTGCCACTCCCAGGTGGCGGTTATGATCCCACTTTCGATTAGCGGGAAGGAAATCATAATAAATGAATTGCCTGCCCCATGCTGTTCTACGAGGAGTGCTTCATTCTGCACCACGAATCCGTCCGGTATCGTACCGGGTTCGTCTGTCCAAACATTCGCTGCACCAGCGGGTTGGCCGAGTAGATCACCATCGGTATATCCCTCTGCTGCTGAAAAATCGATGGACAAAACCGTTTGCGCGTGAAGATTTGCGGCAAACGCAAGTATAAAGCAACTGCACAACAAACAAATTGTCCCCATTTTACTTCCAAACATTGCTTTCATTTTACCTTTCCTCCTTTGGAGTAGTAATTTGTAAAAAAAATCGATTCTCAACAATCGATCATTTGAATGAGAATTTCATATTTTCATTCGGATGTCAAGTCATCATATTCATTTTGTACACAGAACCACTCTATCTGGCAATCGGAAAAGATGGACAAGTTCGCTTTCATGGCTGTTTGATTTATGTGAAAAACGGTCTATAAAATAGATGTGTTATTCTATGTGATATTGCAAAGTTGAGGAAATTGTTGATGGCTATACATTCTAACAATCCGTTAATTGTTCAAAGTGATCATACTGTTCTTGTGGAGGTGGATAGCCCCCGATACGAAGAAGCACGCGATCTCCTCATCGGATTTGCGGAATTGGTTAAATCACCTGAGCATGTTCACACCTATCGGATTACTCCACTCTCGATTTGGAATGCGACGGCTGCGGGGATGAAAACGGATCATATCCTCGGAGCACTCCGCGAGTATTCCAAGTACGAGTTACCTTATAACGTCGAAACGGAAATCCGGGACTACGCATCCCGATATGGACGGCTGCAATTGTTGCGCCACGATCATGGTCTTATTCTGAGAGCGAACGATATTTTTCTGGCTGAAGAAATCCATGGAAACAAATTGGTCGAACCTTTTCTTTCCGAGCGATTGTCCGAATTGGAATTTCTTGTCGATCCTCTGGCTCGGGGAAGAATCAAGCAAGTCTTGGTTCAAATCGGATTTCCCCCTGAAGATTTAGCCGGATATACCGAAGGCGAACCGTTCTCTTTTTCTTTAAAACATCACTCACTTTCTGGAAACAGATTTGCTTTACGTCCCTATCAGTTGGATGCAGCAAACGCTTTTCATGCTGGGGGAAGTGTTCGCGGTGGTTCGGGAGTGATTGTCCTTCCGTGTGGAGCGGGAAAAACCATAGTCGGCATGGCCTGCATGCACTTTGTTCAATCATCAACACTGATCTTGACCACTTGCGTCTCGGCTGTGCGTCAATGGAAAGCGGAATTACTGGATAAAACATCCATCTCAGAAGACGAAATCGGCGAATATACTGGCGAAATCAAAGAGTTTCGCCCAATTACTGTTTCGACCTACCAATTGATGACTTATCGCCGGAATCGGGAGACGGATTTCGTCCACCTTTCCCTATTCGATCAACGCAATTGGGGCTTGATTATCTATGACGAAGTCCACCTTCTACCAGCGCCGGTCTTTCAAGTGACGGCGGGATTGCAGGCACGGCGCCGATTGGGATTGACGGCGACACTGGTTCGTGAAGATGGCCGTGAAAATGATGTGTTTGCTCTGATCGGCCCGAAAAAAGCAGATGTACCTTGGAAAATCCTGGAGCATCAAGGATGGATCGCAAAAGCGGTTTGTACGGAAATACGCCTGCCACTCCCTGAAGGCGAACGAATGGCATATGCCGTGGCCGATGCGCGACTCAAGTTTCGAATTGCTTCCGAGAATTATGCGAAACATAAAATGGTAACTCAAGTTTTGGAGAAACACCCGGATGAATCAGCGATTGTCATCGGAACGTATATCGATCAAATCAAATCGATTGCGAAATCGTTGGGTATTCCGGTGCTGACCGGCTCTACCGCCCAAAAGAAGCGCGACCAATTGTACGCCGATTTCAAGGAAGGCCATATCCAACATTTAGCCGTTTCGAAAGTCGCGAATTTCGCCATCGATCTTCCCGATGCTTCCGTAGCTATTCAAATTTCCGGATCTTTTGGTTCTCGCCAAGAAGAGGCTCAACGCCTCGGCCGAATTTTGCGTCCCAAACCGGGTTTGAACCAAGCTCATTTTTACACACTCGTAACAAGCGATTCGGTCGAGCAGGATTTCGCTCATAAACGGCAATTGTTTCTTTGTGAACAAGGATACGAATACCGGATTGTTGAAATGGATAGTATAGAGACTCCTGTCGAGGGAAGTTTGATCCATGAAATACCTTGATACGAACTGGCAGGATATTTTAGCAGTGTTACCCTTCTGGGAAGAACTTCCCAGTTCTGCACGGAAGGATTTTTTGGATAATGCAAAACTCTCCAACCTATTGAATCCGCCCGACTTCGGGGAGAGTTACACTTCAATCGAACAAGCAGGGTTCTTGGAACCATCGGCGAATGGCCGGCATGTGAAGGTAAAACGTAACTTCAATACTTTTGTGAGTTTGATGAAAGTTTTATACCAATACCCCTATCCGCCGGATAAGAAAAACGCTAAATATTTTGAAATTCATTTAAATCAGGATGAATACTTTGCATTGAATAAGTACAAAGGTAGAAGATCTGATGCATATCATCTTGTAATCAAGAAAGTCACTTCCGTCCAGTGGCTCCAAGAATTTCTTCAATTACAGCGAACCAATGAATGGGAACGGGCACAGTTGCGTTCGGAGGAAGAACCCTATTTCGTATCGATGCAAGTAATGAAAACAGTTAAATCGATTCTTCGACTTCTGATGGAAGTACAAAGCCCCATTCCCTTACAAGATCTTGCTCCCCTTCTCGGAACCAAGAATCTGGAACTGTTGGGAACATCGATTCGAGCCGGGCTTCGATACTTGCTCTTCTATGTTTGGGTAACCAAAACGGAGCATGAACTTATTTTAGGCATTTGGCCGGAAATCGCTTATCGCCTTCACCGGCCAAAAGCGGCTCCTCCTAAAGCGGTTCTGCCATCAGAGACCTATCATAACGCCTTCCAATTGGAAGATATGATGACCATTCTGGTGATCTGCTCGACAAATTCCCTTCGGGTACGCGGAAACGATCTGATCTTGTTCGCCAATGCCCGTAAAATGATTGTCGAAAATATGATACGGATTCCATCCTGGCTGGAAGAAGCCCTGGAATTCTGGCCGGATGAACGAATCGGCCATGCGCTCCATAATCTTAAAAAAATGGATTTCCTGCAACTTGTTGGCAAGGCTGGAAAAGATTTACGCTTGGAAATAACCCCAAAAGGATTGAAATGGCTTGAAATCTCATACAAAGAACGCTTGAAAACGGTTTTCGATTTCTTTACAAAAAAAATCATGAAACCCTATCGGGATAAATATGACCAGGATCATACGGAATTTATCCCCCTTCGTCCTTGGGTTTATATCAAAAATAGCAATCTATCCTTAGACCGGTCCGCTCGAAAAGCCTTTTCGGACATTCAAGAAGATACATTTGTCGAGATGGATGAATTTCTGAAATACCACAAAGAAAAACATAATCCATTACTGCAGGAAAGGGAAAATGGAAAAGATGTAGCGTTTTTTATTGATTGGGGATGGTACAAGCCAAAGGATTCTGATTTGGAGGACGAGTGGGAACGAATGTTGAGAAATTTGTTGATATGGCGGTTGATTGCCTTTGGAGGTTGTACAGCCGGACAGTCCAATAAAGATACGATTTGCTTTTCACTCACTGATCCCGGACGGTATTTACTCGGTCTTCAAAAAAATTTCGAATACTCACGCATCGAAGAAAAACAAGTCATCGTGCAACCGAATTTTGAAATAGTATTCCTCGCTCCTTCTCCCGCAGCGGAAGCCTCGATCGGCCGGTTTGCCGAACGCACCGGTAAACAAATGGGGGTTTTGTTTAAAATTACGAAAAAATCCATTTTTGCCGCCGCATCCACCGGCATGACTCTATCCAACGTATTGGATATTTTGGAAGAAAACTCTACCAAAGAAATTCCCCACAACGTGGAACACGAAATCCGCAACTGGTTCAGCCACTGCCGTCAAGTCCGCTTCCAACCCGCCATTCTCATTCACTGCCCTGACAAAGAAACCGCCATGCGAATCCTTTCCGCCGGCGGAAAAAAAGTGATACCTGTCACCGACACCATCGTCGAATTAACCGATCCCAAACAAAAGAAACCACTGATCCGTAAACTAAAAGATATCGGTGTATTTTTAGAACTGTAAACGTAGGGTGGGTTGAGCAAAACGAAACCCACCTTGATGTGCTAAATCTCTTTCTAACCGAAAGCCTTTGTTATCCGGTGGTTTCCTTTTGACAAATCCAATAATAGAAGGAAGTGTAAAAGGGAAAACGCGATGTTCCCAGATTTTTAATCCGGATACGGACCGACTCCTCTTGCACCATTTCATCCGGTATTGTAAAAACGGATTCATACCAATTCCAAGAGGTACCGTTTATGTTCCATTCTCCCAGATAAATGTCATTGACAAAAATACCCATGCGATATGAGAATTCATAATAGTTTTCCAATCCGTAACACGTTCGTATGATCAAGAATGCTTCCTTTTGAGGAGTAAGATTGCCTAGTTGAAATTGTTCTTCTCCATTGATTCGTCTTCCGGAATCTACGATGTCGTATTGATTGAGGATACCTTGTTGACGCAGGATCGGGATCAATTCTTCTTGTTCGTTTTCAATGCCCGGCCATTTCTCGTCGATTTCCTCGTGATACCCGAAATTTCGGCGAAACGGAACGGGGATCGTGGGGCTTCGATTTCCACGGTAGCGATACTGATAACGATGTTTTTTTTCGCTGAGGATATCGGCGACATCCAAGCGGTCTTTGACGCGCCATCCTTCTTTCATCGTGGATTGTCGAGGAGAGTCTTCCATACCCGCATAGCTCCAATTGATGCGGTAAACCGTTTTGGTAAATGTGTTGTCGAATGGATCGGGAAATGAAACGAGAGGTTTGTGAAATATATCATACGTAATCGCAGATTCATTGAACCAGGAGGGAAAAACAGCCGCATATGCTGGTCTTTTGTCTTGGGGAAGGTGTTCCAACCGTTCATAAAGACCTCCTTCACCCATTCGGTAGGCGATGGTGGTATCGTTGGTGACCAAGCCCACAAGATCGTAAATGGTTTGATCCCCGAAATAGGCAAGTGCTCCGGCGTCATTGATGGCGACTGGGCGGTCTTTCGGCAACTGTTGATTCAGCCATTGGCTTGTTTGTATCTGTTTTTCGTAAATAGTGGTTGCATTTTTCATATATCGTCCCGTCCAGGCGGGGAAATAGGTGCTGTGGAGGAGGACGGCGATGATGATAACGGACAACGTCGGTTTCGGATCCTGAATTTTGATAAAGTGAAATAGTTTTTGTACCCCCACGATGCCGAAAAAGATGACAATTGGAAAATACGGTAACAAGTATCGATAATTATGCAGCGGCCATACTTCCAGCGTGGAAACCGCAAGGAAAATGGCGGTCAAGGATAAGGCGACCACCAAGGCACGAGATTTGTTATGCTTAGAAGGGGAGGTGAGCATGGCTGCGATTCCCACGAGAAAAAATAGTAATGTTCCTGGCAGCATATATTCACTGATCATCGGATCCACAGAGGGATGGCCAAGAAAAAATAGTAAGATCGATCCAAAATTCGAGAGAAATTCCATGCCCTTTTCAAACGAGGTCATGATGGGATTGTAGAGAAGGCTTTTGGCTAACAGACTGTTGCTGGAGATCCGGCCGATTGTGTAATGAAAAAAGAGCGGCGGACCGATTATCGCAAGAAGATAGAAGAGAAATGAAAGTCTGAAGATGGGAAGGGAACGTAAAAATTGTGGTGCAGACCTCTGGTCTGCACTTTTTTTATGCAGACCAGAGGTCTGCACCACAAGGGGGAGCACGTTTGGATAGAGAATGGAGAATCCGATCAACGAGGATAAAATCGTGATGGTTAGAATTAGTCCTTCCGGACGGCATAAGGTGAGGAGACCAAAGGCAATCCATAGGCGTCCATAGGGAATTGTTTCCTGAAATAATAGGGTAAAAGCATACAGCAGCAAGAAAGTATACAGGGCGATTTCCATCCCGCTCCAATACGCCCAACCAAGGCAGCCCGAACAAAAGAGCAATGCAGCTGTACCCCAACCGGCAAGAGGATACCCAATTTGTAGACCTAGTTGAATGAGTAGGTAGAAAGTACCTGTTAAGCAAATTCCAGCCAAAAGATAAGACCAGAAAAGAAGACCGATTCCCTGAAATCCAATCAGATAGCCCAATGCGAGTAGGTGTGCATAAAGAAAACTGGTTTCCCCGCTGGTAATGGGTTCACCATCTTGATATTGAAAGTAGTTTCCCTGGGCGATTTGTTTGGCATATTGCAAATGAATGAATGTATCATCCAATGGACTGGATAATGTACCGGTGAACAGGAGTTGAGTACCCACGAATATTCCCCCTTGCAAGAGCGCCAGGATGATACACAGAATGAGTAGTTTCGCATGTTTGCGTTCTTCCAGGGTTTGTTTCCAAAAAGAAAAGAATGTAGAAAAATTCAAGTTAACGCTCGTTAGTAGGATTTATAATTGCTTGCACATCGTTTTTCGAATCGAGAATCTCGATTACGGTGTTCAGTGATCTGGTCAAATCGCTGAAGAAATTCAAGCAGCGTTCTTTGACCATTTCATTTTGTTGGATGGATTGCCCGCTCACTGCGCCGACTTCGCTGATCCGACCCAGAAATTCCGTTGTCGTGCGTGGACAAAGTGGAATTGCTAAAGAGAATGATTTTGCATCCTTCGAAAGCAAACCGGAAAATCCACGGAGAATCTCTTTTGTTTTTTCTCGAAACCGCCGATGTTCGGGTTTCAATTTCTCCATTTTTTGTTGAAAACGCTTCATTTCTGTATGTGTTCGGTGGCAACGTTCCAAAAATTGGTGAATCTCATTGTATATTCTTTCCGATTGTTTCGGAAAGGATTGCTTATGCAAAGTTTCAAATAGAGAGTGATCGATTGTGTGAGACGGAAGAGATTGTAGGATTTCTTCCAGTGGTTTGTATTCACAGCCATCAATTTTTGCGCCGTATAGGGAAGTATTATATACGACACCTGCTGTTTGTTTTATGAGCGTGGAGAACGATTCCAAGTATATTTTGTACAGTCCACTTGTTTTTACTGTTTCTCCATTATTGGCAGTCACTTCGAGAAGCGTTTCTTCTTCCCGTTCCGGTTGTTGGAGTTCATTCTGCATGGCGCCGGAGGCATACCATTTATTGGATGGGAAGGCGAGATCGTTTCCAACGAGAACGATGGGGGAGCAGCCCATCAGACGAGCCAGGTGATAGGCGGCATGCGCAGTTGAGCCGTAAGAAATCAATTCACCCCATGATCCGAATCCCTGTAAGAGTTTGAAAAATGGAGTTGCTCCGGTGTCGTAATTCACAGAAGAAACATGTTCGAAAAAAAATGCTTTGTTCTCGTATTTTTTCAAAATAGAAGGATCGATTCCTGGAAAGGCGACCAGCCAGGCCGGATCATTTTCGATCCCTTCAAAATGCCGGGCGTTTAGTTTCGTAAAATCCAAACTCACAATCAAATCGGATGAGATGCCATGTTGTCGTAAAATTCGATGAGCAGTATCGACCGAGATTTTAACAACTTTGTTTTGGGTGGATTCGATCAGTGGAAGGGCTTCTTCCAAGCTTGGACCCGCTCCGATGATGAATGCCGGGATGCCGGGGGTGCACCCCATTAGTTGCAGTACCGGTGCACCGTGAACGAACAAAGGGAGATTCTTTGCGATATTGCCAAGAATTTTTTTTCCCTGTAATTCTTCCGTTTTAAATTTGAGCTTATCCAATTCAATGGTTTCCGAGAGGGTAGATATAAGAGCATGGATGTAGTGTTGATAAAGCTGTTTCGTGATGTTCGAATAGGTGAGACGGATGCCTTGTGCTCTCATTCGATGGGAAAAATGTCCTTGAAACAACTGGGAGACGACTTCTTTTTCGCTTTTTCCTCCCACAAGGCAAACGCGTGATGATTGTATCAAAGTCGTATAATCGGCTACTTGCAAGGCGGCGTTCAACAAAATGAGATTCGGCTCAATGATCCAAATAACTGTCTGTTCATCGGATTCTTGAAACAACTTATGAGGATAATAACCGGAGCCGAATCCCAGGAGCATGACGTGAGCGCCGCGTAAGCAATCGTTTCCCAAACTTGCGACCCATTGTGCCGCTTCTTGTTGGGGGTGGCGTGGATCGTTTAGTGGAATGGGCTGTCCGTTCGGATTTTTGAGGACGAGTATCGGTGATCCATTTTCGGCTTTTGTGAATATCAGATCATTGGCAGATTTGGGAATTTGAATGAGCTGGCGAGCCAGTTCGGCATCGCGTGTTTCGATTGCCTTGATATTGTTCTCCCAAAAGAGGCGCATATTGGATGTGTTATTCATATCCGTTATTGTTTTGTTCGAGGAGTGAAACGAACTGTGTGCAGAAATAAACCGGTGATATCCTGGGAATCGAATGATTTCCCCTCGGCGCTGACAGTAATGAACATCCGGTCGGGATTCTCAGCCGGCCATAAAGCCGTATAGCCACCGCCGGGACCGTGTTCCGGTAACAAATCGATCATATCTGACCATGTTTCGCCTTCATCGGGTGACACACACAAAGCCGGTTTCCAAACATCCATGTTTCGGCCGACGCAAATCATTGTTTTTCCAGCATAGCCGAGGACGGGATGCCGCAATGGCATATCGTCATAATATTCAATAGGACTCCATGACTGCCCCTGGTCGGCGCTGATTCTTCGAAAGCAACGAACCGCTTTGTTCAAATGGGCTACGAATAAGAGCGAACCGTCCGAGCGAGAGGCAAGAGTTGGATAGGTAGGCATTTCATCGAATTCGTCTCGTGGGGCAAGCATGATTCTTTCCGGCCAGGTTTTCCCCTCGTCGTGGCTGATATACAAAACAAGGCCGGTTGGATGAAAGGCGGGCATCATGAATTTGCCCTGGTGATAGACGAGATGGGTACTGCATCCTTGATGTCCACGCCGTGAATTGGGATCCACCAAGCCGAGGCAGTTGTATGTTTTCCCATGATCCGAACTCATCAGCATCTTACTACCCATGATATTCTCACCGGATACTTGGCCTAATTGCCGTAAACCGACTCGTTGGACAATCATGATAATAGTTCCGTTACCGGTTTGTCCGAATGCCGGATTACGGGCACCGAAACCATCCTGGCATTCATCGAAGATGATCCCTTCATCGATCCAGGTTTTTCCTTCATCTGTGCTTCGTTTTTGACGAATAACCGATCCCCGCCCCGGGTCATCAAGACCGTCCTGATAGGCGGTGATCCAATCCCCGTTTGCGCATCGGGTTACACATGGTCCGTGAAGAAATTTTGATCGGCCGACATCGATGGCGTAAGGACCATCAAGGGCGAAGGACACTTCATATCGCGAATCTTTATACGTGGGCATTTTTTATATCGTCAAGTTCGCTTTACCTTTTTTCAAATCGAAACAAATGATGATTTCTTCACCATTTCGAATCCAACTTCCATTCCGCAATTTCAGAGAATCATTCACCTCTTTTAAAGGAACAGGAGTGTGATTGACGGTGAGTTTCGGAATGGAATTCGCGGTGGATTTTGCTTTTATCGTAAATAATGGAGTAGCAAAAGGCGCTGTAAAGATGATTTGATTTTCTTTTTTTTCAATCCAAGTCAATTCTTTGGCGGCCCAATATCTGGCAATTTCACAATTTTTCATCCAAATGAGGTTATCGTAAGCATTGTGAACGCGGCGATAGACTTCCTTGAAAATATTGAAACCGAGTTCCATACCGTTGAAGTAGATTCCCGGCCAATGACAAACGAGAATGGCTGGTTCACCGCGATCGATAACTTCGGGCAGCCGTCCCCCTTTCAAATCTTCGGTGATGAACCGGTCAACTGATCCCGGGTTCAGGCCATCCCAGCCTCCGAACCAATCGCCGGTGCATCCGATGATAGATACGACACATTTCGGATCATCGCTTTCCAGGCCGGAAGCGTATTCAACGCGGGGGGCGACGCTTCGTTCATCCGTGAAAAGATGGCGAAAATAATGAGGGATTTCTGTCTGATACACTTCACGGCATGCTTGTAGTGTGGCTTGGGATAATTCCGGAAGAACGCGGTTTCCAAATCCGCCGGGGGTAGTCATTCCTTCGCAATACAAGCCGGCATTTTTCAATATTTGTAAAGCGTAGGCAATATAATCTGCAATTTGATCGACGGATTTGTCGTCCGTCCATCGCCAGTTTTCCATAAAATATTCGGATGAATCTTCGTAAGGCCTGCCGGTTTTGGTGTCGATAACGCGGGTGTGGGAAACCATTTCCGGATGGATATCCCAATTCGGCATCATCAATGTTCGAACCAGTTCAAGGCTGTCTTCCAGCTCCTTTTTCGACCAGCCGGGGATGAATCGGTCCACCCAACCAACGCAGGCAGGGTAGGGGACAATGCTGTATTTTCCCTTCACACCATGTTCATGGCACCATTCCCCAAATTTGCGTACAAAAGAATCTGGTATTTCACGCGGAAGAGAGCGCCAGGGTTGTTTATACCGGTCCGGAAACGATTGGTGAAATTGTGGAATGCCAAAATAAGCCAAGTTCACCAGCGTAGTTGAATCATCGATGATGAAACTTAACGGAACACGATTTCGGGGATTGAGTACAGTGACATTTTGGTCTTGATGAGGTCGTTCTCCGGGCATTTGGGCAAAGGATAGATTGTTTTGTAATCCCATTCCTATGCCGATAGTTCCAATAGCGGATCGCTCGATAAAGCTTCTTCTCGAAAAAGTGGTCATTATGGGAATCTCCTTTACTTTTCTTGTTTCCTTGTCACCAATATTGTCCAATCTTTGTCCGGATCAGCGGGAGCCGTTCCCACCGATTGATCGCCAGGACCGGAAACGGATTGAACCGAACCATCTAGTAATTCACCGCCGGTTCGAGGGTTGTACCATTTCACGGTGTATTCCCCTTTTGCTAAATTGAGTTTTGTTTCTCCTCCATTCGGGAGATAGATTGCATATACTTCTCCTAGTTTAGCGAAACAATAATCGCCTTCGATCGTAGTCAATTCGTCATCTGGTTTCATTTCCTGGAAGGGGAGATAACGGTAAAAGAAATCCAGAGCATAGCGTGTTTGTTCCCACATATTTTCACGGCTTCGCCAATCTTCGCAGTTGAGATCGTTATGGTCGAATTTGTAGCCGAAATACCATTCGCATCCGGCGCCTCCAGCCATCATATTTCCCCATAACGCCTCTTTTCGAACTTGGTCGTGATCCGGATCATCTTGATCCGGTTTGACGCCAGTATTGGCGGGGCCGATTTCATCGAGGGAAACAAACCACTTATAGCCGGCGGTCGCAGATTTTTGATACCATTTTAAGGTCTCCGAATGCGTTTTACTCATATCACCCATTTGCAGCGAAGGGCCTTGGAAATATTCATAATCGAGTAAGGGAGTATAGTCTTCGTCATAGCGGCCTGGAAATGTATGTACGACGACAGGGTGATCATAAGGATCGGTGTCATGGATGTATTTCGCAAACGCTTTGCGTTGTTCATCGGTGTTGGTGTTTTCTTCGCCGAGGTTCCAGACCAAAGCGAGGTGGTGGCCGAAACGAGCGATCAATTCCCGGTAATACAGTTTGCGCTGGCGTCCCAGTTCTCCCTCATCGAGTAATTGATCGTTTTCCTGTTCCTGAGTGATGACATGTAAGAGTAATCCCGACTGATCCATATGGGAAAACACGATTTCCCATTGATCCAATTTACTGCAATCAAAGCGGTAGCGCTCGTTGTATCCGGTCCATGGCCAAACGTCTTTTCCATCGCCCATGACATTCATAGTTAGGAAATAGACGGAATTCATTCCCATACTGGCTAAGTAATTCAATGCACCAATGATGGTTTGTCCTTTTCCGCGCTGCCAGGTTGGATCTCTTGGGTTCCAGTCTTCAGCGTGAGGAGCATATCGATGTAGGGATAAGTTGGGATCGGCTTCGCCGGCGGATGTTTTTGTTTTAGTAGCGCCTCCGTACGTGGTGCCATCGAAATCAATGTAGGCCAGGAAATTTTCCGGACTATCCGCGCCTCCTTTTAAGAAATATTCTCCGGATTCCGCAAATTGTAGATAGTGTTTTCCTACGTGACGAAGCATTCCTTTTCCGCGGAAATCACGGCCAACTTTGTCTGTTGGTCCTACTCGAAATGAGCCGCTGGTTCCATTAAATGATAATGGAGTACCATTTTTGTTAGAATGGACAGCGATATCCAGTCCGGTGACGAAGAAGGCTTTATAAAACCATACGCCTTCTTCATCTGGAATGAAATGAACTCGCCATTTGTTCCCTTGGGTGGCACTGGTTTCGGCCGCGTTACCATCAGCGGCAAAATAACCGGGGATGTGGTATTGTTTTTCACCTTTGGTAAACCTGACATCGAGGCGATAGTTCAGGAAAGGATTAGGCAATGCAGTCTCTTCAGTATCCTGTCCGGTGAAAGTCAAGGTAACCGTATGCCACTTTTTCAACTCACCGGTGATAGTGACATTTTCTACCGCAAGAGAACTCCACGTGGCGAATATCAATAGCATCAGCCATATGATTAATTTTTGTTTCATTAGAGGCTCCTGTTTTTCAATTTAGATTTAATAGGATAATTTTGACAGGATAGAGGAGAGATTGGAAGAGTCGGTGAATTATTTATTCGAGAGCATAGTTTTTCTTATGTGTTTGGCAAAATCGAGGACTTCTTCTTCCTGTGTGTCGAATGAGGTCATCCACCGGACTTCGGATGTTTCTTCATTCCAGACATAGAAAAAAAATTTCTTTTGCAGTAATGGGATCGTATCTGGGGGAATAATTGCGAAAACGACGTTCGCTTGGATCTTTTGCGTAATGTCAATATGCGGTATCTTGATTATTTCTTCCGCCAAGATCAACGCCATTTCGTTGGCATGTTTTGCATTTCTCAACCACAAATCATCGGAAAGGAAAGCGTTATATTGAGCGGCAATAAACCGCATTTTCGAATAGAGTTGCATTCCTTGTTTCCGGACAAAACGAAAATGTTTCGAGAGGCGTTTGTCAAAAAAGATAATGCATTCACCGAACATCAGACCGTTTTTTGTTCCACCGAATGAAAGCACATCTACGCCGGCATCTCCGCTTGTTTGTCGGAAGTTGATGCCCAAACTCGCTGCTGCGTTCGAGAGGCGTGCTCCGTCCATATGTAAAATCAGGTTGTGTTTGTGGACAAAATCTGCGAGATGTTGAATTTCTTCTGGGGTGTATACTGTTCCATATTCGGTGGATTGGGTGATGGATACCACTTTGGGTTGGGAGTGATGCTCGAAATTGATTCCGTGCATATGCTTTTTGATACCGTCAACGGTAATCTTTCCATCTGGGGAAGGAATGGGAAGAAGTTTGCATCCAATATATTTTTCCGGTGCACCGCATTCATCCGTGTAAATATGGGCGGTTTCTGCACAGATAACGGAATGATACGGTTCTACGATTTGATTCAAACCCAACACGTTCGCCCCTGTTCCCGCAAAGACAAAATAAGCATCGATATGTTTGCCAAAGTGTTCTTTCAGTTTTTGCATAGCCAATTCCGTATAAGGATCATCGCCGTAGGCAATAGCATGCCCTACATTGGCGGAGCAAATCGCTTGCATGATATCAGGATGGACTCCGGAATTGTTATCGCTGGCGAAACCTTTGCAGATATTCATGAGTATCGTCCGATTATTCTATAATATGTACCGATAAATAGGTTGTCGGTAGGGGAAAAGGCCAACGTTGTTTACAGAATAGATTCTACTTCATGTATCTTATCCGCCGTGCGCAAAACAGATAAAAGATTCTCCAATTTTTCCAGTGAATCAAGGGATTGGACGCGCGGAATCAGGGCTATTCCATTATTGCCGAATTTTAATTCTAATCCTAATTTAATCGCTTCTTGAAGCCCTTCTTTGCGTCCTTCTTTGCGTCCTTCTGCAAGCCCTTCTGCAAGCCCCTTCTGTTTGTATTCTTCGCCGACATTTTTTATTGCATCTTCTCGAAATAATTCATAGGCATACGATTCCAACATGATATCTCTCCTTCGTTGATAGAGTCGTTGGCTTATTTTCAAATCTTTTAATCCGGCAAAAATGGTCATTGCTGTCAATAAGTCGATTTTTTCCTCGTTATTCAATTCACTATTATACAACTTTTTTTCGGCTTCCCATATCATATTTTCATTACCGGCCATTAAGGGAAGAAAGGGATAAAGATAGAAATCGTCTGTATCCAGAATTTCATTTCCGTCTTCTTCCCACATTTTGACCAATTCGAACTCGAATTGGAATTGATCGTCCTTGTAATGACCGGAAGCCGATTCGCTGGGGAGGAATAAGAACATAACCGGTTTTACAGAAAGCTTATAGGTCTGCCGGGCGCGAAGCGTATAGACCATCAGATTTTCCACATCTCGAGGATTCCATCGAGTTTTGAATTCCCAGATATGGATTTCTTCCTTTCCATCGTGAGTCGTTACTTTCAGAATAAAATCCCCTTTTTTGATATCCGGCAATTCTTGGGGAAGAGATTCAAGCAGTTCCAAATAGGCGGCTCCCCGTTTCTGTAAAAAGCGATAGATTGACTCTTTACCTCTCCCTGCGATGAATTTCACTGTGATGTCATATTTCATGATGGTCTCCTATTGGAAGGAATATGATATTGGTAATAGCGCCACCGGTATAGTAAGAGTTCCTGCTTGCTCAACAAAGAATGCTAGAAAATTGTCTACCTGTATTAAATTTTTATAAAAGTGACATCTCAAAATCATATTAAACTAATTTTTATTATTTTATAGAGATGAAAAGTGTTTTATAACTGTTATACTGAAAATCAACCCGATAAAGTAGAATTATATCTATTCTAATATTAGTATTGCGTAAGCCAGTCAATGCTTGATACTCCTCTTGTGTGAGTTGGTTATTTCCTGCTGATGCGCAACTTACGGAACAATAAAAAAAAAGCGCATTCGGCCATCGAACGGAAATTTGGTGGGATTCCATGTTTTTTCGTTTCTATCTGGACGGTACTCAGTTCGCCATGGGGGATTTGGATGCTCCTACAGAGCCAAGACAACAATAGCCACAACATCAGGGGATTCTTTACATTTTTCCGTATGCTTCGCATTTGTACCTTTGAATGGATTACATTTAATTGTAATATAGTATTTCTTGGTCTACATGAACATTTCAAATCCGGTTCAAGTGTAGGAGTATAGGAGGAGGAATCCATTGTTTTCATCTGACCGATAATCGGAAAAATTGATGCCTATGAAAATGCCCTAAGTATGGGTGGACAGCCTACCCGAATGATTTGCCGTATGCATTTATTGTGCTCAATATTGATAGTTTTTGGAAATCTAGGGTCGAAAACAGCATACTAAACACAGGAGTGTAAACCTATTCATGAAAAAATCAGAATTGGTAAAAATCGTTGCGGCCCAAACAAATATATCTGTGAATGATACCAAAAAAGCGATGGATACGTTGTTAATGGCAATAACTCGTAGTTTGAAGCGTGGACCGGTTCATATTTCAGGTTTTGGCACGTTCCGTTTGCAACATCGAAAGTCCAGAGTCGGCCGACATCCTCGTACCGGAGAGCCAATTGAAAATTCAGATTGTACTTTTCCAATTTTTGTTGCAGGGAAAGAAATGAAAGATCGAATAAATTCTTGAATTTTGAGATGGAGATATCGATATGATTCAGTTTTTACGGTGTAGGTGGAGGATTTTTTTTATTCTATTGATTGTGGTGGTAAGTGTTCCTTGCTTCAGTCAGGAACTAACTGCTGTTTTTCCCCAGCCCAATGACACAGTCCAATTTTTAGATTTGGTTCAGAGGGGATTTGAATTTCAATTTCCAGAAGGAGCCACGAAATTTCGCATACGAATTCAAGGACCACCCTCTTTGGTTTTATTGCCGCCCTTGCAAGCGACTTCTTCTCCTTATCATCTCCCCCAAAATTTTGCTCCGTTGTTTGAAAACGGTTCCTATCAATGGCAGGTGGAGATTACCGAAGGTACGGGAATTGGCGCGTTTACGGAGTGGACTCCATTTAGTATTGGTGTCGTTGTCAATTTAAGACCATCACCGACACCATTGCATCCGGAACCGCCTTTTGGGGATCTTGACAATTCCGATCAAGTCGATGTTCAAGATATTCTGATATTTTCAAATGAATGGGGAAAGCAAACAGATGAACCGTATCAACCGATGGATTTGAATCAGGATCAGCTGATCGATAGCCAAGATTTGTTGCTTTATCTGGAGCGATTCGGCCAACCGGTACCGACACCGACACCGACTCCTCCTATAGGGAAACCAGAAAATATATTCTATGAGCCAGGTCAATCTGTGCATATGTCCCAATCGAATTTGTTGGTTATTCGATGGTCTCCACCATCTTATCCGGAGGAAGGTCAGTTTCTCTATGATATTCTGATTGCCCCTCCCTATGGCACGGACGAAATTATAGGAACCAATCTGCAAACAACTTCTTTTTCGCCCTTTGAAACGATCACTACCCGTACCGGTTTATATCGCGTTTATTTGCAGGCTAAAGATATGGAAGGGAGAAAGAGCAATATTGTATCTTCATCGTTTGAACTCGGTTTTACTCAAACGATTACGACCCCAACGCCTACGCCGAAACCTCTTGATCCAGATTTGTTCCAAGACAACCAAATGAATTCGCTGGATTTGATGATGTTTGCGAATTCGTTTGGGATACGAAATACGCAACCGAATTTTGTCATGAATGCCGATTTTGTTCCGGACGGCTATATCGGTTTGAATGATTTGCTTGTGTTTCGTGAATTGTTGTTGGCGAGAAGTGATGTTTTATCGGCGCCTATATGGCTTTACGCCGATGTACCGATATTGCAGATGGATGGATTTGTTCCTGTTGAAGTTGGACGGCAGCAAATTGATTTTCCCCCGAATGAGATTCTGATCGGGCAAACAAATCCCCAATTAAAATATGCGGAATTGAACGGGTCAACGTTTCATTTTACTCCGGTTGAAGGGGCAGTGGATTATCAAGTAACAGTAGAATCCGAAATTTATGGGGATAGTTTTCAAATCTTTCCTGGACGTGAATTCACAACCAAAGGTGAAACAGTTTTTCAAATTGTACGAACACAACCCGATCGGCTTGTCGTTCAAGTCCGAGCCATCGATGAGAATTCAAAATTAGGGGATATTAGCGAAATTCTGCGTATAATCATTCCGGAATAAATCATCATCCATATTATGTCTCATATTATTATTCGTATACCCAATTGGCTTGGGGATGCCGTTATGGCAAGTGGAGCGATATGGGATTATTGTCAACGGCATCAAAAAGACAGCCTATATTTGTTCGGCATACCGAATATCCTTCCTGTTTTTTATGCTTCCCCTTTCAAAATAGATTTTGTGGAATATGACCGCAGCGGAATTCATAAAGGTTTCAGTGGTTTCTTTCGTATCACTTCGAGTTTGCGAAAGATGAAACTGACTAAAGGATTTTTACTTCCTAATTCGTTTTATTCTGCTCTTTTGTATAAGATTGGCGGAGTTCGGGAATGTATTGGCAAGTCGGGAAAATGGAGATCAGTTATTTTAACAGAATCGATAGAAATCCCCTCTGATCGCATTCACCAATCATCAAAATATGATTTTCTTTTAGGGGGAAATAGAAACGAACCGATTCCATCCCGTATTTATCTTTCAGAGCAGGAAAAGGAATATGCAAACCAACTGTTCGAACGTGAAGGGTGTTCAGAGAATTTATGTATCGGCATGGCTGTAGGTGGTGCATATGGATCTGCAAAGCGTTGGTTTCCAGAACGTTATGCGGAATTAGCTAGAATCTGTATAAAAAAATATGATGCACGGATTTTGTTGTTTGCATCGCAAAATGAAACCGAGATCACCGAATGCATTGTATCACAAACAGGGGATGGTGTTATCAATCTTGCGGGACAAACCAGCTTGCGTGAATTGATTGCTTTAATTGAGCGCTGCAACTTGATGATTGGAAACGATTCAGGAGTCATGCATGTGGCTGCAGCAGTAAATACGCTGGGAATTGTGTTGTTTGGGCCGACGAATCCAATCGATACAATCCCAACAGGTGACCATATTCGGATGATCAAACAAGAAATGGAATGCGCTCCGTGTATGAAAAGAGAATGCCCATTAAAGCATCATGCATGTATGAAGGAGATTCAAGTTGAGGATGTAATGCAAGAAATTGATACTATTTTAGAAGCAATATGAAGTTATGTATAGTTAAATTATTATTTATCAGGCATTTGTTAAAACGCTCTCTTCATCTTCAACATCGATTCGGACTAATTTTTTTTCTGCATCGATGGACTTTTTGCTACCGTCTTTCCCAAATCCTCCATTCCATTTAAGTGGGTAATTTCCACTGAAGCATGCTGTACAGAATTTGTCTTCCGTTCCACCGACTGCTTTCAGCAATCCATCTGTGGATAAATAGTAAAGAGAGTCTACGCGCAAATGTTTTTTGATTTCTTCGAGTGTGTGAGTGGCGCCGATGAGTTTGTTGCGGTGGGGTGTATCGATTCCGTAGAAACAGGGTTCAATCCAAACGGGAGAAGCGATGCGCAGATGGATTTCTTTTGCGCCATGTTTTCGCAGCATTTTGACAATTTTGCGCATCGTGGTTCCGCGGACGATGGAGTCGTCCACAACGATAATTCTTTTTCCGGCTAATACTGCACGAACCGGGCTGTATTTGATTTTTGCGCCAAAATCGCGAATACTCTGGCTGGGTTCGATAAATGTACGTCCGATGTAATGGCTGCGAATGATGCCTTGCTGAAGGGGGATTCCGCTCTCCAGAGAGTAGCCGACAGCGGAGCAGACGCTTGAGTCGGGGATGGGAATGACGGCATCCGCTTCAGTCGGGCATTCTTGAAACAGAACCCGGCCAAGGTTTTCTCGAGCGGGGTGGACTTCTTTTCCGAACACGGAACTATCCGGACGGGCAAAGTAGACTAATTCGAATACACATTGCGCATGGCGGGAACTGTTTGCATAGAATCGGCTTTCAAGGCGGTCTTTTGTCACGATGACCATTTCGCCGGGTTCCACAGTGCGGATATATTCGGCGCCGATGATTTCAAGCGCATTGGTTTCGGAACAGAAAATGTAGGCGTCTTTTAATTTTCCCAGCGATAAAGGGCGAATTCCAAGTGGATCGCGTAAGCCGATGACGTGTTGGTCGTTCATGATGACCATGGAGAATGCTCCGCGAAGCTGGTGTAATGATGCTTCCAGCGCCTTTAGAAAATCCGAATGGGGAGAGCGGGCGAGTAAATGGATGAGTATTTCACTATCGCTGGAAGTGCGAAAGATGGAACCTTTGGATTCCAAATCATTTCGCAGGCTCATCGTGTTGATCAAATTGCCGTTATGAGCTACTGCGACCCATCCACGGCTATATTCGCATAGGATCGGTTGTGCATTGGTGACGTTGCTTGAACCGGTTGTCGAGTAGCGAACATGGCCTATGGCTCGGTCTCCTTTCAGATTTTCCAAAGTATCTTCATCAAAAACATCTGCCACTAAACCCATACCGAGGTGGGAGGTTGGGTGTTCTCCTTGAGCGGTGACAATCCCGGCGCTTTCTTGGCCTCTGTGTTGTAATGCATAGAGACCAAGATAGGTTAGATGGGAGGCTTCCTCGTTACCGGCAATGGCGAATACTCCACAGGCGTCGTGAACGGTTTCAGACATAATATCGACTTGTTTTTCCCCTTTGTAGATTCATGTTGTATTGATTCAAGTACTTATATAATCCGATTCCTAGACGAAAGGATGGACATATTAGTTTTGATTATTGACTCTACTCTTATCTTACCATAAGTTGAAACTGATTTCAACAAGATATTGGGTCTTTATTGGATTTTTTCTACAATATATTGAGTTGGACTCCGGGTATTTTGACAGCATGATTCGTCGAACCGATAAGATGGTGGAATAGATTAATTGATTCTCAGTTTTCACTTAACCAACCTTTGATGACTTCAGCGGTTTCTTCGGGGCGTTGTACAGAAAAATCAAGGATCATTTTTTGCATTTTGACCCTGCGCTGATCGACTGCGGGTAATGCTCCGAAATCACCGATTTTATCGATACCGAGTTCTCGATCGGTCAATTCTCTTGATTTTGTGACCGGTTCATATTGGGTTTGAGAGGAAAGTTCAAATTCTTCATTTGTGCTGATTTCTTTAGGTTTGAAATCTTTCCAGGCAATGGTGTACCCAATTAGAAAAATTCCGAAGAGGATGAGCATAGGAATCACAGAGAAGAGCATTTCAATACTATTTAGAAAAATGGCAGCCATTCTTTTTCTCTACGATCCAAGATGAGGAAGTACAGGGTTGTTTTGGTTTAACCAAATTCTTATATATATTCTTGCTTGAAATGGAAATGGATCAAGGATGTTTATACTGAAGAGTCCATTTTTGTGAATTTTAGGCAAGAGATTGTTGGGCGGATATTTCTTCATAGGTTTGCAGATGCATCAATTTTCGGAGGAACCAGTTAAAAAAATAAAAGAAGGGAGTATCGATCAAGGCAACCAAAACTTTGAAAAGAAAACCATTTTCGAGCAAGGCGGGAAAACGAGACCATTCGATAACGTCATAATAGCAGAGGATAAAAAGTACCATGCTTGTATCCACCAGTTGGGAAACCGCAGTTGAACCGTTGTTTCGCAGCCATAAATGTTTTCCTTTGGTAAGGCGTTTCCAAAAGTGAAAGATACGAATATCGATGAATTGAGCGGAAAGGTAGGCGCACATGGAGGCGAAGACGGCCGGTCCGAAAAGACCGAAGACTTTATGAAATTCTTCATCGGTGACGCCTGACCATTCTGTTTGGGGAACAGCATCAGCGATCAGAATGAGAATCTGTTTTAGTTCAACGTGAATTGGAGAATGAAACCATGAGAGTTAAGGAAT
>CAYPPG010000089.1:0-22578 GCA_964412555.1 uncultured bacterium
TGTAGGAGCAGGAGGCATTAAGAAATGGCTGCAAAACAGTTAGTTTTTAACGAAGAAGCAAGGGGAAAAGTCCTGCGGGGCGTTGAAAAACTTGCTAAGGCTGTTAAAGTTACATTGGGTCCCAAAGGGCGTAATGTCGTATTGGATAAAAAATGGGGCTCTCCCACCATCACAAAAGACGGTGTGACGGTGGCAAAAGAAATCGAACTTGAAGACAAATATGAAAATATGGGCGCCCAGATGGTTCGCGAAGTCGCTTCCAAAACCAGTGATGTTGCCGGTGACGGAACGACGACTGCTACCATACTTGCGGAATCGATTTATCGTGAAGGTTTGAAACATGTGACAGCAGGCGCCAGTCCGATAGCCGTTCAGCGTGGCATTTTGGCTGCAACGAATGAAGTGGTGAAAAGCCTTCAATCCCTAAGCCGCAAAGTAAAAGATCGCAGTGAAATCGCGAATGTCGCTACTATTTCAGCGAATGGCGACACCACCATTGGTGAAATCATCGCCGATGCGATGGACAAAGTTGGTAAAGACGGTGTCATTACAGTGGAAGAAGCGAAATCGCTGGAAACCACATTGGACGTCGTCGAAGGGATGCAGTTCGACAAAGGATATCTTTCCCCCTATTTTGCTACGGACACTCAATCCTTGGAATGCGTTTTGGAAGATCCTTTCATTCTCATCTATGAGAAAAAGATTTCCAGTATGCGCGATCTTCTCCCGATTCTCGAAAAAGTTGCGCAATCCGGCCGTCCACTCTTGATCATTGCCGAAGATGTCGAAGGTGAAGCTCTGGCAACGTTGGTCGTGAACAAGATTCGTGGAACCCTGAAGGTTTGTGCTGTCAAAGCTCCGGGATTCGGTGACCGCCGCAAAGAAATGTTGAAAGATCTCGCCATTCTCACAGGCGGACGCTGCATTACCGAAGACCTCGGCATTAAATTGGAAAACATCACAATGGATGACCTTGGCAAAGCCAAGAGAATCACGGTTGATAAAGACAACACCACTGTTGTCGAAGGTTCCGGCAAGAAATCCGATATTCAAGGCCGAATCG
This sequence comes from uncultured bacterium, assembly GCA_964412555.1. Classification (GTDB taxonomy): domain Bacteria; phylum Hinthialibacterota; class Hinthialibacteria; order Hinthialibacterales; family Hinthialibacteraceae; genus CAYPPG01. The sequence goes on from CAYPPG010000089.1 coordinate 1,064, forward strand.
CACAAATTCGCAATCAGATCGAAGAAACTACCTCCGATTACGATCGCGAAAAATTGCAGGAACGCCTTGCCAAACTCGCCGGTGGTGTTGCCGTCATTAAAGTCGGTGCAGCGACCGAAACGGAAATGAAAGAGAAGAAAGCCCGTGTCGAAGACGCTCTACACGCGACTCGCGCCGCTGTGGAAGAAGGTATCGTTCCAGGTGGTGGAGTGGCCTTCATTCGCGCGCAGAAATCCATGGAAAGTTTCAAAGTCGATGAGCATGATCAAAATATCGGCGTGAACATTGTTCGCCGTGCTCTCGAAGAACCGCTTCGCCAGCTCTCCCGCAATGCTGGTCTTGAAGGCTCATTGGTTGTCGAGCAGGTGAAAGGTGAAAAAGGAAACCGTGGACTCAATGTGGCTACCGGTGAATACGAAGACCTCGTCAATTCCGGCATCATCGACCCGACCAAGGTTTCCCGCACGGCGCTGCAAAATGCAGCCAGTATTGCAGGCTTGTTGCTGACAACTGAAGCATTGGTGACGGAAATTCCGGAAAAGGATAAACCGGCTGCGCCTGGTCCGCATGATCCTCATGCAGGTGGTTACGGCGATTTCTAAATCAACACGTAACGATTTCTATACAAAAAAGGCCGTCCGAATGGACGGCCTTTTCATTTTGTGCTATTTTTTCCGTATTGATAGAACCGTGGAGGATAGAAATCATGAGAAAGAAGGGGGCATTTACGCTCATCGAGTTATTGATCGTCGTAGCAATTATTGGCATTCTCGCAGCGATTGCCGTCCCGAATTTTTTGAATGCGCAAACCCGAGCCAAAGTCGCCCGCGTTCGCAGCGACCTTCGTTCTCTCGCGTTGGCCATCGACAGCTATCGGCTCGACCAAAACGCATATCCGGAACCTCTCAATAACCGGCGGGTACTCAATACTGCCAATCACATTGCCAATGTAGTGGAATTGACCACACCCGTTTCGTACATTTCATCGGTCGATATGGAGGATCCTTTCATTCCGCGGCGATTTTGGAACAATCAACAACACGCCATTCATCCAACGTATGTTTATGTCTATTATCGTGGCGATTGGGGTAAAGTCTGGGGAACTTCGACGTACAGTGTGGAACTGACACAACTTCCGAACGGATTCGGTTTGACATCCCAAGGTCCCGACGATCAAGATTCCGGCGGGGTGCATTGGCCGTTACGCGCCTCGATACAAAATGATATCAACCTGGCCAATAACACTCTTTATAATCCTTCCAATGGCTTGAAAAGTGCGGGAGATATCGTCCGTTTTGGAGGGGACGTGCCCGCATCCGCTTCTCTGGGGGGATAAACAATGTTGGGTGGGATGAATGAAATGAATCTTACTTTTTAAAATCGTAGAGATTAGGTTGTGGAATAATTGATAAAAGAATAAGGTGTCATTGATAATTCAACTTCATATGGGGGGGGGTATTATAAGCTGTATGTTTCGAAAGTCGCATGAACATTTTAAACTTACGATACTTCCTTTTCATCTATACTATAATGCTTATTGTCCAGGTGGATGCTCCAGCGGATCATTCGATCATCAAACGCGTCTGGACTCCCGAAGACGGAATTGTGAATGCCCACGTCTATTGCGCCGAGGTTAGGCCGTCAGGAGTGTGGTCGTATTACCCGAATTCGAATTCCCTTACATTTTTCGATGGATATACAATTACTCGCATTCCAGCCGAAGATTGTCTACAAGCTTTAGGCGAATATCCGCAAGGCCAGTTTTGGGCGCGATACGCGTATTTTCAAGAAGACAAAAAGCAGAAAATGTTTGAATACCGTTTCGATCCCGATGATCCTGCTGATGGAGAATGGATTCACCATGATGTTAAAGAAATCGAAAATGTGGACTATCATTGGAAAAAATTTCGCGGGGGATTTATTCCGGTAAAAGAATATAGCGCATTATTTTTGTTACAAGATTGGCTGTTCGAATATGATTTTGCGACGAAACATTCGGAAATCATCAAGACCGTTACAGAAACGAATCTGATCGAGTTCCGGCATCTCGATCCGGCAAGAGATGGGGGCTATTGGATTGCCGGTTTGGGTGGGATTACTAAAATCGAGGGAGAGAAGGGGATCATTAATACCCAATCGAATTATTCGGAATTTTTATTCGATTCGAATCCGATCAATTTTTTGTGCGAAAAGCAATGGAAGCGGGTATACAGGGCTATGTTCTGAAGAATCAAGCACTTCGCGAACTCTTCATAACGAAATTGTACGGCGTACATGTTGTATTCGACAAAATCTTCATACTGAATTATGTTCTGCCCCGCTTGTTCGATCAAACGGAGCAACAAATTGATGTCGTGTGTTTTGGGATATATCACTCCCAATAACGCCAGCCATGCTTTTAGAGTTTTTTCAACAGCTTGTTGCACGTGGAAACCGAAGATATCTTCACTAAACGCTTCTGCATCTCGCATATGCTTGAGAGCCAAAAGATCATTTTTGGCTTTTTGTAAAAGCACACGAGCTGCATGAATGTCTTTCATATAAGACTCTGCCTTCCCGAAAAGCACGTGAAGCCACATGATTGATGGAATGAATTCGGTTCTCCAATTCTGTTTGAGTGTAAAGGAGGATATCAACCGGTACCATAAATTTTCGCAAGGCTCTCCAAATACGCGCCATTTCTTTCCGCCGGCTTCGTTCCGGTCCAAAAGGCTTTGAATCAATGATTAAAAAATCAATATCAGAATCCGGATGAGTTTGTTCTTTGGCATGGGATCCAAAAAGAATGATTTTATCAGGTTGAGTTTCATTCACGATCGCTGCAACCATCTGAGATATCATTTGGTCTGATACTGCATTCATAACACTAACTCCTTGTTGAACTTCTAAACACTTTCGACAATAGGTGAAACTCACCCGGAATGGGTAACCAGATTCATGATAAACGATTTTTCATTCTGTGAAAACAGATATGAGTAAGACAAAAAATTCCTTTTCACGATTATTCAAACCGATTGGATTGTTTCCATAATAATTGAATCCTTTTTCTCCACATTTTTACAATCACAAATATGTTTAGAGATGAGTAAGGCATATAATGTTCATACCGAATTATTCCTGCTCCAATTCAGATATTTTCCCTGTCTATTTCAGTATTTTTCCCGAAGCCTGAGCAGTTTCCTTCCTGTAAATTCATAAACATGAATTAAGCAAGCATTGACTTGATACTTTTTGGTAAAGGAGAACTTTTCATGAAGAACACAATCAATATTCTTGTACTATTGGTTATCTTCACAACCGATTTTTCATTCGATGTTTCTGCGCAAGTACAAGATCAAAAGAACCACTCGGTATTTTCGAAGATCATAACGACACCTAATTGGGTATATTTACCTCCAACATATGGCGAGGAAGAAAAACAATGGCCGATGATCCTATTTCTGCACGGCGCAACTTGCATCACTCACGAGCATGAAAATTTATTGCGCATTTTGTTCAATCTTGATAACATGCAGCAACTGCCCGAGCTCTTCGACTGTGTTGTCATCTCACCACAATGCCCCGTCGGCGATTGGTGGGATATACCCAAATTACAAAGCATGAAGATACTAACTTGACATCAAACCATTCTCGATGCAAAAATACAAAAAAATAAAGTGTAAAAATTTTTCTCCAAAATGATAAAGGAGAATTATGAAAACACAAATACGCATACGGATTCGGTTGATTCATGTTTACCTGATTATTCTAGTGATCCCGGTTTTCTTGCTTTGGAGTGGTTGTGCAAACATACCCTCTCGTTCTGAAACAATCCAAATCAGTGAGGTACCGGTCGTCGAAAAATTGTATTCCAATGACCCTAACCTGACCGTGGGCATCGCCAACATTCACAACCGCGTCAGCCTACATGATGCTTCATCCATTGAGAAGAACAAGCAACGCATCTTGGATATCATCGATCTGTTGAAATCCTACAACGTTAATATGATCCTCATACCGGAATTTTGCCTGACTGGTTATTTTTGGAAAGATACGGCAGCCTGCTGGGAATATATGCGTCAAGGCGTAACTGACCGGCATATGGAGTGGGTGCAGGAGATACGGAACCGGTTGGATGATCGCCTGTATTATGTCATTTTTAACAATATTCGCTTGAATCCCGATAATCCCAGCGGCCCTTTCTTGAATTCCACCTGCGTGATCGACAAGCATTTCAATGTTCAGGATCTGGACTCTCCCGAGAACGAAGAAAAAAACATTTATGATAAAACGTTTCTGCCCGGAATCGAAAATACGTTCACCCTTTCCGGCGAAACGGATTCTCTAATACTTGACACCGACTGGGGAAAGATTGGTTTCACAACCTGCTATGACATGTGTTTTACGGAACTTTTTCAAGAATATGGTATGGTTGATCAAGTGGATGCGCTCATTCAACTCGCCAGTTGGCGGGGAACAGCCAGCCGCGATTATCCGGGAATGGGTGTCCACACCGATCATTATTATGGATTCATTTGGGATGCCATGACTACCAGTCAAGCAGCCTATAACCAATATTGGATTATCGGATGCAATTCTGTCGGATATCAACAACGCGGAAAATATAAATTCTGGGGCGGTTCCGGCCTCTGGGCGCCTTCGGGGATGCGTTTATATGAAGCATCGCATGACCGGGAAGAATTGATCGTCATTCACAATATCGAAATGAAAGAGGAAGTCCGGCACGAACAAAAGGATTTTTACTATCGCAGTGACTTTTTGAAAGTATACGAAGAAATCAAAGAACTTCGAACGTTTACCCGGGTAAGAAATTAGCGAAAGTTGTTTTTCCTTGCAAACCCCTTGAATCCATAGTCGCTCCGGCAAAGATACCATGGCAAAATATTTATGAGGGGCAGATCGATTATGGGTTCGAAAATCGCGGAAATACTCGCTTACGAATACGGATTTTGGGATATCATCGGATTCTTGGGAATCATTTCTTTCGGTTCACGATTCATCGTTCAATGGATCGTTTCCGAAATCAAAAAAGAGAGTATCATCCCCGTTTCTTTTTGGTATCTTAGTTTAGTAGGAAGTTTGTTGTATCTCGCCTACGCCATCCATCTGGCAAATCCGATTTTGATATTGAGCTATTTGCCGAACAGTCTAATTTATACGCGAAACCTCTATTTCATCTACCAAAAAAGAAAACTTGTTGCAGAGGAATGAGTTTTTTCTATTGTTTCTCGGCATCGTTTTCTTGGGGGGAAGAGGATTGTTCTTTTTCCTCATCAAATTGCACGCGATACACGCGCATAGTCTCCAGATCGATCTCTTGGAAAAATCGATAGGGGAGATTCTTCCCCACAACCGCATAGAAGCATGCCCCCCGGAAATTCATGATCCGAACGGGGACGGAACCGTGATAGACTTTCTTTTCAAGCGGCGGCTTTTGCTCCAACTCCAAAAATTCCGGACGGGGTTCCAGGATATCATCACGGCCAATAAACACATACATGCTTAAATTGAACTTCGGCCATAATAGAATATCTCCTTCTTCCGGATAGCGTTCTCCGCCGTGAACTTGTTTGAAACCGGCTCTTTCAGCATAGAATTGCCAACCCCAATGGGATACATACCACGTGTCATATTCCTCAGACGTATATTTTTCTTCGGCATATTTGGCGAAATTGCGGTAGGTATTTGCATATTCATAATCCGCATAATGGAGAACATAGCTCATCGCGGCTTGGATGATCAGCAAAATGGCCAGCCATACCTTTTGTGCGCGTATATTCGGCCTGGGTTCTCTTTCAATATATCGAAACGCCAAGAGCGCCAATGGCACGAGAGTATTGATTTGATGGCGAACCGCCTGGAAAGGAATAAAGATGATACTGAATAGAATAGGGGCGCATACCCATGCAAAAAGGAAGAGAGAATCGGCTGATTCCGGATCATTCCAATTCTTGAGGTAGCGAATCCCACGCCGGAATCCATCCGCCAAAACCATATAGATGAAAACAGCGCCGGTGATGGCCCAAAAGAGATATTCACCGTCGATTTCTCCTTTGAAGTAAGAAAGCGCAAACCACCATGCTCCAATCGCGACGAGGTATTTGCTCTCGGAAAGGAGCATATCTTTGCGTTTATAGGCTTCCCGTATTAAAGCGGGCAAAAGGTACATCATGCTGCTCATGATGACAAATGCTCCGCATGTTTTGTCTTGCCAAGAGAGACCGCTTTCATTGCGGCGATGGAGGGTCAAATCGACAATGTGGATTTGACCGTACATTAGATGATTGTGCAAGCACCAAAGGCCCATCAAAGCCAGGATCGGCCATACCCACCACATGAGTTTGTATTTTCTTTTGAAGAAGGGATAGAGTAACAAAACCGGGAGGAATATGATCGATGAATATTTCGTCAATGCCGCAATGCCGGCGAGAAACGCTCCCCAAAATAAATACCAACGCTTCTCGTGATCGGTGCCGTAGATGAATAACGCGACGGCTATAGCTGCAAGCCCCGTAGCGGGAACATCTCTCATGACATTGCCGGAAATCATCACCGCCGGGCTGAACATGAGGAACAAGAGAGGAAAAAGGCTTCCATTTGTAAATCGCCGGCTAAGGTATAGCATGGCTCCCGCCAACAAAAATAGAAACAGCATCATGCCGGAATGAAGGGCGATTTCAGAATAATCCGAAAGTGCTGCAAAGGGAGCGAGGTAATAGCTTAAAAAGGGTGGATTGGTGGTGATTTCCCAAACCGGCGCATTGTACCCAAACCAGTTGATCACTCCCTGAAAGGGATCCAGTGGAGTTTCCAATATTTTTTGGGTTACAATGAGGACAACCGTATCGTCAATATGATAAGGTTTGTTCAAAAAAGGAACGGCGATGGCTAGAACAACGATAAAGGCGATGATTATTTGTTGTTTCTTCATTGGTTTATCTCTTTGAGGATTATGCTTAAAATTATTGTTGTCATAGACTTTAACAAACAAACAAGGAGAAATAAAGAGAACAGGGTAGCAAGAGAAAGTGAAGTTTGCTCTTGCCGCCAGGGCAGACTGACGCATTGCCCTGGCTACCCGGAGAGGAAAACCGGAAGGGTAGTGGGGGAGAACCGGAGGGGTATCAAGGGTAAGCGAAGTCTACCCTTGCCGGATTGCGCATTATGGCCAGGAAAAACTGACGCATTACCATGGTTGCCAATTCGTACTGGTTGCAAAGAGGAGGGAACGAAACATTTAAGAGTCGAGACGTTCGTTCACGAAGTAGGGCGGCTCTTCGCGGCGATGGAGGAAGGTAAGCATTTCGGCAACCAATCCCAAAAAGATGGACTGGAATCCCATCATGGCCAGCACGATACTTGTTGCTAGCACGATTCCCCCCACTTCAATTTGCCCATACCAAATAAATATTAAACTAATCAAAAAAGCAATGAAACCGAAGAATCCTACCGAGATACCGATTCGCCCAAAAAGGTGAGAAGGACGCTGCACGTATCGAGTGAAGAACATGACTGTGCCAAAATCCAGAAAGCCACGGATAACTCGTTCACTGCCGTATTTACTCGTTCCCGATTGCCGCGGATGATGAGTGACAGCAACCTCGGCGATTTTAAATCCATACCAACCAGCCATAACCGGAACAAAGCGGTGCATTTCGCCGTATAAACGGACTTGATCGAGGACTTCGCGCCGATAGCATTTCAACCCGCAGTTGAAATCATGCAAAGGAATTCCACTCGCTCTTGAGACCACATAATTAAAAACTTTGGAAAAGAGACGTTTGGATAAGGAATCCCGGCGATTTTTTTTCCAGCCGGATACAAGATCGTATCCTTCCCCTAATTTTTCCAACAGGCGAGGAATCTCTGTGGGATCGTCTTGAAGATCGGCATCGATCGTGACAACGATTTTTCCCCGTGTGATTTCAAAACCAGCGGCAAGAGCCGGAGATTTTCCATAATTGCAACGAAAACGGAGGGCGCGAACACGGGAATCTTTTTCATGAAGTTCGCGCATGATCTCGAACGAATCGTCCATGCTGCCATCGTCGATGAAAATAATTTCGAATTGTTCACCAATTTCTGTTAACGTAGTGCAAATCTTCTCGTACAATGTTCGAATAGTATCCCGTTCATCTTTCACGGGGATGACGATGGATATATCCGGTATATGTGTATCGTTAATGGGGGGCACCCTGCTTCGCCTTTTCTTTGTTGAGATCAACGGGTAACAAGGGGAAGCGTAGTCTACCTTTGTTGAATAACGCTTTCTGCCAGGGCAGACTGACGTATTGCCCTGGCTACCCGCTTATCGGTTGATTTAAAATAAATATACCGCCAACTTTCAGGCATCATACCAAAGCCGAAGAGGCGGTGATGTTAGGAGTTTTTTCTTGGTTACAGCCAATCTGAATGCCGGATTGGATGAAATGATCAGGGAAAAACTCTTTCATAAACGAAATTATAACAATGCCGATTTTGCTCCAAAGGGGAACGAAACTTATGGGAGAAAGGATACACAAATGATTCAAGACATCATTTGGTCTTCTCCCCCTCGATTGATGATGATTTCGCCATCCTCTTCTAATTTTCGAATAATGGCGACGATTTTTTGTTGTGCTTCTTCCACTTGCTTGATGCGCACAGGTCCCATGAATTCCATATCTTCGCGGATATTGTCCGCAGCACGGGAGGAAACATTGTTGAAAATTTTCGTTTTGACTTCTTCATTGGCGCCTTTCAAAGCAACGGCCAATTCTTTCATATCCACTTGTTTCAATACCTGTTGAATGGCGCGGTCATCGAGCAGAATAATGTCATCAAAAGTGAACATCAATTTCTTGATTTCGACAGCCAGTTCCTGGTTTTCTTCTTCCAGTGTTTCCAAAATCGATTTTTCAGTAGCGCGATCAACGCGGTTGAGGAGTTCGGCCAGCGCTTCGATTCCACCGGAGGCGGAGAATTCCTGCGAAAGCACTGTCGCAATCTTACGTTCCAGAACCCGTTCCACTTCGGAAATGATCTCCGGTGTCGTTTGTTCCATCAAAGCGATCCGCAAAGCAACCTCTGTTTGCGTTTCGGGCGGAAGAGCCGACATGATGACCGCAGATTGGTCATATTCCAAGTGGGCTAGAATTAAGGAGATCGTTTGCGGGTGCTCGCTTTGGATAAAGTTGAGCAAATGATTCGGATCGACTTTTTTCAGGAAGTCGAACGGTGTTCCTTGCAGCATCCCTTGCAAGCGTTCGATGATCTCCATGGCCTTGCCAGGTCCCAACGCCTTCTCGAGAATTTCTCTGGCTGTTGATATACCGCCCTGGGAAATGTATTGTTTCGCCATGGCGGTATGATAAAATTCCTCGATGACCTGAATTGTCATTTCTTGGGGAACAGTTCCTAGATTGGCAACTTCGAGAGTGATCTGTTCAATTTCTTCATCAGATAAGTTTCGGTAGACATCGGCAGCGATATCCGGACCAAGGGTCACCATCAATATGGCGGCCTTTTTCTTTCCTGTAAGCCGGGCTTTCTCTTTTGCACCCCGAACCATAATTTTTGTTTCTTTCTGGCAATGAAGATGACATGGTATTTATATTATAGCATTGACATAATGCGAAATGGGAGGAAGTTGAAGCGTAAAAACAGATTTTTTTTTAGAAGATTTCGATTATTAGGTAATGGAATTTGCTCGTGATTTGCGAAAGCATTAGCATTAGCATGATCAAAATCGACAAAGAATAACACTTTGCACTCCTTCCCACTACAATAGACTCTGTTATCTATTTAAGATATCCCAAAATACCGGAATGACTCATCGAGTTTTAAATGAGTGGATTCTCCATCCGGTTCGCTATACTGTGGAAAATCTTGATTCGAATCCCATTTTAATTGAATAGTACTATGAAAACTTTTTATCGTTTAATAGATTCCTTTGGCATCGGTATAATCTTGCTTTTTCTCTGCATTTTTTTTGCTTTTCAATCCGATATTTTCCTGACAAAAGACAATTTCTCCAACATTCTCATTCAATCATCAGTAAACATTATCATTGCGACGGGGATGACCTTTGTCATCTGTGCCGCTGAAATCGACCTTTCTGTGGGATCGCTGCTTGCTTTTTGTGGCATGATCGCCGCGTTTTTATTGAAAATCGATCCCCAAACCGGTTTGAACATCCCCATGCAGGCCGCAAATATGATATTACAGTATGTACCGGATATATTTCCAGGAACAGTTTCCTTTTGGGTGATAAGCGGTAGTTTTTTTCTTCTTGTGATGATTGCCTGTGGTGCGATTACCGGGAGTGTTTCGGGATTGATCGTTGTCCGGTTTGGTATACCGAGTTTTATCGTCACACTCGGTTTTATGATGATCTATCGCGGTCTTGCGCGATATCTGACCAATGCCGCGCCGGTGATCGGCCTTCCACCTACATTCATGCTGATCGGATCTGGCGTGTGGTTTGAATTTTTTGGATTCCGAATAACCTATTCTCTGGTCATCGCGCTAACCGTCGTCATCGTTGGTGCTGTCTTGCTTTCAAGAACCCGTTTCGGCAGACATGTGTTGGCGGTCGGTGGGAACGCTCAAGCTGCGTATCTGAGCGGAGTTTCCGTTTTGTTTACCCGGTATATGGTTTTTGTGTTGGCTGGAATATGTGTATCGATTGCCTCCGTCGTGCAAACATCCCGTTTGTTTATCGGGGATCCCAATGCCGGAGAAGGATATGAATTGAACGCAATCGCCGCCGTCATCATTGGCGGTACGAGCCTGTTCGGCGGTAAAGGATCGGTCATCGGAACTTGTTTTGGGGCTTTGATCATCGGTGTTCTGCGCAATGGCCTCGATTTGATGAATGTTACCGACCATATCAAGCAGATCGTAATCGGTTCAATGATAATTTTTGCTGTGCTTCTCGATTATTACCGTAGAAGGCTGTATCGTTTAAGTTAATACTCGTACATGGAAGGAGTACTTCTCGTGAAACGCCGGAATTTTCTACAAAATACAGGTTTGGCCGCCGGCCTGGCGGTTACGAGCGCCGTTCGTTCCCAGTCGGCAATTGGTGGTGAGAAGCAATATACAATCGCTCTGGTCATGAAAGCGCTCTCCAATCCCTTTTTCCACGCCATGGAAATGGGAGCGAAAGAGGAAGCGAAAAAGTTGGGGATCAACCTTCTTGCGCAAGGGACCAATAAAGAGACCGATGTCGCCCAGCAGGTCAGCATTGTCGAAAATTTCATCACACGGAAAGTGGATGCCATCGTGATCGCACCGGCCAGTTCCAGCGGATTGGTTCCGGTACTGTATCGTGCGCAAATGCAGGGTATTTTCGTTGTCAACATCGACAATCCGTTGGACGAATCCACGAAAAAGCAATTGAACTTCAATTGTCCGTTCGTCGGTTCCGACAATGCGTTGGGTGCGGGACTTGCTGCTCATGATCTCGTGGCCGCGATGGGCGGAGTCGGGAATGTGGCGATTCTCGAAGGAATTCCAGGAGTGATCAACGCGGAATTGCGTAAACAAGGTTCAAGGCGCGTGTTGGAAGCGGAAGAGCATATCCGGATCGTCGCTTCACAGACCGCTGAGTGGGAAACAGATAAGGCGTATCAAGTCTTCACGAACATCCTCACCGCTCATCCGGATATTAACGGCTTATTTGCATCCAACGACAGCATGGCTCTGGGAGCGTTGAGGGCTATCGAAGCTGCCGGCAAAGGCGGGCAAATTGCCATCACATCCTATGACAATTTGGAAGCCGCTCAACAAGAGGTTCTCGCCGGTAAAATTGTATCCACCATTGAGCAGCATCCGGAATTAATGGGCGCCTACGGAGTACAGGCAGCGAAAGATCATCTGGATGGAAAAACCGTTCCCGATTATATCCGCACTCCCTTGGAAGTCATCGATTACCGTTATTTGGCATTGAAAAAACAATCATGAGCAAAATCGTTGTGATCGGCAGTTCCAATACGGACATGGTCGTGCAGTGCGATCATCTTCCCAAACCGGGAGAGACGGTGCTGGGTGGTGAATTCATCCGGGTCAATGGAGGGAAGGGAGCCAACCAAGCGGTTGCGGCTGCACGGTTGGGCGGGGATGTTACTTTCATTTGTCGGGTAGGACACGATTCGTTCGGACAGGATTCCATCACTGCTTATAAGCGGGAAGGGATCGATACTTCGCATATCATCGTCGATCCCGGCGGCGCATCGGGCGTGGCTTTGATTGTTGTGGATCAAAAGGGCGAAAACTATATTGCCGTCGCTTCCGGAGTAAATACCAATATGAGCAAGGCGGATGTCGATGCGATTGCTTCTTTGTTCGAATGGGGAGATATCTTATTACTACAACTCGAAATTCCTGTTGAAACGGTTGAGTATGCAGCTAAAGTTGCATATAGCAGTGGCGCAATTGTAATTCTCGATCCTGCACCTGCTCCCGGTGATGGTTTACCGGATTCCTTGTACCCAAATATTGATTTCATATTGCCGAATGAACATGAAGCGGCCGCTTTGGCCGGTGAACAAAACGATTTACAGGTTCAAGGCCAGGGCTTGATAAAAAAAGGTGTAAAAAATGTAATCATTACCGCTGGAGAAAAAGGATGCGTTTGGGTGGATCAACAGGATTTCCTCAAATATCCGGCTCATCAAGTGAAAGCAGTGGATTCCACCGCAGCGGGGGATGCCTTTGCGGGGGGATTGGCGGTGATGTTGGCGACAAATGCACCGATCGGGGATGCGATTGGTTTTGCTCAAAAAGCGGCGGCATTATCGGTGATGAAAGCCGGGGCACAGCCATCTCTACCGACTAGAGATCAAGTCGAACATTCACCATTATTTTAGGATAAAAGTGGCACTGTCTAAAAAATGGGGTAGACTTATCGGTCTACCCCAACATGAATCCTCTTCAACATTTTGTAGGGGCAATCCTGCGTGATTGCCCTGTCAAATGAAATCGTTCCGGTTTAAACATCCGGAAGCACAAATGGTTTACGGTACGTTCCTTGCAATATTTTGTTGGCTTCCTCGTTGTTCGTGCACATTTCCGTTTCGGGATCGATCTTCAATGTGTCCTCAACTAAGTACGCGGCATTCGCCAAGTGACACAATGCGGCAGAATAATGACCTTCGAGGACATCCGCATTCAGAATGGTGTGATCGCGTTTTCGCACCGCTTCGATGAAGTTGGCGTAATGATTACCCCCCGCATTGCGTCCAGGTCCCGGTTTCCGGTCGCGGCCAAAGTATATTTGATAACTGTTGTAACTAGGAACGACCATGATGCCTTTTGAACCCAGGAACAAGTTACCGACGACATTGCCTCTGCCGCCTTCACCGAGTTCGTCATTCGTGATCCAATGGCGTACTTCGAAAACCAGCATCTTGTTTTCCTTCTCGTATTTCATCGAGGAAACCAAGGTATTCGGAGTTTCCTGGTCATCGTCGAACATGAAATGCCCGCCGACGGATGATACCAAATCGGGCAGTTCGACACCGAGTCCCCATCGAGCGACATCCATTTGGTGTACACCCTGATTACCGATATCGCCGTTGCCGTAATCCCAATGCCAATGCCAATTGTAGTGGAAGCGGTTTTGGGTGAAGGGACGTTCTTCTGCCGGTCCAAGCCAAAGATTGTAGTGCACGCCTTCCGGAATTGGGGACGGCTCTTTGTGACCGATGGTGTCTCTCCATTTATAGCAGGTGCCTTTCGCGTAATATACTTCGCCGATGGTGCCGTTGTGCAGATGCTCCATGGCTTCCTGTACGGCTTCGCTGCTGCGAATTTGCGTCCCTTGTTGAACGATGCGGTTGTATTTTCGTGCGATTTCAACCAATAAACGGCCTTCCCGAATATTGTGCGACAGCGGTTTTTCGACATACACATCTTTTCCCGCTTCGCAGGCCCACATGCTTTGCAGAGAATGCCAGTGATTCGGAGTGGCAATCGTTACAACATCGATATCCGGATCTTTGACCATGTCCCGGAAGTCGACATATCGTTTGATTTTCCGTCCCGTTTTTGCTTCCAATTCATCCGCTTTCCGGTTCAACAATTTTTCATCCACATCGCAAAGAGCGGCCATTTCGACTCCATCCAGGCGCTCTAGGTTTCCGATGTGATCGTTTCCCCGCCCATGCACGCCGGTTGTGCAAACACGAATTTTATCGTTTGCGCTGGCCCACACAGCCGGATTCCCAAGGAGGCTCATCGTCAGCGCCGAACCGGCACTTTTTTTCAAAAAATTGCGACGATTTGAATTACCCATTATCCTTACCTCGATTCATTGGTATTTTGGTCGATTTCACTCATCGATCTTTTCTCGATGATATTCCTATTTATGGATAAATTCAATCTTTCTGAGTTGTTTGACTGAGAGGTGTTTGTGAGATCGACTTTTAAAATACAAGTTAAATTTGTAAGAATTGTCTTGACCATCGTGTAAATGTCGCATAAACTGGTTGTTGCATGGAAAGACCTTCTTGCTGATTGGAAATTGGCTGTCAGTGGAAAAAAACTCTTTCCAATTAGAGGATTCAATCAATGAATATTATCGAAGTCATTCCGAAAGAGAATTACGTATGGGATATCAAAAACGAAAACGGTAATGAAGGTTTATTTGATGTGAAACCTTATCTCGAATCCGAAGCCTTTGAAACTGTGTCGATTGTAAACGCCTAGCAATTTCGGTGAGCTTGCGCAAAAGTCAAGTGGATGTGGAATATGTTCAGCCTTACACATGGAATTGAGGGGATATGGTTATGTCAAAAAGAAAGAAGAATTTATCACCAAAATATCAACCATGGATCGATGCACGGAAGCGCTTCCACCTTTCTCACGCTCACATCCAAATGGCGCGCGAGTTGGGCATGAATCCCAAAGAACTCGGCGGAAAGGCGAACCACAAGCAAGAGCCGTGGAAACTTCCTCTTCCCGAGTTCATTGAAGAACTGTACTTCAAGCACTTTGGAAAACGGCGGCCGGATAATGTTCGTTCGGTGGAACAGATGGTTGAGGATAAGAAGCGTAAGAAGGCAGAGCGCAAAGAGAGAAGACAAAAAGAACGGGATCATCAACAAGCCGATTCGGACTGTTCAGAAAGTACTGCGGAGGTTTTGCAAAGTTAGTCAACACTCAGCTACACTCTGATACGGAGTATAGTGCGAATGCCACGAAAAATCAGAGAACTTGTCAGAGACCTCGAAACCGCTGGCTTTGTGCATCCCAATGTAGCCAAACCGGTGCCCCTTGCAGGTAAAGACGGAGCAGATGCGAAGCATTACCAAGAAAAGGCTGTACGGATAGCGATTGAGGAGCCAAAAAAATGAAAGATTGTGCCCGATATGTCAAGATTGTTGAGTGGTCTGACGAGGACCGGTGTTTTGTGGGAAGCTGCCCGGGATTGTTTTACGGCGGTTGTCATGGTGACGATGAACAAGCCATGTTCGCAGAATTGCGTGAAATTGTTGAAGAAATGATCGATTTATAGAAGAAGGATGGTAAACCTCTACCCCCTTCTACTGCTGGGAAGGATTATGCCAACAAAATGCTTCAAGTGGCCTAATTGGCTGCTTTTACCAATTAGATAGAAGATGGGTTACGCCTGGCGGCTAACCCATCCTACAAGCCTCAAATTCATTCTCCAAAATCGAAAGCAATACAATATCATAATACCGGTTTTGAGTAAAATAGGCATCGCGCAGCCGTCCTTCTTCCCGAAATCCGAGCCGCTCATACAACCGGATGGCTTTCTCGTTGAAGGCAAATACTTGCAAGCAAATCCGGTGAATATTTAATTCCTGAAAGCAGTATCGCATCAATGTAAGAAATGCGTCTTTGCCGTATCCTCTTCCTTGAAACGCGGGATCGAGGTGGATGCCGATCTCTACGGAGCGGTTTTTGTGGTCGATGTCTTTGAGCAGTGTGTATCCGATTGGGGTATGTTCTTTATCCTCGACGATCAACACCACATTTTTTGTGTCGCTGGTACAGGATTCATACCATCGCCGCTGCCCGATTTGCGAAACGGGGAGATGGCTGAAATGATAGGGCATCATTTCCGGGTGATTGCGCCACTGCCGCAATTGCTCCAAATCCTTTTCTTCCACCGCACGCAAATTAGTCTGCTCACCGCAAATCATTGTTTTTTCCCTGTTCTTTGTCGGAGCACGGGCATCTTGCCTGCATCTTTACATGTGCCGCCGGGACGGCGGCGTTACGTTATATCGAATGCTCAAACGAGATCACCGCACCGATTACCTGTTCAATTTCCTCATCTGTCATATCAGGGAACACCGGTAGGCTAAGAATCCGCTTCCAGATTTCTTCCGCAATCGGGCATTGTGCATTTTGGGAAGCGTAGTACGGATGCATATGGATCGGATAATAATGCACACCCGGCGCGACTCCCTTGCGTTTCAAATGAGCCACCAGCCGGTCCCGTTCCGGAACTTTGATGTGATAGATGTGCCAGGAGGATTCGACATTCTCTTGCTCGGGAGGTGTTTCGATCCACGAATGGCCGGCAAAACCTTCGTTATATCTCTCGGTTATCCGCCTACGTTTTTGGTTGTTTTCATGAAGGCGTTTCAATTGAACCAAACCGATGGCGGCGGAAATATCATGCATATGATATTTAAAACCGAGCTCATTCACCCAATACTGCCAGGCATACACGCGCTCTTTGGAAGATCGCGTAAAGGTGTCTTTTGAAATTCCCAGCCACCGCATTTCACGCAGTTTGCGCGCCCACGTGGAGTGGTTGGTAAAAACCGCTCCTCCTTCACCGCATGTTAGATTTTTGACGGCGTGAAAGGAAAAGCACGTCAGCGGTGATAGCCCGCCGATTTTCTTTCCTTTGTATTTCGACCCGCAGGCATGGGAAGCGTCTTCGATGACAACGATTTTCCGGTTGCCGATCACCTCATTCAATCCGTCCAAGTCGCACGGATGGCCGCCGTAATGGACGGGGATGATGGCGCGCGTGCGGTCCGAGATCTTGCGCCGCACATCGTCCACGTTAATGCACAGCGTATCTTCTTCCACGTCCGCAAACACGACCTTCGCGCCGCAATACTTCACCACATGCGCCGTCGAGACGAAGGTGATCGTCGGCACGATCACCTCGTCGTCCGGCTGTAAATCCAGGAGATGCAGCGACAAATGCAATGCCGCCGTTCCCGAATTGACCCCGGCCACATACTCGACTTCGAATTCCTTCGCCAAAGCCTTCTCGAACTCCTCCGTCACCGGCCCCAGCCCTAGCCATCCCGAACGCATAACATTCGTCACCGCGTCGATCTCCTCCTGGGTGATCGACGGGCGAAAAACGGGAATATATTCAGGCACATGTTTCTTCTTCACTGGTTTCCCGCCGTTTGTGATGATGAATTAAATTTAAACGTAAATCGCAATCACTCAATCAATCATTATCGCCCATATGAAAGAAATATTGAACGTTAATTCTATTCTTTTCAATGCCAAGACTCTATGATAAAATAAAGATGTTGAAAGAGAAGATTACGTATCAGAGGAACATGATGTCCGCGACAATCGATACTTTGGTGGAACCGATTCTCCGTTCACCTCAATTACAACAAGCCTTCGATCATTTAAAAGCCTGTGTCGAAGAGGAAGAACAAAAACGAAATCGATTTATTGAAGAAATTCGCGAGGATCAAAAAGCCGAATTCATCAACGGAGAAGTCATTATCCATTCACCAAAAAATATGTTGCATAATATTCTTGTGAAACGATTGCTCTTTGTAATGGATCACTTCGTCCAATCTCGGGATTTAGGATTTGTAGGTTTTGAAAAACTCCTGACTTCATTTACGCGCAACGATTATGAACCGGACATTTGCTTTTTCAATCAAGAGAAATCCAAAGATTTCACGAATGACCAAATGCGGTTTCCCGTTCCGGATTTCATTATAGAAGTGTTTTCCCCCAGTACGGGAAAAAATGACAGGGGTGTGAAATTCGATGATTACGCCCTTCACGGCGTCAAAGAATATTGGATCATTGATCCGGAAGCGAAAATGGTAGAACAATATTTATTGAAAGAGGATCGATATGAATTGAAAGTCAAAACCGATTCCGGTGTGATCCATTGCGAATCGATTGAGGGATTCACGATACCCGTCAACGCCATATTTGATCAACAGGAACATTTGCATTTCCTGAAAGAAATTTTCGTATATGAGGAGGAGTGAATTATGTGCAACCGTGCAAAGGATTGGTTCAAACAAGCCGAAAAAGATTTGAAGCATGCCGAATTTTCTCGAGAGCATGGGGAACATGAATGGGCGTGCTTCGCCGCTCAACAAACCGCAAATAAAGCGGTGAAAGCAATTCAGATTCAACTCGGGATAAAAGGAGAAGGATATGATATCGCTGAATTACTGGGTGAATTACCGGATTCAGTTCAACTGCCGGAAAATATGATCGAAAAAGGAAATGTTTTAGATGACTATTTTTATGATACTCGCTATCCGAATATCTTTATGGATGGTCCCCCTTGTGATAATTACAGTTCTGATCAAAGCGAGCAAGCCATTCAATACGCCCGAGACATTTTAGAATTCATCCGTTCTCAAATGGATAAATAAAGAATTCGCAGTACTTCTCCATCCTCATTTTCCTTCTACAATTCATAACTTCAATCCTTGCATGAGAAAACACTGTGCGCGAAGACTATTACGCCGACTATTACGATTTTGAAAACAACAACTGGTGGTTCGTCAGCCGCCGCAAAATCATCCGTGCTCTTTTACACCGCTGGCTCCCCTCTGAACCAGCCGTGTGGAATATTCTCGATGTGGGCTGCGGCACCGGCATCAATTTAGCTCTCCTTTCTGAATTCGGAAACGTTCTCGGCATTGACGGTTCCGATGAAGCCATCCGTTTTTGCCGGCTGCGGGGAGAGCAAAATGTCCGTGTCGCCAAAGCGGAACAACTTCCCTTCAGCGAATCGGAATTCAATCTTGTGACGGCTTTGGATGTTCTTGAACATATCGTACAGGATGAGCGGGCAGTCCGTGAGATCGCCCGTGTCTGTGCCCCTGAAGGTTATCTTCTTCTCACCGTCCCGGTGTTCCCCTCTTTATGGGGAGAACACGATGAAGTGAACCATCATGTCCGCCGGTATGAACCGAGGAGGATTTACGATCTACTGAGACAAAACGGCTTCGAAATCGTTCATCGTTCCTTCATGAACACCTGGCTGCTCCCCGCCGTATTCATCTGGCGCTGGTGGCTCAAACTCCGGCGATTTTTTGAAACCAAGAACGGGCCATCACGGCCGGATAATATGCACCACCATCCCTTGTTTAATTGGATATTGACTACCATATTTTCCAGTGAACAACCTTTTATCATCCGAAGGGGTTTGCCGATAGGATTGTCGTTAATCGTTCTTGTGAAGAAATGCGATCCAAGAAACTGATTCGTTACTTCATGTTGCATACCGTTCAAGATAATAAAGATTTTGTGGAGACCGAACGAATCCATCGAAGTATCGATTATTGCACTGAATAGACAAAAACCAAGAATCCACATTAGATGGATATGTTCCTGACAGGTGGAAAGAAGCAATACCAGAAGGCGGCGGACAGGACGTCGCTACGAAAAAGACGGACCAACAACACATCAGACTGTGAGAAAGGCCAACATGAACATGGACAGAAGAACATTCATTCGTATCGTGGGCGGCGTCGGGCTGACGTCGACCGTTCCGTTCCGCTACGTCGTAGGTGCGGAGCCAGCCCGTGCGGGCAGCACCGGCGTGCTGGTCGAGGCCGCTGGCTTCGATGAACCGGGCGGTTGGAAACTCGACACGCAGCATTACCAGCAGATGGGCGGCTGCTACTTGTTGGCGCACGGCATGGGCAAGCCCGTCGCCAATGCCAAAACGAAAGTCGTGTTTTCGAAAACCGGCACGTGGCACGTTTGGGTACGCACGCGCAACTGGTGCCCCGGCAAATGGCAGGCGCCCGGCCGCTTCAAGCTCCGCGTCGGCGGTGCGGCGCTCGCGATGGAGTTCGGCACCGAGAACGAGCGGTGGCATTGGCAGAAGGGGGGTACGGTGGAGATCACGTCGCCGGGGGCGGTAGAGGTGGAACTGGAGGACCTCACGGGCTTCGACGGACGCTGCGATGCGATTTACTTCGACTGCGAATCATCGCCTATCCTGCCGAACGATGACCTGTGCGAGTTGGCTGCATGGAAAGACCGGCTGGCCGGACGTGCGGTCAGAGAGATCGAGGAGCAGCAGTTCGACGTCGTCATCGTAGGTGGCGGAATGTCCGGCTGTGGCGCGGCGCTGGCGGCTCGCTCCCAAGGATTGCAGGTAGCGCTCATCCAGGACCGCCCCGTTTTCGGCGGCAATGCGAGCGACGAGGTACGCGTCCACACCATCGGTATTCCGGGCAAAGGCACGGAGATCATCGAGACGATAGACACGCTGCACTATCCGAACGGCCACGCGGATGCAATCCTCGCGCAGCAGAAACGCGAGGCGACGATGAGGAAATCCGGCGTTGGCCTGTTTGCCCATCACATCGCCATCGGCCTGGAGAAAACTGGCGACCGCATCGCCAGTGTCGAGGCCCGCGAAGTGACGACGGGACTCATCCGGCGATTCCGCGCACCGGTGTTCATTGACGCGACCGGCGATGGCTGGCTCGGGTTTTGGGGTGGGGCGGAGTGCCGCTACGGACGCGAGCCGCACACGGAGTTTGGCGAGTTGTGGGACAAGCACGGCGATCTGTGGAGTCCCGCCAAGCCCGACAACCGCGTGATGGGCACCAGCGTGCTTTGGAACTCTGAAAAGAGCGACCAGCCCAGCGACTTCCCCGCCGTGCCGTGGGCGATGCCGGTAGCCAAGGAACACAAGGCGATCAACGGCGAGTGGTATTGGGAATACTCGGCGAATCCTTTGAACCAGATTGACGACGCAGAGTGCATCCGCGACCACATGCTGCGGGCGATCTACGGCTCATTTGCCAACGCAAAGAAAGACCCGGAGAACGCCAACGTCGCGTTGAAATGGGTGGCCTACATCGGCGGCAAGCGCGAGAGTCGCCGGCTGATGGGCGACTACATCTACACGATGCAGGACATGGCACAGCGCCGCGAGTTTCCCGACGCGGTGGTCGAAGAGAAACGCGAGATCGATTCGCACTATCAACTGGCCGAGACCGGCTCGCCATTGGATTTCCTCTCCAGGGCGTTGTTTTACAAAACGGGCGGCCTCTACTACATCCCGTTCCGCAGCCTTTACGTGCGCAACATCGCCAACCTGATGATGGCGGGCCGTTGCTTTAGCTGCTCACACATCGGCTTGGCCGGTCCGCGCGTGATGAAGACCTGCGCCCAGATGGGCATCGCCACCGGCTACGCCGCCGCGTTGTGCAAGAAACACCACGCCACACCTCGCGAAGTCGGCCAGCGGCACATCGCCGAGCTGCGGCGGCTGATCGGCTACGAACCGGCGTAGGAGAATC
>CAYPPG010000090.1:0-21805 GCA_964412555.1 uncultured bacterium
TTCAAACTGCCGGAGGTTTTACCCTCTACCCATACTAAATAGCGAAGAGGCATTTCCTTTATTATTGCGGACAATTGTATTATTCAATGTAATCCCTGAATCACAATGAATCCCCATTCCTTCATTTTCACTTATTGTGCTGGAAGAAATTGTTCCCGTTACTGTAAAATGTACACCATCACTTGAATTCTTTTGGATTGTGCAATTTTCGATAACGGGTACTCCCCCTTCCACTCGAATTCCTTTATTTCCATATTCAACCGTACAGTATTTCAAACTCGCATTCTCACTTTTAATCCGCAGTCCATACCAATCCCTCTTTGCCGGAGTACTCGCCGACGACGTAAATACAATCGGATTCGTTTCCGTTCCTTCCGCGATAAGTGTTCCCCAATCCACGATCATTTCAATACGTGAGGTATGTAATCCACTCATCTGACTATCGTAATGAAAATCTGATATAATCCTTGTTCCGGGTGAAATAGTGAGTTTGCCTGTATCTTTAATAATCACATCTCCAGTCAAAAAAATGGTCCCTGTCCATATTTGTGTTCCAGTGATTTCTCCCGCAAATGATTTCGTTGTACCTGATGGAACAATTGGAGAATAATTCATTGATACAGGACTGGCACTCACTGATTTATCCAAAAAAGTACTTATATACACGAGACCTACATCTGCATTATCGCGGCTATCGTAGATTTGTGTAAGATTTTTCACTCCCGTTTGAAGTTCAGAGGTTGTGGGGTTTCCCCAATAATTACCATTGGCGGTCACGGCAGCATTTCCGCTATTTCTCAATTGATATTCCGTATTGTTATAAATATCATTTCCGCTTGGGAGTGTAAAAGTCGATTCGTTTGAATCTGTTTCAACGCCTGCACGATTGCTTGTTATTGTATTTCCTTCAATTCCTTCAGTTCCCACGAGTCTTAACTTAATTCCGCTTCCCCCATTCCCTCTTATTGTACTGTTTGTACAGGACACCGTATTGCATTCAATCCCTGAATTCCCATTTTCAGTAACCGAACAGTCATCCACACTGACTATTCTTGGAATTCCCAGTGTATCGCCTATTCCACATTCTTTATTCCCTCGAATTGTACTTGTAGTTATTTTTGAAAATTTACCAACACCATAAATCCCATGACTTCCGTTCTCACTGATCGTACAAGAATTCAGATTTATTCCCCCATCCGCACTTCTTAAATTAATCCCATAGTATCTACTATTACTGACAGTACTATTGGTCATCGTCACTCTGGTTCCCACGACTCCGGTGTGTTCATTACTTCTTATTGTGCTATCAGTTATTGTTACCGATTCCCCACTTACACCATTTCCTTTATTATTGCGGACAATTGTATTATTCAATGTAATCCCTGAATCACAATGAATCCCCATTCCTTCATTTTCACTTATTGTGCTGGAAGAAATTGTTCCCGTTACTGTAAAATGTACACCATCACTTGAATTCTTTTGGATTGTGCAATTTTCGATAACGGGTACTCCCCCTTCCACTCGAATTCCTTTGTTTCCGTATTCAACCGTACAATACTTCAAACTCGAATTCTCGCTCTTGATTCGCAAGCCATACCAATCCCCCTTTGCCGGAGTACTCGCCGACGAAGTAAACACAATCGGATTCGTTTCCGTTCCCTCCGCAATCAGCGTTCCCCAAACGACGATCACTTCGATGCGATCATTGCTCGTTCCTCCAGCTTGATCATCTGATTTTGCCATACATTTGATTTGAGTGCCGGGAGAGATGGTCAATTGACCCGTTTCCGTCACTGTCACATCACCGGTTAACTCTATCGTGCCTGACCAAGTTTCCGCACTTGTGATCTGACCTGATGTCGTAATTGCCCCTGCATTCGAAACGAAAGAAAGTAGAAACAAATAAGCCCAAACGATTCCCACTGCTGCATATTTCTTCATTTTATTTACTCCTTTTCTTCTGCTGTTGTATTGTTTTTCCGGAATCGTAAAATATCCCGGGAATTGAATCTGAAAATTGTTAGACGGACATGATTTCAACATGGACATAAAAAATTCCAATTTATTCACGAAAACCAATCAAAACCTCGATCCATGATGTTTAATTCCTCGATGGATTTGTGATCTCCTCATGAGGTTTTTCCACGACAAGCCGGAAACCGATATCCCGCCACGCATAGTCCGAAGGCTGCGCTTCTTTGAACAAAATGGAAGCATCTCGAAAAGTATCGTCCCAACATCCCCCCCGAAAATAAAATCTTGAATCATCCGGTCCGTCACTCACCCATTCCCGCACATTACCAATGACATCGTATAATCCCCATAAATTGGGTTTTTTCTTCCCCACCGGATGAGATTGTCCGTTGGAATTGTTACGATACCACACGTATTCATCGAGTTTGGATGATTGGGGTTCGTCGTTCCAATAATATTTACCTTTGGTACCCGCTCGTGCGGCATATTCCCACTCCGTGTCCGTTGGCAACCGAAATGTATCCGGAACGAGGGAATTTAATTTCTCAATAAATTTTTGACAATCATTCCAAGACACATTTTCAACAGGCGCATTTGGATGGAGAGTATCGGATGGATTGTATCCCATTACGAATTCCCATTGCTTTTGTGTCACCTCGTATTTCCCGATATAAAAATCGGATCGAATCGGTGAATCCGGATCATCGAGAGGGGCGGGAATGGGGACAAACACAATTTCAATGTCATCGTTTAACGGTACAATCAACTCATTGAATTGTTGCTTTGTTTCAATAGGGGGTTTTTTTACTTCATCCGGTGCTGAAGTGGAAATTTCGATTTTTAACCGAATTTCGATGGTTTTAGATTCCCCCGGTTTGATTTCAATGATTTGTGTCTGCGGCTCATATCCTTCCGCGGATACGGTTACCTCATATTTTCCGGCCTCGATTTGTCTCCCGGCCGGAACGGTCTTTCCATCTTTTCGAAGCTGGACCTGAGCGTGACTCGGAATCGTGGTGACCAAGAGCTGAGACAAAATATTCGCATGAGCAAGCAAGAAGGGACCGCTTTGCTTCAAATCCGCCGTGGGTGTCTGCTCATACCCGGCACGCCGTCCCCAATCCCGCACTTCCCTCCAGGCATAATCTTTGACTTCGTTTAGCGTGATAAACGAATCTTGTATTGCGAGTGGATTCTGTGAAGGATCATTCGCTGCCCCCTGAATACCTCTCAATAAGAAATGGGTAAACACACCATGCTTGAATTCAGGAGATTCATGGGAATCTTGATCCGAATTACATGATGCCAGCAAAGCAGTGCCTTTCGCTTCCGCAAACAGTTTTTTCAAATCGGGTGGATCCCCCGCTGCCCTGGAAGAGAGAGAACCGGTTTCGCACGCATCGAGGATGACGATTTTCCGTCTTGCGCGGGATTGGATCAATCGGGCTTGCAGATCCTTTTCAATGTGAATGCCGGTCTCTTCAATCAGTTGAACATTGGCATCCTCCGGTAAAAGGTATTGTCCTCTTCCATGTCCCGCAAAATAAATGAAAATCGTTTCGTTCGGCGCCGCACGCAGCAAATAGTCTTCCAAATAACGCAAAATCATAGTACGTGTAGGCTTGAAAAGAGGCTCTCCACTGATCAACAAAGTTATATTCTTTTCCAGAAAACCCACATTCGGTGATACCAGCATATTCCGGATTGCAAGAGCGTCATCGACCGCATACTTCAATCCATGAAGTTTGGGATCCTCATACTGATTGACTCCAATGATCAACGCATATTTATGGAGCGGGGATTCTTCAATAATCTCTCCGCTTTGATTTTTTTCATTGCGGGCGTCAACGGATTCATGATCCATTCCACGCACGATATCGTGCTTTCTCATGTCGTTGGAATGATCCGTCTCTGGACTTTTTAATAATAAAAAAAATAATCCAAACAAAATGAGGACGGAGAAAACGGCTCCGGAAGCAAATGTATAGTTGGTAAAAAAGAAGTATCTTCCGCTTTTTTCAAAAACCGATTTCCTCGAAAATCGGGGAATTGGGGGAGAAATTCTCTTCATATCTTTCTCCCAAATGAGGTATTGCATCCCGACTAAAGAACATGATTCACAGTGATCGAGATGTTTCTGAATCTGTTTTGCTTCCTCCTCCGGTAACCGGTTGTTTTGATAGTCAATAATTTTTTCTATAGAAGGACAGTCATCAGCCTTCGAAGGAGGGGTTGCTTGCAGGAAATAAGATAGTAACTTTTTATTTCTTTCCATCAGGATTCTCTTCCACGAAAAGATTCGAAAAATCAGTTGAAAATAAATGCCATTTGCCACTTCCAACGTTAGACGGACAACAATCCATAAATTTCACCGTTTCTTCGACATTCTAAAATAATTCTTTCCCGCCAATAGAATGGTTGAGTTTTCGCAACGCCCTTTTTTCTATAGCGTAAATTTGTCGTTTTTTAATCCCCATAATTTCAGCGACATTTTTCACTTTGAGGTTCTCAGAATAGCGCAAACGAAGAATCAACCGTTCTTCCTGATCGAGACACACAAACGCCTTCTGAAACATGTGTTTCAAATCATCAATATAGATGCGCTCGTGGCACTGGACCGCGTGTTCATCCGGTAATTCGAAGGGGATTTCCTCGTGTCCATTCGCCTCGATCAAATCGGAAAATAAAATTTCTTTTGTTCTTTTACGCTTCAGTTCATCAAAATACGTATGCTCGACCTCAAGTACAGCGCTTTCAGAAATCGATAAATGATCTGCAATTCGTTGGCGATCCCACCCGCGAGCCAAGAGCATATACATTTCTTGCTGAAGAGCGGGTAATTTTTTAATGGGTTGAGGAAGACGGATTCTCCCCTTTTTCTTTCGAATATAATCCGCTTGCAACTGGTAATACCCATATCCCCGATTGTGAGTCTGTTCTTTTACCGGGTTCAATACCGGGAAAAGAAACGTGCTCAATGAACATTCCCCTTGATAAAGAGGCAAGATTTTGTAGCGAATCGCTTCCAGGAGAAAGAGAACAATCTCCGAAAGTTCATCACAGTTTTTGCGAGAAAGACGCTGAACAATATTCCTTGGGCGAACGGAACGCACTGGGCAATTCGAAAGCAAACAATCCGAGCGGCACAATGTATAGGCTGTCCAGTAAATCCGATCCATATATTCGTGCACGAAGAGATTCCAATCTTCTGTATTGTTCAAAATCTTTTGTACCGTAATCCAATGAATATGCTTTTCACTTCCAGATGACATACATCAAGTATCCCATTCAATTATAAATTGATACGAACATCACATACTTTTCTATTTTTTAATAAACACGTTTTTGAGATAGAATGTATACAGAACGAGTAACACAACACCAAACATCCTCTCAAAACCGGTGGTGAGGATAAACCAACTCCGAGGGGAAAAATCTGTAAACTCGAGCATCGTAAACGCTTGAAACGAAAATTTAAAAAAAGTCCAAAAGGAAAGCCGGGCGAACTCGATTGTATTCTTGTCATGGGAGTGCAAAGTCGTATGACTCGCCCCCAGGTAATAAAGCCATCCGAAAAGAAATACAGTCATCAGAGCAAAAAATAGAATTCGTTTTCCATAGACACCGTATCCGAAACACCATTTCGCTATGAACCAGTCGTAACCACGACGGAGCAATCCTTGTTCTTTTGAACGGCGAAGCAAATCCCGATATTTGTAATAACATCGATCCGCTTCTTCTTGAAATCCCGGTTGGGAGCGAAAATTGCGGTACAGCAGATGATAGGTCTTCATGGCTTTTTCCGGCGTACGAAACCATTCGGGTCTTTCATCCAACAACAGTTGCGTGTTGGGAAAATAAATGCGAATCCGGCGCTCCATTCGCAGCCAGAATTTATACCATCTTCGTAGGCACACATACAGAGGATATATATCGTAGTAATCCGGAGATGGTTTCAAGCCGTATCGGTGATACTTACCGAGTTGCCGTATCCGCAAACGAAGAAACGCGTGAGGCCCCATCGTTATCGATTCGAGAACCAACGATGAACCGGCCAAGAATTCAGCTTCCAGATCGATTTCCTTATTCACTTCCAATTCAAAAAACACGATTGTATTATAGAAATCTGCAGCATGAAAACTCGCGTTTTTCTTAAACACCGCCCCCCCAAAAAATAACTTATTCAAAAATTGGGCGCGATCAAATGTAACAGACTCACAAAATCGGTCACGGATAAAATCCACCGTTCCATGAAAATGAGTGGAATCAAAACCGGTTTCTTTCTCAAAAATCGTTCCAGAGAATCCAACTTCGGAAGTAAATACACAGTCGGAAAAGCGAACCTCGTTTGCGAAAACACATTCCTCGAAAAAGGCCGGCTCTGTAAATTTTGTTTGCTCAAAGGAAAGAGAATTCTGGATTGTGAAGCCGCGGCATTCACATTTCTCGATTGTACATTGGTATACATCAAATCGCCGTTCACGCGTGATTTCATTTTCCGCCATCGCGCGTAACACTTCACCGAGGTCCGAAATCACGAGGTGTACGAATGTACCTCCTTCCTTCTTTTCCATCTCATGAACGATTTGTGCAGCGGTGAGTGAAACATAGTTCCTCTCACCAATATCCTCAATTTCAACTTCGCATTCTTCGTATTCCTCTGCAGGATGATCGGTTTCTTCAGGGGTAAAGGTCATCAATATTCCTTTCCCATCTGTGAAAAATCATCATTGGATTTTCTCTTCGCCGTTGTTATGATCAGAAAGCGGGTAAGTAACTAGGGGGTAATCTTCTGCCGCACTGGCAATTGGTTTCTTCGAATCATATAGATTTCGAGGTTATCGAATTGTACCCGAATGGAATTTTCGTCATTATTTACTGCCTGAAACACGGGAACAACCGCGCCGCGTTCGGGCATGAAGAGAGTTTCCAAATAACCGAAATTCTCCACGAACCGGGTTGAATCCGTGAGTATATTCGAACCAATCGAACCGTTCAAAGCCGCTCCCCATATATCAGCCGCTTCCACTGCGTCCAGAGCGCCCACCGCAATGGATACATTGGGATCTTTACAAAACGCGCTAATCCGTAAGAAAACGTAGGTATTCGGCTCAACGGCAAGTGGTTTTCCGAATACTGTAATCCCTGTTCCCGGTCCCAGATTCACTTTCATCCCGAATCCGTTGGTATAATCTTGTGCGCCATCTGCGGCTTCCAACCAATCAAATATATAGTTCCCCAAATCATATCCCTCAGGGTTCATTACCAACAAGTTATTCTCCGAGTCGGTATATTCATTCATAGAATAAATGTAGACAGGATCATTGGAATGAATCCCCCAGGGAGTTGGGTTAGGTGTCATGCTTGGTGTCGGCGCAAAGGTAGGACTTGTTGGGGTGGCGGTTGCTGTGATGGTTTGAGTAGAGGTCGGGGAGGGTGTATAAGTGGGTGTGTATGTGGGTAGTGGCGTTTCAATTTCTAACTCTTCCAAGGTAAGCGTGATTCGAAAACCAACATTGTTGTATGACTCTGAATTACTATGATCTGTGCGGAAATCAGAACGGCATAAATCCTTTGTATAAAATCGCCAAGCTCCACCGCGATCAATATGTCCATCACCTGTTGCGGGGCCAGTCGGATCAATTTGAGGCTCAGAAGAATAACGTCCCCTGAAATCATTCACCCACTCCAAAATATTTCCACTCATATCATATAATCCCCAATTATTCGGTAAGAGTTGCCCGACTTCATGGGGTCGATTTCCAGAATTACCGGGATGCCATGCGTATTGATCTATCATTTCATAATTCAAATCATTCCCCCAATAATATCTGGTAGTTGTTCCCGCACGGCATGCGTATTCCCATTCCGCCTCCGTTGGCAAACGAAATTCACCTGATACTATGTTCAGCTGATTCAGTTTTTGCACAAAAGATTGACAATCGCTCCATTTGACATGGTTGACAGGATTGTTAGGCTCCTTGTATGAAGAAGGATTGCTTCCCATAACAGCGGTCCATTGCGCTTGAGTCATTTCGTATTTCCCAATGTAATAACCTTTCGTGAGTGTAACAAGGTGTTGTGGCGTTGAATAAGAATACCATTTTGATGTATTATCATCTTCAGGTGTTCCCATCATAAAAGAACCCGGCGGGATGTAAACCATTTCTAACGGAGTTGAACCATCTGGTAAATCCAGTGGAATAGTTATAGTCGATATTTCCTCTGCCACTTCAAAACTAACATTCACCCACCGCGCCCAATCGTTAAAACCGCTTCCTTCGGAATTCGTGGCGAAATATAATTCATCACCATCCTGGTAAGGGATCGTTAACTCAAACGATTCTGTTTCATTATTATTTATTGACCGGGAAGATTTCCATATTGGATCACTATATCCATTTTCACCTTTATATATATAGAAATTTACACCACCCCATGATGTATTTAAAACAGAGCCTTTCACTGTAACCATTTCATAGTTTCCATTCAGCCGCACTTGGATAATTGCATCCCGGTCAAATCCCATCCCCGATTTTCCGGCAGGATGCGCTTGAATCGTGGGCGGATTATCACTTTTTCTAGGATAAATATCAGGGGTCCCCCATGCTCTTTCCTCAGGCGTGTAAAAATTATAGTCGGATCGATAGGAAAGTTCTCTATACTGATTATCACTGAGATCTCTTGATTGAAGATAAATTCCATTTTCACCATTCACATCTTTCGGGAAATAGTCAACCAAGTAAGTCATTTCTCCTGGGCGCAGTATTCCTTCACCAGAAGCACTTTCTATCTCGGTCGGCGTTGGTTCAGGAGTGGGAGTATCGAGAACCTCCACTTCCGATGGCGTGGGAGTCGGAGTGACGGTTAGCGTGGGAGTCGGAGTGACGGTTGGCGTTGATGTCGGTAATGGACTCAGGGTAGGCGTGTATATCGGCGTTGGGGGATCGCCGGAGATAGTGCTGATGATTTTTAGGTCATCAATATACCAGCCGGTGGATTCTTGATGAGCAGAGGAATATCCACCTTCACTATTACCCCCATGGAATTCACCATGATAAAATCCAATCTGAACGGTATTTCCGGCGAAAGATGTAATATCAATTGGAATAACAGGAATCCATACACCGGAAGTCCCCTTGAAACTTGGCCCCACATTATGCCAATCTCCCCATGTAGAATCATTAAGGGTTCGTATTTGAACTTTCCCATGATCTGCGTTTTTGTATGAGTACCAATGCCAAAATCGAATTACAATACTGTCATCTACCGATGAAGTCGATGATAAAATGAAAGGAGCGCTTATGAAATGGCTACGCCGGTTGTAAGGATAGTTCCCTTTTAACACCGTCGCGGCGACAGAATTCCCTTCAAACGCTTTCCCCGGACCGCTGGAAGGTTTTCCAATCTGCCATACTCCCTGATGATCCGTAAACCAGTCGCCATGCCCCTCTTCAAATGTTTCTTCGTGTTTGAAAAACGGAATTTGATGTTGCAAAACGATTTGAACTCGATCAATATACCAGCCGGAAGATTCTTGATGAGCAGAGGAATATCCGCCTTCATTATCACCACCATGCACTTCGTAATGATAAAAAGCCATACGTATCGTTTTCCCCGCATATTCCGTTATATCGATATCAAGAATGGGAACGGAAGGATAATAAACTCCGAGAGTTCCTTTGAACTGCGGGCCGACGTTGATCCAATCCCCCCAGGAGTAATCTTCATAAACACTGATCTGTACTTGCCCGTGGTCGGCATTGCTATACGAATACCAATGTTTTAGTTTCAACAATAATTTATCGTCTTTATTTTGCATTTCCGGCAAGATTATTTTATGGGAGTAATTGTACAAACGGCTTTTCGTGTTATAGGTATAGTTTCCGGCCAAAACAGTCGCTGCCATTTCAGTTCCTGTCAATCCGGTCGCATAAGTTACGGCGGCGGGACCGGATGTTGGAACTCCGATCTCCCACACCCCGTTTTCAGGAAACCAATCGCCGTAACCACTCTCAAAATCCTCTTCCCAGATCACTTCATATGGCTCCGTTGCGAGTGTTTCAAGTGTTCTTAAAGCCGATCGCGTTGCCGGAGAAAATGAGTACAAACCTGTTTGGGTATGATTCCTCCCCGATTCCGCATCGAAATCCACGGAATCAGGACAACTCAAAACCAGGGGGAAATCATCACTTCCCCTATCCGCATAGGCTCCATCTGCAAAAATGATTCCGGCTAAAATAGCAACTACCAAAAAACGTTTCATCTTTTTTCTCCCAGAGATCATGGATCGATTTTTTTTATAATTATCTTGATTTTGTATTTCTTTGTGATTGAAAACTTGTATATTTCAGGGCGTGCTCTTCAGCCGCACCGGTAATTGGATTTTCGGGATTACATAGATTTCGAGATTATCAAATTGTGCTCTTGCCGAATTCTGGCTGAGATTCACTGCCTGAAATACGGGAACGATTGCGCCGCGTTCGGGCATGAAGAGAGTTTCCAGATATCCGAAATTCTCAACAAACCGGCCCGATTCTGTCAGCATATCCGAGCCGATCGAACCGTTCAGGGCCGCCCCTGAAATATCGGTGGCTTCCACTGCGTCCAGAGCGCCCACCGCAATAGAGACATTGGGATTATTACAATACGCGCTGATCCGCAGAAACACATATGTATCCGGCTCAACCGCCAAGGGCTTCCCGTATGCCGTAATCCCTGTTTCCGGCTCCAAATTCACTTTCATGCCAAATCCGTCGGTATAAACCTGCGCACTAGCGGTGGTTTCCAACGAATCAAACAAATAATTTCCTAAATCATATCCCGTAGGATTCAACACCTGTAAGTTATTTTCCGATGCGGTATCCTCATTCATCGGATAGATATATACAGGTTCACCATCATGGATTCCATGCTGTCTTGTTGGTTCTGGTGTTGGGGTTGCTGGAGGCTTTTCTGTGGGGGTTGCTGTTGGAGTCGGCTTTACGTCCTGAATATCCGGAGTTGCAGTGGGGGTCGGTTCGAAAGTATCAAGACCGGCAACGACTTTGACAGTATCCGTGGAAACACGGGGCGGGGTTTCGTTTGTATAAGCAGTCACGGTGATTGTGGTTACCTGTCCCTTCGGATTCGTGCGGACAACCACGCCGGACGCTTTCCAGAAGTTGGCGCTCACTTCGGCCAAGACGAGTTCTCCCGGAGCCGCATCACTTACTAACTCGACCCGGTCGATGAAAGACGCCGCGCCGACATCCGCGAACAGATTGGGTAATTGTGTAGGATCGGTTATATGTTGAAACGTCCCGTTCGTAGTAGCGGCGATAGTCTCCAACAATAATCCGCCTTCGCTGTCCGGTTCCCCCAAATAAAGCGTATGGATAGGCATTTCGACATCAGGAAGAGCGCTCAGGGCATTCCCCGACCGTTCCCCACCATCGGAAAATAGAATGATAAAACGGTCAACGGCATCCCGGCCATTGCTGGCAAATTCAGATAAAGCGGCCCGGATTCCGGCTTCGATATTCGTGTCGCCATCCCGGTCTAATCCCATAATTATGCTGATGGCGTTTTCGCGGTTGTCCGTCAATGGTTGAACAACCTTCGCATTTCCATCAAAATCAACAACGCCGATTCGTACATCCGCGCTGGCGGGAATGGATTCAATTAAATTGGCCGCTGCTTTGCTGCGGTAGTTATCCGGATCGGTCGCGACGCCTAACGAACCGCGTAAACTGCCGGAAGTATCCAAAACAAAAATCAAATCGAGAACACCCCTGGAACCTTCAACTGATGTCAAGGATACAACGCCCTCGAGGTCAATAGGAGAATAAGTGACTTCTTCGTTATCCTCCGGGTCGGTGATATCCACTATTAATTTGATATCAGGAGCTGATTCAAAAGGCGCATCCAAATAATTTTCAATATAAACACACCCCTTGCTCGCGTCATCTTTGCAATCGAAAATTTTGGTGAGATTTTCGGTTCCGGCGTTTAATTCTTCTGTTGTAAAAGGCCCCCAATAATTCCCATTGGCGGTGATTGCGCCTGCGCCTAGGTTCTTCAGTTCAAATTCCGTATTGCTGTAAACCGCGTTGCCGCTCAATTCCATATCTTCGGAAGACGCCAGGGTGATCCCGTTCAGATTCGCCCGCATCTCATTCCCACTGATCCCCTCCGCCCCAATTTCCATCGTCCGGATTCCTGTTTCGCTGTTTCCCCGCACTACACAGCCGTTTGCAGAAACGGCGCGCCCATACACGCCATAGCCGTTGTTGTAATTAATCGTACTGGCTGATATGGTGACGACGCTTGGTTGTTGATCCTCATCTCTAGCAATCACACCATGTCCACCGTTTCCTCGTATGACACTATCAATAATTAAAATATTACTCCCTCCATGATGATAACTGGACCAATAATAACGATACGCTCCTTGCCCATATACACCAGAATTCACATTATCTGTAATGGTGCTGTTTCTTATGTCAATTTGGCTTATATGACCAAAGTGTTCGCTAGAAGTATCGCTTGAGTTATGCGCGTATATGCCAATATCTCCATTTTGTCTTACATCGCTATTCGTTACTGTAATGATTCGGCCTTCCACACCGTGGCTGCTATTGCCGTTCACCGGCGTATTGGAGATATCAAGAGTATCCCCGGCCACTCCTCGACCGGTGTTACCAGTGATGGCACTGTCTTTTAAAATAACCTTCCCGCAACGAATCCCGTCCGCTCCGTTGTTAGTGATGGTGCAGTTGGTGAGATTGAGGGTTCCGCCTTCCGCACCGTCATTCCCGTTTCCGTCCATCGTACAGCCGGTCATAATCGCGTTGCCGTGCATGCCGTCCCGGCCATTGTTGCTGAGAGTTGAATTTGTCGTGGTTACCGTACCGACATCGGAAAGAATGCCGTCCTGTCCATTGTTCTGAATATCGCAATCAGATACAGCGCCCGTAAGTTCAAAATGTATCCCGCTGCCACTGTTTTCCCGGACTGTGCACTGTTCGATTTCGGGAATGCCGCCTTCCACCCGGATGCCTTCGTTCCCATACTCGACGATGCAATGACGCATGGTTGTGGTATCGCTGGTGATCCGCAATCCATACCAATCGCCCCGTTCCGGATTGGGTGATGCGGAGGTGAATAGGATCGGCTCGGTTTCCGTCCCTACCGCTTCCAAACTCCCCCACTCCACGATCAACTCGATCCGGGAAGAGTGTCTCCCGCCAATCTGGTCATCATATTTTGGTTCAAATATCACTCGAGTGCCCGGCAGAATCGTTAAGTTTCCTGTGTCGGTCACAGTGACATCACCAGTGAGATAGATGGTATCCGACCAAGTTACCGGTGTGGAAATTTCGCCTGAGAATTGATTGTTTGCATTTGGATTGGACGGATTGAAAACAAACGTATTGGCGGAATCGATTGATTCTGAATCTATGTAGTTACCGATAAAAACTTGCCCCCGGCTCTCTTCGTCACGGCTGTCCCAAATTTTGGTCAGATTAGATACTCCTTGTTGCAATTCCCCATTAGTGAACGGTCCCCAATAATTCCCATTGGCGGTGATCGCGCCTGCGCCCTGGTTCTTCAGTTCAAATTCTGTATTGCTGTAGATCGCATTGCCGCTCAACTCCATATCTTCGGAAAACGATAAAGTGATCCCGTTCAGATTCGCCCGCATCTCATTCCCGCTGATCCCATCCGCTCCAATTGCCAGCGTCCGGATTCCCGTTTCGCTGTTCCCCCGGATGATGCAATCGTTCGCTGATACTGTGCGTCCATACACGCCATAACCGTTGTTATAATTAATCGTACTGGCTGATATGGTGACGACGCTTGGTCGTTGATCCTCATCTCTAGCAATCACACCATGTCCACCGTTTCCTCGTATGACACTATCAATAATTAAAATATTACTCCCTCCATGATGATAACTGGACCAATAATAACGATACGCTCCTTGCCCATATACACCAGAATTCACATTATCTGTAATGGTGCTGTTTCTTATGTCAATTTGGCTTATATGACCAAAGTGTTCGCTAGAAGTATCGCTTGAGTTATGCGCGTATATGCCAATATCTCCATTTTGTCTTACATCGCTATTCGTTACTGTAATGATTCGGCCTTCCACACCGTGGCTGCTATTGCCGTTCACCGGCGTATTGGAGATATCAAGAGTATCCCCGGCCACTCCTCGACCGGTGTTACCAGTGATGGCACTGTCTTTTAAAATAACCTTCCCGCAACGAATCCCGTCCGCTCCGTTGTTAGTGATGGTGCAGTTGGTGAGATTGAGGGTTCCGCCTTCCGCACCGTCATTCCCGTTTCCGTCCATCGTACAGCCGGTCATAATCGCGTTGCCGTGCATGCCGTCCCGGCCATTGTTGCTGAGAGTTGAATTTGTCGTGGTTACCGTACCGACATCGGAAAGAATGCCGTCCTGTCCATTGTTCTGAATATCGCAATCAGATACAGCGCCCGTAAGTTCAAAATGTATCCCGCTGCCACTGTTTTCCCGGACTGTGCACTGTTCGATTTCGGGAATGCCGCCTTCCACCCGGATGCCTTCGTTCCCATACTCGACGATGCAATGACGCATGGTTGTGGTATCGCTGGTGATCCGCAATCCATACCAATCGCCCCGTTCCGGATTGGGTGATGCGGAGGTGAATAGGATCGGTTCGGTTTCCGTCCCTACCGCTTCCAAACTCCCCCAGTTCACGATCAACTCGATCCGTGAGGTATTCCTTCCCCCTGCTGAATCGTCCATTTGGGTTGCACATTCAATTCTCGTTCCCGCCAGAATGGTTAGTTTTCCCGGTTCGATAACGGTTACATCTCCCGTCAGTTGCACGGTTCCCGACCAGGTTTCATTCCCCGTAATTTCACCCGAAAGCGTGATCGCTGGCGCATATTGCGCATACATGGAAAATACTGTGGCAAAAATCCCGGCTAATAAAACGTGCTTCATTTTTTTCCTCCCGTATGGACAATGTTGTTTTTTTGTATTCATTTAGTACAAACATGCTTCTTATGATAGAAAGAATCACAGAGAATCCATAAAAAATTTCAGTGTTTTTATGGGGGGCGCAATAGCCTCAGTTCATCATTGACAGATTGTTTTAGGGCTGTTTTTCTGCCGTGCCAAAGTTCCACTAAGGACATTCAGACGCGCACAATTCTGTATATAATTTTTGCATATTCGAATGGATAATTACAGTGACAATTTTTCCCATTTTTAGTAGGAATATGTTCCGAGAAAAAATAGGAATATTCCCCATACATTCCTAGAAATTATGGGAAGAGTTCCTATGAATCGCGAGGGGATGTGTGAAATCTTGGATTAATCTGATAAATTTAGATTTTTTTGTTCCACTGTATGGCAAATTGGATTAATGCATCCGTCGACTCAATGTTTAATTTGTCTTTTATATTTTCAATATGAGAACTAACCGTTTTGGGGGAGATGAAAAGAGTTTTCGAGATATCATTGCGGTTTTTTTTATTCCCCAAATATTGAAATATGACTCTTTCTCGAGGGGTTAAAATGTGTAACCGGTCCGTTTCTGCCGATCTGTCCATAATCAATCGCATGAGTGTATTGGAGATCTCTTCGCTGAAGTAATTCCCACCACTCATAATCTTGCGTATGGCGTAAGGGAGATTTTCTACGGATTCATTTTTATGGAAATATCCTTTTGCACCCGCTTCGATGGCATGCTTGACGTAAATCAACTCGTCATGCATCGACAATACGACGATAGCGATGTTCGGATAATGTTCGGATAAATACTGGATGAGATCGATTCCATTGTCGTTTTTCAAAGAAAGATCGATCAAGACCACATGGGGATTCAGGCGGGCGATTTCTTCTTTCGACTGCTGGAACTCGCCGGATTCACCACAGACGAACATATCATGTTCCTGATTCAGAATCTGCGATACACCCAAGCGGATGAAAGGATGATCGTCAACGATATATACTTGAATTCGTTCCATACTGAACCTCATATCTCAAAAACGTACAACTTGGCATATGGTGATAAGCACAATGGATTACTCACCGATCTCTTCGCGGATAGCGGCACTCCACAACCGTTCCTCCCTCTATTCGGCGGTTGATGTTCAATTCCGCTAAAATGACACTGGCTCTCAACTTCATGATTTGAATTCCCATTCCATCGTGTTCTTCCGGATGGGATATACCGGCGCCGTCATCGGTGACCGTGAGAACGATCTCATTTTCATTTTCCTCCAAGTGTATCTGAATGCGTTTTGCGCGGGAATGTTTTGCCGCGTTCGTGACCGCTTCATGAGCGATATGATACAAATGCAGTTCTATCTCGTCGTCGCCAATATGCAATGTATAGTCAGAAAAATATTCACAAGAAATCGAATACAGTTTTTGCGTGGAAGATGTCAATTCCTGCAGAGCGGAGTGGAGTCCCAATTTCCCGACCGTGAATGGAGACAGTCCTTTGGAAATGATCCTCGTTTTGTTACGCACGTCGTTCAACATGCCGATGATTGTGTTTATTTCCTCGACATTACACAGTATTTTCTTTTTCGCTTTCTTCAAAACACTTTGTGTGAGATAAGAAATCCCCGTCAGTTCCTGCAAAATGCTGTCGTGTAAATCCCGGCCGATTTTTTGCTGTTCTTTTGCACTAGTTGTTACAATTTCTTTTTCCAGTTTTTTCTCTTTGGTTACATCGACCGCCATGATATCGATTTCGTCCTGTTTTAGAACGCCGTATAACTTTACGTAATAATCTTTCCCCGTGATGACCTGATGCCCCTTTAATACGACCGGTGGAACTTTTAATCCGTTTTTCAACTGATGCAAAAACCGGCCGTAGAGATATTCCTTGTCCCATTGCAAAGGGTTGTCACAGTTCATCATTTCTTGTACGGATTCAAATCCAGCAATCTGTGCCATGGCGTTATTTGCATAAACGAGTTCAAGTGTTGTTGATTTACGAAAAACGCCTATTTGTGCGCTTTCACAAAATTCTTCAAAACCAATCTTTTCAATTTTCAACTCGTCTTCCGCTTTTTTTCTCGGCGTGACGTCTGTTCCAAAAGAATGAATTTCCACGGATAGATTATCGTGAAAATGTGAAACTCGGAATAACCACGAAATCCACAATAATTCCCCATTTCTCGTCAGTGTTGGAAGAGTAATGGTTGAATAAGAAAGTCTATCTTCGTTCAATTCCCGAAAAATCCTCTCGATAGATTTTCGGACTTCATGGCTGTGGGAAAAGACGGTGTCCAGAACATTCAGCGATTCAAGGTCTTCTTGGCGAATGCCCAACAGATTCTGCGCACATTCGTTTACATAAGTCAAACGATAATCCGCGTTCCAAAACATGATGATGGTATATGTATCCTGCTCGACCATGCTCTTATACTTGATTGCGGAAATGCGAACCTTATGGTATCGTTTCACAAATAAATACAAGGATAGACTGGCAAAAAAGACTGATAGAACAACAGGAACCTGAAACGAATACGTTTGCCAGAAATAAGGAACGACAAGGAAACTCGCCCGGGCCGGAATTTCGCTCGTGTTCCGTTCCGCGTCCTGTGCCTTGACCTCGAAGAGATACCGGCCGGGTCGTAAGGGAGGTAATAACACCGAATTCGTAGTAGAATAGGCGCTCCATTCTTGAAGAGGCTGTCCGGAGTCTTCTTCCATGACTCTCCACGAATAAACGAGTTTATCCCGTGGCGTTTGATTCCACACATCGCTTCCTAGATACGAAAACACCCCGCGGGCATCGGGAACCAAGCGGTCGGGCGCAGATACTATTTCGACGGTGGGGGATTGATCATCTGAATTAAGCGCATAAATTCCTTGATCGATGATTCCGATCCAAATGCGTTGTTGGTCATCTTCCGCAATCGAGATCACTTCTCCAACGGGAACGCCGTCATCGAAACCGTATTGTATCCATCGGCCATCCTTGAAACTCATGATTCCACGATTCCGATCCCCCGCCCATATCGTTCCATCGCTACTCTGAAATAATGCCCGAATATAGTTACTTTTCAGACCTGTATGGATCGTTTCTTGAATCCATTTACCATCTTGACATCGCAATATTCCTTTCCCTAATTGCGCAAACCATAACTCGTTCTTTTGCGTTTTCAAAGAAGCAAGAATTTTATTCCCGTCCCCCATAAAGGAATTAGGGATTTTGGGATCGATCAATCGTCCGTCTTTCCAATGATCAATCCACCCTTTTCCCCCTAGCCAGTACTCTCCTGGTGTGGATTCAAGAATCGTGCAAACCGATGGATCGTCATGGTGGGATAAATCAAACACTGGATTGAATCTTTCACGTTGCCAGCAAAGAATTCCATGAGCGCTGGCAAACCATACCTCATTGTTGCTGGTTATCAAAAAAGGGTTGTGATCCCCAACGGAAGTGTCACCAGGAAAAAGGGTTTCTTCAGAAATTTTTTTTTGAGTAAGATCGAATTCAATGAGTCTAAAGTGATTACAGATAAACAATGTATTTGATTGATAGTTACAATTATAATACTCTATATGAGTAGTATCTCCGAGAGGCTCAATTTGATCTAAAAACGTCCAGGAGTGATCTTTATAAGTCCATATCCTCCTCTCATCATCAATACAAAAAATGTGTTTTTTATCAGTAGACAATAAACTTTGACCGATAAAAGCCGATTTCGAATCTGGGGGATGTTGAGAAATCCACATGGGTTGGGAAACTCGAAAAACACCCTTTCTCGTCCCCACCCACATGGAACCATCTTTAACATAGGAGAGCGATTCAATATAATTATCGCTTCGATCGCTAGTCAGTGGAAAGAACCTCTCTTGATTGTCATCAAGAACATACAATCCGCGATCCGTTCCATAAAACAACCGGCCAAAGGCATATTCGGCACATGTAATTAAATAGGGAGCCGTATGAACGAGATGGATTTTTCTTTCGGTAGATTCAAATACCTTTTCATACACGATGCACATCATGTGGTCCGGAGAAATACAAACAATATCCCTGCTTCTCGAACTCATATCGGGATGCATATTCAACCAAGGATTGATTTCATATTCGCCGGATAATTGAATGCGCACAAAACCGGCATTGTTCACAACCAACCAAATCTGATGGTTGCTGAACTGTTTGATCCGGCTGATGCC
Organism: uncultured bacterium; assembly: GCA_964412555.1. Classification (GTDB taxonomy): domain Bacteria; phylum Hinthialibacterota; class Hinthialibacteria; order Hinthialibacterales; family Hinthialibacteraceae; genus CAYPPG01. The sequence goes on from CAYPPG010000090.1 coordinate 19,160, forward strand.
TGTTTTATTTTTTTCAGTAAACCGATGAATGAATTTCCAGGCTCCCCGCTGCACGTCCACACTATTTTTCGGCGGTATCCATGCATAAAGGTTAGAGAGTTCGTCACCGAACCACACTTCACCGTTTTCCATACATTCGATTGCATAAATCGAACCGTTCTCCGGTATGATGGAGACAGTATCCGGTGAGTAGTTATAGATGTTGTCTCCATGGATGCAACTGATGCCATTCGCGGTTCCAACCCAGATACGGTTTTCCTTATCTTCGACCAAGACTCGAACGTCATTGGAAATTAAACCGTTTTCTGTTGTTATGACTCTTTTTTTCGTCCCTTCGAATACAACAACACCCCCTCCCCACGATGCCATCCAAACCGATCCGTCACGAGCCATAATCACATCGCGAATCACCTCATTCGGCAAATCGTCCGGGGCTGTAAATCGACGGATATTCCAATTGACAAATTCATCCGTATATGAAACACAATAGCATTCAAAACAGAATATCGCATACAAAAATAGTATATTTATAATTTTCTTCATAAATCGCCCGTCAACTTGAAATTATAGGCATTATTCAAGTTTCCCGGGGAAACTTGAAATGATGGTTGGATTTTGAACTTGTATTGCATTCAACTGTTTGCCAGCCAAGGAAACTGCAGTTCGTGGCAGCGTTTTTCAATATCTTTGTCGATTTTTTGAAGTAGATCATAAACATGCTCCCGCAGTGCTTCGCATGTTTCCCGGCTGACCGGTTCCTTGCCATGCGCGAGGATGGATTGATTGCGCGTGGTGATCGTGGTTGCGAATGCGCTTTTGGGTTTCACGTATTCCCCGATGGGATTGTTTAGATCCAGTAGTAATTCATACGATTTATGTAAGCCAAGTTTGGCTTCTTTTTTCCCGCCTTTTTCGAAATCGAAACAATACTTCCGCCGGCAGTTTTCCGGGATTTGCTCTTCCTGCACATGTCCGGTGTCGATGCCGTGCTTCTGCAAGGCGAATTGGGCGCACATTTCTGTGACACGGTACAGCCGGGCGCAGGCGTCGTCATATTTCCCTTCCGACATTCGGCGTGAGGCGTTGTTGAAGAGATCGGCCAAGACTTCCTTTTTGATGCTCCCCTTCTGCGCCTGTTCATCCTGTTTCGAAGATTTGGGGAAGAGGGCATCCTGTAATCCGTTTAAGTTGCCGATATTGTTCCGGGGAAACACATACTCGTTCAGCATCGGATGATTGGACTTGGCGTCCCGTAATTTCACGAATGCGACATCCTGTTGGAAAATGTCCCACGCTTGATAGCCTTCCACCAATTGCACGAGAAGAGGAGGAAGCTCCCGGCAGAAGGGAGGGAGCGCATCGGTTTGGACCTCTTCCAATGTGGCGAGGGCGGCGGAAAAACGCAATGCCCGAAGATTGTTGAGCGCTTTTTGGAGATTGAGAAATGAAATGCAGCGGGTGGGCGAGGCGGTGCTGATCTCTTCGAGTCCTTCGATGACTGTCCCCTCTTTTCGGGTTCCATGAATGTATTGAATCCGGTTGATGCCTGAGGGCACGGCGGCCAGAATGGCGGCGGCGCTCATGGCTTTGGTGCCACTGGTGTAATCGACCGTGAGCCTGTCCGCCTCGCAGCCGTGTTCCCGTTTCATCCATTCGATCAGTTCAATGAGATCGTTGAAAATTTTATCAACGCTGTTTTCATCAGATATTTCATAGCGGTGACATTCAATGGATTTGTGGAGTTGGGGTTCCAACAGATCCGCCGTTTGGTGGCTCGTTTTGGTGCAGACTAAATAAAGAAGATCGGGATTGGTTCTTTCCACCGATTTTTTCAACGCGCCGACCAGCGAACTTGGATTTGGACCACCCACTCCAACGGTCATAATCATACCGCATGGACGTCGAGTAGACATAATATAGTTCCTTTCAATATGTGAAAACTTTATATATTGCGAGGAACATCAATGTCCCTCACAGAACCGGACTTGTGGATTTCCCACATCCGGCTCCTCGGTTTATCTCACGTTACACGGAAACCCGGTATAGAAATTGTGACGAATTTTGGGAGTCGGGAGCGGGTAGTGTTTGAGGTACTCGTAAAACTGAGCCCAGTTCATCGCCCGTTTCTGACTCCGGCGGTTTAGCCATTTATGCACCGCATATAGCGTTCGTCTATGATACGCGGCAATCGCTGCGTAGTTTCCACTAACGCCATAGTACTGAAAGTGCCCCCTGAGTTTCGCACACAGGATCGGCCACCACTCCTTCGTTTTGGCTCGGTTGCGAATGCTTTTGAGCCATTGATTCATGTCCTTACATTTGGCCGCGAATTTCTTCCGGCTGGTTTTGCGTCCCAGTTTAAAACGGCCTTTCCGGGTGCGGTCACAGAAATGGGTGAACCCGAGAAAATCAAAGGTATTGGCACGCCGTTTCTGCTTGGCGGCGTTCTGAGATTCATATCGACCGAAACTCATTCGCCTGCTCTTCTCCGGATGAATTTCCAGAGAGAAACGGTTGAAACGGTTCTTCAATGCCTTTTCAATGCGCACGGCTTCCCGTTCGTTCTGCACAACGCAGACAAAATCGTCCGCTTCCTTCAGAGCCTGATGACAATTGCGCTTCGGTCTGAAACCGAAAGACTGGTTG
>CAYPPG010000091.1:0-21568 GCA_964412555.1 uncultured bacterium
CTTTGTCATTTCCGGAATCAGCCACATAGAGATTTCCATTCGAATCCACTGTCAATCCGACGGGATTGTTCAATTCGGCCAATGTGGCCGAATCCCCGTCTCCTCGAGAGCCTGGTGATCCCGTTCCCGCCAAGATATTGACGGAACGGTCCGATAAGTCCATTCGGCGGATGCGATGATCTTCACTGGAGAAATAAAGGAAAAGGTTTTCAAATATCACCAGTCCGCGCGGCGCGGAAAAGCGGGAATCCATTTGCGAGTCGAAGACAGTCGTAATGACACCTTCTTCGATTTTTCTTATTCGTGAACCGAAACGTTCTGCGATGTAAATGGCGCCAGATGGAGCGACGGCCACATCGACGGGATTATCGAGTTGCGCTTGTGCCGGTGGACCGTTATCTCCCTGACTTCCTTGGATACCGGTACCGGCGATCGTCACTGCGATTTGATCCGGTCTGATTTTTCGAATTTTATGATTGGCGATATCCGCCACGAGAATGCCGCCATCCGTATCGATAGCCAAACCTCCCAACGTTCGGAATTGAGCTTCTCTTGCGGGTACCCCGTCCGCAGCGTCTCCCTCGATCGATCCTGCATAGAGATCGATGATGCCAGACGGATCAACCACACGGATCAGATGCAATGTGGAGATATAAAGATTTCCAGTGACATCGACAATGATTCCGCGAGGAGAGGCCAATGAAGCATCGGTCGCTGGGAGACGGTTCCCGCCGGTTCCGCTGATTCCGTTGCCGGCAAAGGTTGAAATCGTTCCGAACTGCGGGTCGACTTTTCGGATGCGATTGTTCAACGTATCCGCGATCAACAGGCTGCCATCCGTGTTGATTGCGACATCCTGCGGAGCGTTCAAACGAGCGGATAGCGACGATCCCCCGTCACCCGAATCTCCGGCGATCCCTGTTCCAGCGACGGTTTCGATAGTCGCTGATTCGATTGCGAAAGGTATGAAGTGAGTAGACGAATGGGAACGGGATGGTCCGAAATAGAGAATCTTGGACGATTTGTTTTGGGCATATCCATCATGCCCGCTCACGAGAAGAAAGAAAAAGAAAATACCCAAAATGCTGTAGGCAATTCGTTTCATTTTTACTATTCGTATCCTGACTCTTGAGATGTATCCTAATCCCTTGCACCCAAACCATAAACCAAAATAACACTTCCGACAATACAATTGTACATTACTTCAAAAATTATCGGTTGATAAAGGATAAAACTTAAGGTGCCATATGCAAAGAGTATACCGATTTTACGGAATTGGAAATATGATCATGAGTATTTTTGGAAAAGATTGAAAAATTGTACATTCGATGCAAAATGCTAATAGGGATTCTCGATAGAACAAGATATTGGAAGCGTTTTTTCGAGAAGAACCCAAAAAATCTCTGTACTTTCTACCGGTGGAAATTTTCACCGTTGTTTTTTTGCGATTGAAGAAAAGCCGGCCCGTCAATTTGGATAGGGGAAATGGACAATTTTACTGTTTGTACCAATCTTCGACTGGAAAAAGATGATTTGATCTCTTTTTTGATTCTTGTACTGACTGCTTTTTTGATTAATTTCCAAGTCGTTTTTCAACTCGGAATCCCTTTGGATGAGGATTCGTTGCTTTTTTTCTCTCCTCTTCGTGCACTGCATGGAGATATGCAAGTTGGTCTTTGGGATCCATATCTCTTTTGTGGATTTCCTCGGGACGCCAATCCGCAGTCTCAATTATTGTATTTTCCCAACCTTCTTTTTCAGATTATGCCTCCTTTTGCCGGTTTTCTGATCCTCTTGATTGGACATTATGCGATAGGAGGATTGTTGATGTACTGTTTTCTGCGCGGGATTCGATTCTCACCCGAGTCGGCGCTTTTTGGTTCTTTGGCTTTTTTAGTGAGTACATTCTGGCGGTGCAAAATCACCAATTTGGGATTATTGGAAGGAATAAGTTGGATCCCTGCCGTTCTGTATTTCTATCTTTATGGGTTGGAACGAAAAAAGAGTATGAGTGTACTCGCAGCCGTCATTCCCTTTTCGCTTGTGGTTCTGGCCGGCGTCCCACATACGGTGGTTTATGTTACGCTTGCTGTGGGGATTCTCTCGCTCTCATTTGTATTGACAAGAAGATGCACCTTTTTCATGGCTTTGAAGTCGTTCTTTCTTCTTTTTTTCGGAGGCGTGTTCCTTACAGCCGGGATGTGGTTGCCGGCTTTGTGTTATGCTCCTGAAACTCAAAGAACATCGCTGACTTTATCGGAAGCCTTAGCCGGTTCCCTGCATTGGCATGAAATCTGGCGTGTCGTTTTTGGGGGGCTGGCACAACCCGACATATCACGAAGTGATCCGTGGGAAGGAACATGTTACATCGGCGTAACCGCTCTTTGTTTCATCCTGTTGGGGGGGCGCAAAATCAATCGAACGTTGCGCATGGCTTTCACCGTGTGTGCAATATTCGCTCTTTGTTGTACCTTGGGACGCGAGGGGTGGATCTATCCGTTTTTGTTTCAACATGTTCCCGGCTGGGATTTCCTGAATTTGCCGAACCGTTCCTTGCTGCTATTGGCCTTGGCCTTGCCCCCTTTCGCTGCATGCGGATTTGAAGCCTTTTTTTCTTATGAAAATTTTAGCCGGTTAAAAAAACTTGCGTTGTATGCCATTACATGCATGACGGGTGTGATTTGGTTTCTTTCTCTCTTTTGGAATCACTGGGTATGGAGAACCATGATTTATTCCGGCTGCACCCGGACCTTTTATCCGGATTCCATTCCGGATTTTGTATGGGCGCTTCTCCTATTCTGTTTTTGGACTGCATTGACCGGAATTGTTTTGATTCTCTATATTCACCGGAAAGTACGATATTCGGTTCTATTGGGGATTTTGTATCTACTGGTAATTTTACAATCCGTTCAATATTCCCAACGGCTTTTTTTGCAAACTGTTCCTGCTTCCTATTTTGATCCCCCTCGCACGGTGAAACGACTGCAGGACGTGACCGGTGTGGAAGATGGAGTGCGGGTATGCAGTTATGCGCCGTTTATTGACAGCGGCAGCGATGTACGCTCCTTCTATGTCAAACCGGTTTTTATGCATCGTCTTCCGGAACTCTATCGGCTGCATGAAATACAAGGGTATGATCCCATGTATCCGGCCCGCTATGCTGAACTTGTGCGAAGATGGGCCGGTCATTCCAAGGCAACCGATCCGACTCGAACGGTGCGTCTCGAGCGGTTCCCGAAACGCTTGTTGAATCTTCTCGGTGTGAAGTATGTGGTTGGATATCCGAATCAGGAAGTTCTCTATTCGGGAAAAGAAGGAGTACTGGATGAACCCGGAGTGCTTGGAAGCGCCCTCGATGCGCCGAAAACCGTCAGTGCAGTTTCTTTCCGATGGATTTTGGCGGGAGTAGCGGATGCGCCGCAGGGGATGGAAGTCGGTGAGGTTCGGCTTTCCAACGCGACTGACACGGTTGAACGATTTCCCATTCGTGCCGGCGTGGATATCGCCAATTACATTTTGGATTATTCAGAGGGGCAAACAAGACACCGGCCGGCTTTTGAATATCGATGGTTTCCGATTCCCTCACAAAATGGATATACATCGATCAGACACTATATGACAACATACACCCTTTCTCAACCAGCCAAAGTCGATCGAGTGTCTGTGGAATATTTTATCCCCAAAGGCCGTCTAGCCGTGTTTCAAATCAATTATCGAACTCCCGAGATCGAAGGCTGGAAGCGGATTCCCGAATCGACCGAACTTCCGATTTACGAGAATGAACAGAATGTATGCCCGGCTTATTTAACCCGCAATGTCCGCAAATATGACCGCATACATGAGATCGTGGACGTTCTCGATCACCCTCGAGAGAATATCGAACTTCCGGTTTTCTTTCCGAAAGAAGAGACTCCGGCGCTGGAGACTGTCCCCATCCCTCTCGAGCGAAACTCGCAAGATACGATTACTCAATATGAACGAAAGATATCCGACCGAATTCACATTGAAGTCAGGACAAGACATGATTGCTATTTGGTCGTATCCGAAAATTATTCGCCGAATTGGAAAGCAGAAGTGGATGGAACACCGACCAAGATTATGCGTGCGAATCATGCGTTTATGGCTGTGATGGTTCCCGCCGGTGAGCATATCGTGACTTTCCGTTATTTGCCTCAGTTTTTTTACTTTGGGTGTGCCATTGGCGGCACTCTCTTTTTCTTGCTTGTCCTTGTTCTGGGGATGAATCCGGAAAAATGGTTGTTTACATAGAAATCAAAGATTGATAATAACCAAAATTAGGAGCATTTGATGAAATCCGAAACGGTTAAAACCGCTATCCGTCAGTATTTGGAATCCAATCAAGAGAACCTGATTCGTTTCACTTCGGAACTGTGTGCCTTCGCGACTGAGAATCCACCCGGCCGGAATTATAAGCCGTGTGTCGATTTTCTCCGAGAGTATTCCGAATCCATGGGATTGGAGACTCAAACGATCACCATTCCATTGGAGTATCAACGTCTTCATAATCCGCCGGAAACATTCGATTATCCCCGAATGAATCTCCTTGTACGCTGGGACACCGGTTCCAATCGAACACTGCATTTTAACAGCCATTTCGATGTTGTTCCTACATCGGACAAATGGGAAACCGATCCCTATTGCCCCGTTGTCAAGGATGGGCGTTTGTATGGACGCGGGACATGCGATATGAAAGGCTGCTTGGCCGCTTCCTTGTTCGCGGTTCAAGCACTTCGGGCCAATGCCATTGCGCCATCGTGGAATATCGAACTTTCATTCACTGCCGATGAAGAGATTGGTGGGGAATGTGGTGTCGGATATTTGGTGAAGAATCAGTGGATCAAACCGGATGCGGCAGTTGTTTGTGAAGGTGGGATGGGAGACAGGATCGCATACGGACACCGAGGTGTATTATGGATGGATGTTCTTGTGGAGGGAGCATCCGGCCACGGTTCGAATCCGGTTTCCGGCGCCAATGCCTTTGAAAAAGGAGTTGAACTTGCCCGAAGGATTATGGAATTGCAGCAAGCACACAAAAAACGGCGTAGCCGTTATACGATTCAACCACCTTCGTGCAGAACTCCGACAATGAGTCTCGGAGGACTGTCCGGTGGAGGGAATAAAGTCAATACCATTCCGGACCGTTTTCATTTTACCATTGATCGCCGCTTGATCCCGGAAGAAGATGTGGACGAGGTACAGAATGAAATCCAAACTGTAATTTCCGAAGTCATTGGGAAGGATGAATCGTTTCGAGGCACGTTGAATGTGATCAAAGGATTCAATGCCGGCATGACGGAACCAGATTCGGATATCTGCCAGATTGCGAAAGATGCTGTCGAAAGTGTCACCGGAAAAGAGGCCGCATTGGAAATTTTCAGCGCATTTACCGATCTGCACTTTTTCACCAATGAAGGCCATTGCCCGACGGTGGGGTATGGTGTAGAAGGAGACGGCCTGCATAGCAGCGACGAATATGTAATGATCCATTCTTTGGTGGAGACAGCTCGTGTGTATGCAGAAATGATGATATAGTAACATTGATCCTTGATTAATCATCCATTGTGTTCAGGCTCCTGTGATAAAACAAACACGGATTTCTTCGAGTTTTTTTTGCTATGAATTTCAATCTTTTGATTTTGGCGATATTCAAAATCGTTGTTTGGCCGGCGTTTATTACCGTTGATCAGGGATTAGTCTCTTGGTCGATTCTTATTATGGTTTTGATACTTGCTGCCGGGGGAGTGGTTTGTTTTCTTGCTTCGAGACGTCATTCTCCTTCCTCTTTATCCTCCGATGAGGCTGGAGAAGAAAAATACAGGCAATTGTTCGAAATGGAGTCGGATGCGATTTTCTTGATTGACAATGAAACGTACCGGATTCTTGAAGCGAATCAAGCCGCAGCAAAGATGTATGGCTACACGCATAAGGAATTGCTCCAGAAAAAAAATACGGATCTTTCCGCCGAACCGGAGGATACCCGCGCTGCCGTGCGGGAGCAGCGTCCACGTGTATTGGTTCGTTATCACCGGAAAAAGGATGGTTCCGTTTTTCCCGTTGAAATTACGGGATGTCATTTCACGTGGAAAGGAAAACCCGTTCATATCGCCGCAATCCGGGATATTACAGAACGATTGAGAGCCGAGGAAACTTTGCGTAGCAGCGAGGAGCGATATCGAAAAATCTTCGAAGAAATGCTCAATGCATTTGTCATTTTCGGCGTCGAACATGAGGAGGGGACTGATGCAATCAATTTCCGTTTTCTCGAAGTCAACAAAAGTTTTTGTGTTACGACTAATTTTAAAAAAGAAGACGTGATCGGGAAAGAGGTTATGGAAGTCTTTCCCAATATCGATCCGTCGTGGATAGAGAACTTTCGTACTGTCGTGAGAACCGGGCAGCCGTTGCGGTTTGAAAAATACGCGGCCACATTGGAAAAATATTTTGAAGGCGTTGCCTATATCCCATCCCCAAGACAATTGGCTTTTTCCTTTCGCGATATTACAGACCGGAAACGCACGGAAGCGGAGAAAAAACTATTGGAAGATCAACTGCTTCAGTCGCAAAAGATGGAGGCGGTGGGCCAATTGGCGGGCGGTATCGCTCACGATTTCAACAATTTATTGTCGGCAATCATCGGGTATAGTGATTTGGTTGTGGAGAAAATAGGGGCAGATGATCCGGCTCAAAAATATCTGACGGAAATCCAAAAAGCCGGTGAACGGGCGTCTTCGCTTATCAATCAACTCCTGGCATTCAGCCGAAAGCAACTATTATTACCGGAAATCTTTTGCTTGAATGATCGGATTCAAGAAACCAAAAAAATGCTCCGCCGCTTGATCGGAGAAACGATATCCCTCGAAACCGATTTCGATCCGAACCTTGGATCTGTCAAAGCCGACCCGGTTCAAGTGGAACAGGTGATCGTCAATCTGGCGATCAATGCCCGCGATGCAATGCCAGAGGGAGGAACCTTGACGATTCGCACATCGAATGTTGCACTCGAAGAAAAGGATGTGCAGAGCTTCGAAGACTGTTTTCCCGGACGATATGTCCAATTGACCGTTCGGGATACCGGGTGCGGAATCGAACCGGCCGTTCTTCCTCGAATCTTCGAACCTTTCTTTACGACGAAAGAACAAGGGAAAGGAACCGGTTTGGGGTTGTCAACCGTATTTGGGATCGTGAAACAAAGTGGAGGATTCATCGGCGTCAAGAGTGAACGTGGGAAAGGGACAACATTTCATCTCTATTTTCCCGTTGTCGAAGCAAGTGAAGAATCAGAAGAATCCGCCATACAAACCGTTTCTTCCGGTAGGGGGAATGAAACAGTATTGGTTGTTGAAGATGAAGATGTGGTCCGTGAATTCGTCTCGGAAGCGATGACCAGTTATGGATATACCGTGCTGGAAGCCAACAATGGGTTGGACGCCATTCGCATTTGCCAGGAACAGAATGGTTCTATTCATTTGCTATTGACCGATCTCGTCATGCCGGGAATAAGTGGACAAGAATTGGCTACGAAATTACGTTCTCTCTATCCGGACATGAAAATGATGTTTATGTCGGGATATGCCGAAAATGAAATCTTTCAGGAAATGATAGAACCGGCTATTTCCTTTCTTCCCAAGCCGTTTACACCGAAGAGCTTGATTCGGAAAGTTCGAGAAGTCCTTGACAGTCGCTGATCCCTTTTGAGACATAGCCAATCGGGGTATTCCATGTTATCGTTTTCCTATTACACACTTCATGAAAAAGGACATCACCATGAAGAAAGTCAATACTCTTTTCTTTCTGTTTGTGACATTGATTTGTGGATTATTTTGTTGGGCGGACGAGGCGAAAATCATGGCCGGGATTGCGCAAACCGATATTACACCGCCGATCGGAGGCCGGACGTGGGGATATGCCGGCGCAAAACCCACAATCGGGATTTATGATCGGTTGATGGCCAAGATTCTTTATTTACAATCGGAAGAAACTACTCTCGCCCTGGTAAGTTGGGATGTTTGTGAGTTTCAGTCTCCGTGGCTGCGGGATCATATGGGAGAACTGGGGATCGATGAACTGCTTCTGCTGAACAGCCATACTCACTCCGGTCCCGATTTGAGCCAATCGGATTTTCCGTCTCCGGAAAAACCATGGAAACGAACCGTAGAAGAGCGGATTTTGAAGGCGATCCAAGAAGCGAAGAGCGAGTTGTTTCCCGCTTATTTTGCCTGTGAGGAAGGGGATATCCCGCTGGGATACAATCGCTTGCGAAGAGATCCGGACGGATTGGCCACAACGATTTTTAACAATGTGGATCATATTCCGTATGGGCCGATCGATCCGACAGCCGGTGTTCTTCGTATCACCGATGAGACGGGAGATACACGGGTGGTTCTTGTCAATTATGCGTGCCATCCGGTGGTGCTCGGTTCTAAAAATCGCAAAATATCGGGAGATTATCCGGGAGCCATGTACCGGCATGTGGAGAAAAAATTAGAAGGTGCCATGTGCATGTTCGTGCAGGGAGGCGGTGGGGATATCAATCCTCTTTTTCAGGCTCGAAGCGAAAATCCTGAAGATCATTATGCCCTTGTTGAACGGATGGGAATATTATTGGCAGAGGATGTGTTAGATACGCTGAACCAGATGGAGGATGTGGCGGGGCGATCTTCACAGTTGAAAGTCGCTACGGATGTGATACAAGTCAATCATCGGTGGGAAGAGGATACGACGCTTTGTTTTGGGGCGACTTCCATTCTGATCAATGACGATATTGGGATCGTGACGATGCCGGGGGAACCGTTCGTCAAATTTCAATTCGACTTGCGGGAGGAGGCGGCATTGCCGCATACTTTCCTCTTCGGCTATTGTGATAATTCCTATCAAGACTGGCCGAATTGGTATTTTCCCGATATCGCCTCGGCAGCACGAGGCGGATATGGAGCAAGTGACGCAGGGATTGCGGAAGTGGGAACGGGCGAACGGTTGTTGAATCAGGGATTGATCCAGTTGTATACAATACGGGGGATGCTGCACGATACACCGCAGAAGGGCCGGCGGCCTTGATCGTGTTTCTTTTGTAACCGAATGAAAATCAATAAAACATATATGAGAGTTTGAAACATGAATTCACCGCATTTTCGTATCAGTAAGTTTCTTATCGTATTTCTTCTATTGGGGATCACTTCGATGTGTGTAGCAAAGAAAAAAGCGGCCGATCTTGTTCTGTTGCATGGAAAAATTGTGACGATGGACGAGAAGGGGGGGGAGGCTGAAGCGTTGGCGGTGAAAGGGGACCGAATTCTCAAGGTGGGGAGCGAGGATCAAATCAAGCAGTATGTCGGTCCCTCGACGAAGGTTATCGATCTGGAGGGGAAACTTGCCGTTCCCGGTTTTATCGACAGCCATGCGCATTTTCTCGGACTGGGGAAAGCGAAAATGCAGCTGGATTTGCGGGATGTGCGCAACTGGGAGGAGATTATATCCATCGTTGCGGAAGCGGCGGGAAAAGCGCAGGTGGGGGAATGGATTACCGGTTCCGGTTGGCATCAGGAAAAGTGGGATACGATCCCAAAGCCGAATGTGGAAGGGTATCCTACTCATGAAGCCTTGAGCCGGGAGACGCCGGACAATCCTGTTTTGCTGACTCACGCCAGCGGGCATATGGTTTTTGCCAATGCGAAAGCGATGGAACTGGCCGGAGTGGACGCCGATACAAGGAGTCCGTCTGGGGGGACGATCCTGAAAGACAACGAGGGGAATCCGACCGGCATGTTTCGGGAGTCGGCCGCTGGTTTGATTCATCGGGCCAAATCGAAATCGGAAGCCCAGCGTACGCCGGAACAAGAACGGGCGGAATTGTTAAAGCAAATCGAATTGGCGCAGGACGAGTGTATTGCAAAAGGGATTACCACCTTTCATGATGCCGGATCGTCATTTGATGAGATCGATCTGCTGAAAACGCTGGCCGAAGAAGGGAAATTGAAACTGCGTTTGTGGGTGATGATCGGGGAAGAGAATGCACAGTTGAAGGAACGTCTTGCCGATTACAAATTGCTTGGAGTTGATGACAATCATTTGACGGTTCGGGCGATCAAGCGGTTTATGGATGGGGCGTTGGGAACACACGGGGCGTGGCTTTTGGAGCCGTACAGCGATTTGCCGGATACTGCCGGGCTGAGTGTATCCTCTATCGAATCGATGAAAGAGACCGCCCGGTTGGCCATCGAGAACGGCTTTCAATTGTGCACGCACGCCATTGGAGACCGTGCGAATCGTGAAGTTCTAAATGTGTATGAAGAAGCTTTTCGTGCACATCCGGATCGAACAGACTTGCGGTGGCGCATCGAACACGCGCAGCATTTGCATCCGGATGATATTCCCCGTTTTGGGAAATTAGGTGTGATCGCGTCGATGCAGGCGTGCCATTGCACGTCGGATGCTCCGTTCGTTCTGGCACGGCTGGGTGAGGAACGGGCGAAGAGCGGTGCATATGTGTGGCGAAGTTTGCTCGATACCGGCGCGGTTATCGCCAATGGGACGGATGCGCCGGTGGAAGATGTGTCTCCGATTCGGTGTTTTTATGCCTCTGTTTCGCGAAGGTTGAAGGATGGATCGGTGTTTTATCCGGAGCAGCGGATGAGCCGGATGAAAGCGCTGCGGTCCTATACAATCAACGGGGCGTACACCGGCTTCGAAGAGGATATCAAAGGATCGTTGACGCCAAGGAAATTGGCGGATATTACCGTGTTGTCGAAGGATATACTTACCGTGCCGGAAGAGGAAATTTTGGATACGGAAGTGGTGTATACGATTGTTGGGGGGAAGGTTGTGTTTTGTGAAAGGTGATATAGTTTTGTGGTTTGGTGTATCATTCATATGAACAGGATTTGATGATCATGAATCCAATCGTTGAATATCAAGAAAAAAGCGGTATGATAGCCCGCGCCAAAAGTTATCCTTTTTTGTATTTGCCTTTTTCCTATTTATATATAAACGGTGTATTTTATCCTCATCATGGATTGTGGAAAGAGGATTTTGAAGACGATTCTCTCATTTTAAAGAACAGTGTATACGATCATATTGACAAGTTTTGGCCGATAAAAAAGTATCTTTCAAGAGATTTCATGGAAAGAATCCCCGTGTTGGCCTATGGATCCAATGCGGCTATTGATCAATTGCAGCGAAAATTTGCAGATTTCAATGAATTTGTTTTCATTCCCGTGATCAAAGCGAAATTATGGAACTTTGATGTTGTTTATAGTCCGTGTTTTTCTTCCTATGGTTCTGTTCCTGCTACTCTGCAGTACTCAGCAGGAACCGAAGTGGATGTTTTCGTAACCTTTTTAACCCCCCAGCAGCTTCAACGAATGCATGTGACGGAAGGGATGCATACAGGAAATCCAAATTATTTTTTTGCCAGATTTGATGATATAGACATCACTCTAGTGAATAATATAGAAATCACTAGTATTTTTACCTATCTTTCCACCCATGGATGCTTATCCTTGAATGAGTCTGAAGTAAGTTTGAAAAGCATATTTGCTACAAACAGAAAATTTCCCTCTTATGATCAATGTGAAGTGTTATGTGAACTGAAAAATTACTTCCACTCCGAAAAAGAACTGGATGATTTTATCTATGAAAATATACTCGATGACAAGATATCCGAATTGCGATCTGAGCGATTGAAAAGTACCGCGAAAAAAATGCAATATACTCATTTACATATGGAGGAATATAACGATGAATTGCACAATTTCAAATGAAGTTAGGATTCTTCCTACAGAACCGGCGGATCGATTAATAACTGTTTTTTTAGATAGGAACAAAATGAAAGGAATGAACATGTACAAATTTTTGCTATCTTTGCTTCTATTCGTTATAGTTCAAAGTAACGATTCGTATGCCGATCGAGCCGAATACATCCGCACCAATTACACCAAGTTCGAATACCGGATTCCCATGAGGGATGGGGTGAAGTTGTTTACTTCCGTGTATAGTCCGAACGATCTATCAAAAACGTATCCGATTTTGATGCTGCGCACACCCTATAGTGTCGGGCCGTATGGAGCCAATTTATATAAGGGGGATTTGGGGCCGAGTGAGACGTTCGAGAAAGAGGGTTTTATCTTTGTCTTTCAGGATGTGCGGGGGCGCTTTATGTCGGAAGGAGAGTTCGTGAATATGCGTCCGCATATTGAGGATAAGAAGGATGAAAACGACGTGGATGAGAGCACGGATACCTATGATACGATCGAATGGCTGCTGAACAACATCGAAAATCATAATGGGAAGGCAGGGTTATGGGGGGTGTCGTATCCCGGGTTTTATAGTTCGGCGGGGATGATCGATTCGCATCCGGCGTTGAAAGCCGTGTCGCCGCAGGCGCCGATTGCCGATTGGTTTTGGGATGATTTTCACCGGCATGGGGCGTTCGCGTTATCCATGGGATTCAACTTTTTTAGTTTTTTCCATCAAGAGCACGAGGAACCTACAACGGAACGGGGGGAGACGTTCGAGTTTAAAACACCGGACGGGTATCAATTCTTTCTCGATCTCGGGCCGCTATCCAATATCAACAAAGACTATTTCGAAAAGGACATCGACTTTTGGAACGATATCGTGGCGCATCCCAATTACGACGAATTTTGGCAGGCGCGGAATATCCTTTCCCATTTGGACAATATCCAAGCGGCGGTCATGATTGTCGGCGGGTGGTTCGATACGGAAGATTTGTATGGGCCGCTGAAAACCTATCGGAATGTCGAGGAGAAGAATCCTGATATCTTCAATGTATTGGTGATGGGGCCGTGGTCGCACGGCGCGTGGATTCGGAGCGATGGGAAAGCACTGGGGGATGCGGATTTCGGTTTTCAAACCGCCGAGTATTTTCGAGAACGCGTTCTGTTTGATTTTTTCAAGCACTATCTAAAAGACGGCGAGAATCCATATGAATTTCCGGAAGCGTTTGTTTTCGAAACTGGGGCGAATCGCTGGCGGCGCTTCGAGTCGTGGCCTCCTCAGAAGGCGGAACGGAAAAAACTATATTTTTATGAAAATGAAACCTTATCCTTTGAGGATAATAAAGACCGGAAAAACGTTTATGACGAATACCCCAGCGATCCCAACAAGCCGGTTCCGTATACAAAAGAGATCAATACCCGCTGGACGCACAATTATATGACGGAAGATCAACGCTTCGCCTCACGCAGGCCGGATGTGCTGGTGTATGAAACCGAACCTCTGAAAGAGGATTTGACGCTTGCCGGGCCGTTGAAAGCGAATCTCTATGTTTCGACAAGCGGCACGGCTTCCGATTGGATTGTGAAGCTGATCGATGTCTATCCCGGCGAAATGCCGCCGGCTTCGCACGAAAAACATCGGGGCGCCCAGCAGATGCTCGTTCGAGTGGAGCCGTTCCGTGGCCGTTTCCGGGAAAGTTATGAGCATCCGAAACCGTTCAAGCCGAATGAGGTGACACTGGTTTCCTATGAATTACAGGATGTGTTCCATACCTTCAAGCGCGGGCATCGGATTATGGTTCACGTCCAGAGCACCTGGTTCCCGTTTATCGACCGCAATCCGCAGAAGTATGTGCCGAATATTTTTAAGGCAAAGGAGACAGATTTTATCAAGGTGACGAATCGGGTGTATCGGTCGCGGGAGTATCCGAGTTGTGTGGAGGTGGGGGTGCTTGAATAGATGAATGAAATACTTTCGAATTTAAAAGCACGATTAACGGAAATCTATCGAGACCGCCTTGATTGTGTTTGTCTGTTTGGTTCCCACGCGAGAGGGGATGCGGATGCGGAATCGGATATCGATTTGTTAGTGGTATTGAAAGGAGAAGTGAATCCAAACAAGGAACGCGCGAGGACATTGGACATCGTTTCGGAACTGTCGTTGGAACACAATGTCGTTATATCGTGCTTGTTTACGGATTCTCAAAGTTTTGCCAACAAACAAGGGCCTTTGTTTCGTAATGTACGGAAGGAAGGAGTTTTGCTTTGACACCTGTGCAGCGGGAATTGATACAGAAAGCTAACAATAGCCTAAAGGCTGCAAACATTTTGCTTTTTGAAGGATTTCCAGGATTTGCTGTCTCGAGAGCATATTACTGCATGTTTTACATCGCTCAGGCATTTCTTGAAGGAGAAGGTTTGGTTTATTCAAAACATTCTGGTACTATCGCTGGTTTCGGTCAGCACTTTATCAAAACAGGGAAAATTCCAAAAGAATACCATCGTTATTTGATTGACGCTTTTGAAGCTCGTCAGGAAGGAGATTATGCGCCTGAAGAAGTGATTACGCATAGCGTAGCAGCCAAGATTATCAACCATGCAGTAGATTTCTTGACGTTAGCAAAAAGATTCTTGAGTGAAGAATCATGACTGAGGCAAATGAATAGAGATTGGTTGCACTTAGAGGCTAAATCATAATAAGACGTTAATAAGACAATTCTGCGATTTTTGCTTCTTTTGTGTTTCCTGTGTGAACGGCTACTTTGTATTGCAGGTGTAGTTTTTGGCCTTTCATAATCTCCAGTTTGTCATTGGGCAGCCAGTGCATGGGGGTGGGGGAGAAGAAGCCGTAATCGCGTGTAAACCAGGTGCAGGGGTACCAGCGGTTTTGGGGGTGGTCGAATATGGCCAGCCCTTCGGTGATGCCGTCGCGTGTTCCCCAATAATCGCACCATTTCGCTTTTTTGCCGAAGGTTCCCTCTTCGCTTTGATCTCCTTCCGAATTGACAAGAGTCCCGCCGCTGTTGACGCAGAGTTCCGGAACCATGCGGGCAGAGAAGAGGGCGTGATTGGTTTTCAGGATTGTGACATCGATCAGGGCTTCGAGGGTGATGGCAAATTCAATGATGCGCAGTTCCGGCGAAGGAGCACTGATATCGATGCGGCGGACATCACGGAACGGGGATTCGGCATCCGGCCGTTCCCAGATACATTCGTTTTCGAAGATGATTTTTTTCCCTTGCGGCCGGGTGAGACGGATTTTTTTCGACACGATTCGGCCGCGATCTACTCCTTGCTGCCAATAATTCCCGCCGTTGACACGATCGCATCCGAAAAAGAGGGAATGATGATGCGGGTACGGTTCTGAAGTTTCGGTGGTGACGCTTTTGCCGGAGCGGGGTCCGTTGACGGGATAGAAATAAGGGTATTTCTGTTCGTCACGGAAGCGGTATTCGGTGAAGGTGGAGCCATCGATGGTGACGGTGACACGATCGGGCAGAAGTTTGGCTTCGAGGGTTTGGGCGGAGTTTGTTTCGCTGGCGGGGATGGATAGGGTTGCGAGTGAAACACATACGGTTACAAGTACGAGAAATGAGAAACATTTGGTTTGCATGAGGTGCACCTCTTTTTCTATTGAGATTTAGAGGAATAAATTGTATATTCCTACGATTGTCAACATTGAGTTTTCAATTCACGAATCATGTTTTGATTATCTATTAAAGGAATCGCTTCCTTGATGACTGTTTGAATAAATCCTGTTTGTTTCATCATTTTGTGAATTTCACGAATTGTATAAGGAAACACTTCAGTCGGTAAACTTGTGTTACTAAACATATCCGAATATTCCGGAATCCGGTCAAACCATCGTTTTTGGAAATGCTGTTTCAAAATAACTAAAATGTCGGCATCACTTGAAGGAGTGGCTTCTGCTCGCGCAAGAGAGCCGAATAGAGCAATTGCCGCAATATTGTTGTCTTTTTCCTGCAATTTTCGAGCACATTCCTGAATTTCCTCAATTGCACGTTCACGATCCAGAAATGTGATACTCACAGAACCGCAAAATTTTTTCTGCACAGCTGATGGCTTGCTCGCTTTCTTTATCTGTGAAATAGTCTGCTGGTTTTCCATCATCGAATCCATTTGGGTAACGTGTCGGAATATAGAAATAATCTAAAATTCTTGCACAGTCGAGTAGTTCTGTATCAATTTTGATATTTCCAGGTAATAATTTCAACAACGATTTGATTGAATGGCCACGGCATTCGGCACTGATTGACTGAAATAATGCTTTCAGGGCCTTTTCAGACGCTTGTTGGGCGCTGAAACAAGCCCATTCATGATACTCGTATTGGGCGTCGTTTCTTGCGTGATCGAGATCTCGCTGTGCCTGTTCAAACCAGTCTTTTGCGCGTGAAGCCATGGATACATGCTCAAGTTTTAGCCGTTAATGTATTTTCAATTCTACCACAGAATGGGCTTTGGTTTCAATGAGTGTTGAAACTTGATTGCCAGATGCTCTGATTTTGATTATTCTATATAGCATATGGGTTCGTTTGATAGAAATAGTCAGGGCTATTTCAAAATGAATGGAGTAAAATCATGAATCGATTGGTTTTCCCGATTTTTCTCTTCTGCCTATTCGCAGTTTCTCATGAATCGAATGCGTATGAGATTCACGGAAAGGTAATCGATCATGAGACGATGGAACCTCTTCAGGGAGCGGTGATTTCTATTGTTCCACATTCGGTATCATTCTTTGAAAAAAAGCAGATAATCGCAAAAGGTTCTGCGAATATAAAAGGTGAATTCTACTTTGATTCTATTCCTGCCGGCAAATATCGAGTGATTGTTCATTACAAGAACTATCTTCCCTATCAACCGTCTCCCTTTCGAATCGATCCCCATGCGCTGATTATTTGTCATGAGCACTCTCGCAAACATGATATTATCATTGAGATGGAGCGGGGAGCTGCGGTTACCGTACAGGTGTTGGATGAAAACCAAAAGCCGGTTCCCAATGCATCCGTATGGGCTTGTGTCTTTCATCTTCCGCAAGCCATAACAGACAAAAACGGAACCTGCAATTTCACAACATTAAGAAGAGAAAAGACCAGAATCCATGCACAACATGAGGCCTATAGTGAAACAATTAGTGAATATTTTATTCCTGGTTCGGGGGAAAATCCTCCGCGAATTACGGTCGTATTATCTCCACCGGCTTCTATTTCCGGCCGAGTGATCTACAAAGATGGTACGCCGGTCAAGCAAGCAGCAGTGTATGCGACCTATAACTCTATCAGCATCAAAGAGAAAAAAAAACATGAATCGATTACTGATGAAGAGGGATTCTACACATTTACGAATTTGGGCGCGGGGACCTATAGCATTTGGGTGAATGATAATGATGTGGAGAGTGAAAGATGGTTTGATGTTCGAAACGTATCAGTAACATTGAAAAGCGGTGAGCAGCGAAAAAATGTGGATTTCAAGGTTTCCGAATTTCCCCCACTCAGCGAAGTCAAAGGCCAAGTGAGTTCTCCATCCGGTCAACCGATTGCCAACGCCCGATTCGAGATACATGCCGGTGATTTCTTTATTCCCGGCATGCGTTCCTATCCTGCCGGAATTACAAACGGATTGGGTATGACGGATGAAGAGGGCCGATTTTGTGTAAAAATCATCGAAGGGAAGAATGCAGAAATTCGAATTCATGCTGAAAGATATTTGGAATATCGCCATCAATTCGACATCGATGGAACTTTTCTAAATATTACCATGAAACCGGCAGGAGTGATCAAAGGAAAAGTACTTAATGCAAACAGCAAACATCCAATCAAAAGGGTATTGGTGCAAGCGACGACGGAAGATGGATATGGATACGCAAAAAGCTCGGATTATGGTCCATTATTTACTTACAGTGATGACAATGGCGATTTCATCTTAGAGAGCGTCAATGACTGCATGGTTACCCTTCATGCACAAACAACCGGTTACTGTCATGTGGATGGACCTACATTACATGTTCAATCCGGCGATGTCTTTGACGATGTCATTTTTGAGATGAATCCGGGGATGTCATTGCACGGAATTGTAGTGGATTCTGAAAACAACCCAATCCCTAAGGCGGTACTCGGTTTGAAATCACATATCACCAATCAAAATGAAAATATGATCGGTTTTCTTCGTCCAACGAGGTTATATGATACGGTTCGCAGTGATCATAATGGTGAATTTCAGTTGAAGGGGATTTCTCCGGATGGAGAGGAACTGATTATCAAGCATCCGGATTTCGCGCCATGTAAATTTCCAATTGCTCCTGAATTAGTGAAAAATCAACCCGTTCAGATCCTGTTGACACAGGGGGGGATTTTGGAAGGGATTGTCGCCGATTCGGACGGAAATCTTATCACAGGAGCAATCATTCAAGTCTTCAATTTTCCCGAAAACACGTTCACATTCCGGACCATCACGGATAAAAACGGAGCCTATCGAATCGAGCATCTTCCTACAATTCCGATGATGGTCAGAAAAACATATTATTCGTCCGATTCTTCGAGCCATGATGAACGGCGGGAAGTCATCTTTGAAGAGGGGAAAGTGACTGAAGTCAGTTTTGGTGCTGGGAAAGGGGCGCTGATTTACGGAACCGTTTATAAGAATGGAAAATCGCTGGCCGATTCTCATATCATTTTGTCCCATGATGAAGATGTCATGCCGAAAGAAAACGAATCGTATTTACATTTCGAGACGCATTCCGAAAAGGATGGTTCCTATGTGTTCAAAGCTGTGCCGGATGGTGAATGGATCCTCAAATATTCCGGTGTTTCACGCCCTCCCACTACGACAGTCGTGAATCCACAAGATGATTATCTGCGAAAAATCGTAGTGACTACCGAACAACGTGTTTATCCTATCAATTTGTATGCGGACGAACTGAAAGCGGTCATTACGGTAACCGATGCACATTCCGGCGAAGTATTGCCGGATGTCTCTCTTCATACGGTTTCCAATCGGGAGAAACCACTATCCTATAAATTCCTTTTTGGTGGAATGACCGATCGGGAAGGCCGAGCGGTCTTGTATCCAAAACTGGCGCAATCGTATGAACTCACCGCTGCCAAGAAAGGCTATCAAACGAAAGTGTTTCCGCTCCATGTTCGTCCGCGGGATTCCAGTTTCTTGGGAGACATCAAACGGTTTTCTTCCAATTTGCTCAAGACAGAGAGAAGGACTGTCACAACCGCACATGTTTTGTTATCCCGGTCGGAACGTTCCGTTTATACGAAATTGAGTTTTGAAAACAAACCCTTCGTTTCTCCCAAACTATATTTCAGTTTTTTGCAGAACGGATACTCGATTCCAATCAATGCTCAACTCGATTCCCGCCGGCCGGATACTTATTTCCTGGATGGATTCCCGGAAGGAAAGGGAATTTTGCTTGTCACTTATTATGAAGAGAATAACTGCTTGCACTCCATTCCAAAAAGAATTGAAACGAATAAAGGTAAGTCGATAAATGTGTTGCTAAACCTGGCAAAAACTTCTCATTTCCAAATTCATCTGAAAGCGGAATCAGGGGAATATCTCAGCGGATATTACGACCTTGAAATTCCTGGCTTACCGGCATGGAATCCGATTCTCAAACATGTTGCTTTCAAGCGGTACGGTGCAACGGTATCACTCCCGCTGGTTGGACAACTGGTTCGGCTCAAAGTGCCGGGATACGAATCGGTTGAATTTGTTCCGGATGAGCATATTCATTCAAATGATGAAGGCTCTGGAACTTCGGTTGTCACATTGTTGGTAGAGAAGAAATAGAATGGGGGGAGAAGTGATGGGTTAAACCTAGAGGCTACCTCAAATACCTCGTAAAAATTAATTTACAATGGAATAATTGAGGGTGCCGGTGGTTAGGGTTTTTCGGTTTCCGGAGAGGGGGACTAGGATGACTTTGAATTGGTAGGTTTTTCCGTCTTGGGGGCCTTCCGCGAAAGTTGCGGCGGTGCGGAATTCTTGGTTTGGAGTCCACCAGAAATAATTGATGTTGCCGATGTAGGTTTGCCCCAGGTAGGTAAAGGGAGCGCCGTCTACACTGACCAGGATGTGATATTCGCTGACCGTCGTGACATCGGTGTCCATGTTCCAGGCCAGTTGAATCGCTCGGGAAGTGGGCGGGTCGATATCCGAGCCGCTGGAGTTCATGGGGGCCAGATCGTTGCCGCCGAGGATATCGTCGTAGATCACGATTTGGCCGGGATTCAACTGCGGGAGTTCCGGAATGGCCAAGGAAACGGGATTTCCGCCTTGCAAATTGAAACCGACAGGGGCGGAAGCGTCTATGAAATCGTCGGAACTTAGGTTCCCGTCGATTCGCACAATGCGGAAAGTATAGGCAGCATTGAAATCGGGGCCGTTGGCGAAATCGGGATCGACATACGCGGCATCGGTGTTCCAATCGAAATAGGTTTTGTTCCCGGCGGCCGTGCGTCCTAAGAATTTCGCGCCGCCGAACCCTTTTCGGACATAGATGTGCCAATCGGTGGCATTGCCTTGGTCCGCCGTCCATGCGATTGTCAGGTTGCGGTTGTCGACGGCGTCGAAGTCCGTTTGGCCGATCAAATCGCCGGATGTATCTCCACTATTATCATATATGAAGACTTGGCCATTCCCGTTCGAGGAGGGTGTTTCTGTGGGATTGGAGGCAAGAGGTGTCGGCGTTGGGGTGAACGATGCCGGTACCGGCGTTGATGGGATGATTGTTGGGGTGGGGGTGGAAACCGATACCGTTTCTTGGATGGTGGCGGTTTCCTGTGCACCCGTTGTTCGATAGCTGACCGTGCCGTCGATTGTCGCGAGGGGATTGCCGTCATTGGTGTTGACGCGATAGGTGAGGGTAACGGGGGAGGATGGAATGATAATCCAGGCGAAATCCAGGCTTCCGGACGCGCCTGCGGAAGGCGAAATCGCAGTGTTCCCACTGATGACTGAATCGAATGTCCAACCGTCCGGCAAGGTTTCTTGCACGCCTAACGCGGTTAAAGTGTCATCGTACACAATGGTGACGGTGATATCGACTGTTGATGTCCCAACCGTTCGGACGCGTGTCGCTTGAACGCTCGAGTCTTGCAAAGTACCGACGGACTTGATGTTGTAACGGGCGATTTTTCCGTTGGTTGATGAAACCGGGACAAAACCGTCTTCACCGGAGGGATCCGGCAGATAACCGCGCAGGTTGTAGAATTGGATGGCGCGCAGTGTTTCATTCAAGTCGATTTTCCAATCCTGTGGATTGTAATCGCTGGAATGCGGGGCACGGGCGTGATTGTTTCCCGGCCCGGGAACGTAGCCGTCTTCTGTCGCGGTGGGAGAATCGGCGCAATGGTAGCCGCCGGAATTGAACAGCTGGATAATACGCATCAATTCGTTGAAGGAAATGGAGTAATCCTTGTCCGTATCTGCGCTGTGATATTTCTGATCGATGGAATGGCTGAACGGACTTTGTATTTCCGGACCCTCCAAGCGGTAAGTCCCATATCCGCCGATTGTTTTTATACTGCTTTCGCTTGCGGGAACATTGAAGACGATTTGTAATTGAATGGGGGAGGCGGGAATCTGAATCCAGGCCAAATTCAACGGCGCTGTGCTTCCGGCTGTCGGTTGAACGGGGACGGAATCGCCCTCGATTTTCGCATACGTCCATCCTGAAGGCAGTTGATCGATAACGATTCCAAGCGCGCGTGGGGTGTCTTCATAGTCGACTTGGATATATAGCCTGGCCTCTCCGCCGGGAACATAGCCCGAATCGGTTATTGTAA
>CAYPPG010000092.1:0-21000 GCA_964412555.1 uncultured bacterium
CTGTCTATACTCTACCAAACTATGATGAAAGAATCCAGCAAAGAAGAGTTGTTGCTATATTATTGATTCGTGAGTTGGCAAGCACAAGCATGGCAATCCTTTATCACCGGCATCATCGCGGTCTTACTTTCATTGGCCCGAGGGTAGCAGTGCTACTTGACCCCCAGTACCATGATCGTATCCCCGATATCCAAATCGATCACCAATCGGTCAAAAAGCGGAGTCACGGAGAGCCGTCTCCAACTGTCATATGTATGGGTGAGCTTGTTCACTTCAAGATAGCTCCGCGTGGCGAGGATGTGAAAGCCGAACTGTTGCAATGTTTCGAGTAACTTGCGGCGGGAAAAATAGATCAAATGCGTATCACTGGATATCCACTGGGGGCCGTATAGATAATGCACGATACTCTCTGCGCAAGGAGTTTTTAATTTCAAAATTCCCCCCGGCTTTAGTAAATCGTATAATTTACGGAAAATCGGTTTCGGATCGGGCACATGTTCGATGACATCCATCATTGTAATCAAATCGAACGATTCTTTTTCAAAAGCGGCGTCTTCAATCGTTGCAACGCGTGCATCCAGATCAAGAGATTTCGCCAAATCCACTGCTTGATCATCCAAATCGATTCCAGCAACCTGCCAGCCCCGGCAACGGTATTGCAACATGGTCGTTCCGACTGAACAGCCGACATCGAGCATTCTACGTCCATTGCCCCTTTCATCTTCAAAACGGGGCAAGGAAAACTCCGGTTCCCAAAACCGTTCTTTTCTCCCGAACATTTTCCCAGCTTCTTCCGGCGGCTGTGATAGAATTTCATCCAGCGAACGCCGGAAAAATTGCTGCAACGGGCTTCCTTGTGCCGCTTCATCCAAATACAATTCTCCGATGGTTTCCGGCAGTGGCTGGGGATTGGCGTACAAAAATTCGCAATCTTTGCATTGTCCTCTGATCCATTGCGGAACCGGATCGAGGTATGTGGGTTGGAAATTGGATGAGCCGCATAAGGGGCAGGAAATCGTCTGATATTTTTCTGTTTGCAAGAGTCTCTCTTTTGGTTTTTCCCAGTCGTCCCGGTATTCTCCAATACGATCCTGCCATTTGTGCTTTTGCGCCAATTCTTGCAATTGGCTATCCAATTCTTGGGCGTCACTTTTTTTGTCTTCTATTTTTAATTCGACAATTCGTTGTAAAAAGGCGGCAAGCGGTGAACTCGGATTCATGCGCAGCGTATCATCGAAAAGCATCTGTGCACGCAAATACTCTTTGGTGAAGAGACACACAATCCCAGCGTTCGCGAAATGGATGTGATCGTGTTCACCTAGTTTTGCATAGAGTTTTTCCGCTTCTTCATAACGCCGGACAGCAGTGAGAGCGTGAGCATAGGTTTCTTTTCCCTCGACGGTATGAGGGGGATTTTTGTCTAACATTGAAATTGCTGTTGTCGCATATCCTGCATGCAAGTTGACACGCGCGAGTTTTTCCATCGCCTGGTGAGCGCCGTTGCGAAAGGCGATGTGTCTCCATACAATTTCCGTGTCATACTCCGGAAATAAAAATTCACGTTTTTGATACAAGGCCTCTGCCGTTCGTTCCGCCCATTCCGGCGAATGAGGAGATGCGGTTGCTGCTCCCCGCGCCAAAACATAGGCTTCACTCCATCGTTTTTTATCCGCAAAATAACGGTACAAACGGAAAAACAAGGCATCGCGAATCGCAGGAATGAATACGATTTTCGCCGTGCTTACAATACCAAGATTGGCCAGAATCCGCGAAAGTGTACGGCGAGAGATTTGCCGTCCTTGGACTTGATTCGTGCGAAGCCGGCGATATAGGCGCAATGCTGAAAATGGCCGCCCCAATCGTAAAAACGTTTCGAGCAACTCGGTTTGAAACGGAAACGGTTCCGGAGCCATCGAAACCGCCCGCTGCATGGATTGCACGCTTTCATCGACATACCCCAACCGAAAACAGACGCGGGAAAGTAATTGAAACGCGTCGGGTACCGTAGGCATCAATTGAACCAGCTGCCGAGCTGCCTTGTACGCCTCTTCGCCATATCCCCGATAAAACAAATTCCAAGCATAGTGCGCCCAAGCGTCCGGATAGTCCGGATTCTCCTCGGCAAAACATCTCAAATTTTCCATTGCTTCAGGATCATTTACCCTCAGTTGCTCAAGTATGGCTTCCATTCGTTCTGATAAAGTTGACATCATAAAACCTTTACATCAAAAATCTCGGAGCACGAGCATCCCTGCCCGCATCTTTCAACGCGCGCACTTTCTTTCATTCTTCCCAATCCGACTATACGAACCATTCGAATTGAGAAAAGATAGTATACAGGACGAGAGCGGATTCAAGAATTGCAAATGGTTTTGAATTTGCCTACAATCCAAGTAGAGTTAGAAAATCTTTGAACAGGATTCAGGAAAGGGAGAGCGGGAATATGAATCAAAAAAATACCATGAAAAGAAGAAATTTTTTGCGCGGCGCTTCGGCAAGTGTCGGTATGGGTTTGATTGCGGCGACAAGCAAGGTAGAAGCCGGTGAGGAGAGTAATCGATTGAATCACCGGCAGAATGTGTGGATTGCCTCGATAACACAAGACCGCCTGTCAGCCGGCTCACTAGACGGCATGCTTCGGAAGGTGATTGGCAGGATGGAAGAAACTCTCCCATCGCGCCCGGATATCATTTGTTTACCCGAAGTGTTTCCGTATCACGGCGTGCAAAACTCACCCCCCTTATCGGAACAGGCGGAAACCGTTCCAGGACCGATCACCGAACGATTTGCCGATTTTGCCAAAACCAATCAGTGTTATGTGATCTGCCCGTTTCATACAAAAGAGAATGGAACCATTTACAATTCAGCAGTGTTGATCGATCGCAAAGGAAAAGTCGTGGGAGCCTATCACAAGATTCACCCGACAGCCGGTGAATGTGAAAGCGGCGTGATGCCCGGTCCGGTCGATCCGCCCGTTTTCGAAACGGATTTCGGGACTATCGCCATGCAAATCTGTTTCGATGTCAATTGGCATGACGCCTGGCATCGGCTGCGGAAAAAAGGGGCGGAAATCATCTTTTGGCCGAGCGCGTTTCCAGGAGGCCGCATGCATAACGCCATGGCCTGGATTTCGAAAGCGCATATCGTAACAAGCACGTGGAACGATCCCTGCCGCATTATCGATATCACCGGCGATGAAATCGCTGCCAGCGGCCGGTACGAACATTGGGTGTGCGCCCCGGTCAATTTGGAAAAGGCGATCATCCACACCTGGCCATATACGCAGAATATCCATGATTTCATGAAGAAATACGGGCGGCAAGCACAGATAACAAGACTGCATGACGAAGGATGGACAGTCATCGAAAGTGTTTCGTTGAATATTCCATTGAAAGAAGCCTTGGAAGAATTTGAAATCCCGACTCATACGGAGCATATTCAACAAGGGGATGAGGTGCAGAATAAACATAGAAGAACTTAATACCTCGCAAATAATTGTCGACATGCGAAATATTTATAATTTTATATTTTAGAGGTAGCAGTACTAGGAAAATTTTAAAAAGATTCTTCAGAGAATTCAACGACACAAACCGCTTCCAGTATAAAGAATTGATTTTGGATGCTGAAAAAAAGAGTATTTAAGATGGGATTGGAGAAAAGTGCGCCTGTTTTTTGAATTTTTTGATAAAACCGGTCAAGTGAACCAAAAAACCTTCGATTTTTTGAGAGATCAACTTGACATGGCATATATTGTCATGAGAGAATTAAATGAAAATAAAAAAAAGTATATTTTTTGTTTTAAATGGGCAATTCCGGTCGAATTAAAAAAACGGGAAAATTTCACGGTTCAAATTGGAAATACCGATTGAGAGGAGTCATTCAATGTCCAATTATAAAGTCTATGTATTATTTTTTTTGATTCTTGCATCCCCTTCAATTCTTGAAACCTTCTCAGAATCGAAAACAGCACAGAATACCAATCCGCTATCGAATCCAAACCAATTCACGTTCTTTCCCGATGATGAAGTAATCGCCCTCACGATTAATAGGAATGACCCGAAGGATGGAACAGTAGTTCTTTATGATTTCGCTGACAGCAGTCTCCATGGCGCGGATACGAAAAATAAGTCAGAAGTGGAGTGGACCCTTTCGAATTTCATTGATACTGACAATTGGGGCAAAGGGACTATTCGGATGGCATCCGGCCGGATTACAGAGGCGACACGAGATCAAATTGTCGGAGCCTATTACAATGCGGATGGAAGTCTCCATGTCCGGCTTCTTTCGAACGATACGATGTTATCGTCGACAACTTTGAGCGGCCGAATCAACGAAAGCGTTGTTTCGAAAGATTTTTCTGTATTTGACCGCTTTGATATCGCGGTCGGCGATATTGACGGATTGATCGATAAAAACGGCTTTTACCATGATGAGATCATCATTTCTTCATATTGTTTCAAAGATCCCAATATCAAGCAAATCGCATTACAAGTGACCGTCCTCGATTCGAATTTACAAGAGCTGTATTCCTGGGAGAAAGTAACCTATGCTGGTCGAATTGCCATGGATCTTGGAGACATCGACGATGATGGGATACTTGAAATCACATTGATCCAAGCGGTCCAAAAAGGAGCGCAAACAAAGAATACAGTTACTTACATTCTGGAGAAGGAATCGGCGTTTGATCAGACGTATGAGTTGGAGCTGCCACTGAGCCATTATGCCGACATAACCGCGGGCTCGTATCGTGGGCTTTCACGAGATGATATCGCGGTCATCTACATTGACGAAGATCAGAATGCAATAATTCAGTTGATTTCATTGGACAGTAAATCCGGCACACTGACGAAAAACGAAAAAAAAATGATCAACGATTCAAAAAATTCCGTGCTTACGGTCTCAATCGACTCTGGTCTCTTTCAGTTTCAACCTTCAAATAATTTAACCATACATCACAAGCAAATTCTTGCTTCTTATCAATCTGGAACGGCCTCCTGTGTCTGGAGAGCCTTGTGCCTATGCACACCTTCAAATTCCTTGGATAGCATCGATATCGAGAGGGCAGGCGATAATGGGTCTTTAGACTGGAGCAATGGCCATTATCATGAAAATCCCCAAATGGTCATTCCTACGGGCTTGTTTGGTAAACAAAGCGACTCACCCAGCATCCAGGCCGCCAGTTTATATATGGATGCGATTACAGACTGGACTTATGCTTGGTGTGTTGGGTTTCTTGCCCTCGAAAACCATGCGGACAGTTTCAATGAAAGTATGCATGTTTTTAAAAATCGTTCGGACTCTACCACTTGCGTCGATTATGTGAACTGCATAGCATCCTGCGACATCGACGGCGACTCTTTATATCTTGGCGCTCCAGCCCATGTTGTCATTCATAACTTGCATGAGGTTATTTCCATTATCCAGTCGCCTCCGAAACATATCGATTATCTGCCCGACTCCAATGGCGAGTGGGCTACAAGAAATATAAGCGTCGAAGATGATTATTATGTCAAAATGGAAGACCATGAGCAAAATGCCGTTAAAACAACAACCCAAAGCAAGACATCGTTTAATATCGGCGGAAGCGCCAAACTGTCTTTTACAACGAAAGAAGACCTTTGGTTTGGCAGCGATACAAGCCAATTCGCTTTCAAAGCGTCTTATGATTACAACAGCCGAAAAGAACAATGGGAATCAAATTATAAGACCTGCGGAAGAGATGAGATTGCAATAGCTAGAAGCGACGATCATCTTCATGTTTATACGAAACAAATCAATATATGGTCGTACCCGATGTATGGTTTGAAAACGGATAATCATCCTCAAGGTTATTTACAATATACCATTCCCGATTCAAATCCCCACGAGTTGTTTGGAGGAGGTTTGGGTCATCTTGATTTCTACAATCCAGATCATATCCCGATCAACATGCTTAGTTACCCGGAATATGACAATGAATCACCTAACTCTCTCGCTCTTGACGATCAGAATAACCCCATCCTGTGCATTGGCAAAAATACGGTGTATGATATCATGAGCGGAGCCGCCGATGTTCTTAGCCTTTCGTGGGTCTCCGAGAATGAAAAGAAAAAGTCTTTCGAATATTCCCATACGATTGGCGCTTCATTTGACTTTAAAAACACGACTTCGACTGATCTCATTATAGCAAAACAGAAATCTACAACTGAAATAAACCTCCATAGCCAAAATAACTGGACACGATCTAAAATAAGCGATGTAAAAACAACTCAATCAAGGGGGATCACCTTGAGTATGCCCGAAGGTTCAGGGCTGAACTCAATATGGTCCTATTCGATCAACCCTTGTGTCTATCTCGATCGAAACAAGGTCCTGAGAGTTTCTCATGAGGTTGTCTCTCCGGATAGTAACGTTTGGTGGGAAAACCACTATGGAAAAAAGCCTGATCCATCATTGTTATTGCCGTTTCGCTTCGATACGGTTTATATCACAGAGCAAAAATATTCCTATGCGCTTCAGACGGATTTTGATACGAGAACACAAATGCGTGGACTCCGCTTATATAAGGAAGGCGAGAACATAGAACTATCGACTGCTATTTATGACGGTGACTGCGTTGATGTCGGCGTCAGGTGCGGTAATTTCAGCCTGTATTCGCAGAAACCGAGCTTTGACCTGCTTCTTGAATATATCCCGTTTGATACAATCAACAATACTGAATTCGGTCAACGCAAATCCATTGGTACCGTGCGAGTCAACAATCTTGGAGCAAGGGAAATTCGGGAAGTGACAGTTCCTTGGAATACAACCGGTTTGGGCGGTTCAATCGAAGGAAGCGCTCAGTATTACCGTCTTTATGTGACGATCGATCCTAAGAATGAGGTTGATGAAATTCACGAATGGAAAGATGCGGATGGCAATCGTCTTGATCACGGCAATAATGAAGGTCATTGGCCTTCAACAAATGGATGTGCAATTTACTACCCCCAAACCGGCAAGAATACGGGCAATACGACCAAATCCACCAATCTTCTCACTCGTTTTGCATTCCAAATCGTGCACGATTCAAGTATGCACGACGAATCTCTATCTATTAAAATTGATGGAAAAATCGTGTCCGATGATGATCGGAACGTTTACATGGGGAAGCAATATGCGATCCGATGTAATTTACACTCAACGCATTATCTTGCTTCTCATCATATGCTGATTTTTGAAGAAAAATATAACAACGAAGACGATTGGAGTGTTTGGGGATCTTGCTTATTGCGGGGTGTTTCCCAAAATAACAATTATGTATGGCGCTATTGGAAACCAAAGCATCCGGGACGCTGTGTGATCCGGGCCCATTTCTTAGAACATCCAGAAGATGCAGAAAGAGGAAACACTAAGGATACCATAATCATAAACATTATGCCGCCTGAATCACCTGTGTCCGTGAAGAATTGGGAACTGCACTCGAATGACAGCATGCGATAACACATATTGACGGCTGTCTTGTGATACTCATCATCCAACGTTCTAACAATACTTGGGTCGCGTAACACGGTTTATGGAGATTCAAGTGGTTTTTTATAACCGTTACGACACCTGCACGGTGTAATCATCCATGGAGAGAGAATCGATGATTTGCTGAAGATGCTCACCGCCTCCGGTTTTAAGCGTGATGTCAAGGAAGGTCTTTCCTGTTAAACGTGACGCCCGACCGACCAATTCGAAGCTCATACGCCGCCTTCAAGCCCCATAAAAAACAATGGTCATTCAATCACAACTCGTTTCATGAAAAAAAACTGTGGCGAGCTTGATTAGGGCCTTGGACAGGATTTAAATTACTCTTCATTTCACCCCAATCTTCTCCAAAAACGGCTCCTTCGACACCTCCCGCCCCAGAAACGCCTGAATCGATTCGTTCACATCCCGTGACTCACCCGGCTCGAAAATCTCTTTTCGTAGTTTCATCCCCATCTTCGGATCGAGAAAGCCTTTCGGGGCTTTTTCAAATTCGGTGGCCAGATCGGCGCAGATGACGTCGGCCCAGGCATAGCCATAGTACCCGGCGTCATACCCGGCGAGGTGGCCGAAATACGTGACGAAACTGGTGTCCTCGGGAACGGGTAGAAAGACATCGCCGAGGATTTCATTGGAAGTTTTCACAACTTCCATTTCTTGATCCGGTTTTTGTTCGCTGTGGAAGGTAATATCAATCATCCCGAAAGCGAATTGGCGGCGGTAGAAAGTTCCAATCGTGGCTTTCTGAGATTCGACAATGCGGTCGAGAACGTCCGCAGGGAATTTCTTCGATGGATCGCGGTAATCGGCAGCGAATGTGTCGAGCACTTTTTTGCTTTCCAGCCAGTATTCGAGCACTTGTGAGGGAACTTCCACGAAATCGCGGGGAACACTGGTTCCGGAGAAACGGGAATGTTTTGCCCGGGTCATGATTTCGTGCAAACCGTGTCCGAATTCGTGGAACAAGGTTTCGACATTATCATATGTGAGGAGGGATGGTGTATCTCCACTGGAAGGCGGAAAATTGCAGATAAGGGCGGCGGTTGGACGCTGATATGTATCATCGAGTTGCTTTCCTTGAATCACATCGAACATCGCAAAATGGTTGAATTTTCCCGGACGGGGATACATATCGAGATAAATAAGCCCCAACGGTTCGCCGGTTTTCGCGTCGGATATGACGTGAAGCGCAACATCTTTGTAGATCGGATCCGGATTCTCGACCGGTTCGATTTTTAAACGGAAGATCGTCTCATACACATTGAACATTCCTTCGAGCGTTTGTTCAAAGGGGAAATAGACTTTCAGCGCTTCCGTGTCGACTTGGAATTTTTCTTTCATATATTGGTTTCGGTAATAACGCCAATCCCAAATGGGAATGGAGGGATTTTCTTCTCCGGTTTCTTGCGCCTTGAGTTTGGAGAATTCATTCAATTCGGCTTCGAACTTGGACTGCAAGGCGGTGATCATGTCCGAAAGAAAGCCGCGTACCGTTTCGGCATTCTTCGCCATACGGGTTTCAGTCCGGTAATCGGCCCAGGAATCGTATCCCAGGATTTCCGCGATGTTGGTGCGTAGCTCGATCATTTTTTCCAGCAAAGGCACATTTACATCCTGCGCCAAAGTAAACCGGGCGTGAAAGAGTTTCTTGCGGGTCTCTTCCTTTTGGGCATTCTCCATGACGGTTTGATAGTGCCAGGTGATA
Source organism: uncultured bacterium (assembly GCA_964412555.1). Taxonomy (GTDB): domain Bacteria; phylum Hinthialibacterota; class Hinthialibacteria; order Hinthialibacterales; family Hinthialibacteraceae; genus CAYPPG01. The sequence goes on from CAYPPG010000092.1 coordinate 9,194, forward strand.
TTTGCCATGACGGTATATTCATCATCGCCGGTTTTAACACCTTCTTGACTCAAAAAACTATCGGGAACTCCCTCTAAATCCGCTTTCGAAAATTGGAGGGCACAAGTTGCTTTCGTGATGTTGGTGCGGAAATCCGTTTCGATGCGCGCCAATTCTTTTTTCAATGTTTCCAGTTCTTTGCGTTCTTCCGGCGGGAGATCGAAACCAAGCCGTTTGTATTCGAGTATGGTGTCTTCGACAAGTTTCGCGTCTTCTCCTTCCAATTTCGGATTGGTATCGGCAAAGGCTTTGAGCGCGCGGTAGATATCTTCCCGGTATTCGAATTCGACGAGGAAATCCTGTAGTTGCTTGATGCCTTCCGTCGCGGTGTCCCGCAGTTTCTCATCGGGAGAAGTATATTTAATCAGGGAAATGCGGCTGGCATGATATCCTGCCGTATGATAGAGGGTATCCAACGCAACAAAGGTACTGCCGAAAGTGACTTTTTCCAAATCCTGTCCTGCAATCTCATCACCGGCCTTCGTCGCTTCCTCCATCGTCCGTTGCACGGTTTCCTGAACGGCTTCTGCTGTATCCTCGAAAGCCGGTGCGGTCAAAACGGCATTGAACTCTTTGGCTTTTTCCTGATAGGATTTTAAACTCTTCGGTACCGCCTGCACACTGACAGTGAGAAACGAGAAACTGATCAGCAAAACAAGAACGATCGAGAATGGATGAGTCAACATTTTAATAAAATCATAAGATAAATCCGTATGCATCGTGTTTTCTCCGTATTTTTGGAAATAGATTTCGAAATAAGGATATTGGCACGAAGTTGGATTTTATTCAAGCATGGGAAGAAAAGGTCGTAATTATGGATTTAAAGCGTGTTCTTCTCTTATGGATAGGGTATCAAGTGAACATTGACAAAGTGTCATCTATGAATTAACTAGTATAAATAGAATATAATGCCGTGGTAAAAAGTATATCATCAAAAACCATTTCCTTCCTTCCATTTATGATGCCGAAACTAAGGTGGAACAATATTGGTTCGGACATGATAAAATGGCCTTCAGTCTGGATACCCTTTTACAGGGTGGTGTGATTCGACAGATAGAAATCATGAGAGGCAAAGGAGTACCCAAACCCACCTGGAAAGTCTAAGATACCCAATATCGGCATAGCGGGGTGAAGGGAGTGAAACATTGCACCAATTTCTTCGCTTTGTTGACGAAATTTTCATCGAGGATATCAGTCATGAAACAAAATAAACGCATTTCTCGCCGAGGTTTTTTAGGCCAAGTGGTTTCAGCCGGAATGGGAAGCGCGGTTTTACCATATCTCATCCCATCTTCTGCTATCGGGAAGGATAAAAATGTTCCTCCCAGTGAACGCATCACACTGGGTATTATCGGAACCGGGGATCATGGAATCAATCGGAATATCAAAAGATTTTTGCCGGAGCCGGATGTACAGATCGTAGCAGTATGCGATGTGGACCGCTCCCGCCGGTTGGAAGCGAAAAATCTCATCGAATCCCGTTATGCGGAAACCATGCCGAGTGGAGCTTATAAAGGATGTGATGATTACAATGATTTCCGAAAAATCATCGAGCGGGAAGATATCGCTGCCATCATGAATGCCACTCCCGATCATTGGCATGTTATTCCTTCCGTCATGGCCGCCGACGCCGGGAAGGATGTCATGTGCGAAAAACCGCTTTCGTTGACCGTTTTGGAAGGACGAATTCTGAGTGATGCTCTAAAACGAAATGACCGCGTATTCCAAACTGCAACGGAAAATCGCTCCGTCCCAGAATATCACCGCATGTGCGAATTGGTTCGCAACGGGAGAATCGGAAAATTGCACACCATTTATGTCGACTTACCCAGCGGCCATTCGATGCGAAAAGAAAGTTTTGAGAATGTCCCTGTCCCCGAAGGTTTCGATTACGACATGTGGCTGGGGCAAGCGCCGGAAGCGCCGTATTGCCCTGCACGATGTCATTGGAATTTCCGATGGATACTCGATTATTCTGCTGGCATGTTGACGGACTGGGGAGCGCATATGATCGATTTGGCGCAGTGGGGGAATGATACGGAATATACCGGTCCTGTCGAGGTGGATGGAAAAGGATGGTTCCCACAAAAAGGTCTTTATAATACCGCCACGAGTTTTCGCATCGAATATAAATATGCAAATGGCGTGAAACTTATTGTGACTTCCAAGAAACCGGGTATCCGGTTTGAAGGCTCGGACGGGTGGATCGCCAATCGTGGCTGGCGTGCCCCTCTGGAAGCAAGTTCACCCGCAATTCTGAATGAAAAAATCGGCCCGGAGGAAACTCATCTTTATACCTGTACCAGCGGAGAACAGAGAAACTTCTTGGATTGTATGAAATCACGGAAACTTTGTTATGCACCGGCTGAAGTGGGGCATCGAACAATATCAATTGCACATATCGGCCACATTTCGATGGTGCTGAATCGAAAATTGAAATGGGACCCCGAGAAAGAACGGTTTATCGACGATCCTGCTGCCAATTGGATGCTTTCTCGGCCGATGAGGGAACCTTGGACTTTATAAATATATGGAATTGGAGGAAATGAATCATGCCCAATCGGCGCACTTTTCTAAAATCATCACTCGGTTTCTGTGCCATAACCCCTGTTAGCAAATCCACAGAAGGATCCGCGTCACAGCCGATTATTCCTCGTTTGGATGCAGCAGCGGCGAGGACGATTCTGAAAATGGATAATTTTCGGTCTCCGGTAAAAATCGACAAAATCGAACTTTTCCGAAGTGGTAATCTCCATTTTGTCCGTTCGATATCCACTGACGGGGCGGTTGGAATCGGAGTGACGAACAGTCGCGCACACTATCTTTATCCCATCCTCGAACAGCGTGTAATCCCCTATTTTATCGGGAAAGATGCCCGGCATCTCGAACAGTTGATCGATGGTGTTTATGTCTATCAAAGTAATTACAAACTTTCGGGATTGGCATTGTGGAATTGTGTAGCCTGGGTCGAATTCAGTTTGCTGGATATGTTGGGGAAAATCGCGAATAAACATGTAGGGGAGCTTTTCGGGGGGGGAATTCGAAAGAAAATACCCATTTACCGTGCCAGCGGGAATCGTCATACTACTCCCGAAGAAGAAGCCGAAATCTTGAAACGCATCGTCGAAGAAACCGGGGTAAAAGCAGTCAAATTCAAAGTCGGTGGCAGGATGAGCAACAATAAAGATTCGATTCCCGGCCGTTCGGAAAAACTGATCCCCCTTGCCCGCAAAGTCCTTGGAGATGAAGTGACAATTCACGCCGATTCCAATGGTTCATATGATTGCCAAAAAGGTATTGAAATCGGAAAATTGATGGAAGAACAGAATTTTCATTTCTACGAAGAACCATGTCCGTTTGATCATCTATGGGACACCAAATGTGTAGCGGATGCATTGGAAATTCCGATTGCCGGTGGGGAGCAGGAAAGCAGCATGAGGCGTTTTCGTTGGATGATCGCCAATCAAGCTGTGCAGATTGTTCAACCTGACCTTCATTACTTTGGCGGATATATTCGGGCGACCAAGGTTGCCCGGATGGCAGCGGAAGCAGGAATGCCTATTACTGTTCATATGTCAGGTGGGGGAACCGGTTTTGTCGAAATGTTGAATTTCAATTCCTTTACACCCAATATCGGTCAATATCATGAATATAAGGGAGATATAGAAACGGTCGGCCAATGGTATGATCCTCCCCTGGAACTGAAAGACGGACAGATCAATGTTCCGGTAGGACCTGGGATGGGTATCAATACAGAACCTGAATTTTTGAAGGATGCCAAACGAGTCGTTCCTACATAAAATTCATTATTCGTTCGCTGTATAATCGCTAGCCCGAAGAATATCACCTACACTATTCAGTCCATTCGAAGGATCGTATCGGAAATACCGGAAGGATGCTCCTGGATAGCCAGGTACTGAGAAACGACCTGGTGTATCCCAAACCACGTTTTGAATACCCGGATATTCAAAGACGGGGTTGGAGTCGTCGCTGAAACTCGGACCCGCACTAGCTACCAACCAACGAGAAGCCGGTCCGCTTTCATTACCGCCTCGGTCCCATTTCGGATCCCAGTCCGGTTCAGTTCCGAATGTATAATGGCTTTGCGTGCTTCCCCAATCGTCGGCCATAGCCATTGGATTCGTATAGAAGGGATCTTGTGGCAATGTTCCGATGTAGGATGTGGGAGTAGTAAGTCGGTATAGTCCTGCATGAAGAGGTACATCGGAATCGTGGTGGTTTTCAGTATAGGTGTTCCAATCGAGCCGGTACATTTCTTGTGCTTGTCCCATGGCCCGCATATCTGAATGGACTTTTGCGACTTTTGCGCGTGTTTGGGCATTCATAAAATTGGGTACGGCGATTGCAGCCAGGATTCCGATAATAGCTACTACAATTAACAACTCGATCAGTGTAAATCCCTTGTCTCTCATTCTGTTTTTTCTCCTTTGCTGAGATGAACGTTGTTTGGATTGAGTAAGTCGATTGTCATAATCGTATCAATTTCTTCAAAATGGATGGTAAAATTTCAACAGGGTACACAATATGTTCTATATTCCAATTAAGAGATTCTATGGGGGAAAGAAATATACAGACTTTTGATCGTCATAGTTTCATTTTACCACAATTTTATAGACAGGCACAAAAGAAACACTTATGAGTGAAAAATGTATCATTTCTCCTATAGACTTTTCAATTGGTAAAAATCTATCATTTTTCTGAATCATTTTTCAAGGGGAGTAGAGCAAAAAATTACTGGCGAATCACTTATGGTAGTCGAGAATATCATTTTGATGAAAGGGAAGAGGGCGTTAAAATTTGCCGAATTTTTCTCAACAAACTGTTGGGGGTAAATGGCTTTTGGATGAAATCCGCTTCCATATCGATGATTCCTTCGTTAATTAAAGTATTGTTTGTATAACCGGACATGTACAAAACTTTTGTTTCTTCGCGGGATTGGATTATTTGTTCGGCAAGTTCAAATCCGCTTTTTTCCGGTAAAATAATATCTGTCAATAGAGCATGAATAGGACCTTCATGGTATTCGCAAGTTTGAAGAGCTTCAGCGACACTTTTTGTTTCTATAGTTGTATATCCATATTCCTTGAGTACACTTACAACCATATCCCGCACCAATTCGTCATCTTCCACAATCAAAATAGTTTCCGAGCCTTGGAGGGAAGGAATGGATTCAATTTCTTTCTCGGGTTTTTCTTTCGATTTTTCAACCCTGGGAAAGAATATTTTGAATGTTGTTCCCTTTCCAATTTCACTGTATACAAAGATATTTCCGCCACTTTGTTTGACGATTCCATAGACAATGGATAAGCCCAGTCCCGTACCTTTCCCCTTGGTTTTTGTCGTGTAAAACGGTTCGAAAATGTGATTCATGGTGGCTTTGTCTATCCCGCATCCGGAATCGGTGATTGTAAGTTGGATGTATGTCCCGGGTTTTAAATCAGTATGGGTTTTGGCGTAATCTTCGTCCACGTCAATATTTTGGGTTTCAAGAATTATTTTTCCACCTTTCGGCATGGCATCCCGTGCATTGATGATTAGATTTAAAAGAACTTGTTCAATTTGCCCTGGATCTGCCTTGATGGAACCAATATTCGAGGCCGGGAGGGATATAAAATCGATATTTTCACCAATGATCCGTTGGAGCATTTTGTCCATATCGAAAATCAATGAATTCAAATTCAACACTTTAGGTTGAAGGACTTGTTTGCGGCTAAAAGCCAGAAGCTGGCGAGTCAAGGATGCCGCTCGTTCTCCGGCTTTGTTGATTTCACGAATATATTTATAAGTGGGATGAGTAATATCCATTTCGTTGATAATCAGTTCACAATAACCGAAAATCGTGGATAAAAGATTATTGAAATCGTGGGCTATACCTCCTGCCAATTGGCCGATGGCTTCCATTTTTTGTGACTGGCGAAGTTGTTCCTCCAAAATTTTGCGCTCTGTGATGTCATGCACCAGCCCAATGAGCTGATATGATGTGCCGTTTTCATCGCGCAGAATCTTGGCGTGTTCGTTTAGCCAACGAATCGATCCGTCCTTTCGTACTATTCGGTGTTCTACACTATAGGTTTCGTTGTTCTGAATCGCATTTTGAAGAGAATGCATTACTCTTTCACGGTCGTCCGGATGGATTAAAGAATAAAAAGTATTTCTTTTATGGTCGAAACTCTCTCGATCCAATCCAAATATTTTGTAAATTTCGTCAGACCAAAGGAGGGTATTGTGATTTAGGTCCGCTTTCCAAAATCCAATATGGGCAAATTTTTCCACTTCTTCCACTAAATCATGACTTTCTCTGATTTCGCGATCTGCTTTTTTCAATTCGGTGATATCGCGGGCAACATGAACACTTCCAATCAGTTCCTGTTTCGAATCAAATAAAGGAGAGGTAGTGACAAGAAAATCACCGTTGAGATAGTCTTCATGGTATTCTTCCACATGTTCAAGACAGTCTTCAAGAAGCTTTGCATGGGGACAGTAATCGGGATGTTCGGAAGTTCCATGAAAGCATTCATAGCATTTCAATCCAATCAACTCGGCTGGAGATTTTTTTAAACGTTGCGCCATCGCTTGGTTGACTTGGAGGATGGTATAATCCTTGTCGATAATCGATATCAAATCCGGTACAGCATCGAAAGTTTTTTCCCAGAGATTTTTGGCTTGTTGTAAGGCTTTTTCAGTTTTCTTGCGTTCTGTGATATCCCAAAAGATACCTTGAACGCCGATGATATCCCCATTTTCATTTCGAACAGGAGTTTTTACGACCTGAACATACAGTTTTTCACCAGTAGGCGGTTGGTGTTCCTCAACGGTTTCCAAAATTTCACCGGTTTCGATGATTTTCAGATCGTCGACTCGATATTTTTGAGCCAGTTCGAGGGGGAAAAAATCGGCGTCGGTTTTTCCAATGATCTCGTCTAGAGTTTTCCCCAATTCTTCGCAGAATCGTTGATTGGCAAAAGTGAAATGGCCTTCAAGATCTTTTCGAAAGATACATTGAGGAAGATTCTCTACAAGAGAATGATAAAAAGCCCTGGAATCGAGTAATTCTTTTTCCGTTTGTCGGCGTGTGGTAATATTTCGAACCACTGCCCAAAATCCGTCCACTTCGCCGTTATGGTTTTTTAGCAAATAGGTACGGATTTCAATGGGAATGATGGTACCATCTTTACAAATGTATTCTTTTTCATAAAGATCGGAATGACCATACTGCATGACTTCGTTTTCGATGACTTGTGTTTCATACGAATGCCATTTCGCAGGTGTAATGTCATAAAATGTCAGATTGGTCAATTCTTCATCGGTATATCCCACCATTTTTTTGAAGCTGGAATTGCATTTAATGATCTTGCCATCCATGTCGACAATGGCGTATCCGTCGAGGCTTCCTTCATATAATTCTCGATACCTCTGCCTTGATTCCCGAAGATTCTCTTCCGCACGAATCCGTGCAAAGAGGGAGTATCGGCTCATTTCTGCCGTTAAGACAATTACCATGACAAACAATAGGATGGTTTCGAGGGAAGGATAAAAGAGTTTCGTGATGTTATAGGTAACGTAAATCGAAGTAATGACGGTAATGAGAAGAGGAATGAGATAAATTCGCTTCCGAAAGTAAAGAGCGGCAAAATAAACCGGAAAAATGAGAAGATACAAAAATTCTTCGATTGGAATCCAATTCACAAGAATAATTGCAAGAGTAACCGAAACTGTAAGGAAAATAGAAATAAATGCAGATATTGACATAGAACTGGTTCGTGCGACGATGATGTGTCTGCCAAGTACACTCTTTCCAAAAAGGTTTATATGATAAAAATGCGAAGTCAGTGGAACCAACCATATCATAAAGAAAAGTATTTTTTAACCCTTTTAAAAATTATTGGATTTTTCTCATAGGGATTGAAAGGTGGGGGAGAGATTGTAATTCCGTTTATTGATAGCAATTTATTTCGGTGACCACTTTCTTGCTCGTAAGATGATGGAAAGAGTACCGAGAATTGTTTTCAGGGCTGGCATTTTGCTGGTTCCACTTTTCTCTTCATAATGAAGTTCAAATGGGATTTCTGTGATTCGCTCTTGGTTTGTATGGGGGAGCATTTTCAACATCAGCTCGCCGGTGCACGCAAATCCTGGTGATTCAAAGAGTTGCTCACTCCAGTGCTCATAGGTTCGCTGAAGGATTTTTGCCCGTACTCCCCGAAAACCACAGGAAAAATCACGAATGGGGAGATTCGGGAACAGAAATTGGTAACATCTCCGCGCACCGTGACTCAATATACGGCGGAAAAAATTGACTCCGACTTCTTTCCCTCCTGGAGCATATCGTGATGCAACGACGATGTCGTATCCTTCTTTCAGTTTTTCGAGCAACTGGAAAATGTATCGGGGATGATGGGTACAATCTGCATCTAAGGTAAAGATGAAATCGTCTTTGCTGCATCGTTCGAGAATAAAGGTGATCCCTGAAAAAAGGGCGGCGCTCAATCCTTGATTTGTTTCATGGTCAATGACGGTTACTTGAATTGGGCCTTCAAAGGATCGTGCTTTGGTGCTGGTTGCATCGGAACTTCCATCATTGACCATCACGACATGAATGAGGGAATAGACCTCTGTCATGTCGGTTTCACTCAAATGAGCATCGGCTTGTGCCCAATTCTGGGTTTCTTCCACAATGGTTTTTAACAATAATTGAATGTTGCTTTCTTCATTGAATGCGGGAAGTAGAATAAAAAACACGAATGACCTCAACTTCTCAAGATTTTATTCAAACACCGATGGAAATGCAAAAATTCGTTAGTCTTCCAAATGTTTTCAAATAGTGGAACTAGGGAGAAAGAGTATTTCCTTGTTGAAGCGAGCGGAAGGTGGGGGAATCGGAAAGTTCCTTTTTTTTATCCGTCTTTTTTATGGTGATTTTGTCTTCACTTACAGTAAGCAGGTCCAATTCGACAAAGATTTTAAGTGCCAATGTGAACTCTGTTTTCGAGATTTTTTCCAGTTGTGCGAGTAAAAAAGAGTGTTGTCGCGGCAATTGCATATTTTCATCGGCGGCATTACTCAGTAATTTGTAAATTCTTCCTAATTTGTTCCGGTCCAATGCGTGGTTTTTGGGATTCATGGATCTTGAGTTTGTTTTTTGCGCTGATTGCAAATTCTCTTCCGATTTGGGTGTATAGGGACGAATATCGGCTAAATACAGCTGAATTTCACGTCGCCCTTGATATTCATTGTACCGGCAATGAAAAGCGATTTCCATTTCATTTCCGTTTAAATGCTCAATTTTTTCTCCCTGGTTGAATCCGATGGCATTGATGATCCCCCGCGGATGCTGAAAAGAAATCCGAAGATGATTGTTCCCGACAATTTTGGCGCCATATCCACTCACACTGGCCCGGGTGTAAAAAAGAGGTTCTTCATTACTTTTCCCGAAAGGTTCCAATCGTTTTAATTCTTTCATCAGATTTTCATCGATTTTCTCCAAGCGAAGAGAAGCATCCAGCCATAATGGCTGTGGGGCTTGTTCGATCCATTCCTTCTCGCCTGTTTCATAGAGAATCTTTTCAATTTCACTTAATTTGTCTTTATGGCATTTGATCCCAGCGGCGGCGGTATGCCCCCCACAAGATAGTGTCAGTGGCCGAATGTGGTTCAAAAGTGGGATTAAATTCGCATCCTCTCGGGAACGAACTGAGCCATAGGCAATGTCGTCTTCAATACTGAAGAGAAATGTCGGTTTCCCATAACGTTGTTGAATACGGTGAGCGACAGTGCCTAGAACTCCGCGGTGCCATCCTTCATTTGCAACGAACAGTAAATGATGGCTTCGGGAATCCAAATGTTGACTTTGGATGAGAGCGCAGGCATCTTCAATCATACTTGTTTCGATGCGTTTACGTTGATTATTCAATTCATGAAGTTCTTGAGCCAATTCCCACCCATGGGTTTCATCTTTTGTTAGAAGAAGTTCCAGTGCCAAGCGAGGATCATCCAATCGCCCCGCCGCATTTAACCGAGGAGCGATGTAAAATCCAATGGTAAAGGGAGTAATCATTTTCGGATTGACTTTTGCCAGTTCCATTAAAGCGGAAAGCCCCGGCCGTTTCCGGTTAAAAAAACATTCTTGGCCAAGACAAAGCAAGGCTCTATTTTCTCCTAATAAAGGCATCATGTCAGCGACGGTACCGAGAATGACAAGCTCGGCTTGTTCGATTTCATTGTGGCATGAATCAGTGTTTATGCGCAAAGCCGTTGCCAGTTTCCAGGCCACAGCGGAGCCGGACAGTGGTTTGAAAGGGTAGGATTCTCCTGAACAAAGAGGATTGATTACTGCCAAAGCAGGGGGACGTTCCTGGCCTGGATCGTGGTGATCCGTAATAATTACATCCAGACCAAGCGCGTTGGCTTTTTTAACGGATTCGATTGCGGTCGTGCCACAATCGACGGTAATGAGCAGATCGTATTCCTGTGCAAATCGAGAAATATTATTCTCTTGAATTCCGTACCCTTCATCGAGACGGTCGGGGATAAAATAATCGGCGTGAATCCCCAATTTCCAAAGTGTTTCCAAAAGAATACAGGTACCTGTAATTCCGTCTACGTCATAATCGCCATGAATGAGAACGCGTTCTTCCCCATCTTTTGCTTGGAGTATACGGTCAACGGCCGTTTGCATTTCCAAAAAAGAAAAGGGGGAAAATAGTAGTTGAGGAGTAGGAGATAAAAAATTGTGGAAGTCTGAATCCGTTTCCAATCCTCGAAGGATCAATAAACGCGCTAAGAGAGTCGATATCCCGAGCGAGGTGCTCAATTCATGAATCCGATTTTCAACTACAGGTCTGATTTTCCACGCTTTATGCATTAGTCAATTCCTCGGAATATCCGTTTGGCTTCTTCATAATCAATTTCTGTATCGTCGTCTGGAGGTGAGTTTTGACTTTCAATAGTCTCTTCATTGTGATGGTTTCCATTCGAGTGATCATATACACTCATCAGGGTTGTGATCATGAAAAAAAGAAAGACAAAAAAAACGATAACGATCATCACCAAAAAGTTACTACGTTGGCGATACCACGGGATTGGTTTTTCAGTCCACGATATGCCGAATCGCCGATGTTGGAGGAACTTTTCTTTGGTTGAAAGTCTTCTACTCTTCAAGGTTTTGTCGATTTCCATTGTTTGTGAAAGTTGAATCATAGTATACGTAAACGAGACTTCATGATAAAGTCAATCATGGAGATCATAGAGAATAATCGTTGAAATTAGAAATGATATGATAATTAAGGAAACAGGTATGAGCTGACCCTGTATTTAATCGAATGAATAATGAGTGTAGTGTCGGATTGTCTGAGAGAAAACTTTTCTCAAAAAAATTCATTAAGTCCCTATGTTTTTTCTCTTTAAACCGTTATAATGGTATTTCCGAATCATAGCAGAAGTCAATCAAGAAAATGAAAAGTACTATTGGATATCTTGACTGATTACTGTTAAGCATTAAAACTATACACGTTCGAGACGGAAGTTTTGGACAACGCGGATTGAATTCAACCCGTAAAAGAGCAAAAATGGGTTATGAATGAGCATGAGCGTCAGGGAGAGCCGAGAGATTATAGAAAAGAATCCTTGACATATTACGTGCATCTTCGCTATAGTGTAAGAAAGATTTGAGTAGAGGGGCGAGTAGCTCAGTTGGTTAGAGCGCCTGCCTTACAAGCAGGAGGTCGCAGGTTCGATTCCTGTCTTGCCCA
>CAYPPG010000093.1:0-20515 GCA_964412555.1 uncultured bacterium
AAGAATCAATACTTTTTTGACTGTAAGATAAATTTCTTAACTTAATGACATTGGGTGCCGATTTACTGCGAAATGAGGTGCCGATTTACTGCGAAATTTGCAATCGATATATCTGAGCAAGGTAACGGGCGATCTCGGGTATATTGAACATGGACTTTCTCTGCAGTTATTCTCACTTGTAACGATAATGGCGGATTCGATGAAAAACCATCTTTCAAACGGTACGAAACCAGAGGAAGTCAATCCATCTTATCCATTCGACAGAATTAATGATCGTTGGCCTCGTGATGGAAAAGAAGGTCTCGCAGATATGCGCATTTTTGCAAAGGCACTTATGAAATTTTCAGATCAACTGGAAAAGATGGCAAGTGCTTCTTTGCAGAAAATATCAAAAATGATCGATGACCTTTTTGGTGAACGAATAGGGGAAGAGCAGCGACGAATACTTGCAGAGCGCTATGACCGAAGGGATAATGATTCGGCATTATTAACTGCTTCGGTAAGTGGGGAGATACATTCTCCTGCCATTTTAACCAAACGTGACGATCTTAGAGAAATTCCTCGGCATCATTTTCATTCTGATATAATCACGGAAAAGAAAGAATGGTGATGAGTAGTAATAGGCGTCGATCATCCCATGCACAGTTAAAGGCCATGCAACAACACTGGCCAGATTTTAAAGGAAAAAAGAAACCGGATGGAACTCTGGTTTGGATTGGTAGACTCAAGCCCAAAGCACAAATTTACAAGATAGGTATCTTATGGAAACCTACTGTTGATCGCCCCTATGTCATGCTAATTGATCCACCTCTTTGTCCAAGAATGAACGGACAATTTGAAGACATCCCGCATTTAATGTTTTTAAAAGAAAAACCGGAATACTCCGGTCTTTGTTTGTTCGATTCTGAGGGAAAAGAATGGTCGAATGTGGACTTGATTGCTGAAACAACAGTTCCCTGGACTGCAGAATGGCTGTTGTATTATGAACTTTGGCATCTGACGGGCGAATGGCATGGGCCTGGTGTAGGTTACGAAAGTGTGGCACAAATGAGTGTTAATGAAGCACGCGTCGTTCGGGAGACAATCACCGATGTTCACTGACCGCCATGCCAATAGCCTCAAAACCCGTCGGGTGAAACAACCGTGGCCGAAGGAACGATCATTCAAAATCCTTTCCCTTGATGGTGGCGGTATCAAGGGTATTTACACTGCTGAATTATTGCACCAGTGCGAAGAGAAATTATCTGATAGGAAACCGCTTGTAGAATATTTCGATCTAATCGCCGGAACGTCCACAGGTGGAATTATCGCCCTTGGTTTAGGACTTGGTTTTACAACTAAGGATATCGTATCTTTTTACCGTGATGATGGACGGAGTATATTTCCACCATCAAAAGGCGTGTTTAAAAAAATCACAAAATATTTAAAAACAAAGTTTGAACATAGCGAATTGGAGGATGCACTTAAGCGTCGTTTCGGGACATCCCTTCTTGGGCATTCTACTGTAAGGTTAGTAATTCCTGCTTTTATGATGCCCAAAACAGAGATAGCAGTTTTTAAAACAGATCATCACCCAGATTTCCGAAATGACTACAAGACACCAATGTGGAAGGTTGCAAGGTCTACTTCTGCTGCACCAACTTATCTAAAAGGATTGGAACACAAGGAGAGTGGACGGATTTTCATAGATGGAGGCGTATGGGCAAATAATCCAGTCATGGTAGCATTGGTAGATGCCATGACTGACTATGATCTTACATTCGATTAAATTGAAATTTTTAGTATCGGAACTGGTAATCCACCGTTTTCGCTTAGGCCGTCGGCTGTCTTTGGGGGGCTAATACAATGGAGAGAAATAATTAAAGCGGCAATGTTTCTTACAAGTTATAACGCTACTGCTCAGGTAAAATTGCTTCTTGGGCCTGACCGCTGTTTACGTATTGAACCGTATGGTAAAAGCGCAAATATCGAGATGGATGATTATGATTCTGCTTTTGCGATATTACCCAAACTTGCTATGCGAGATTTCGAAACGAATCGTCACAGCATTGCTCGTTATTTTAAAAAAACAGTTGAACCGCGTGAAAAATATTACTCAACTGAAAAGAATTGATTGATTTGCCATTGAATTGGTGTAAAATTCACAACGCTCTTTTAAATGAGGGGAAAACGCTATACATCAACATATAACTGGCTCATATACATGCAGGATCGGCTGGTGCATCAGGCGCAGATTCTAATAACCAAAGGAGCTTCTTACTGAACTTGACTCAAGAAAAACAGATTGCCGGTGCGTAAATGTCCGCGCTGTTGTAGAAAATCCCATTATGAAAATTCTTAGGGGACGTCCATTTTCCCGCAGCTGAGAGGTTGCGAAGAGGCCGATTCTAATTAGAAACGATTGGGGAGGCCTCACATGACCCTACTCAAGGAGAAAGAACTCATGTGTGCGGAAGTGATGCGAGAAAATGGGATAACCAATCGGAAGATCGCCAGGCAATTCAAGGTGGATGAAAGCACGATTCGCTATCGGTTGAAACGGAGAGCCGATGGAACCAAGGATGGGCGTAGCCGCCAGTCATCGGTGTGTGATCCGTATCGAGACGTGATCGACAGCTGGAATGCGGAGTAATTGAACGCGGAGCGTCCCGAGAGCATTTTGAGTTTGTATGAAGAGTTAGTGATGGACCATGGATTTAATGGGAGTTACAAAGCGGTGGTGCGTTACGTGCGGCGTCATGCTCCCGCGCCGAAAGTGCGTCCCATCCGTCGTGTGGAGACGGCGCCCGGAGCGCAAGGACAAGTGGACTGGGTGACCCAGCGGTTGTGGATCCAGGAGGAAGGAAAGGAAGTGGCGCTCCAAGCCTTCATCGTGACGCTGAGTCATAGCCGGATGTGGGCGGTGATCTGGTCACGCCGTCAGGATTTTCTGTCGTGGATTGAATGTCATAACAAAGCCCTCGAAAGGCTACAGGGAATTCCGAGTTATTTGCGAATTGACAATTTGAAGACTGGGGTGATATCCGGAGGAGGCCCTTGGGCGGTCTTGAACAAGGGGTATGCGTCGTACGCCGAGCAAGTCGGTTTTGTAATCAATCCCTGCCGGGTGCGCCAGGCGTCGGTATCACGTTCCGTTTCCCTATGTGGGACGGACGGTCGAGGTTTGAGGCGGGCCCGGGCGAGTGGAAATTTACAGCCTGAGCCGGTTGTTGGCCACGTATCCGCGCGGAACGCGATGCCGTCTGCTGATCGACCAATCGCATTATGAAGGAGAAGGGGACGAGCGGGTCATGGCGCCCACGCCGCTCGGTCGTATCGCCCAAGAGATCGTGATTGAAAAGAGTTGGGAGGCGGCCAGCCGGTCGATGGACCACTACGATCGGCTGGTGAGGGGGTTATCCTCATGAAACCACGGCCGTCGGACTTGGCGAGAAGCCAGCAGTTGTTAAGGGATTTGGGATGGGATTACGCCTCGGAGATGCTTCTGGAATTGGTCGAACGAGCGGTGCGAGAGAAACTGTCGCTGATCGCGTCGCTCGAATTGATCGCGGGGAAAGAAGTGGAATGCCGTGAAGACCGCCGGGTGAAAACA
Source organism: uncultured bacterium (assembly GCA_964412555.1). Taxonomy (GTDB): domain Bacteria; phylum Hinthialibacterota; class Hinthialibacteria; order Hinthialibacterales; family Hinthialibacteraceae; genus CAYPPG01. The sequence goes on from CAYPPG010000093.1 coordinate 3,593, forward strand.
TTACTGAGTTCCTCCGGGTTGCCGGTGGGGAAATCTTTAAATGAGTTTGACTTTCGCTTTCAACGCAGTGTGGAGAAAGATCGGATTGACCTGCTGGCCACCTGCGAGTTTATACGGCGAAAGGAGAATTTGCTTTTATTGGGACCGCCCGGAGTTGGGAAATCGCACATTGCGTCCGGTCTGGGAGTGAAAGCGGCGGAGAACGGATTCGCGGTCGTGTTCATGAACGCGGACGATTTAATTGAAACGCTCCGAAAAGACGAGAAGATCAAGCGCCGCAAAATCCGTCGGCGCCGGTATATGAACGCGTCGTTGTTGATCGTAGACGAATTGGGGTTTCAAGCGTTGGACCGCCGTGACGCCCATCTGTTTTTCAAGATGATCGGTCAACGGTACGAGCGCGGAAGCGTGGTCATCACCTCAAACAAGAGCATCCGTGACTGGCCGGAGATACTGGCGAACGACGAAGTGCTGACGACGGCCGTTCTCGACCGGCTGCTGCATCACTGTCACGTGATTCAAATGGATGGGCGAAGTTATCGCTTGAAAGACATCGAGTTGGGTCTCAGCGAACGAAGTGAAAACTCAAAAGCATGAACGTTGAGTTTTTTGAGGTATGGGCGAAAACTCAAGATTGTCATTTTTATTTTAAATGGAGGGGACGATAGTGCCATCGCCCCCTCTGCGACAATCCGTCGCCATCGCACCAGGGTATCCCTTGGCGGGTTGCTCTTTGCGTCAGGGTAAGCTTCGGAAAGGGGGAAGTGAAATAACTGAAACCTTTCGTTGAAACCCAGTGGGTAACCAATCCCACCCGGTAAAGTTAGCCAACAGCCGGAAGCGAGTCTTGCGTGGAATATGGGTAACCTATTACACGAAGCGTAGACAGCGAATGTGTGGGCTGTGTGATTGAGCCTCGAAATCAGTGTAATAGCGGGAGCCGACATGGTAGAGCAAATGGAAGGCCGCATCAGACACGCCGTTACAGGTTAGGCGTTCTGGTCCCGTCGGGGTCGGAGAGCATGGCACGGACATAGTGGGGTTTCCGGGGAACCTGAGAGGCCCATTCATCTCCATGGAAATTCCGGGCGGGGGCCTGGTGATCAAACTCCGGGCTTATGATCGTCGCGCTTACGATCATAAGAGCGAATCAAAAGCGCAACCATGGTACCGTCGCGTGAAGGAAACGAAACAAAGCGGGATGGATGATTGGGAGTCGGAGCACCCCATAGTACCAAAGATTCCGGGGAACCAACCCAAGGGACCCGGAGGAGGGAAGGGGGTGTTGGATTATGGAACCGTTGGAGAGAAAGATGACAAAGACATCGGGCTTTGATTCCATCTCAACAAAACAAAGACGGATAGCGGCTCTTGCAAAGAGTGCGCCGGAGATGGCATTCACAACATTGGCACATCATATCGATATTGAATGGTTTTACGAAGCCTTTCGACTTACCCGGAAAAACGGGGCTGTCGGTGTTGATAATCAAAGTGCTTATGAGTATCAAGAGAACCTGGAAGGAAACCTCCAGAGTCTTTTGGAACGCGCTAAATCAGGAACATATAAAGCACCGCCAGTACGGCGTGTTTATATCCCAAAGGGAGACGGGTCTCAGACTCGTCCCATCGGAATAACTGCTTTCGAAGATAAAGTTCTCCAAAGGTCGGTTGTAATGATCTTGGAGTCGATCTATGAACAGGACTTTCTTGATTGCTCGTATGGATTTCGTCCAAAACGAGGAGCGCATGATGCACTCGAGACACTTCGAAATCAAATAATGACAATGAAAGGTGGATGGATTCTGGAACTTGATATACGCAAGTTTTTCGATACTCTAGATCATTCATATCTTCGGGACATTCTGCGCAAAAGGGTGCGCGATGGTGTTCTACTACGCTTGATTGGTAAGTGGCTTCATGCAGGAGTCCTAGACTCAGGAACGTTATCATTTCCTGAACAGGGAACACCGCAAGGTGGAGTGATTTCACCTCTCTTAGCCAATATCTACCTTCATGAGGTGCTTGATGTTTGGTTCGAGGAGACAATCAAACCGCTGTTGAAAGGTTGCTCTAGTCTGGTTCGGTTTGCGGATGATGCCGTGATAGTTTTCAGTGAAGAGGAAGATGCTAAGAGAGTGCTTAATGTACTCCCCAAACGATTTGAGAAATTCGGATTGACTTTGCATCCGGATAAGACGTGTTTGGTTCATTTCTGGCGACCATCCTTATTTTCAAAGAAAACTGACCTGCAAAAACGCAGGCCGGAGACATTTAACTTTCTCGGATTCACGTTGTATTGGACCCGAAGTAGGAAAGGCAAATGGGTTGTTAAACTTAAGACAGCCAAAGACAGATTTAAGAGAACTCTTCGTTCCTTAGCTCAATGGTGTCGGGAGAATCGACACATGAAAGTGAAGGAGCAGTGGCTTTTGCTAACTCAGAAGTTGAAAGGTCATTATGCGTACTATGGCATAACAGGCAACTACCGAAGTCTCTGTAAACTTCAAGATTTAGTAGAACATGTATGGAGGAAATGGCTTTCACGTCGATCCTATAAAGCGAATATTCCTTGGGATCGATTCATTCTTATTAGGAAGCACTATCCACTGCCACGAGCGAGGATAGTAAGACATTTTCGCCCAGAGCGTAGCGAACCCATAATCTAAGGAGCCGGATGCGTAAAGGCGCACGTCCGGATCTGTGGGAACCCGGGGTGAGTAATCACCCTAGGTGACCCGGCCCAGCAAGAACCGCCTCCGTTTCCCCTGGTGATTAAGACTATCGGAAGAAATCCATCAAACTTGAGTCTATGAAAGGAAATCGGAATACTTTTCTTCAGATCAAACACGCTTCAGTGCGGGAAAGTGGGTGTCCCCTAACTGCGGGAAAGTGGATGTCCCTAGACAGCTATTAGATTTACGAGCCGTTCATTTGAATGGAGACTGGGATGCGTTCCATCAGCATCGCATCAAACGACAACAAGAAAAACTGTATCCCTATCGAGAGGAAATCTTAGGAGAATGGAAGATGGCAGCTTAGAGGGAAGCGGGTTACACCCGATGAGAAGTTTTGACTAATAAAATTTTCAAAAAACGCCCTTTTTTCAGCCGTTTTCAAACACAGTATACACCTTACCATAAACTTTATTTTTTAATTATGGTAAAATCAGATAGCAATACTAAAACAGTAGTGATTTTAACTAATTTTTAATTAGTTTCCAATCTTTGATATCGACCTCCATATTTTTGATTTTTAAAATAAATTCATAATTCAATCCCTTATATTCAATAGAAATTTTTGTTGATCCATTTGCTTTGAGGTATAGAGTCTGTTCAACGTTATCAACAATGGATTCGTTTTCTATTCTAAGGGTAAAATTGTCTGCAAGAGTTCTCGTAGAACCATCATCATAATAAACGATTAGGAAAATGGGGATCTCCTCAATCGGTTCGAGAATAAGCATTTCATCGTGATCGATATTTGGATACACACCCAACACAGTTAAGCGTACTGGAGTTTTATCCTTTTCCAAATCAATGGGAATGACAGTCGTCAAAGGAACAAGATCTTCATCTTTTTCAATAATCCATGCACCGATGTGGAGTACCTCCAAATCATAATTCGTGGGAATTTCGAGTTGAAGGGTATATGGTGATTCCGTCAACTCGATCATATTTCCGAATACAAAAATAATCACCTCATCAATATTTCCACTCATTGTTGTTTCAATAGAAATATCAAGTAGATCGCCGGGAAAGGAGGATTGGGGAGTGACTTTCAAGGTATATTCGGCATTGACTGGATCATGCAGTTTCGCATGATCCAATTGTCGGGATGTAATTTTATTTTGAGGATGCGCAGCAAGAGATGTCATCCACGGAGGGAGTTTGTGTAAGATCGTTTGAACTGCAGGAAAACCTACATGGAATTTTTCATGAGTTGGTGGGAGATTTAATAATTCTGCGACGGTTTGTGCTACATAAGGAGAATCCATTTCACCGTAAAACGTACGATCACCGGCTTCCGGAATTGCAATGTGTGTTGTCGATGGTATAACCGTAAATTCGGGATGTGTAAGTCCACCGATTTGACTTTCCTCATCGACGACAAGATCATTAGGTTGTCCGTGAAGGTTAAAAATAAAATCGGCGACATTTGAAATCAATAAATCGCGACAGATTCCTTTCAGCATTTCTTTTCCCGCTTCAATTCCAGTAATTTTTTCGTACATTTGACCGAGAATATCCTCGAAGATTTCTAAAATGATTTCTTCTTTTATTTTATATATTCTGTATAACGTGAAAAATAATTTTAGCAAATTGTGAGCTTGGTCCCATTGATTTTTCAACTGCTGGATCGATTCGTGCACCCGTTTCACAATTTCGAGCGAGATACATTGTCCCACGATCGCATGAGATGGCACATCTGTCTCCCGTAAATTCTGAATCGCGGCGCTCTGAACACTTAAATCATGAATACCTTTGATGGGAAATTGATTCATAATAGGAGCCAAAATCTGTTTTAACCATTCAGGCATGGTATTTTCGTATTGCTCGATCAATGCAACTCCATAATCCGCCATCCACGATCCCAAATGCGGTGTACCGATGGTGATAAATTTGTGAATTGAGCCTTTATATTCATTGGTGTAATTTCTGTAATAGGGTTCCTGGATCATCGAACGGCCAATTAAACCTCCCATACTATGACAACAATAATCAATTTGAGTGACCGCTGTTCCTCTGCGCCGCAGTGTGTTCAAATAGTTATTGATTTGTTGTTTGACAAATGAGAAATTTTGTGTGAACGAGTTCGAAGCGATCTTACTGTAATCAGCAAGAAAAACCAGATCTCGGGATAAATGCGTATCATCAATAATTCGATTGACAAACGCGGGATCCCATCCCCAGCGATTGGATCGGAATCCATGAACTATCATAAGTGGAGCCGGAACGACTTCGAGATCATACGTTTTTTTGAACTGACCGTCAGAATCAAATAAATAAAGAGACCAATAATTCATCTCGGAAATGAAATTTTTCTCACCAATATTATCTGGAGATTGATATCCGACTATTGCGATTCTCTCCCCTTCATGTTCGGTAATGGGTATCGTAATACTCTCCCCTTTTTCCTGATGCTCCATGAAACCCGGAGAGAACAATTCTCCGGAATTCTGTGCATTCCACGCCAATATTGAGACATGGATTTGTTTTAACGTTTCGGGGAAATTGCGAAAAACACATAACACCTTTGTTACGCCATCCGCCACAATCCGTGATCGGTGGGGAAGGTTATCAAGATGATCGAGAACTCGACCATCTCCACCTTCACGATATCTTGGATTATAATCTAAAATTTCAAATTCAGTGCCTTGCACACGAACCGACTCGATGTATGTATCCACGCATTCGTCATTGTCCGTTACGATCAAAACGACGGGATAGATTCCAGGTTGATCAAAAATGTGAGTTACGAAATCTCCTTTTTTAATCACTCCGTTCCCAAAATCCCAACGATAATCGATAATGAGCCCATCCGTGTCAATCGAGGAACGCGCGTCAAAATAGGTTTGATGATCGAAGATGACTGGAAGCGGGCCATATTCAAATTTTGCATCCGGTTTCACTTCTGGCGTGATGAGTGGCTCAAAATCCACGAGTTCGGATTCTAGAACCGTATCCGTATCAAAACCGAATGCAGGGAAAAGTCGTATATCCCGAATCGAGTGATAGATAATCCCCTCAGCATCTTCCTCAATGTAAGGTTTGCTGTGCCGAAAACGATAATAATTGATTTTATGATCCCTTCCGACAAATCCCAGATTCACGTCGATTGCAACAACGCGGTTTGTGAAAGTAGAATATCGAATTCGATATTCTTTTGTGTCGACAATATAATTTGGGACTATTTGCGTATCTCGATACCCAAAGGACGAATTTCCTTCTTTGAGGTTGTATTCGAAATTGATGTGGGAATTAAATCTAATGATTTTGAAATCCCAGAGGTATTCACAAATCCTTCGTTTCGGAATGACATAGAATTCATGGTTCATGTCGAAGTGCCATTGCAATGACAAATCATCCACAGCGCTTTCTGTCGATCCGAACGAATGGGTTTTCACGACTTGCTCTCTCGGTTCGACGACATAAAACTGATAAGAGACTTGGTTATTGGTCAGATCCAGATCATTGGCTTCTTGCGGAACATGCAAACGCGCTTCGATGGTATGCAAACCTTTTTCCGCCGGAATGGGTGGTTCTAAAGTCATCTTGCGTCTTTCTCCCGACGCGACAGGCGAAACCGGTTGAAAAAATTTTGTTTGATTGTCCAACAAGATTTCGATTTGCATGTTTTCGATATTTCGGTTTTTAACCATAAATTCGAACGAGATGAAAAATTCGAATTCTTCTGTCATATCGGTTATGGGATGATCCAAATAAACGCCGTCTGTGGGATAGACATGAAGCGCCACGGCATCCGGATTGAGTGGTGGAGCAGTAGGGGGAGGATTGGAAGGAGGGGAAACGTCTACAACTTCATTTTCTACATGAATTTTTTTACCTTTAAATCCATAATAATTATTAATTTCATCGATTTCATCATTATTTTGGTTGCTATCGATATGCCAACCTACCCAATAATCACCAGCGGGGATCGTTTCCGGAAATGTTCCTGACCATTTCACAAGATGGGATTGATAAGGCGTTAGAGGGCCAGGAGCCATGGTTCCACCGATTTCAATGGGTTCGGTAGCTCGATGAATGATTCGAATTCGCTTGCGATTGGAAAACGCATAGCTCGCATGAGGAAATGCGTAGAAAGTGACAGAATAGATTTCGGCATTATGAGTACCGATGTTACTTACCGATGTCCATAATTCCACGTCTTGCCCAGGGAAAATTGTCGTTTTGTCGATTCCCCAAAATAAGGGGCCGCTATCCTGCAAATCAGGTTTTTGAAACGGACGTGCATCTTCATTCATGATATCGTGAAGCGTCTGAATCAAATCGGAAGTCATGCGCGCACCCCAATTCATGGAATCTTTATTCGATGTGCCGCTGTGGATGGACACAATTTCCGCCTGCTTATTCACTGTGTCGTATGTGAAAATTGGCATTCCTTTTTGCCCTTCGTCCGCGTCGACGCTGTAATTGAAAAATTCGTGGAATCCTTCCAAACCACATCCAAAATGCACGTGTAAATTTTTGCTGTGAGTTGGATAGCCCGCTCCAATAACTCGAGTGACATAATCCGTCGGTTTTTCGAAGGTACGCAAGGTCATGGATTTCGAATAATATCCCAAATTACGGTCGAGAGTGAGAACGGCGAGATCGCGAATGGGTCCATCGATATTATTGAATCGAGTAAAGGAGGTGACTTTTGCCATCCCGAACGGTTCATAATCCCCAGAAAGTCCTGGATACACCTCAATTTCATGTCGATTCGATGAAAACTTGTCCAAGCCTCGCGATGCAGTCAGGATATGAAATGCATCCCGAGCGGAACGGCGCAACATAACGCCCGAAAATTCCTCAATAATCGTTTCCCGATCATATATAATGCATTTGCACACACAACTCCATGGGAATTGATCAGTCGTAGTGATTACCGCACGGTCATCCGGCGGCCATACATTGTATGGTTTGAGCTGGATTGTGATTTCCTGATCGATGATATTTAATGTCAAATCATCGCTTATGGAATCCATACAAAAAAAAACTATCAGTGTAACCAATTGCAATGTGAAGTTGAAATGCAAGTTTCCTGTTATGGATAATTTCATGATATGTACTTTCTTACAATTCCTTTTCAGAAAATCGTATATTCTGGTTTATTCATTTATAATGAATTGATCGCCAATGCGAAAAAAGCGGTCCATGACCTTTCCAATGTCAGAAGTATTTTGTTCTTCAATAATATTTTGCATCGGCAGGGGAAAACTGCTTTTCGAAAATCGATAAATCTCCAAATTATCAAACTGAACTCTAATTGGTTCCCCATTATTGGCCGCTTGAAACACGGGAACAACAGCATCTCCAACTGGTTTGTAACAAGCCCACAAATAGCCAAACCAATCCACATATTTTTTGCCACTCATTTGGAGATTTAAACCGATTGATCCATTAACTCTTGCATCTTCAAAAGAATCTGCCATTTGAGCATCCAGTGCACCAACACCTAAAGAAACATTTGGATTATTTGTTGAAACACTAATTCGCACATACACGTAATCATCCGGTTCTACTGCGAAAGGTTTTCCATAAAATGTTGCGCCTTCACCTTCGTTCATGTTAACTGAAATTCCAACTCCATCGGTGTATGAGATATCATCCGGGTTCATGGTTAAAAGATCTCCGAATATAACATTTGCTAGATTAAAATCGGTTGGTGGCAACAGTATTAGATTATTATCTTGCGCAGTGGGAGCGCTCATCGTATAGAGTAAATCTATTGGTTTTGGTGTATCTTCGGGTGGCGTATCTTCATCGAGCCATCCACAAGCATTCGGACCTCCATGCGCTCCCATGTCATTTCTTTCCGTTCCCAATGATGGAGGGAAACAAACATCATTATCAGCAGGATCGGGATTGCCCGCATCGATGCAAAGCGATCCTTCCACGATTTGCGGAATGGGCTCGTATTGCAGAACAGGATTAAAATTGATGTTGCCTTCACCTTCATGGCCGCCTTGGATATCGCTATATGTAATCGCGACGCTGCCACTCGTTTGTGCTGCGTTATTATGATTAAAATAAATAATCGAATTTTTAACAGAAACTTTAGATTGGTTATTATGTATTGCATGAATATTGTTCCTGATCAACGTACAGTTATTGATATTTAATCTCCCGGCATTGGCATATATTCCGGCCCCCTGAGAACCATGTGTTGCTGAAGCGGAATTATTATCTACAATAGTATTTTGAAAAGTAATAATACCACCGTTAATATAAATTCCACCACCATAAGCATATCCTCTATTTCCCGACATCCCTCCAGAAGCATAACCTGTTGCTTTATTATTTGAGAAGAAGGTATTGAAAAATAAAATACGACCGTTATCGATATACAAACCTCCACCATTACCACTTGAACTACCACCCGGTATCGTTTCTCTACCATCTACAGTATTATTTCGAATCAAACAACGAATGAATTCAACATTTCCGTTGATGCGACCACCACCTCCACCAACACCTCCATCTGTTGTAGTTGCTTGATTATTTTCTATTGTACAACGTTTTAAACGTACGGTTCCATTGCTGGAATTAATCCAAATTCCTGCGCCATGAGACCTTGCAACTCGATGAGAAGATGAGGTTTCATTATTAGCTATTGTGCAATCAGAAATAACTATATCGTCAGGAATAGAGTGTGAAATATACAGTCCACCTCCAGAATTTGCAGATTGGTTGTTTCTGATAACACAGTTGCTTAAAACTGGAACACTATCAATAATACGGATACCGCTACTATTGGCTTTTGCAACGGTACACCATGTCAATTTTGAACCAGGTACGCTGTTTTGAAATCGTATTCCTTTCCAAGTAGTTGTTTTTAATGAGGAGAATAGAATCGGTTCTTCTCGCGTTCCTTCAGCAGTAAGTATACCAGAGACATCAAAAATATAATTATCATCGAATAAAATCTGAACGCCTGCTTTGATTACTAAATTTGCGACTTGAATATCGCCGACAACTTTATAAGGTGACTCCGCTTTATTCCATACTTGTCCAACAATTGTACCTTGAACTTCGGTTTGCGCACACAAATCTGAAGTAAATCCCAAAAATAAAGATATTATAATTATATGTCTCATTTTTTATCTCCTAGATTTAGTTATTATTTAATTTAAATAATATATATTATTTAATTAATACTCGATCACCAATTTTGAAAAATCGATCGATTGTCTTCAGCCTAAAATCTATCTTTCCCACATTGTTTTCCGAAGTAACATTCAGCAAATTCCTGATTACGGAAGGTAAAAGATATTTTGAAGTCCGAATTACTTCCAGATTGTCAAATTGCACTGTGACCATTTCACCGCTGTTCGCCGCCTGGAAAACTGGCACCACTGCATCCCGCTTAGGTTCATAACATGCCCACAAATAACAGAATCGGTCCATATACGGCTGCGCGTTCATGTCGAGATTCAATCCCAGCGAACCATCCACCGCCGATTCTGCGAATGTGTTTGCCATTTGCGCATCCAATAAACCGATGCCCAGAGATACATTTGCGCTCGTTGTGCGGGTACTGATTCGCACAAACACGTAATCGTCGTTTTCAACTTCAAAAGGTTTTCCATAAAACGTCGCGCCTTGATTTTGCGCGAGATTCACTACGATGCCAACTCCATCAGTATAATCCAATTCATTCGGTGTCATATTAATCAAGCCAAAATTTACTTCTCCCAATTCGAATCCCGGCGGTGATGAAAGCATAAAGTTATTCTCTTCCGATGTCGAAGCACTGAACGTATATTGTAATCGATAAGGGATAATTGCAGTAGTTTGAATTGGAGACGGTATAATTTTTACATCATCAACATACCAACCGGATGCAACATTGCTCCCAGCACTCAAATAATCGGAATGATAAAAAGATAACTGCACTTTTTTCCCTGCATATGATGTTAAATCAATATGTGTAGGCGACCAAATTCCCGATGAACCAATATATTTTGGACTTATACCAATCCAATTTTCCCAACCAGTGGTATTGAATATGCGAATTTGAACTTGCCCAAAATCTTTATTACTATAATATGAATACCAATGAACAAAGCGTAATGTCACTTCATCATATATATTTTTTGTCACGGGCAAAACAATGGGAGCACTCATGAGTCGGCTTTCAACAAATTGAGAATAATTCCCTTCCAAAACCGTCGCAGCCACATTATCACCTTGAAAGGCTGACTTAGGTCCTGATGTAGGTCGGCCAATTTGCCATATTCCATTAGAGATGGACCAGTTATCGTATCCCAATTCAAAATCTTCATATCCATCAAAAAAATAAGACGCCTTTTTAATGAATAGGCTATCAATATACCAACCTTTTGCTTGTGTATTGCCTTCATCATAATGGAAAAAGGCAATGCGAATCTGATTTCCGGAGTAGAGAGATAAATCAACTATTGTTTGATATCTAACAATTGAATCGCGATTAAAAAAAGGTCCAACATTTATCCAATCTCCCCAACCTGAGTTTTCACGAATACTGATTTGAATTTGGCCATGATCATTCGCATTTATGTTATGAAGATACCAATGCCAATGCCAAATTTGTAATAAAAGTTGATGATTATCATCGGTTAATGGTGGTAATAAAATTGATGGACTAATGAGTCGACTATCCGTTTCATTAGGATAATCTCCTTTAAGAACTGTGGCGGCGACGGTTGTACCGTCATCCAATTCTCCGATTTCCCAAACTCCATTTTCAGAATACCAATTTCCATATCGATCAAATTCCTCTTCGAATATAATTGTTTGTGAAAGTACAGGGATTCCCGAAAATGTCAGTAAAACAATCGATAAAAAAAAGGTTTTCATGATTTGCTCCTTTTTCACATAATTTCTATACAATTATGTTTATTATTTGATTAATACCCGATCTCCAATTCGAAAAAATCGATCGAGTGTCTTAGTCTCAACATCTATTTTTCCAGCATTGTTTACCGCTGTAAGATCCACAAAATTTCTCATAACAGAAGGAAATAGATATTTTGAAATCCGAATTACCTCCAAATTGTCAAACTGCACTGTAACTGACGTATCATTACTCGCCACTTGAAACACGGGAACTACAGCGTTGCGTATCGGCTCATAGCAAGCCCAGAGACACCCAAAACGATCGACGTACGGCTTTGCGTGCATGGTCAGATTCAAACCCAGTGAACCATCGAGTCCTGATTCTGCGACACTAGCGGCCATTTGCGCATCCAGTAATCCAATTCCCAGCGAGACATTTTCAGCGGATGCCCAGGTGGAGACGCGAACGAATACGTAGTCGTCTTTTTCGATCTCGAATGGCTTTCCATAAAACGTTGCCCCTTCATTTGGATTCATGTTAACCCTAATCCCAACACCGTCAGTGAATTCAAGGTTCTCAGGTTGTGTATTCAATATGTCAAATGAAACTGAACCGAGTTGAAAGCCATTTGGTGGTTGGAGCGTGAGGTTGTTTTCATCTGGAGTCGAAGCACTAAAAGTGTATAATGCTTCGCCTGGCGGTGATGAAGGGGGAACAACAATTAATGATTGGGGGGTTATACGGATATTATCGATATACCATCCATCTCTAACATGCGAATCGTCTTCTTGGTAATGATAAAATCCAATTCTCATCTTTTTACCTGCGAATCGGGTAATATCGATGTTAAAAGGGGACCAGACAGCCGATGAACCGCCTGTAAACCTCGCTCCCAAACTGGTCCATTCACTCCAATTCGTGTCTTCATACGTACTTATTTGGACCTCACCATAATCGCCGCCATCATAATTAAACCAATGCCAAAATTTAAATTCATATATATCAAATTTGCTATTCGTTGCCGGTAAAATTAATGGAGGGCTTATGAGACGACTATTCGCCCATCGTTGATAATTTCCCGCAAGATTGGTTCCCACGACGGACGTTCCATCCAAAGCATTATTTGGTCCACTTTTGGGTTCACCGACCTGCCATTCTCCGCGATCGGAATACCATCCCTCCCATCCATTTTCAAAACTTTCAACCGGATTAAAAAACGGAACAAATTTTACGATTTCCAGATTATCAATATACCAACCACCCGATTGAGCATTGTTATCATTTTCAGAGTGGAAAAATCCAATGCGGATCAACTGACCGGCAAATGAAGTAAGGTCACAAGCTCTCTCAAACCACACATGTGAAGCATGACCATTGACTGCGTTTCCAACATTGATCCATTCCCCCCATCCGTTTTCCTCTCTCACGCTGATTTGAACTTGGCTATAATCAGAACCGTAATAAATTGATTTTTGCCATAATGTTAATTGAATAGATTCATTCTCATTTTCAATCTCTGGTAAAATAATTGCTCCACTGATGAATCGACTATCCGTGTAACGTGGATAATTGCCCTCAATAACAGTGGCCGCAACGGTCGGACTTGTCGCATCTTTAGTTAAATGGCCAACTTGCCAAACACCGTTATCTGCGTACCAATCTCCATATTGATCAAACTCTTCTTCAAATATAATTGTCTGTGATGATGAAGGTAATCCAGATAATGCAAGTAAGACGATTAGGCAAAGCAAGGGTTTCATAATTTCCTCCATATTTTCAATAAGTGGATTAATTCCATCGCTGGAAAGAAAATTCGTTTATTTCAATTTCAATCACCAATCCGGCGGCTCCCGAAACAGCGTCGGAGTGGGCTGCGGTTGCAAGATGAAAGAATCGCCAACAGGCGTCGGCCAGTGCTGTGGCAATTCCCACGACCAATACGAATCATGATCCATTTGCGCATGCACAGAAAAATCCCCGACACGCACCGTTGCGGATCCTCCCACTAATTGAATGATAAAATAGGGAGTCAAACTCTCACTTTTCTTAAAACTTGCAGAAGTTTCCACTTCAACAAATGGTTGTTCAAGTGACAAATTAGCCGTTTCGTAAACAGTCGTTTGACCTTGCATAAACATGGCTGTCGTTAGTGTTGCATTCCCTTCTACTAAACGTGCAGCACATCGCATTGTATACGTCGTGTTGGTCTTTGCGAACGTTTCTGAAATTTGCGGATCGAAAGGAATCAACACTTGCGCTATATCATCTGCATTAAGTGTCTTAAGAATCACGGTATTTTGTTCCAGCTCATACGATCCGCCTTGCGTTGTGACGGGATCGGAAAAAATAATGTGTTCCAAACCTCCAGCATGTTCTGGCTCCCATACGAGCGTATATCCGCTCGCCACTTCCGCTTCGTTGACTGCCCCGACTAATTCCCAATCCAATAATCGAATTGTTGAATACCCCGTATCGGGCGCGACAAATTGAATCATCACAGTGGATGAATTCGTGGCCACCTCACGCACAACGGAAACTGTATTGATACCATGTTGTAAAGTGTCAGGATCAATCAAATCAACCGCCATTCTACCAGTCCATCCGCTGGCTTCATCCAAAACAGCAAGTCCAACCTGTGATGGCAATGTTCCATCGATGTCAATCGTTGCGCGTAATTCCAAACGTCCCTGAGGAACACGAATCTCAGATGCCATGAATCGAATGGCTTGACCAGGTTCGAGTTCAATATTCCATTTTTCGTCGATTTCTTGGTTAGCACTCGCAAGAGAATAACCATCAACAGAAATTATATGAAGTGAATGACTTCTGATCGATGCAAACTCAGGAGTTACCCAAATCACAGTAGAATCCCAATCCTCGTTTATTGATTCCGGATAGGGAAGGTTCGATAATCGTATATTGTTTTCAAATCTAGTATACTTGTTCAAGGAATTATTTTTAGATAATAATGGTTCTGCAAGTTTAGGTGTTGGCCAGTAGAGATATGGTTCTATATTCTTTCTTTTATCAGCATTATCGGTTGATAGTATGTGATTGCCTGTATTGCGGCTTTCATTTATATAAAGAACAAGTTCTTTCATGAGTGGATCAAGGATAACCAGATCGTCGCGATTATCTTGGTTGAAATCGGTTGATATGCCATACAGTCGTGTGAATGGTATCGATGACCGTTTTGTTACGAAGGGAACCGACGCTTCGTCAAATTTACCCAATTCCAAACCACAGACGATAATGATGGATTGAACACCTTCAGATCCCGTTTCTCGATTGACATAGACTAAATCTGGAATATTATCTTTGTCCAAATCACTGATCAAAACATCATCAATAAGAACATTCTCAACCATTTTACTCACGATGATACTTTTGCGTTTCGTAATCAAACGAACCGTTAAGTCGAATGGAGCGATAATGACATCCATAAATGCATCTAAATCTACATTTCCTATACCAAATCCGATTGTTCGGTTTCCCGGTGACGTATCGTCTGTCGGAATGGATGCGATGTTTGAAAAACCATAATCAGCGTTGGAAAGAATGACCGTTTCACAAGCAAAAGATGCATATAAACCCGCGATGATTTCGTTTCCCACGTAGTATGGATTCAAGTCGGAATCAAGGATATCGGCAATTTGAATAAATTGGAGAATTTGTTGATCTTCCCCCCTTTTTTTTAATTGGATCGGAATTTCAGTGGCGATGGGATTGATGGTTTCACCTCCCCAAAACACGAGAATTCCTTTCGATTCATTTTTTTCCAATTTCGCGATCAAGATATCATCGTAGCCGTCATTATTCACATCACCCACCGTTAATAATTGAGTGAATCCATTGACTTTTTCCATAGCTTCCAAATCAGGGTATTCATCTCCCAACGAAATCATTTTTGATTGAAGAAATTCTCCCTTTCCATTTCCGTATAAGATAATCAGTTTACCAATTTTCTCCGATTGATCACCATAATATGATAAAACAACTAAATCCCGATGCTCGTCGTGGTTGATATCACCTTCGGCAATGAATTCCACATCGATTCCTACAATTTCTTCTTCAAAAAAATCTGGCGATTTGTTATCAAAATATGGATTGCGTCCTGTGCCAAACAGAAAGATTAAAGATTGTTTACCTTTGTCTGCAATAACGAGATCGACGTATCCATCTTCATTTAAATCACTTTGTAAAATCCCTACACAATCACTACCGGCAGGAATGACATCTACTACTTGCAAGGAAAAATCGTTGGAGCAACTATAAACAATAATGGGAGTTGGAGTTGAGGTGCTAGACACATGAGGCAAATTTGATGGAGTCCACGTTGGAACAAACGGTGTCGGGCTGGCAGTCCACGTTGGAAGTGCTTTTGGTGTCGGAGTTGGTGTCCATGTGGGTGGAGCCGGTGGAGTTGGCGTCGGTGTCCAGGTTGGTGGCGGGGTAGGAGTTGGTGATGGTGTCCAGGTTGGAGGCGCTGGCGGAGTCAACGACGGTGTCCAGGTTGGAAGCGCTGGTGGAGTCGGTGTAGGTGTCCATATCGAAGAAACCGGCTGTGTCGGAGTATTTGTATTAGTTGGTATAGATGTTGGTGTCGGAGTGGGCCAGTTGATCGTATTCGAACGCACAAAATTATGATCACTGGATCCGATGTTTGTGATGGAGCGGATTAAGACATAACAGGAATCGAATTTATTGATGACTCGTGTAGCTTCGCGTAATGTACCACTAATTTGATCAATTCCAGATTCTTTATTATTTGCAAATATATTCACCGCAAACTTTTGTGGTGAGGGATTACATTTCCAAGTAAAACGGATTGTACCTTTTGTTTCATCGTAAGAATCAAGCATCAACTCCACATCGTAGGGGATCGGCAATCGCGTGGGAGTGGGCGAAGGCGAAATCGTTGGAGGGGGAATCGTCGGCGGCGCAGTTGTCGGAGGGGGGGGAGTTGGAGGTGGAGTCGTCGGCGGTGGAGTAGTCGGTGGGGGAGTAGTCGGTGCAAGGGTTGGTTCCATTAAAAATGGGTTAGATGGTACATAATCGGTTGTTCGATCACTCATTTCAGAGCGGATTCTAGCGATATAGGCTCCGAAATGCCCTTGAAACGTTCGACTTGAATCCATGAGTTCATTTCCATCAACGATGAAAGTATGTTCTCCTGGCGGTGGACTATCAAAAATAATCCGAAATTGATCCGGTGAAACATCACATTTCCAGCTGATGATAAAATGACCTGTACTCCAATCAAAATCCAAAAGAACATCGTAAGGAGGTAACAACGGTATCGCGGTAGGTGTATCTGTAGGTGTAGGTGTCAATAGCCGGGTACCTTTGACCCCCCTGGAGTCGGTTAGGTGTGACCCG
>CAYPPG010000094.1:0-20384 GCA_964412555.1 uncultured bacterium
ATGAGTTCTTTCTGAAATCAGGTCAAGATCAATCATTAAAACAGCGAATGAATTTTTTTCAATCGTGAATAGTCATGAATTTCGTTTGGAGATTTCGCTAGGTGTAATTAGCAGTTTCCGCTAGTCGGTTTGGCGATTTCGCTAGAGAAAAATCATGACTATTCATAATAGACGGCCAAGGTAAGAATTCTAAAATAGTACAAATTTGTGTGAATTTGGGATTTTTTGGGGATTGACGAATGGAAGTGGATTCGAGGGGAATAACACCTGACTGAAGTGCAATATTTCCCTTCATTTCAACCCCTTTCCGAATCCTTGATAGTGAAAAGGAATGATCATGGGCTTTCAATGTGAAAATCACGATTTCTTTCGAGTGTGCCGATTTGGGATTACGAGCATGGTTTGGGGATTACTGTTGGTTGTATTTCTGCAAACGAGCGCATTCGCCGATCCGAGTTTGAACCGCATTCAAAAATTCACACCGCCCAATGCTACGACTGGCGATCGGTTGGGGCAGGTCGTCGCGATGGATGGTTCCACGGCGGTTGCCGGTGCTTATTGGAAAGATCATGGAGCGATAACAAAGGCAGGAAAAGCGTATGTGTATGTGTTGAATGGCGGGGTTTGGAGCCAGCAGAAGGAATTAGTGGCGGATGACGCGGCAGCGGACGATGAATATGGAATCGGCGCTGTTATCGATGAGGATACGATTGCCGTCGGCGCGCGTTACAAAGATGTAGGGGGGAAAGCGGATGTTGGCCAGGTTTACATTTATTATCGCAATCAAGGCGGGACGAATCAATGGGGATTGGTTAAAAAACTGACTTTGACCAATCCTGATGGCTCGGATATGTTTGGTTGGCGGATGGCCCTTGATGGCGATACGCTTGCTGTCGGCTTGATTAACGATGATGATAAGGGAACGATTGCCGGCGCGGTTAATATTTATGACCGCAATCAAGACGGAGCGGATCAATGGGGATTGGTCAAGAAGATTTATGGCGACGATACGACGGGGGATGACCGGTTTGGCAGCTGTATGTGCATTGAAGGTGATATTCTGGCAGTCGGCGCCGCGAAAGCCGATGTTCCCGGGCAAGCGGATGCCGGTGTGGCGTACATCTTTTCCCGCAATCAAGGCGGTACGAACAATTGGGGGCAAGTAAAAAAAATATGGGCCGGAGACGCGACCGCGAATGACCGTTTTGGCAATGCTATCGATATGGAACGGGATATACTTGTTGTCTTTGCTTATGGGGATGATTATGGCGGAAAAATCGATGCCGGTTCCGCGTATGTGTTTTATAAAGATCAAGGTGGAGAAAACAATTGGGGGCAGGTTCAGAAACTTCAATCCAACGAGCCTTTCGACGGTTCCGATTTCGTGGATGAGAAAAAAACGGTTAGTATCAGTAATAACATCATTCTTTTCGGTGAACCTTATGCCAGTTTGGGAGGAACTTTTCACTGCGGTGCGGTGAATTTATATTACCGGCACAAGGGGGGAATAGATAATTGGGGATTTTGTCAACGCATCGAGGCCAATGCGCGAACCGCTTCGGACTCTTTCGGCTCAGCTGTCGATATATGTGGGATGTATGCGAGCGTTGGGAGTTATCGGGACGAAGATGCGGCGGGGAACGCGGGGGCGGTATTTTTCTTCAAACTGGATGGGACTGCGCCGACCACTTCCGGGATTGCGAATGTGACGGTGGATGAAGACGACGCGAATACCATCATCAATCTATATGATTCCTTTGACGATGACGCAGACGACGATACGGATTTGAAATATTATCTAATGAGCAACACAAACAGCGCTTTGTTCGATTCTACAACGATTACCGGTGGGAATTTGACGCTGGATTATACCACCAACGCCAATGGAAACTCGAATCTGACCGTGCGGGCACAGGATACGAATGGTTTGATCGCCGAAACAACGTTCACCGTTACCGTCAATCCAGTCAACGATGCGCCGTCTGCCAATGGTCAATCCGTACAAACGGATGAGGACTATTCTGTCACGATTCAATTGAGCGGCAGCGATCTTGAAGGGGATTCTCTCACTTTCTCTAAAGCGTCGGATCCTTCGCACGGCAGTTTAACCAATTTCGATGGCAACTCCGGTTATGTCACTTATAATCCTGACGGAAATTACAGCGGTTCAGACTCGTTTACATTCAGAGCCAACGACGGTTCACTCGATTCCTCCCCCGCGACGGTCAATATTACAATTCGATCTTCCAACGATCCGCCCTCTGCGAGTGGGCAATCGGTGAGTATGGATGAAAATGCATCAAAATCGATTCAGCTGAACGGAAGTGATGCAGACGGGGATTCTCTTACCTACCATATCGCCTCCAATCCTTCGCATGGGACGTTGTCAGGACCGAGTGTGGGAGGATCGGTGACTTATACCCCACAAACCAATTATTGTGGCAGTGATCAGTTTACGTTCTATGTTTCCGACGGTTCGCGCACAAGCAGTCCGGCCACGGTTTCGATTACCGTCAATCGGACTCGGCCTTATGAGCCGTTGACCGCCGAAGCGGGAACGCTTCCATTTGCGATTGTGGGAATTTCCTATCCATTAAGCGGAACCGCAGGCGGGGGAACGGAAACTTATTCTTATTCGTGGCAGGTGCAGGCCGGTTCGGATACGAGCATCGGGCAGTATTCATCAGCCCATATTAACAATCCAATCTTTACACCGGCAAAAGCAGGAGAATATATATTGCGACTGACCATCAATGATGGGATGCACTCGCCTGTCAGCGATACAGTTTCTTTTCCTGTATACGATGAACTTACAGCGGATGCGGGGAGTGTTACGGATGCCTGTCTCGATCTGGGATTGACATTAACCGGAACTGTAACCGGTGGCAACAACGAGCAGTACACCTTTCAGTGGAGCATCGACGAAACCAGTGCGAAGCAAAACGGTGTGTTTGATGATGATACACTTCAGAATCCCATTTTTACCCCCCAAGAAACTGGTGATTTTGTCTTAAATTTCGCTGTTGCAGATGGTATTCAGGAAACAAGTGATTCCGTTTCGTTTACGGCAAACGCTTCTCAAACGGATCTTGCAGTGCGTATTCTCAGTGAACAGATTGAAACGAGTCTTGAAAATTATGGCGATGTCTATTCCCGCGTGGTTTGTTATGACGTGCAGGTGACAAATAACGGACCGATTGATCTGCAAAACGGTTTGCTGCGATTTCAAGCGGATGGCTGGTTATTTCAAGACGTCAATTCGGGAGGAGCAACAATTACGCGAAGTTGGGAGGAGTATCCTGTCAACATTCAAAAAGTTACTTCCACAAGTTTCCCATTTTCCGTTCCGCTTCATAAAGCAGCGGAAATTGTCAATGTCTCGGCGTCCATAATTTCGACTTTACCCGATCCGAATGTGGATGATAATACCGCGCAGAAAGAAACGATTTTGGATAAATCTGCCGATTTGAGTTTGCGTTTTGCTGATGATAATATTGACCTTCTTACCAGCAACACTCTTCCCCTTCAAATGACCATAAAAAATCAGGGGCCGTTTGCGGTTGCTCAGGCTCAAATGGAAATGCTCCTACCACACGGAGTTCTTTTTGAATCGTCGGATTATCCACTCAATCGGATTGAGTTTGTTCTCAATCCGAACGCGAAAGCGTTTCCCTTCTCACTTCCCATTCAGCCCGTCGTTGCGTTCGATGAGGATGTTGCCGTCGTCGGTTCGAAATTGGGAGGGAATGTGACTGTGTATGCTTGTGACGGGGCATCGTGGAAATTGGTAACAAATCTGACGCCCAGCGATGGCTTTGCAACGCAGACACGCTTCGGTTATTCCGTTGCCATCGCTAACGATACGATCGTTGTCGGAGCGCCTTCCTATACCTCCTCATATAGTAATCAAGGAGCAGTATATGTTTTCCGGCGAAATCAAGAATCGAGATGGAATCAAGTATCGGAGGTGGTTATCCCTTATATTACTGCGAAAACAAATGACCGATTTGGGAATTTAGTCGCAGTGGATCATGAAACACTTGCGGTGAGCGCGCCGGGGAAAAATCAGGTTTATTTATACAAACTACAAGATTTGGAAAGACCGCCTTCCAATCCATTTTTGGGATATAACAAAGTCACGAAAAGCGGGTATGGGAATGATGGTGCTCATTCGTATTTGGCGTTGAGTCAAGACACGCTTGTAATCGGAGCATCGAATCGCGATGATGCGGGTGAAAACACAGGCGCCGCATTTGTTTTTGAAAAAGACGAGGGAGGAACAAATCAATGGGGGCTCGTGAACACTTTATTACCGAGTGATCCCTCTCCCAACGATTATTTTGGTTATTCCGTCGCCATCGATCAGGATACGATCGTCACAGCGAACCAGCGGCAAGTCGGATCGGCGTATGTATTTGAAAGAGCGAATAATTGGGGACAAACCGCTCATATAATTGCGGATGGAGGAGCAAATATCCCCTCTTCAGGCCATACGGTTGCAATTTCAAATGACATGATCGTATTCGGCGCTCTCAATGAAGAAAAGGCTTATGTGTATGACTGCATTGAGAATCTTTGGACGCGAGTGGGAATATTATCAAAGAGTCCGAATACTCAAGTCGCAGATTTTGGAATGTTCTTGGCTGTGGATGGGCATACGATTCTCGTCGGCGCAGATGATCCCTTGCACCAGGTCAGCGCCGCTCTCATGTTTGTTTTTTCGAAAGATCGGCAAAAACCGATCCTCAATATTGGAACTCTCGATAGCGGTTCTGAATTACCTGTTTCTATGGTTTTATCCTCCGATTTTACTGTGGATGATCCCATCGTTGTGCGTGCTTCCGTCAATTCCGAATTGATCGAAGTGAATGAGAACAATAATCAGGCTTCATGGGAAATTGCTCTCGCCAAACATGATCTTGAAGTGACAATCAGCGAAGAAATTCAGCCGGCATTGAATTATTATGGAAATGCGTATTCCTATTTGGCAACTTATGAAGTGCTGGTCACAAATCACGGACCTCAGGATTTGCAGGACGGAACGCTTCGAGTGCAGGCAAACGGTAAATTATTTCAAGATAACACTTCAGAAGCGGAATGGATTACCCGAAATTGGGAAATCGCATCCATCGAAATTCCGCAAGACGCTTCAAGAAGTTTTCAATATTTGGTACCGCTTCATCAAGCGGCGGACATCGTCAATATGTCCGCATCGATCATCACAAGCATATCGGATCCGATCGAGAGTAACAACACGGTTGAAAAAGAAACGTCATTGGAGCCACATGCGGATTTGCATTTGGAATTTGACGAGGGAAACATTGAAACGCTGACAAGCAATCAACTTCCACTCGATCTAACCGTTTCCAATCGCGGACCTTTTGACGTGAATGAAGGGAAAGTGGAAGTGACGTTTCCGCGTGGCGTGTCGTTCGAATCGGCGAATGTTCCACTCAGCCGCATGGATTATTTGGTCGATCCGATTTATGAGGCATTTCCATTCCCCTTACCGACACAGCCAGTGGTCGCATTTGATGGGAATATTGCCGTTGTGGGTTCCAAATTAGGCGGACCGGTTCAAGTTTTTTCTCGTGAAGGAGATTTATGGACGAAGATTCAGGATTTGAATCCCAGCACAGGCAATGCTAACGCAATTTTATTTGGATATTCCGTGGCCATCTCAAACGATACGATCCTTATCGGCGCGCCACATAAACATTTTACCTATTCATTCGAGGGATGGGTATTTGTTTTCAGTAAGAGTCAGGATGGGTGGAGAGAAGCGTCGATTATAAAAGAGATATCTCCGAGAGTTAATGACAAATTGGGATCATATGTCGCGATTGATAATGAAACTATTGTGGTTCACGTGCCGGGAAGAAATCAAATCTATATATATCAACTCGCCGATGTTTTGTCGGGCACATCGAGAATATGGTATCATTTAACAAAGAGTGGATATGGGAATACTAACAATGATTCTTTTATCGCCATTGATCAAAATACACTCGTGATCGGCGCGCATTTGGATGATGCGGCAGGGGAAAACACGGGAGCCGCGTTTGTTTTTGAAAAAAATCACGGTGGCGAGGATCAATGGGGATTGGTAGCGGAGTTGCGGCCAAATGATGCGTTGCCCGACGATCATTTCGGTTATTCCGTTGCGATTAATAACGGAACCGTCGTTGTCGGGAATCAAAGAGCGCGCGGTTCGGCGTATGTGTTTGAAAGAGAGGAAAATTGGGCTCAAACCGCAACATTCACCGCCGATGAGGGAACAAGCAGTGGATTATATCATCATCAGGTTGCGATAGAGAACGATACGATCGTTTTCAGCTCTTGCAATGAAGAAACTGTCTATATATATGATCGTCAAAATGACGGTGATCGGGATTGGATGCGGATTGATAAAGTAACGAAACCGATGTCGGTTCCTATCGCTGATTTTGGCCGCTCTCTGGGTATGGTTGGTCGCACGATTTTCGTTGGCGCTACAGATCCGACGCTTTCTACAAATAACGGCTTGGTTTTGAATTATCATAAAGAGATTCAAAAGCCCATTCTCGATATTGGTACAATCGCCAGCGCCTCTGAATTATCTCTACAGGTTGTTGCTTCTGTTGACGATACGGTCAATGAACATTTGATTGTGGGTGCTACCGCGGATTCGGAATGCATCGATTACCGCGAAGGGGACAATGGCGATGAATGGGAAGTGACGGTTCTACGCCCTACCGATTTGAAAATTACTGTTACCAAGATTTCACAAATTGCTCATGATGATATAGTGAATCCTGAAGATGCGATCATATCCGGGAATCTTCTACACTTACATTATAAATTAACGGTGGAAAACCTTGGACCTGCTGATATAACTGACGCAAAGGTCAATTTTGCCTATCCTCCATCATCCCAGTTTGTTTCGGCAGTTAATGGAAGCGAATCAAGCGGGATGGTTTCCTTTCTTTTATCTTCTCTGCCGGTGAATGCATCGAGTGATCTTGAAATTACACTAGCGATTCCGGAAACAGTTGGCGGGATTGTGGAAAACGCGAGCGCATCCGTGATTTCAGAATTTCCTAAAGATGCAAATGACGCTAATAATACACATGTTCTTCCATTGCGCATTATTGGTAAAACGGATTTATCCATCACGATTGAAACCGAGTCGACCGATGTTTTATCTGACGCGAATATAACCTATACCATTACGGTTCAAAATGCTGGTCCGTGTAACTCCGTTTCAGGCTCGATTGAACTCACATTGCCTGATGAATTTCAATTGATTTCTCCTTTGGAGAATTTGAATTTTGAAAATCTTGCTTCCGGGGATACGGTTTCATTGACGTTGGAAGGAACGATTGCTCAGATTGACATTGATGAGTGTACGACGTTTGTATCCGTCCATCCGGATACAAATTATTATGAGGCAATTGTGACGAATAATGAAGATTTTGTAACTCTCAATTTCATCGAGCCCATATCTGATTTGAAAACCATGCTTTATGTCACTGCGGATTCCTTTTTTGTTGGTTCGGAGGTGACGTATCATCTGCAAGTAAAAAATTACGGTCCAATGGATGCGGAAAATGCGAGAGTATTTTTCCAATTGCCAAAAGAAATTCAATTCGAACCACCGCTGAATGCAATCTACCCACCCGTTTCGACCGATTCAGAAAGCGATTTTGAATTAATTAAGGGCGAATTCAATGCAAAGAATAGCGCTCAATTTGGTCAAGCGATGGATATGGATGGAAATATTCTGGTCGTCGGCGAGCCGGACAGGATTGACAATGCGACTCAAAACGGCGCCGTTTATATTTATGTTCGCAATCATATGAATTGGGAATTGGCGGCGACTTTGACTGACGGAGATTTAAATAGTAAAGATGCATTTGGAACTTCGGTTGCAATCGATGGCAATACGATTGTTATCGGCGATCCGGGCGTTGTTGGTAGTGATGGTGTTTCAACGAGAAATTACGGATTGCTTTACATCTATCAATATGATAAAGGTGAATGGAAACAAATTGTGGTTAAAGATGTTAAATCAACCTCCGCGGTTGAA
The DNA here is from genome assembly GCA_964412555.1 of uncultured bacterium. Classification (GTDB taxonomy): domain Bacteria; phylum Hinthialibacterota; class Hinthialibacteria; order Hinthialibacterales; family Hinthialibacteraceae; genus CAYPPG01. The sequence goes on from CAYPPG010000094.1 coordinate 8,069, forward strand.
AATAATTACGGAACCGTTGTCGATATCAAAAATGGATCCATTATTTGCGGTGGAGATGAATGTGGTCTTTATTATTATGAAATCGATCCGGAAAATTCGCAAAACATATCGTTAAAGACAATTTTTGATGAATCCTCGACGATTCATTCCGCGTTGATCTGTGAAAATCAATCCATTGTGTCAGTTGTCACGTCGTCCAATGAAACAAATGTGATCTCAAGAACAAAAGTTGAAGTAGCGGGAGCCACATTGGGTGACGCGTCCGTTTGGTCTATGAATGGATTTGATTTCCTTCCAACCCCAATTACGGAAAATACAATCCTTGCTTCCTCTGAGAATCGTTTGGCAATTCGAACACAACAAGCCGTATTTGTCTATCAACGACATAATAAAAATGCAACGTGGGAGTTGCTGGGCGCACCGATTCCAACGACTGACATGAGTGAGGGCACTATTTCGCCGATTTCGATTTCGGGGAACAGCCTTCTCATCGGATCGAAATCGGATAATCAAATTTACGTATATGAATACACAACGGACTGGACATGCGTGAATCAATTCACGGCTCCAAATACAGATTCCACCCCATCGCATTTTGGCCGATCAATTGCCGTCAATCGATTCGACGGTATTACTGATTATTGTATTGGAGCACTCTGTAATTCTATTTCAGGAACGTATGGTGCTGTTTTTTGTTACAATAATTTTTCTGAAATCAATACAATTCCGATCGATTCTCTCCCCGCCGGGCAAACCATCAGCTACGATTTCACCGGTGTGATAGATCGAACCGCCAATAATAAGAATTTACGTGCGGTTGCCTTGGTCGTCCCACAAAATGGCATCCATGATTTTGTCTCGGACAATGACTGGCAGCGAATAGAGGATTTTGTTCCAATCAAGGAAATTGATTTGGAAATAACCGCTCGCAGCATCACGGATAATGTCGCGGCGGGGGGATCCGTTACCTATGATTTTCAAGTGACCAATCACAGTTCATATGCTGTCGATGATTCTGTCGTTAAAATTACATTGCCGGAATCGTTGACGGTGGAGAATTTGACGGAAGGTTTTGAAGCGATTCCTTCTTCCAATGCGCCGGCGATTACATCCATTCAACCGGATTGGAGCGAAAACGGGGATCAGTTCGGCGCTGTGATGGATCGCGATGGCGATATACTTATCGTGGGAGCGCCAATGGATGATGTCGGCGAGATTGTGGACGCCGGCGCGGTTTATGTTTTTCAATTGGTCAATCAAACCTGGGTGCAAATTCAGAAATTATCGGCGGATGACGCCGAAGCGGGGGATCATTTTGGCGCCTCGGTCGCGATGGATGGGAATACCATTGTTGTGGGGGCGCCGGATGCCGGCGATCTTACTTCGGAAACATTATATAATGGCGCAATCTATATATACAATAAAGTAAATAAGGCTTGGATTCAATCGCAAAAAGAAAAGCAAGTGTATGAGCCGGATTCACAAGAAACCGGAAATCCCTTGCATATACCCCATTTTGGGAAATCGGTCGATATCAACAATGACATGATTGTCAGTATCGGAGATTTTGATACAATCATTTCGTATTTAAAGAATAATAATGGTCTATATTATCAATCTTCCTTTTCGAAATTGAGTCTTTCCAACTACACGACGTCCTCGGTTTCTTTCAATCCGATTGGCGCTTTATGTGCTGTATTCACGCGTGGCGACGATCATCAAAAACAAGTCAATGTGTATGAAAAATACGAAAGCGGCTGGATACATGTGAAACAAATAGACTATTCTTATAGCATGGATCGGAATGTGAACGTTTATTCCTTTACCAACGATCGATTGGCAATCGTCAATGACAGTGAACTGTTTGTATACGATAAAAATCTTGGCGGGGGAAACAATTGGGGGCAAATGGGAGAGCCAATACAATTGTTTGATTCGAGGAATACAATCTACTCGAATGACGCAATCTATTATTCAATCGCAATCGCGGAGAATTTTCTTACTGTCGGATCGTCAATTTCCCACGCTCTTGATTGGTATTATTTCGATACGCAATGGAACTTGTTCAAAACCTTCTCATTGCCGGATACATTGAATCATTCTCCCTTTGCCGCTTCGATTTTGCTTCAGGAAAATGATGTTTCCTTATCGAATCCCATCCTGGTTGGTTGTAAAAACGATATCGAGCAAGCCGGTGTTGTTTATGTTTTAAATTCCAACACAACACAGGTGGAAAAACATATCGATCACATTGCCTCCAATCAAACCATTTCATTTTCTCTGCAAGGGAGCATTGATCCCCATACGTGGGATAATCTATTTCTCATTGCTGTGATTGAACAGGATGAAATATTCCATGATATCCATCCGGAAAATAATACCGATTCTGATTGTAGAACGGTTGAGCATATCGCGGATGTAACCATTCGAATCGAAACGCCGTTAGAGGAAATCAATACGGATCAATCCGTAACATTTGACGTGATTCTGGAAAATCATGGCCCCTCTGTTGCACGGAACATTGATGTATTGCTTCATGGAATTTCGCCTTCTTTTGCATGGAATGAACCATTGGAATCCGAATATATTTCTATCGTTTGGAGTTCTGATCTGCAATTTATTCAGACACTTAACGAGTCTTCCGATAATAGCCAATTCGGTCTGGCTATGGATGGTGACGAAAATTTCCTTGTTGTTGGAGCACCATATGGAGAGGGAAATAGGGATGTGTATTCATATTATGGTCCAACCGGGCATGTAACAATCTATACATTAGTAGAACGTCATGGATCAGTTCGTTGGGAAGAGTATCATACCCTATATCCTGAAGTTTTATTCCGATCGAGAGATGTTGAAAAATATAAGATTCAATTTGGTTGGTCTGTGGCGATCGATGGAAATTATATTGCTGTCGGGGCGCCGGGTGAAGATCTTTATATTTTACCAGAAGGAGAAAGTCTTGAAAATTATAATATTGACAGCATTCCTTTGAGTGACATAGATCAGAATGTTGGAAAAGTATATTTGTATTCCAGACATTATGACGAGGCATTTAAAGGTCCCAGAGTATGGCAGCTTAATCAGGAATTTTCCCAACCCATTAGCCTTGATGGTGAACAGAGACAGGAAAATAGTATCGGGTTAGGTTATTCGGTTGATGTAAAAGGGGAATATGTTGGAGTGGGATTTTCACATGCCAATAATGGTATGATTTATGGTGAATTTTTACAGGAAGAAGGACTTGGATCTTATAGATGGGCTTCAGTACCCTTTGATATGTGGGAATATGTGACCAATGCAGTTGTCCATTTTACTGATTCCATTGCATCGATTCCATCCGTCTTTTTTAATGTTAGAGTAAGTGATCTTGAAAATGATCCCTCACGAAATATTTTGTATTCTTTCTTATATGATCAAAATAATCATACGTACAATTTAAACAGTACGATTGATCCTTTTCAGGAAAACTACTCTGATGAACATGTAAGTCAATTCGGGAAATACTTTTCCTCATGGGAAGATCAATACGCAGTAGGTAGTGACAATAGCGTACTTTTCTACAATCAAGATGGTTACCAAGATAAAATTGACAGTCCAGTCAGTAATAATGGGTTTGGCTGTTCCATTTGTTTGAAAGAAAAGGAACTATTGATCGGCGCCAGTGATGAAAATGACGGTAAAGGCGCGGCGTATCTCTTTACACGCAAAGATACAAATACGTTTGATTGGAATTTGAGATCGAAAATTGTTCCTGTGCAAGATGTATCAGATGTTGATAAAATGCAATTTGGACACACTGTTTTAATCCAAAATAATACATATTTAATTAGTTCGATTAGTAGCAGAAGACCTAATTCTGTTTTGAGATATTATGGTTTAATCGATGTATATACTATTTTTGGGCCTCATCATAAACATATCGCCGAATCCAGTTTATCCTTAATGCCGAATCAAGAATACCGCACAACAATTACGGGAATCTATTCAAATCAATCATCCGGATTGGTTATCAATGCCAGCGTAACCACTGATCCCGAAACAACGGATCCCGATTTAAACAACAATAATGATAGGATAGTCATTCCATGGATTCTACCCTGGCTGACCAATGAAGAGTTCCAAGATAAGGTATTGATCACTCCTTCCATGTTGTCTGATTATATCATCACGTCGCCATTCTTTACCGATCAATCTAATTTGTACGCCAAATGGATCAATCCTACCAATGTGCAATACGATCGAATCATATTAAGCGTCACCAACACAATTTCAAGTACAGATTCGCAATATAATGTAAGAGAATATCAAGTAACGGGCAGAAACTTCAGGTCATTTTCCATACCACCTGATTACGATCAATTCTTTACGTTATCAGTCGATTATTATAAAGATGTGCCGGTGGAGTATCGTGATGCGAACAACAACATTGTGATTATCAATGAACCGACACTTGTTCATCAATATGTATCGCCACAAACCATCTTAATATTGGATAAAAATAAAATTCCTGAAGAATCATTGATTGTCACAAAAACTTTGCAATCGACAGAATGTCTGTGCAATAACATACTTTATGAAGATAATCCTTCAACTTTTGCGGTGAAATGGACTCCGAATCGATATAACGGAGAAGGGCAACTTTATGTATACGAAAAAGATAATCCCAATCCAATTCAGCAATTGACCGTTCAAATGCAAGATGGATATTACTATGATGAAACGATTCAACTCGACTTTGGCACATATCATTTCAAACTGCAGTGGGGAAATTCGAATGAATTGACAACATCCGGCTTCATGCACATCATCGATCATCATACCAACATCATGCCAATGTTACCTTCCAATATCATTCAAATAACCACGTCGCCTTTATCAACAAATACTATGGTCAATCAATTTTACTATATTAACGATGTGAGAAATGGTCGATATGGGGAATTTGACAGGCTTGTCCTTAAATGGAATGCGGACTATAAATACGAAAGCGTTGCGATTGTTGTAAATACTACAATTAAGGGATTTGACAATAATTCGCGAGAAATTGAACAAATATATTCGCAAGACACGATGTGCTATTTAGGCGATTTGTGGGAAGAAAGAAATGACAACAATATACGTTATTTCGAACCCAATGAATTAACATTAGCGCAAATTGAAGATTGGCTTTCAAGCAATGACATCTTGCAAGTGGATTATGATATCAAAATAGAATTACGAAATGAGAATTGCCCTTTCGAGATTTTGGAAACCATGGGAAGTGTCACATTTTACCGAGATTATACAATCATTGATTGGGGATTGCCGGATGAATCGTTTATCATCACCAACGGAAATGAAAGCAATGAAAATATTGCCAATGAAGTCATTTTATCTTCCGATATGCAGAGTTCAGGATTGAAAGCAAAAGTTGGAAATAACGCATTTCATGAACAAAATTACATGACGAGTCATGCGAATGCAGAGAATCCCATTATAAATGTTGAATGGGATTTATATCATGGCGCCTATTCAACCCGATTGAATTGGCCCGAATCACCCAATCCTCCCGTCTATATTCATGATATTCAACAAACATATGGAAATTATCATGCCGATGTTGCGGGACATGTATCGAGTCCCGAAGACTATTTACTGCTGCGTACGGAAACGGGAAATGATGATGTCGATACCTATTATCTACAAAATCGATTTGACCTCATGGTGGTGCAAGAGAGTCCACAATGGCCGAATATAGCGAATAATGCAATGGATGTACGTCCTATTACAATCGGCAAAGCCAAAATCCGACAATTAATCGCGCAGGGGCATGAAGTCAATATCAACGGGGCCGGTAAAGATGAAGATTCTTTCTATAATGAGAATCCGGAACCGTTTACTCATCGAACCATCCGTTTCGCGACACATTACAATGGAATCGAACCGGCTATCAACGACAACTCATCGATGTTGGATCGTATTTATATCTACAACCGATCCAATTCCGACGCTTATGCCGGGACTCCCATTCGCCCGATGTTTCGCGTGATGTGGAATACCGATGTCAATTATGATTTTGCGCAATTGGTTGTGATTGAACAAAAAAGAATAATGGAAGAAGGACAATCTATCCTGGAGCAAAGAATTGTTCATACGCAGCTGATCAAAAACAATACCATGCATTTTGCACGATGGGATCCAAACGTGGATAATTCATACAGCAATCCTCCCCATTCGGAATACAAATTTGAAATACGACTGTATCGTCTCATCGGAGATAGCCGCAGTATCGACAGTTATAACCTCATCAGTGATCTCAACGATATCGAGAAACTTTCCGATCCGAATATAGTAAAACCCATCGATTTGGATGATTCCACACCTCGGATCGATGTAATCCAATCGGATGGATCAGTGGGATTGTATAACATCAAAAATCTTCCCAATTTGGAAGAACAAGGCCATGAACCGGTCATTCTAACCAAGGATTTGATATTCGATGAAGACATCGGACAGATGTTCAGCAAGAATGCGAACACAAAGGTGATCTATTTGAAATGGGATGAAAATTACAACATTGCCGGAAACATTGTCATCGGCAAGAGGATCGTCTCTCGTTCGACAAATCCACCATTTTTGAATTCAGAGACAGAGGTAACCATTCCTGTTAGCGAAGAAGATCAAGTCTTACACTATTTACCGATTGTTTTAAATAGCAATAATTCGGAACTGTGGAACATTTGTGTAAACTTGATACCAGCCAACTTGGAAGGCGCCAATACGCAACCGTTTGTGGTTGAAAAAGAACTGTTTCTATTCAACGGAAACGATCCTTTATGGCCGTTTCCCGATTATTTTATTCCAGAGGGGTATACGTTCGTTCCATGGTATGCCGTTCTCATTACCGGAAATCTGTTTTCCAGCAAACCGTTCAATGACAATGCGGAAATTGATATCAAGACCGATTTTTCCTCCATTGGATCGGAACCGACAATATTCGTGAAATGGAATTCAGTGGGCGAAAGAGGGATAAAATTTGATATTTACGATTTAGGAACCGGTACAAAGATACTGCATAATGAGATTGTATACAATGCAAACATTCCTGCCCCCAAATATTATCAGATCAGAAATCTGCAATGGGGACATCGTTATCGTATTGAATATACATGGATATATTATAATGGAGGTTACCATACAACATTAAGCACCGAAATCACTCTTCCGTTTGTTGGCGGAGAAGTGGAAGCCGTTGACGATTTTTCCTTTTCCAATGTTACAATAATCAGTGACCGCGAAAATGATCAATGGCAAAAATTCAATTATACGGATGAAGGATATGGAAAAGAAATTGCTTTGCGATGGCCAAAACCGGAACGCGAAACATGGCCCGACAAATCGGTTAATTATATTTACAAAGTTGAAGTAAAATTGACCGATCCAAAAACCCTAAAAGAGGAACAAAAGATTATTATCTGTGATACATTGGAAAACAATGCATTCATGGCAAAGGATGGATATATCTATTTTCGTTGGTTCCAAAATGAATATGAAGATCATATAACCGACGATGACTATAAACCCACAACAACTGGAAATATAGGCCCTGTATACGGACATGATTATCGATTTCTCGTCACGGCGGAAAATTCTTCGATAGCAATGATTCCAATCAAAAATCTGCCGATCAATCCCGTTATAAAAACATTATTATCTGGTGCATATGGTTCGGAAAGTACAGTAATTCCATGGGGAATCAATGATAAAATTCCCTATATTTTCAATCGAGTCAACTATCAGGAAATTGATTATAATTTGGATGACGTCTTTGATTCGCATCAGCCACCATCCTCATTTTATACGATTCGTGTGGAAGAATTATTCAGCAATGCCCCAAACGAAAACACACCCGTCAATTATAAAAATCAATCAGTCCCCATTGATGTATTGACCATTGATGGATTTAATTATGCCGCGACCGGCGTTTCCAAAATAACCCTATTTAAAACCAATGTATCTTTTGGACCGGAAGGTCAGGTCCAATCCATCCATTACAGCGGCGGAGGAAAATTTATATGGCGGTATGATATTCCGGTCAATATCATTCGTCAATATGACAGTCAATGGACCGACTTTCTCTCCAACGATTTAAGTGATTATATTGATATCATCACCAGCAGTGATGGGACAATTACCCAAACCCTTCAAGGATACCCCGAATCGGGACAAGAAATGAACATGTTGTCCCGATTGACGTTACCCACGATGAATAATATGGAAACATATCCCACACAATGTGAAATATATATTGATGAGGACGGAAATTATGATATCCAAATCGAAAATAACGCCGCATTTAAACCGTTACAATCCTTTTACGGTCTTGATTTCCTGAAATATCTTCCGTTATTCAATCCCAGTTTCACCTATTATCCGCTCTATGAATATACCCAAAACGATCAGTATAAAGTTCCAAATTGGGAAATGATGGATCCCATTTATGATTTATTCGAAATCGAAATGAGTCTCGGCGATATTCCCGGCCCCAAAATTGCAGGCGAAACCAAAGCGGATGGTACAGCCAAAAAACGGTCATTTGAATTTACGGTGTATGTATCATTTACACCCAAAGGCCCGGTATCAATTTATGGAGATGTGAGTGGTTTACATGTTCCGATCGCTGACACAGGCGCTTTTTGGGATGGCATCGGTATGGGCGCATATAATATCAATGACATTGATGTCATGAGTATCTATTGGCAATTGGTTTTTGTATATGGCACAAAAGTACCCGGATTGGGCGCTCCTTTATCCGCCGAACTACATGGCACCTTTGCAAAATATGGATTTACAATTGGCGGCTCTGCGAAACTTTTTATTTTTGAAGTCGCAAGAGTCCAAATGGAATGCTATTGGGGTGATGAAGCACCTTTTAAAGGATTTTTGCTAGATGTTCCCTATATTGCTATTACTTCACCCGCATTTCCAATCTTGGTCTATGGATATGGTTCAATAGAAATCAGCAATCGCCATCCGTTTTTCGGTCAGATCGGAGCCGTTGTTAAAATCAATGACTACATCCCCATCGTTGGTGGATGGACCCTAGCTCAAGCGGAATTAACCATAACTGACAAATATATTCAAGGTTTATTATCCATTGATTTATGGTTATTTGATATCAAATTATGGGCGCGTTACACATTCGGAGGCAGTTTTAAAGCCGGTCTTGGGGACCTGCCGGATGATATGAAAGTCTATCTGAAAGACAAACCGGAAAATGAATGGGAAATTCCTTTTGATCAAGTGTATTATCATATCGAAGATGCGCCTTCGAAGGCCAAAAGTACGGATGAAAGGCTTGTGATGGGTTTACAACTGTTTGAAAATTGGAATTTAATCGATCGTGCGTCCACGAAACCGAAAACATCCTCAAAAGGTACAAAATCGTTAAAACAAAATCAATACAATGAATTGAAGCACGATTTCACTGTGGATCGAGATTATCCAGTGATGTTTGTCCGAGTGCAACATGAGAAACCCGTTACGGAAGAGTTTTATCGCTCTTTGAATGCAGTCTTGGAAATGCCCGGCGACCCAAACCAAAATGCGCAGGATTTATGGTATCCGGACGGCTTCCCGCCCAACGGGTTTGCGGATGGAAAATCCGTTGCCATGTATAATGTAGATAACCATGAATTTTCTTTCGTTCTTTCCGAACCGCCTCAAGGTGATTATACATTGTCCATTTATGATCCCGATGGCAAATTAGGAAATATGACGGTTGAAATCGCAGGGCAAAGCAATTTTCCGGAAATTGAAATTCTCTCCGTCGAACAAACAGAGACTCCCGGTATATATAGAATCACGTGGAATGATGATGACAAAGACAGCAATGCTGAACTTTCTCTTATGCTGGATAACGATAGAGAAGGATTGAACGGAATCCCTATTGCTACATTTGCAGAAGATGATGAAGAAGATCAATTTCTATTGGACACAAACGGTCTACAGATCGAGCCGGGTCAATTTTATATTTTAATGTCGATCGATGATGGAGTCTCCAAAGCATACGATTATTCTGAAACAACCGTTCGCGTTGTACGCGAGGATTATCCTGAACCGATCACTTCTATTGATGCCATTCCCAAAAATCAATCCATTCATTTGCAATGGAGACCGGCCCAACTAGAAGGAATTACAGTATACGAAGTGCTTTGGTCAGAACGGGACAATCAATACCGTTTTGAGAAAAATAAAGAAATTGAAGCGGATACTTTTAGCGCCACAATAAAAGATCTTCAAAACGGAAAACCATATCGAGTAACCGTTCGTGCCGTAGACAAACGAGGGAGACGATCAGAGATCGTCAACATCCTAACCATCACGCCGACGGAATATATTGGTTTAACTCCTCCCGAAATCACATCGGAGCCCAGGAGTCTTGCCAAAGTCAGTGAAGAATACACGTATCAACCACATTTTCGGGATTTGGATTATGAGATGATGAATCGCGAGATTGAACCGGAGAAATATGGATGGAGGTTGAGTGGAGAGCCGGTCGGAGTCCTGTTGGAAACAAACGGCAAGATTCGTTGGATCCCATTATCCGATCAGGTGGGTGAACAACAATTCGAACTCGCTGTTTATGAAGTGGCCTATCCAACATTCTGCGCCACGCAAACAATCACGATTCAAGTCGAAGATGAAAAAACCAATATCCAGGAAAACAAACCCAACCAAATCGTTTCCAAACCGAAATCCATCGGCATTCCCGGCTCGCAATATCAATTCACTGTCGAAACCGACACCGATCCGAACGCCCAAATAACCTATTCCATTCTGGAAGGTCCTGGCGGAATGACGATCGACGAAAATGGCGTTGTCCGCTGGAATGTGCCGATGAATCCGGGCTCTCACGACGTAACCATTGAAGTGCAGGTACAAACCGGCGATAAAATCGACCGCTTGATTCAAAGTTATCCTCTTTCCGTGAAACCTCTGTCCGATTATCAGCGATCCGAGTTACCCAGCATGAGAAACGTATTTCCCGTCGTCGTGTTGGACGATGTGGAAAGTGTTAACGATTTAAGCAATAAGACAGATTATGACGAACCCGATGAAAGGGAATTGGTGATTAAATGGTCGATCCCAGGCGAGTTGGATTTGTCCAATGTCAAGGACTTTCACATTTATGTCCGTATGGATGGGGAATCCGGCAGCGGGAAATTCTTGGGACGAACCGGAACGAACCAGTCCCCCTATTCCCTTCGCTGGAAAGAAGGTTCGATGGAAAGAATCGATTCCTCCTTACAAAGTGGTCCACAATTTGGTCATCGCTATCTGTTCGAAGTCTACGCATTGCTCAACGAGTTTGACTCGGTTCCCTACCAGGGACCCTATACGCATTTGGGTTCCGTACGATATGAAGAAGATCGCGAGCCGACACAAGTCCCGACTCCCATTCCGACTTTCGATCTATCTACGATTCCAACCCGTTCGGTTCCGTTTGTAACGTTCACGCCGGTTGTCACTCCAACATTGACTACGACAATGACTCCAACAATCACCGTAACGCCTACGGCTACAATGGTATCGGAAGCATCTCCGTCCTCGACTCCAACACCGACACCGACCATGACACCGGCGCCGACAATTTTTTATCCCGGCACATGGGAGAATGAAATCGTCGTGTGCGATCAAGCCGGGATCCGATCCCAGGATTTGACAGGACAAACGGATTTTGACAGGATCGATGAACGGAACCTATCGATCATTGCCAATACGGACATCGCCGATGCCAGCGATTGGCATGTCTACGTGCGCAAAGGCTTCGGAGGCGCTCAATATCTAGGAAGAACCGGTGGTGGACAAGTCCAAGCCTTTGATTGGTCTTCGAACAATCCTCTTACAAGCGATGGATTTAAGAACGGTCCGGATATCAATACATCCTATCTATTCCGCATGATTCGCATCGACAATTCGCTGGATGCCGGCGATTATTTCGATCAAACAATGCCCGTCGGTTTCAACGTGGAAGGCGGTAATGCGGTTTCCCTCTCTCAATCGAGCATGCCAAATCTTGCCACCGGATCGATTCATATTTACGACGACTTACTCGGAGGCGATGATCTAGCGCCAATGGGAGAAACCGGTTCCGATACGGATACCGAAAACCGCCGCGCCATTCAGCTTGCCTGGAATTTCGGAGCCGATCCTTCATCCGTTGTGGATTATCACATTCAAGTGAAAGAGGAAGGGCAAGAAGATTTTGCTTTCCTGGGCCAAACCTACAGCGGCAATCTCACCTATTTCTTATGGACGGTGGACTCCGACTTTG
>CAYPPG010000095.1:0-18972 GCA_964412555.1 uncultured bacterium
TAATCCACCTTAAAAAAAGGTTAAATTTGTCTAGACAATGGGGTACACCTTATACTTATGATTTTATTTCTTCTTTCGCTTCTTTCACGAGTTGAATGAATTGCGTTGCCGTTTCGGTAATGGCTTTCCAGTCTTGATTCGCCAATGCCTTCTTTGAGACTAGATTCCCGCCAACCGCGAGACAGCATGCGCCGGCCTTGATGAAATCTTTGGCGGTTTCCAGGCTGACACCTCCTGTCGGGGAGAGCCGGACTTGGGGCAGCGGTCCAAGGATATCTTTGAAATAGCCAGGTCCCAAAGTGGAAGCGGGGAATACCTTTACGATATCGGCGCCGGCTTCCCAGGCGGTTAAAATTTCCGTGGGCGTATAGGCGCCGGGGATGCAAACCGCCGTATAGCGGCGGCACATTTCGATGACTTGCCGATTCAATGTCGGTGAAACGACATATTCCGCTCCGGCCAAAATGGCGGCCCGGCATGTTTCGGGATCAAGCACCGTTCCGACTCCGATAACCACCTCTTCATTTTTCATTTTTGACGAGACGTCATGGATGACGTCCAATGCGTTCGGCGTGGTCATGGTCACTTCGATGGCCTTCACGCCGCCATCGCGCAAGGCATAGACGACATCCGCCAGCTGCTCGCTGCTTTGGGCGCGGATGACAGCGACGATGCCTGTTTCTAGCATTAAGTGGAGGTTGCGTCCTTTTCTTTGAACTGTGATCATACTGATTGCCTCGTTTTTAGTGTATCGCCGCCGTCTCGGCGGCATCTGTTTACTTGCCGGCAGGATGCCGGCGTTACACTTGAGCGTATCGCCGCCGTCCCGGCGGCTCTATTGAAATGCGGGCAGGGATGCCCGCGCTCCGACACAGGGATGCCTGCGCTCCGGCATGTATGATAATCCTATTCTTTCTCTGTAACAACCTTGACGCTTGTATTCTCTTGGACGTAGAATCGCTATCAGTGTACTGTTATCACAGAGGAGGAGGATATTCAGCGTGTCAGATTCCGGATCGTTAGAAACCATGACCCACCGGTTGGATAAACTCTATGAATTCGATCGGGAACCGGTCAGAGAAGAAAATCTGCATGGAGGATCCCGCTTCGCTTCCGTTTTTGCCGGCGAGCATGTGGCGGGAACGGAATTCGTCATCGGAGCCTTTTTTGTTCTGAACGGTGTGGGGGCATTCGATCTGCTTGTCGGATTGATCATCGGCAACCTATTGGCCGTTCTCTCCTGGACGTTCATCTGCGCCCCGATTGCCGTCCGAGTGCGCTTGACGTTATATTGGTATTTACGAAAAATCGCCGGACCGGGAGTGATGGTGATTTACAATATCGCGAACGCTTTCCTTTATTGCATCCTGGCCGGTGCGATGATCTCGGTGGCGGCTACCGCTGTGGGGATTCCTTTCAACATCGAGATGCCCTCGTTGACCGACCAGTATCCGAACAGCGTCGGGTGGGTGTTGGTCGTTTGGCTCGTCGGAGCAGTGGTTTGTACTATCGCGGTTTTAGGCTTTAAGCGGGTCAGCCAATTTTCCGGTGTGTGCGTGCCGTGGATGTTCCTTGTCTTCATCGCCGGAGCGTTGGCGGTTCTGCCGAAATTGGAAGGATTCAACTCGCTTGGCGACTTTTGGCATGTAGCGAAAACGCAGATATGGGATGGCGTGCCGAAAGAAGGACAAGAAAAACTCGGCATGTATCATATTATATTTTTTGCATGGTTCTGCAATCTCGCCATGCATGTCGGTCTGTCGGATATGGCGCTTTTTCGCTATGCGAAAAGTTGGACCTATGGCTTCTATTCCGCATTGGGGATGTATTTAGGGCATTTTCTTGCCTGGATTTGCTCGGGGATCATGATCGCGGTCTATGGACGCGAATTCGGATTCGGTATCGAACCGGGACCGATGGCCTATAATGCCTGCGGACTCACCGGCGCGGCCGCCGTTGTCATTGCCGGTTGGACAACTGCTAATCCGACAATATACCGCGCTGGGCTTGCGTTACAGATCGTCACCCCGAACTGGCCGCGCTGGGCTATGACCATCGTAGCGTTTGCCGTTGCCACGACACTCGCCTGTTTCCCGCTCTTCGTCATGAACTTGCTAAATTTCGTCGCTATCTATGGATTGATCCTGATGCCGATTGGCGCGGTCGTCTTCGCCGAACATTGGCTGTTCCCCATGTTCGGTTTACAGCAATATTGGACGGAAGAACGGAAACTGATGTTCAACTGGCCCGCGTTGATCACCTGGATCGGCGTGCTTTTGCTCTGCTGGTGGCCGATGGAAGCCATCGGTATTCACCTCTTTTTCCGCTGGCTGCCGGGATATTTCCTATCGTTGGCGATCTATATCGGATTGGTTTATGTCATACAAAAGGAGGGGAAGAAGTAAATCTTTTAACGATGCAGGAAACATCTCCTTGTATTTATTGAAATAAGGGGAATATGACTTAACTATCAGCGACATAGTATTAGAACTCGTTTTCTACAAAAATGGAAATCTCATGAAGGAAAGGGATTATAAACTCGTAGAGCAATTCAAACAAAAATTGCTGGAAAATGACATCCCGGTTCGAGAGTTAATCGTATTCGGTTCTCGCGCCCGTGGTGAAGCCAATCCGGATTCCGATTTGGACGTTTTAGTACTTGTGGATTGGACATCTCCTGAATCGGAAAGTCTTGTAAGCCATTGTGCTTGGGAAGTGGGATTCGAAGCGGATATCATCATTCAATCAGTAGTATTGACCTATCAACAAGCAAGAGAAGGTCCGGAAAAATCCTCGTTGCTTATGCTAGCCGTTGAAAAGGAAGGCGTGAGTGTATGAAACCAACAACCAGGATTTGGCTAAGAATTTTTACTAACATATGGTACTTATATGAGAAAAATATTTTTATCATTCAGGAGATGACATCATGAAACCCTATAGACTCATTGCCGGCTTTTTCGCTATCCTCGCCTTGATCATCTGCATCGTTGCTCCGTTGCGGGTATTCTTAGGAATGCCGACGGAGGATTATGATCGGAATTTCGAGATTTATCTGACTTGGTTCAACTGGGCGACATTGCTATGGTTTATCAGTGCACCGGTTTGGATGGTGCCGGAGATTTTTCAGAAGGAGCAGGAATAGAATGAAATTGGTTGATTATATCCCACAACTCCAGGATCCATTGCAGAGAAAGTTGATTATCCTGCAATCTGTCAAGTCATCGGTGATGCTCGAAGGAATGGATGAAGCAGAGAAGAAAAGTGACGAAGAAATTAAAAAAGTCAAAAACGAATTAATTAAAAGGGAACAAGAAGGTTAGACAAGAAAGCTTCTAGTTTTGAATGATCGGCTTGACTCCATACGAATTGAATCGATTCATAATATTCTTTTTTTATTTTTTCGGAAACAAATCCTTCTACACTTAGAGGTTTATAAGCCGCCTGAGCTAAAATGAGATTGCATAGCAACCTTGTCAACCTTCCATTCCCATCTCGAAAGGGATGAATCACGATTAATTCACCATGAATCATGGCTATTCTTTTTACGATCTCTTTTTTGGATAGTGAAGGACTGATAGGAGTCATTTTCTGGAGCAAAGAGTTATATTTCTCCATTTCCTGTGGAATATAGATTGCATGACACCAACGAATATTGCCTGAAGACAAATCAATTGTTCTATATTTCCCCGCCCACCGATAGATATTTCCCAGAAATAATTCATGCAACTTACACACATCTCCTTCAGTAAAAACATCGAAACACCGCCGTCTCGGCGGCTTTTAAGGACAAGCCGGCAAGATGCCGGCGTTACACTCCAATAAATATTTCTGCAAGATACACCGTATAAGAACTATTGAAGTCTCTTGATAAAAAATTAGGATAATTCTCAATGACTCGACATTATTGTTACATTATGGTTCTGATTCTACTTCTCATCGGTAATGGATATATGCCCAATGCTGAGGAATCAACAGTTGAGCGGGATTCGTTTGTGTATACGGATCTGCCAAGAAAGGAATACATGAACCGTTGGTTGATCTGCGGCCCGTTTCCTGTGAACGCCTCATACACTGCAGAAAAATTACAAACGGATCCTTCCTACAAATCACCTCTTACAATACAGAAGATTTTTCAACTGCACGAGAATAAAATTATTTCAAGCAACAATGCCCTTCAACAAGTTCGAGTCTTCGATTGCGATCTTCTTGCGAAACACGGCGGGGAAAGCGAGATCCGCCCTCAGGAAGGTTTGACGCATCACTACAACAATTCGGAATACACATGGCGCTTTTATCAAAGTGATGACCGATTGATCGACTGGCAAACAATCTATGGAAATTTGAATTTTGCAGTTGCTTATGCATATGCCGAAATCGATGCCGAGGATACACAACCAGCTCACATCTATCTTGGCAGTGACGATGCGGCCAAAGTCTGGTTGAATGGACAATTGGTTCATGAGCGTTGGGGGGGAAGAGCGACCTATCCGGACAGCGACAAAGTGCCGGTGGAATTGCAGGCGGGGAAAAACCGGTTGCTTTTCAAAATCCAAAACGAAATTGGGGATTGGTCCTTCATCTGCCGGATTGTGAATCAAACCGTACTCGAGGAAATCCAAAAGGAGCACGCCCAGCGGCGAAGGCAAAGAAGCCCATTCGAAGAAGCGTTGCACCGTAATTCGGCGGTGATTCTATCCACCATGATCGCGTTCATGGTTATCGGCTTCATATCCCTGGTGGCGCTCCTTCGCGGAAAATTTTAATTTCAACGTAGAATCAATCCATCTATTTTATTGGCTGGCGCTAAATAGAATCCTTCCCGTATAGGCCGACTCCATATCGATGACATAAGCCTCCAAGCGGTCTACGAGCACATTGACACTGCCTTCCTGTCCCGTCGCCGCCACTTGAATGATCGGCGTTACCAAATGCCCTGTATCGGGTTCATATAATAGAACCAGAGTCCTTGCTTCATCCACGAAACTCGCCGCAGTAGCCGGAATATGTGTCGCGATGGAGGTATCCGTCGCCGCCAGACTCCCTTTCAACGCGGCCACCGCAATTGCCGCGTTCGCTCCATCGGAACGGGCGGTCAGCCGCAGGAGGATAGGTTTTCCTCCCGTATCTATTGGAGCCGCGGCATAGATGAACGCCACCTGGCCCGGTTGTACTGTAATGCTCAATCCTTTATCATCCACCGATGAAGGAATCGGATTGCCGAAAAATGCAGTTGAATCTATGCTGCCCGCTTCCGCTCCAGTAAAACCTCCGGGAATGACACTCCAGCCGTTTTCAGCCAAAGTTGCTTGATCGAATTCATAAACAATCGACGGTTGAATGGGTGAAGGGATAACGGGTGTTTGATCCGGAACCGGTGGCTGTGTCGGCTGCTGTACCGGTGTCGGTGTATTCGTCGGTTGAATGACCGTTGGAGGCAGGAGTGTAGGGATCTCGGTCGGTGGCGGAATTGTTGGCTCAGCAGAGCCGACACCCGTTCCTGATAGATTGACTGACACTTCCGTCTTATCCATATCCGTCGATCTTACACGCAAGACGGCATTTAAGGTACCGGCTTGTCGAGGGACAAAGGTCACTTGAAACGTCATCTCCTTGCCCGCTGGGATTTCACGATTGATGCCATTGTGGGTGAATGAATCGGCGTTTGTTCCTTCTATCGTGATGTCTAAAATCTGTAAATCGCCATTGCCGGAATTTTGAATGCGAACATCTTTCTGCACACTCGATCCAACCGATTCTTCTCCAAATGCCAGAGAAGCAGGCACTGTAATTTCTCCCTTTTGCGGGACGAATTCTCCAACACGGAAACCGACAGGGAAAGAAAGCGGTGTCGTGTGAGATACCAGCAAATTCGTGGAATCCGGTTCAAGAGTCATTTGGTCCGTGGCCAGCGCACTTTCCAACATCATAAAATTGGTACCCGTTTGATCGACGGTCGTGAAAACAACTTTTCGATCATCGCCACGATAAGAGGGACGTCCTAATAACGCCAGTTGAGAATGAATGACGCCAATTTCACTCTTATCAAAATCAAGTATGACAATATTGTAACTCCGTTGATTTCCCTGTGTCAGTTCCAGATCCGCCACGAGCAAATGATCACTAGTATGCGCAAACGTCGGATTCCCGATCTGCAATCCCGGTGACTGTTGCATGACGATGTTCATCGATAAATCAGCTAGACGCAGGGAATAAATCCCCCAACCTGTATAGGTTTCTCCCGACGCCAATTTCAAATCTGAGACGGCGTCGAAGATCAAGTGATCGCCTCGAAAATTAAAGGTCAGTACATCGGCATAATTCAAGACGGCATCTTCCGGTGCATCCGGTTGCGGGATTTTTAATTCCACTTGTTGGATCTCTTCCGTTTGCATATTCATAATATAAATGTAAGAATCTTTATGAATCGAGGTAAACGCGATATACCGGTAATCCTTTGACATGGCAATCGTTCGAACCAATCCATTGTCGATCAACAGCCGTTCTTCTTCACCGTCACTCGCATAAATATTATTCATCGCATCGACATACATTCCCCACATCCCATCTCCGGACATTGCCGGCCGAGTATTGGCAACATAGCGGGGAGCCAAGAGACGATTTTCCCCATTCACATGGATTAAGAGTTGATAATAATAATCCTCGCGCACCGGATCGACACCTGCGGATGGATCGGCGGCTAAAAACAAAACCGCGTCAGTCCCTTCTGTTGGTTTTCCTGGTGTCGGCTCGTTCACTTCTCCTCCATCCAGTATACCGACCTCATCGAAGGCGCTTTTTGCGGTTTGCACTTCGGGGCTGTTCTCCCCGAACAAATCGACTGCCGCCGAGATTACCGCGCGACGATAATCGACAAATTGCGAGCGTTGCCGGAGATAGAGTGTCTGTGCCCGATGAACAATGTCTTCCGTTTTATCCCGTCCGATACCGTTCGGTCCCGCTGCCAGTAAAAACGACGCCCGATTCGGAATTCCACAGTTGATATGAACTCCTCCTTGATCTCTCTCGATCGGCCAATTCACGAATTCCGACATATGGCTCGGTAAGGGAGACGTCACATTCGGATTGCCTGGATTTTCCATATCCCGTACTGCAATTTTTCCTGCGACACTCACCACTTCTTCTCCCATCAGCCAATCTTCGCGATCCACCATACAGCCGAAAAAGTCGGATAAATGTTCATTCAAGGCGCCGGATTGAAATTCATAAATTAAATTGGCGGTAAAGTTCGTAATCCCATGCGTATATTCATGGGCAACGATATCCAAACTATGAGGTAAAATACCACCATATTCGCTATCGCCATCTCCGAAGACCATCCCTTTCAAGCCAGGATTCCAAAACGCGTTGTCCGTCGTTTGGCTGCCATCCGGTAAGGTAAAACGGGGATGGATCATTCCCCAAATATTCAAGCCTTCATCGTTGATTGAATTACGCTGGAAGGTTTCCCGATAATAATCTTCCGTCAATGCAAAATTCCGCATGAGGCTGACGGCGGTAGCATCCCATTGATTCAAATCCGGTGTGGCAACAGTATACACAGTCATTTCTCCCCCGAAGACTTGATCCTGCAAATCCATCACGAAAATAGCGCCTCGTAATTGATCAAGTTTCGGGGGATTGGAAGCAGCCGCATCATACATAGGTTGTATCGTATCGATTGCATAATACTGCCCGCTTTCTTCCCAACACTGTATCGCCCGGACCTCTCCCGTCAAATCAGGAGCATGTCCCACTGCCGCCGCAGCTACGGCTTGATTGTACCGATGAACGATTCGCCCATCCGTTGTAGAAACAAAAATAAACCAACTTTCGCGGAGATTCGGCGTCAGCTGCACTCCATAACACATCACCGGCGCACGATCATGATCCCAATACACGATTCGCTCCACTGCTGGAGTGACCAGGCCGTTATTTGACATTTTTAGCGTTTCTTTGGCATTCGATAATGCAGTTTTTTGATCGATCTCCGTTTGTTGGTCTCCTATCCAGAAAGGTGTCGGTGTATACACACCGGAAATCTGCACCGGTTCTTCATTTCGATTATAATGCACACCGATCTCCGCCCCCCACACCGGTACGCCTCGGTACTGTTGCTGCAAAACGACATGCGTCATTCCCAACTCATCTTCGACGATCTTCTCTGCAAAGAATTCTTCGGACGGATTCTGAATATTCAAGACGGTTTGAATTTCTTGTGCCAACGCGATCGACATGTTCTCAAAATCCTGTCGATTTCGCGCATTTTGATAATTCATCGAATTCTCGACAATCCGTTCTAAATCCCCTTGGAGATAACGCAATGTTCGTGAGACATTGTCCATCTGCAGATGGGCGCCTTCCCCCAATTTCTCCAACAAACCATCAATCGCCTTCTGTTGTTCCGGATTTGCTACCATTTGGCCTCGCCCGCGCGGGAAACCGCGCATCGCTTGAGAAGGCTTTTGTGCAAAATAGGCTTGCGTTTGTTTGAATTGATCCAAGATTCGATATCCTGTCTGAATCGCTTTTGTTGTATCGATTTTCGATTTCTCATCTTGATCTTCATCAGAAGCCGTCTGTTGTTGAGTATTTTGAAATTTGGTTGTCTGCGAACTCGAAACGGAAGGAGCCGAGTTCGAAGTTTGAATCTGCGAAATCAATTTGTCCGGTTGGACATCGATTTGATAGGAAATGCCATTGGATCCATATTCCGGACTTGCTGTAATCATCCACAATCCCACAACCAAGACCACTACCACACAACCCAAAACCATCCCTCGAATATTGATCGTTTTCTTCATCTGTTGTATACCTCCTGTAAGTAAATAAAATGAACACAATAATCAATCAAATCAATAATAGCATTTAAACTCTTTCGGTTGGTCAAAATGACTGGAAGGGTAGGAAGCAAAAAGAATAATTCGTCTTGCCCACATTTTATTCTCGCCCTATCTTAAAACAATTGTATTCGTTCAACACATCAATTCATTTGATTCTATTATCGGAGAGTGAGAAATAATCTCAAGTTCAAAATACCTATTTACACCTTTTTCTGCAAACAGTGACGGATTGATAAAATGGGATTTCTTCCATTCAATCTCCATTCGTATATTTGTAAATATAGCACATTCCGTTTCATACCTTCCCATTTACATCTATTCAATACGCGTTCAATATGAAGAGTCACTTTCTCCATATAGATGAATCGTTGTTTTCTTTTCGAAAGTGTATAGAAAAATACTAACCATAAAACTAGGAGATTATCAATCGATCATGAATACGAAAAAATGTACACGACGACAATTTCTTAGCCGTACCGCCGTTTTGGGGGGAGCAATCTCGGCCTTCCACCTTGTTCCCCGTCATGTAGTGGGCGCAACGGACAAGCCGGCGCCCAGCGATGAATTGACCAAAGCCGTCATCGGTGTCGGCGGCATGGGGCGGGGGCATTTGGGCTATCCCGGCTCGAAGCTTCTCGCCGTATGCGATGTGGACAAAGAACATCTGGAACGCGCTCTGGGTGGAGCCGAGGATTATGTGAAAGGCTATCGCGATTATCGCGAAGTACTCGCCCGTCCCGATATCGACATCGTCCATATTCCCACGCCTCCACACTGGCATGCATTGATTTCCATTGAAGCCGCCAAAGCGGGAAAAGATATTTGGTGCGAAAAACCGATGACCCGCACGATTGGAGAAGGCAAAAAGGTAGTGGACGCGGTACAACGCAATGGACGCATTTTTCGTATCAATACTTGGTTCCGATTTCGTGGTACGTATTATGGATTCGGGACAACGGTCAAGCCGATCAAAAAACTGGTAGAAAGCGGGATGCTCGGTTGGCCGCTGAAAATCATGATCAACGGCCATACAGGTTTCAACTGGAAATTTTATTGGAGCGGGAAAACCGACCTGACGCCGCAGCCCATCCCCGATGAACTCGATTATGATTTGTGGCTCGGTCCGGCTCCCTACAAACCCTATCATCCCCATCGTGTCCACGGTACTTTCCGCGGCTATTGGGACTACGATGGCGGTGGATTGGGGGATATGGGACAGCATTATCTCGATCCTGCTCAATACATTCTCGGCAAAGACGACACCAGCCCGACTGAAGTCGAAGTGGACGCTCCCCAGCAGCATCCGGACGCGGTCAGCTCCTGGCGGCGGATCACTTTACGCTATGCGGATGGCTGCGAGATCATCCTAGACGGAGAGAACAAAGAAAAAGATGCGCCCTTCCTGGAAGGACCGGATGGGAAATTGTACAAAGGCTTTAAATCCGATATACCGAAATTGCAAGAAAAATTGGATACCTTTCCCGAACCGGAACCGCAGTTGACCGATTTCAGTGAAGCCGTTCGTACACGGAAAAAATTCGCGTTGGATGAAGTGAAAGCGTTTCGTTCCGCGACGTTAGTCAATTTGGGAAAAATTGCCGTTCGCCTAGGGCGTAATTTGAAATTCGATCCGGAAAAATTGGAGTTCATCGATGATGAGGGGGCAAATCGTTTGATTCATCAGCCGATGCGGGCGCCTTGGCATTGTTAGGGGGGTGAATGAACGTGCGTGGGTTGGAAGATGCGGGCAGGGATGCCCGCGCTCCCAGTTAGCGCTTCCAATAAGAACTCCTAGGTAATGGATTTTGGAATAGATCATTCAATAAACAAACGATATATCGTATATACAGGAGATACTGTTATGAAAAATAGAAAAAAAATACTTTCAGTGATGATATGCGGCTTGTTTCTCGCATTCACATCCTCACTCTTTGCCGCGAATCTGGCTGATTTGACGGCGCGGATGCCGGCTCAGAATTCTGCAGAATTCAACAAGATTTTTTCGGAAATGGTAAAACTTGATTCCGAGAGAATCAGCGGCCTTTGTATGCTTCTCTTTCCTTCAGGATCGGGAGATGACTCCAAAGTTCGTTATGCCCTCAATGGGCTGGCCAAGTATGTCAGCCGGCCAGATGCCGAAGAAGAGCGAAGAAAGGTGTCTCTCGCCCTCACGAACGCATTGGACAAAGTCGAAGAAGATACGGTCAAAGCGTTCATCATTCGTCAAATTCAAGTCGCCGGTGGAAGCGAATCCATCGATGCTCTTAGCCAATTCTTGACCGATGAAAGACTTTGCGAACCGGCCACTCAAGCCATGCTCGCCATCGGCACTCCCAACGCAGCAGATGCGTTGTTGAATGCACTGCCTTCCGTTGATGGATCGCTTCGAATTACCATTGTCAAAGCCTTGGGCGAATTGCAAAGCGAAGATGCGGCCGATCAAATCAAACCGTTTGCCTCGAGCGAGAATGAAAGCCTGCGCGACGTGGCTCTCTATGCGCTTGCCAACATCGGCGATCCATCCGCAAACGAGATTCTCGCCGAAGCCGCGAATACGGATGCAGTCTATGCACGAGCCATAGCCACGTCATACTATATTCATTATGCAAAACGCTTGGGCGAAACCGGTGAGGAGGCTCTCAGTAAAAAAATCCTTCGATCCTTGATCACGCAACGAACCGATCCGAACGAAGCTAATGTGCAATCAGCGGCGTTGAGTGCGTTGGTCACCCTTGAAGGAGAAAGCGCTCTACCCGACTTACTGGAAACCATGGATAGCCCTAGCAAAGAGTTCCGTATGGCGGCGCTCAAACTCGCTTCTTCCATTTGTGGAAAGAATGCCACGCAACAATGGATCGAGAAACTGAAAAGCGTAGGACCAACAGTGAAAGCTGAGATCATCACCATGCTTGGGAAGCGTGGTGCTCCGCTTGCTTTTCCGATTCTCATCTTTTCCATGAAACATGAATCCCAGGCCGTCCGAACAGCGGCAATCGGTGCGACATTTAAGTTGGGGAAAAATCGAGTCATCCCCACTCTTCTCGAGCGATTCAATGCCGATATCACTTCGAAGGATATCGCTACGATTCAAGAAAACTGGCTGCGCCTTCCAGGTATGGAAGCCATGAATGCCGCTGCCGAAATGTTACCGAATGTACCGGCAGATGCCCAAAAAGCATTGCTCGCCATTCTTTCGGAACGTCATGTTGAACAACAGGACAACGCTGTATATGCTCAGACGAAGAACAAGAATCAATCGGTACGCATTGCTGCCATCAATGCCATGGCGAATGTGGGTTCGCAAGATGATCTTCCTCGGATGACCGATTTGATACTCGCTGCACAAAGTGCAGAAGAACGGAAAGCAGCGCAACAATCGTTGGTTGAAATAGCAAAGAGCATCGATGATCCGTCAACACGCTCAGTTGCTGTTATCGCAGCTATGGAAGAATCGTCGGATGAGCAAAAAGGATACCTGCTCGATACGCTTTCGAAAATCGGCGGCGACAATGCTTTGCAAACCGTGATGAAGTATACACGGAGTGAAACGGAATCGGTTCAAGATGCGGCCATTGCTTCCTTGTCGAACTGGCCGGATATCGCGGCGGCTGATGATCTGTTCAAAATCATTCAAACTGCGGGCATGGAAAAGCACAAAGATCAAGCATTGCGTGGTTATATTCGCATTGTCAACGATTCCGGACTCGAGCCGGACCAAAAAGTCGAGAAATTCCAAAACCTTCTTTCTATTTTAAAAAAACAGAATGAGAAGAAACAGGTGTTGGAAGGCTTATCGAAAATCCGTAACGATGCGGCATTGAAACCGGCGGTCGAATGCCTATCCGAAGAATCGCTACGCGAAGTGGCCGCTTCCACGATCGTGAAAATCGCTTGTCCACAGAAAAGGCGAGATACAGGTCTTCGCAGTCCGGAAGTCTATCACGCATTGGAAAAAGTCATCGAGACGGCCAAGGATGAAGGCACGCTCAACCAAGCGAAAGATTATTTCAAAACGCTTCCAGAACCGCGCCCCTTGGACAAACCCAATGAAGAAGGTTTTGTCTACCTCTTCAACAATTACGATCTCACCGGTTGGATTGGGGACACGAAAGGGTATATTGTCGAAGATGGCGTTATCGTTTGCAAACCGGGCGGAAACTTATATACGAAAGAGGAATATGGTAATTTCATCTTCCGTTTCGAGTTTCAATTGACCCCCGGCGCCAACAATGGATTGGGTATTCGCACGCCGGCCAGAGGGAATGCCGCTTATCAAGGCATGGAATTACAAATCATCGACAACACCGCTGATGTGTATAAAAACATCAAACCCTGGCAGAAACACGGTTCTGTTTATGGCATCGTTCCCGCCAAAACCGGCTATCTGAAACCCGTTGGCGAATGGAATACCGAAGAGGTGATCGCGAAAGGGAGGCACATCACGGTGAAACTGAATGGAACCACGATTGTCGACGCCAATCTGGACAAAGCGAGTACCCCAAAAACCATCGACGGACGTGAGCATCCTGGACTGAAAAATGACAAAGGACATATCGGTTTCCTCGGCCATGGCTCGGTCGTGAAATTCCGCAATATCCGGATCAAGGAATTGAACTAGATTTCCGAGATTTTTCAAGACAGTCCACGAAATAGCCATATGGATTATGGTGTTTCTTTTATCGCACAAATGAGAGAGAATTTCTTTGAATAACGGCGTTTAGTGCTAGTATGGTTTGCCCTACCAAAGCGAATATCCTATAACAAAAGTTCCTAAAAGAAACAAATACCAAGAAAATTGATACATTTTTCCTTTTCTCACCAGCCATACTAAAAGCCAAAGATAAAAAATACCGGAGAGGAGCGAGACGATAAATCCGGCGCAAGCCGGTGCAAAAGCGATTTTCCATTCCGCATGATTCAGCTCATACAAGGCTGCTCCAAGGATCGCAGGAATCGACATCAAAAATGAATATTCGATTGCGTACTGCCGTGAGACTCCCAGTAGCAACGCCACTGCCACTGTCGTACCCGACCTTGAAATGCCAGGACAGATTGCCACAAACTGCGCCAATCCCATAATCAATGCAAACAACCAAAGATTGATGGGTAGATTGTAGATTTCATTCGAGGCGGTTTTGTGCCAGCGGGTAACAAACAATAAAATCCCCATCAAAAAAAATGCTATTCCTACAAGGGGCAGATGATCCCGCATGGCCTCCAACCAATCCTTGAAAGCGAAAGCCAAGATTCCAGTCACGAAGGTACTGAAAAAAATGGCAAGAATGAACCTTCGTTCAAATCGGAAATCGACAGGATTCCCCACTTTTCCATAAGAAAAGAGTGCTTTCAACAAACGCAAAAGACGTTTTCGAAAAAAGATGCATACAGTCAGTAACGTGGCAACATGCAAAACAATATCAAAAAAAAGATACTCCGACGCCTTGTAATTCAACAACGTCTCGACAAGAACTAAATGCCCGGAACTGGAAATCGGTAAAAATTCCGTCATCCCTTGCAACAAACCCAACAATACAGATTCAACAATGGACAAGGTCATTTCCTTTCAACATCCAAGTGATTCACCAATCAAATAAAACGATGAATTGTACTATAATGGGCTTCGTGCCAAATGTGAGCTCCATTGAGAGGAGAATGAAGAAAAAATATTGATATTCTCACAATTGAATCGGAGATGAGTGGAAAGATGTATTTTATCAAAAAAGATTCGACAAAAAGCAATCTTTGGTTTATGATATCTCCGATCATTGGATCATTTTGGACAAAACATAGGAAACAACCATGAAAAAACAGAATACATCTTTTACACTGATTGAACTACTCATTGTAGTGGCGATCATCGGTATTTTGGCCGCGATTGCTGTGCCGAATTTTCTCAATGCGCAAATGAGGGCCAAAGTATCCCGATGTGTATCGGATATGAAGGCTCTTCATACTTCCATGGAGACTTATTTTATCGACAACAACCAATATCCACCCGATTATGACAGCAGCAAAGTGCCCGGTGTCACGATCCGAGACAACGAGATTTTAACCTATGTGAAACTGACCACTCCTATTGCTTATATGAGTTCAATCCCATACGACCCCTTTTTCCTAGAACCGATCGCTCGATTCGAACATGTTAAATTACTCCCTCTTTTTCAATATGCCGGTCCTCATTCCGGTGAACTGAATCCGCGGCCTGCTTGGCGTCCAAGCAATACGATTTACACAATCACAAGCCTCGGTCCGGACAAAGTGGATCAACGAGCTTGGAGTATGCCGCACGATCAAGTGAAGCCACTCATTTATTCTCCCTCGAATGGCTTAAAATCGGCAGGAGATTTATATACATCCAATAATGGTGTTATTTTCGAATAGATATTTTTTTCTATTGAGCCTCATGCAAAATAGACCATAGATGCAAGTTAAATCTTCAAAATATACTTTTTCCAGCAAATGCAGCCTCTCGACTGCATGAATCGCTCAATTGAACTATTTTTTACAAATTTGCAGACAAACCACACCTTTTCATCTTGAAAAAAGAAGCATCTTTACGAATTTTACGCAACCAATCGTAAAAGTTGGTCGGCCGTCAAGGCCAAAATGCCAAACATGAGGTGAGTGGTCACCTTTGCATGCCCTCTCACTTTCACATGAGATACCCCAAATTCTTCTTTCAGCTGTCCAAAAACACGTTCGACGGATGTTCGTTCCTTACACCGTTCTTGGGTTGCCGGATCCATTTCGATTTTTTCCCCACGGCGGGGATTGGAATCGATAATCGGCACATGACCCAAAGATCGAATATGATCCTTCACCGGCTCCGCATCATAGGCGGCATCCATCAACTCGTATAAACCAGTCACTTTCTGAGCACTCATCTCCGAAAGCGGAATGGCCGCCTGACTATCATGAACCGATGCCGAGGTCACAAAGCAACTGATCGGAATTTGTCCATTGAATTGTTCCCCAAATCTGCGATAGTAGTTTCATGAAGCCTCTCCTTTTTACGCTTTTTTCTGTTATCTTTATTTAAGCTTAATGAGAGGCTTCTTTCAATTGCTTTGACTCCGTTTCTGAAAAATTTCCTCTTTTTTCTATTTTGCAAGAGGCTCATGTTGAATCGATTGATGGAAAGGCGAACATATAATGAAATCCAGTGCTTCAATTTTACTCACACTCGTTTTGTTGTTTGGAGGTTGCGCAGGTATGTCGTATAAGCAAGATGTCAAAATCGGGCAGCATGGCTATGTATTCGAGAAAGAGGTTACCAAGGTAGTGCGGTATCCTTATCTTCTCTTCTTGCCGCAAGGGTATGGAGAGATCCCGAAAGAATGGCCGATGATCTTTTTCCTGCATGGAGCGGGAGAACGGGGGGATGATGTGGAATTGGTTAAAAAACACGGTCCCCCTAAAATTGTGGAAGAAAGTCTAGATTTTCCTTTTGTCGTTCTTTCACCACAATGTCCGGAAGAGAAATGGTGGTCTCCCGATTCACTGATCGTTTTGTTGGATGAGATCGTTTCGAAATATGCCATCGACGAAGAGCGGATATATCTCACCGGTCTCAGTATGGGTGGGTTCGGCACATGGAGTCTGGCTTGTGAATATCCGGAGCGCTTCGCGGCTGCTGTGCCGATTTGCGGGGGCGGGATTCCCTACCGTACACGCAATATGGTCAATATTCCGACGTGGGTATTTCACGGAGCCAAAGATGCCGTCGTTCCATTAGAAGAATCGGAAGACATGGTCAAAGCATTGACAAAATATGGAGGGGATGTTCGCCTGACTGTATATCCGGAGGCCGGGCACGATTCATGGACGGAAACCTATAACAATCCCGATTTATATCAATGGTTTCTAAGCCACCGCCGACAGGATCCGGAACAGCAAGGATGAGAACTTGGGGAAAAGATATCGATTCATTCAAATCAAATGTTCATGGTAGGAGTTCAATATGAATTCGCGTGAACGGATTCTATGCAGTATTACTCATAAAGAACCAGACAAAGTGCCGATCGACTTGGGCTCCACACCGAGTTCAGGGATTTCGGCACTCGCGTATAATAACTTGAAACATTATCTTTCCATCGATGCCGGGTATACGCGCGTGTATGATGTCGTGCAGCAATTGGCGGAACCGGATGAGATCGTTCTTGATCGATTCGGCGTCGATGTTGTCGATATCGGGCGTACATTCAATACTGACGAGCAGGATTGGCACGCGATCCAGCTTGCCGACGGCAGTACTGCTGCTTATCCATACTGGTTTCAACCGCAAAAACAAGCCGATAAAAGTTGGGATGCCTTCACGGTAGATGGAACGCGAATCGCGACGATGCCGAAGGGCGCGACATTTTTCGACCAGACCTGTTTTCCCTATATCGACGGGTATCCGGACGATTTTCATAATTTGCCGGAAGCGATGGCGAAAGTCCATTGGGCGGGATTGGTGCATAGTCCATGGGATCGGGCTGGTGATCCCGATTTTTGGCAAAAACTAAGAGAAAATGCTTTGAAACTAGGGCAAAAAAGTGATCGGGCGCTGATGATCGTTTGCGGCTGCAATTTGTTTGAATGGGGAACTTTTTTGCGCCGGATCGACAATTTTTTGATGGATCTCGTGGCGGAGCCAACGAAAGTCGAGGCTTTATTGGATGCTTTGATGGAAATTCATCTGGCTACGCTGGAAAAGGTTTGCCATGCTGTCGGTGATGTGGCCGACATGATTCGTTTCGGGGACGATCTCGGAATGAATGACGGGCCGTTCATGTCGCCGAATACGTACCGTACTCTATTCAAGCCACGGCATGCCCAGTTATATCAATATGTCAAACAGCATAGCCGGATGCAATCCTTTTTGCATTCGTGCGGATCGATTTATGCGCTTTTGCCGGATTTGATCGAAGCGGGACTCGAAATTATCAATCCGGTACAAAGCAGTTGCAAAAACATGGAACCGGAGCGATTGAAACGGGAATTCGGTCACGACATTACATTTTGGGGTGGGGGATGCGATACCCGACATGTGTTGAATCTCGGCACACCTGATGAAGTGAGAGATCACGTCAAACGGCGATTGGATATCTTGTCACCTGGCGGTGGATTCGTTTTTTGCACGGAACACAACATTCTGCCGGATGTGCCGGCGGAAAATATCGTTGCCGCTTTTGAGGCAACACAGTCTCTTTAAGGGAAGGACAATCCTCCTGGAAATCGAACGACATTGCCCTGGCTGATGATTCCATTACTTACATCGTAGCGATTGAGGATGCTGAAACGAGAGCGAACCAGAATGGTGCCATCAGGATTGAGTACGCGGTGGTTCATATCAGGGCCGACGCTGTATACTACCCAGCGAGTCGGGACTTTTGAACAGTCGGCTTCTTGATAATCCGGCGCGGTACCGAGTAAGGTTCCATTTGCATCGACTGGCATACGGACCGGTTTTACCGGCAGATACTCTCCGAAAATATCGAATCCGAAACCGCAGCGTTCATAATAAAGCAACGGATTGTTCTCGTTGTTGAATCCTTCCCGGTCCAGTAGAAAAGGATCGCGAAGAGCGGAAGAGAGATAGGGTGTCGGCGTCGTCAAACCCGCTGGGCCACGGTCGTGATTGCGTGGAAATCCGGCCGGCATCTGCCACTCGATTCCGCCTTTATCCTGGACGTACGGGTAGTTTCCATGGTCCATGTAATACATTTCCAATGCAGACGCGAGAGTACGCAGATCATGCTGCGCGCGGCCGACTTTTGCACGAATCCACATATTCTTCAAATTCGGTACCATGATGACGGACAAAATGGAAATGATGGATACAACGATCAATAGCTCGATCAAGGTGAATCCTTTTCTCATAACTCGATCTCCCTGTCGGTGCTTAGAGACAAAAGTCCCCCTTTGTTCGCCAAATGTATTTTTCTGGCAAACTCTGTTTGATTTTTTTTGAGTTGTTACTGAATGATTTTGAAAGTGAAAACGCATGTAAATGAATTGGGTTACAAAAAATTTTTATTTACGTGCGTTTGAAGATGCGGGCAGGGATGCCCGCGCTCCGACATTGTGTTGGAGGATGCGGGCAGGGATGCCCGCGCTCCGACATTGTGTTGGAGGATGCGGGCAGGGA
>CAYPPG010000095.1:19072-20199 GCA_964412555.1 uncultured bacterium
TGCCCGCGCTCCGACATTGTGTTGGAGAATGCGGGCAGGGATGCCTGCGCTCCGACGTGGGTAGCAAGGGGAAACTTCGCTTCCCCTTGCTACCCGAGAAGAAGAGAAAGAATCGAATAGAAATAATTGACAATCTTTCTCAAATGAATAGTATAATTGGGAGAATCATCAAAAAGGTAGTCATCCATGAAAGTACTCGTCGTTGACGACTCCGGCGCGATGCGCAAATTGATTATCTCCTATTTATCTTCATTATCGATTCCGATGGAGTTCGACGAAGCGGAATCGGGCGAGAAAGCACTGTTTCAAATCAAAGTCAAAAAATATGATGCCATTATGATGGATTGGAACATGCCTGGGATGACGGGACTTGATGCTGTCAAGATCATTAGGGGTATGAACATTGACACACCGATCATCATGTGCACAACGAATACGGAGAAAATCAATGTCATTCAAGCATTGAAAGCAGGAGCAAACAATTATGTGATCAAACCGTTTCCGCAGGAAGTGTTGATCGAGAAGTTTAAAGATACGGTTTCGCGTTATCAAGCGGGGGAATCGGCGGAATAAAACCGTTTTATCCTCTCTCTATTGCGCTTTTTTTAAGGGCACATCTGTAGTAATTTCAATTTCTAGTACTTTCATGATTTCCAGAATGCGTTTCAAACTTGCCGATTGAAAATCTGTAGCTTCATATCTTTGCAATTGCTGTGGCTTCAATCCTACCTTATCCGCCAAATCTTTTTGGCTATATCCTTTTGCCACACGTGCTTTAATTAGTAAATGTGGTAAATCTTCAATCGAATTCATACGTATATTAGAAGCATTCTGTAATTGTTCATATTCGTGTATTTGTTCTTGGAGTTCTTGAATCTGTGACTCGATTCCGGCAACCATGGCTTTATAAACAGGAGCAGGCATCTGTTGTTTATTTTTCCCAGAAGCCAATAAAGCATCCCGAGTACCCGTTCACAGCTTACATTCCATTGATTATGTTCCACAAATCACTTGCGATAATGTGAGTTAATAACAGAAGAGGCAGGGAAGCGCTAAAAGATGATATGCCAAGGCAGGACAAGTGAGAATGTTTATTAGGACGAATCAAACAATAACGACGGCGCGGA
>CAYPPG010000096.1:0-19893 GCA_964412555.1 uncultured bacterium
AAGTGGACAGTGATCCATACAAATTCTTAGGACTCACGCGGGATGGCCGAATCAACTATTTCATATGGTCAAACGAGAATCTGTTTTCCACCCAATCCCAATTCACGGACGGTCCCGTGGGAGGGCATTCTTATCGATTTCGAGTGGCGGTGATTTTGTTTTCGGGAGGGGTGGAGTTTTTGCAAAGCGGGGTGGTGCGGTATGAAGTGGAGGAATGAGCGTTTCATGCCAGGACAGACTACACTTACCCTGGATGCTTAGTTGTAAAGAATCGATTATTCCGGAGCTTTTAATTGTTGTTCGTGGTGGAATTCGGAAGGGAAATAGGTTTTTTGCCGGATTCGATAGAGGAGATCGACATATTTTTTCTTGGAATCGGACGAGAGAGAACTCCCTAAAACTCGTGTCATTTCTTTTTCAGCCAATTCATCGAATAATCGGAGGGAATAAAGGATTTCAACAGGTTCATTAACGGTATATCGTTTCACAAGGTCTGTGATGGTGCTGCTCTCTTGATTTTCGAACTCCCGTACTTCCATTTCTTCGATCAGTTCTTGTTCTTTTTTGAATCTTTGATATCGCTTATAGGCAACAATAATGAAGGTAATCAACACGACGCATATTCCAAGCGCCCATATCATGACGTCTAAATTGACGTCAGTAGGTGTTAAGAAAGGGACGTCAAAAGATTTGTTATTCATGGGCGTATACCTTCTCAACTAACGATATCTAAATATATTGTAGCGAAAGACTGTAAAAAAGCAAATAGAATGATCATATTTTGTTACATGTTTATTATTTAGGTCAAGTTTGTGAGGAATCGTATGTTGCTTAGGTATAGTGTCGGTAACTTACTGAAAAACTTTAATTTTTGATGTTCGAGGAGAGATCGATTCTAGGGTATGGTTCGAAAATAGCCTTGATGTCATTATGGTTGTTTTAATTTATAAACGGAAGAATGGATTTTTCGCGATTCGATACGGAATTTGATTTCATAATGCGTGGCCGTATCAGTAGCATCGTCGATATCTTCAATAGATTCTTCCGAAATCTGCTGTTCCACGACATCGAAAAAGCCGGATTGGATTACGTTTTCATGTGCATAGGAAAAGTACTCGGAGTGATCGGTTTTCAAAAAGAGTGTTCCATCGGGAATAAGGGTTTCAGCCATTTTTTCAATGAACCGAAAATTGAACAATCGTCTTTTCTGATGGCGGTCTTTTGGCCACGGGTCGGGAAAATACACATGATAGGCATGAATTGTGTTCGGTTTGAGCAGGAGTTTCACCACCATATCGGCGTCCAAACATAGAAAAGCACAGTTCGATCGTGGTTTCTGCGTTGCCCGAAGGACGGCGATCCGTAAGAATTTAAGAGAACGTTCGATTCCCAGGAAATTTGTATTGGGTCTTCGCAAGGATTCCGCGAGAATGAATCGTCCTTTGCCGGTACCAATTTCGATTTCCACCGGATTTGCGTTGCCAAAGATGGATTGGAAATTTAATTTTTCGTCGATGCTGCTGGGAGAAATCAAATAGGATTCCATTTCCGACGTATAGTGATAAATTGTTTTTGCACACATACAAGTTTTTCTCGGGAAAGAGATGATTCGCGATTCCGTTTTGTTTTTTTGCCGTTATCTTATTACAGGATACTTTCTACAGAGATTGATGCCTATGGATACTAAATTCTTTCACACATTAGGATTGACGCTCGTCAATATCGGCTTGATTCTGTTTCTCGCATTGGCGATTGAGCAATTGTTTTTCCAAATAGATAAAAACAAACATTCACGCCGGTTTCTCGATAAGAGCACCATTTTTTACCAGAAACACTTCCCTCAAGACGGTTTGTATTTGTTCGAGTATGATGAGGACGATCATTTTCCCCCGAAACCGTCTGAAAAACCTTGGCTTCATGTTTAACGTTTTTTTACCCTCCGATAATTTTCTTGATTGAAATGACAAAAAATGCGGATTGTGATAATGTGTAGAACAATCTCCATCTCTTTTTAATTCAAGGAGTTTTCATTCATTATTATGCAGAATTCTAGTCTTGTTTCTTTTTTGAATGCTCAAAAAGCACAATGTTCTTTTCTCGATTTGTTCCTCCATTGTCGGTTGGGATTGGCGTTTTTTGTTACTATTTCGGTTCTATTGACTCCCATTACGAATGCTGAGGTTGTGATCAATGAGATCATGTATCATCCGCCTGCCGATGGAGGAGATGCCGAATATATCGAATTGTATAACACCGCGAAAGATCAAGTCGATATCTCGAATTGGAGTTTTCAGGACGGTATCGATTTTCAATTTCCGCAAGGAACTTTTATCGAGGGAGAGGGATATCTGGTTGTTTGCCGGAATGAAATCTTTGTGCGTCAGAGTTATGGATTGGGAGAATTTCTCCCAACGGTGGGAAATTATGCGCCCTCGCAATTATCGAATGGTGGAGAACGGATTGTGCTCACCGACGTGGAAGGAAATGAGGTTGATCGTGTCAGTTACAATGATAATCCTCCTTGGCCGAGAAATGCTGACGGAGAAGGCGCCTCATTGGAGCTTGTTCATCCTTTGTCCGATAATAATAATGTCTTGTATTGGCGGGCGAGTCAAATACCAACACCTGGCGCATATAATAGCCGCGCCGTGGATAGAATTCCCCCTCGAATTGACACCGTACGGCAGATCCCACAATCCCCCACAGATGAAGATGATGTGCGGATTGAAATCCGGTTCGATAGGGATGATTCCATACAAAATGTTACATTGACCTTCATGATCGACGGTGGAAGTCCGCAATCCGTGCGCATGACACAAGAGGGAGACCGTTTTGAAGCGGTGCTTCCACCCCGGTCGAGCGGAACAGTTGTGGAATATTGGATTACGGCAGTCAATACTGATGGGTATAGTATTATCGCTCCAGCGGGATCGACGGACCGGTTGTATACGTATGTGGTGGAAAATCAACCGGTTGAGGCAGGGGCAGTAGTGATCAATGACATTATGTATAACAATCCGGCTTCCTTTGATGAGGATAAGGAATGGATCGAATTGTATAATCCGAATACAGCGGCGGTGGATCTTTCTTACTGGGTAGTGAAAGATTCAGAAGATGTTCATTCGTTTCGTCTCCCCAAAGGCACAATTATCGAGGGAGAAGGTTATTTGCTCGTTGCACGGGAAAGAGAATCGGATTGGACTGCCCCAGCGATAGTGGGACTTTCCTTTTCATTGGATGACGGGGGGGATTCTGTTCGCTTGATGGATCCGAATGGACGATTGATTGCTTCCGTCGAGTATAATGACAACGGCGAGTGGCCCGAAGGCGCAGATGGTGATGGAGGGAGTCTCGAATTATTGCAAGTGACTCGTCCCAATGGCGATCCGAATAATTGGGGTCTTTCACCCTGGGGGGGAACGCCGGGGCGTTATAATGCTCGGGTGATTGCCGATCCGAATTATCACGATTTCGATGTGGTAATAAATGAAATTTATTACCATCCTGTCGATGAAGAATATGGTGGGAATTTGGAAACTGAATATGTGGAATTGTTCAATCGGAGTTCTCAGGCTATCGATTTAAGTGGCTGGTATTTTTCTCAAGGGATTGATTTCAGTTTTCCCACTGGGACGATCCTCGTCGGGAAAGGATATCTTTTGGTTTGCCGCGACATAGAACGCTATCCCGATGTGAAAAACAAAACAGGCAACTACGTATTGCAGTTGAGTAACGGCGGAGAAGCTCTTGCACTCACGAACGATCAATCCATCGTCATCGATTATGTCAGATACAGAGATGAGCCTCCTTGGCCGGTATTGCCGGATGGCGAAGGAAGTTCGTTGGAACTGATTCACTCCCATGCCGATAATCGCCTTCCGAGTTCTTGGCGAAGTGGACAACCGAGTAGTCCCGGACTTGCAAACAGCCGTTTAGTTTCCAATCCTCCACCTCGAATTTCCGAAGTCTCCCATAGCCCGAAGCTACCGACAGCACAGGCTTCGGAAGAACAAGTCGATACGCAGATGCTCGTCAGTGTGGGAGACCAATGGAAATTTTTTCGAGGGAGAACGGCTCCACCAAGCAATTGGAATGATCCCGATTTTCAGGCTACCGATTGGGAAGAAGGCCCTTCCGGCATTGGATATGGTGACAATGACGACGCCACCGTTCTCGATGACATGCGGTACAATTATTTATCCGTGTATTTGCGGAAAGAATTTACCTTGGAAGATGTTGGGGATTATAGTCAATTTTGGTTGAGAATCGATTACGATGACAGTTTCATTGCCTATCTTAACGGTGAAGAAATCGCACGGTCCTCCAATATAAGTGGGAATCCGACGTATGAGACTTCTGCCAATGCCAATCACGAAGCCGGAGCGCCGGAAAGTTTCGATGTTTCTCGATATATACCATTATTGAGAAGTGGTACCAATGTGTTGGCCATTGAAGGGCATAACGTCAGTATGACCAGTTCCGATTTTAGTTTGATTCCACAATTGGAACTGGTACGGGTGATACCTGCTTCGGAAGAGGATTCCGATACGATTGTTATCAGCGTCCGCGTTGACGACATCGACGGTATTTCTGAAGTGAAATTGCACTATCAGCACCTCGTTTCTCCGATCGGTGTTGGATTGGTACTGGATGATTGGAGAAGCCTGCCGATGTTTGACGATGGTTCGCATGGCGACCGTCGTGCCGGTGACGGTGTTTACACCTTCACGCTCAATGATGCGGTTTCAGTCAAACCGAATGAGTTGTGGCGCTATAAAATTTCTGCGAAAGATGGGAAGGGAAACGAAGCAATCCTTCCGCTGCAGGATGATCTGACTCGAAATTTTATTTTTTATGTTGCAGATCGTTTAAAATCGCCGAAATATCCTACTATTCGCATCTTTATGGAACGATCCGTGTTGAGTTGGCTGAATCGGAATGTTCAATCGGATGAAGAGCAGCCCTGCATCGTAGTGATAGGGAGAGAAGCGTTCGATCTTTACAACGCCGGAGGTGTTCGATATCGCGGACATGTTTTGCGTAACAAACCGAAGAAGAGCTGGAAAGTACGTTTTCCTAAAGGAAACCGCTGGCAAGAAAAGAGGGCATTGAATTTAAATGCGAATTATCAAACTTCGCCCTTGGTACGCGGTGAAGCCGGGTTCATGGAACATTTGGCATATGGTTTCTTTCGGGAAGCAGGGGTACCGGCAGCGAATACCGGTCATTGGCGAGTGGAATTGAACAATGATTATTACGGCTTGTTTATCATGGCCGAACAGTACAATGAAGATTTTATCGACCAACACGGTTTGCCAGAAGAAACGCGTATTTTCAAAGCGGGAGTGAAAGCACGGAGAAGTTATCTCACTCCTGAACCCAATTTTGAAACCTATGCGTTGAAGTATGAGTATATGATGGGCCGGGAAGACGATATCCAAGATCTAATCGATTTCATCGAGCGTCTCAACGATAGTTCGACTGATTTAAAGACTTTTTTCGAAACACATTTGGAGATCGATACTTATTTGGATTATCTTGCGTGTGTGGCTGTTTTATCGCATGTGGATAGCACCGAAAAGAATTATTTTCCCACGAAGGGTGCGAATAGCCGTTGGTTTATCATGCCATGGGATATTAGCCATGCCTGGGGGGAAATCCATACGAACAATTCGTTTCCGTTTCTTTCGGATTACAGTTTGTTGGATGGAGCACAGGGTGGAGTCTTCGGGGTAAATCGATTGCGGCAGAAATTTTTGAGTGTACCGGAATTCCGGCAGCGGTATTTCCAGCGATTACGCGATTTTACCGACCATAATTTCACTCGTGAACATCTTGATCCTGTTTTCGATGAATATTGGGATTATCTCAAAGACGCCATCGATGAAAACGTGGAGCGTTGGAACTCTCCTGGACAAATATCCCAGATGGTTCCACAAATGAAGCAGTATGTATCCAGTCGCATAGCCTTTATCCGGAATAATTCCCAGGTTCGGCCGGGCGGGATTCCAACTCAGCCGGTGAATTCCGCTCCGGAAGAAGGTTCATTATTGGCAAGCCGTTCTGTACGGTTGACGGCGGAATTTCCGGATGAGGGCATTGTTGCTTCTGAGTGGGAAATTCAATCGAAAAGTGACAATTTTTTCCATCCGCATTGGAAAAGAACAGTAGAATTGTCTTCACCCGTTTCCATCGATGTGCCGCCTGGTGTTCTTGCGGCCGGTGCGAATTATTATTGGCGGGTGAGAATTCAAAACGAGGAAGGCTTGTGGAGCGATTGGTCTGCTTCGACATCCTTTACGACCCGTGAATTGTTGTTGCCACCGGATGTACAAAATGTCGTGGTGACACCTTTCGATCAATCGGTGCGTTTGGAATGGGATCGGCCTGTAGCGGAAGATTTGATTCGTGTGGATATTTTCTTGGGTACGAGCATCGTGGAGTCGACACCGATTCATGATTCCCGCGTTCGAATCCGCGACTTGGAGAATGGGCGCACTTATCCATTCACTATTCGGACTGTTTCTCGAGATCGGCAAGTCTCGCCTGGTGTGACGGTGACAGCTACACCTGTGGGGCCTCCACCGGTTGGGACGACGGTTGCCTATTTCCGTTTTGAGGGAAATGTCACCGATTCTGCCGGATACTTTGGTGAAGGACAATTGCTCGGAACCGCGTCTATTTCTGCGCCTGGGGCGGAGAATCCGGTTCCACTCAATCAATTACAAAATCTGAATTCTTTGAATTTGAACGGCGTTCCCGGAAATGGATTTCGTTTCGGTTCGGATGAAGCAGCCCTCGATGTGCGGGAGCAGTTGACAATTGAATGCTATGCACAACTATCGACTTCAGCGCAAGGCCCGATGGTTTTAGTGGATCGGTATGACGAGGAGAATGCGAGCCGGGATGGAATCTGGCGATTTGGAGTTAACTATTCCATGGCCGGATCACTCGACTTTTTCTTCAATGACGGCGATTCAACTTCCGGATTCGGTGGGCGGCTGCACATCACGACTGGAAAGCCGGTTGTGCCGTTTGACGGAGAATTTCATCATTTTGCGGCAGTTCTAAACCTAGATGCGGCGTCGGTACGGGATAAAGTGAAATTGTTTGTAGATGGTGTGCCGACCTTGTCGACCACTGTTTTTCATGAAGACGAGGAATCGGACTATGATTCGTTTCGAATCGGCAGTGATTTCCCAGTGTATGTTGGGGCGAAGCGTATGAGTGGAGCAACCGCCGAAGTATTGCAGGGACGCATTGACGAAGTGCGCCTTACAGTTGGAAATCTAGACCGACAGGCATTTCTGCATCCCTCGTCCGAACAACCGGCGGTGAAGGATTGGTCTTTGTTCTAAGAACTCGAATATAAGAATACCCCTCGCAATAAGCGAGGGGTATTGCATTTTTTCATCGTCAGGCGACCAGATTATTCGCCATCGTCGCCAATTGCGTCAACCGGACATTGCTCCATGGCTTCCTTCATGATATTTTCTTCTTCTTCATTTTCTGGCTGTTTGCAGACGATGTCATGATCTCCGTCTTCACTTTCCGTGAACATTTCCGGAGACATCTCGACGCATAAAGCGCACAAGATGCAGTTCTTGTCGATGTAGTATTTACCGGGCGCGTTATCTTCCCATCGTTCGTTGATATCAGCCATATTATCACCTCGAAAAAATGTTTAGAAATTTGATCAGAGAACTCAGATTTCTCTGAAACTATCGATAAAAATTTTACCGATTCACCCGTACATCGTCAAGTCGCTGAAGGAATCCATCATTTTTCATCTCAACTGCATTTTTCATAGTGTAGGAACGAGTCCCATTTCAAAAACAACGGAAATCATGAGTTTGATCACAATTAGTATTATTGGCGGGAATCTAGTCAGTCGAGAATGATTGAAGAAAACATAAAGTGTTTCAATTTGATCAGGCAAGATCAAGGTGGGTTATGGTGTCATAATTGAATGATGTACAGAAGGACTTTTCCTTTTGTTCTTGAAGAAAACCTGATTTTGTAACATTTTTGCCCTCATAACGTTTCTTCTCATAGAGTCATGAGAAAAATAACAGCTAACGAAATGCCATCCTGGAGCAAACAATGAAGCGAAAGCACGTTTGCTATCATCAATCAATTCTCCTTTTTCTCGGAAGTGTTCTTACTTTGCTCCCAGCATGGTGTGGCGAGGAAACCGCTTTTGTCGACGAATCCGAAGCCCATGCCTTGTACGATAAGATGGTGCAAACCATGCGGGATGCGAACTCTTTGTCCTGGATGAGTGAGTATCAAAATGAGTTTGACGGGAATCTACGAACCCCATGCCGGTATCATATTTGGCTGAAAAAACCAAATTATGCGCGCATCGAAATGATAAGCGCCATGAACAACCAATTGACTGGCGTGCTGGTTGGGGACGGCGATTATTTCTATATATACTGGCCAAATGGAAAACCGCGTTACGGTTGGGAATATAAAGAGCCTTACTGCTCAGTATACGAGGAACATCGATACACATTTTACGATAAAAAACGCACTCCAGTGGGGATGCATTCCCTTGGCCATGATATCGGGGATCTCGGCGGGGGGATGGGAATGAGCGCTGTTCCCATGACTTATGTCATCGACCGCGAGGGGAAAGTCGTAAGGGCTTGGTACGGATATGGTGGCAGCCACCATCAGGGAATCAATATTTTAAAACAATTGGGAGTAGATGTCTCTCAAAATTCTAATCCCACCCCAGCAGATAACTGAGCTGCAAACGAGTATCCTTCAAGCGAAGTGCAATGACGCGGGAGATCATTTCCATAATGGATGCTTTGAGGGGGGCATCCTCTGCGATAATTTTCAGCAATGGTTCATGAGGGATCTCGATCAATCTTGTTTTTTCCATGCAATGCGAACCGGCTGTAATAATATGAGGCGGTACGACCGCCGACCAGCCGAACATATCTCCTCGCTGCACAACGTAAATCATGACTTTGCGTTTTTTCGGCAGATCGATTTCAATTGCAACCCGCCCTTCGACGACGATATACATCGCGGTGGCTTCTTGTCCCTCCCACTGAACAAACGTGTCGCGTTCACAGGTTTTTTCGGATGAGATCTCGCCGATTTTGCGAATCTGGTCGTCATTCAAAGGTTTTAAACAATCCAATTCTTTCAAAATATCGGGGGAAACCATAATCACACCTTTCTTTTGAACAAGGATATCCAATAATATGTTTTTGCATTATCCGCTGCAAGGGACACTCTGACAAGATGGAACCGGCGAGGATTTTTTTGGGAAATCCGTTCAGAGTGCTTGAAATGATACGAATATTTTCGTATGGTTTTTCGATACAACGGAGGCACAATGATGAAAATCAACCGAGAGAAACTCTATCCGTGGTTGGCGATTTTGCGCGCGAAACATATGGGCAGCGACCGGGCAAAGAAATTGGAAAAACACTTCGGTTCCATTCACAAAGCGCTGCAGGCGTCCGAACAAGAAATCGCAGAAATCCAGGGATTCAATTCCCAAATGGCGACTGCGGTGAAAGAAGCCGCTCGCGGGAAATTCGACCGTGATATCGAGAAAGAACTGGCATGGGCGGAAAAAGAAGGCGTCTCAATCTTTCTGTATAGTGATCCCGAATATCCCTATTCACTCTACCATATTCCTTCCTCGCCGGCAATCTTGTATGTGAAAGGAACAATTCTACCTCAAGATATTATTTCTTTGGCGATTGTCGGCCCCCGGCAGGCATCCGACGCTGGCCGCCGGCAAGCGGGCACTATCGCCTCCCAATTGGCGGAAGCAGGGGTGGCAATCGTTAGCGGATTGGCGTGGGGAGTCGACGCTTCTGCACACAAAGGTGCATTGCGCTCGAAAAGCGGACGAACTCTGGCCGTGATGGGGAATGGATTGAAAATCGTGTATCCACGCGAACATGCATTATTGGCTGATGAAATCGTCAAACGTGGCGCTTTAATTAGCGAATTGTTTTATGATGTCGCGCCGCAAGGACGCAATTTTCCCCCACGGAACCGAATTATCAGCGGTTTATCCCTCGGTGTGCTCATCGTCGAAGCGGGAGAACGAAGTGGTTCGCTGATCACAGCAAAATATGCGCTGGAACAGGGAAAAGAAGTGTTCGCCCTTCCAGGTGCAGTGGACTCAGAAACCAGCAAAGGAACGAATAAATTAATCCGTGATTCATCTGCCCTGCTGGTTACCTCAGTGGAGGATATTTTTTCCGAATTAGAAGATAAAATCACCTATTACCGCAACGAGTTGGAAGGCAAGATTCCCAAAGTCGATCTTTCTTTCACTCCTCCTAAATCCAAGTCGGTACCCGATATATCTCAATCTATTGAAACAAGCGAAAAAGTGACGGAAATACCTTCTGAGCCAATTCCATCCGACACTCCGGCATCCAAACCTGTGTCTGTACCGCTGGATCAACTGAATGAAGAAGAAAAAACGGTCTA
The DNA here is from genome assembly GCA_964412555.1 of uncultured bacterium. Classification (GTDB taxonomy): domain Bacteria; phylum Hinthialibacterota; class Hinthialibacteria; order Hinthialibacterales; family Hinthialibacteraceae; genus CAYPPG01. Next base: position 10,474 of record CAYPPG010000096.1, read on the forward strand.
TAATCTGTTATCGCCGGAGCCGCAACATATCGATGTATTGTGTCGGGAATTGAACTGGCCGGTTGCGCGGGTGTCTTCCGCTTTGGGATTGTTGGAATTCCAAGGATTTATCGAGCGGGAATCCGGAATGCGATTTCGGATCAAAACAGAATGATAGAGGAGGTGGCAGTGACGGAAATCAGTTACATGGAACGTTTGGAAAACGTCTTGGACATGATGGGAGTGAAAACCTTCGATTCTCCAATGACTCTCGATTATCGATTTGGCTCTTTTCAAGCCGAAGAAGGTATTTTTCGCTGTTTTGTCAATGAAGATGATGTTACTCGTGCACTTTCTTATATGGAAATCAAAGGCGATCAAGTATATTGGATTACTTTAGAGTATCCGGGACTTGAAATCATGGTGGAAAATATTGTTCGTGTGGGTGTCAAATGCCGGAAAACTCTTGGACGCCATCACGCCGCTACTTTCATCATCGCTGTTCCTGAAGGAGTCGGAAAAGATCGCGAACGGTTGGAACAAGCCTTTCAAGAATTCAGCGACAGCCAAGATGTCAGTGTCTATTACACGTTGAAAATATGGGACGAAGAGACGCTGAAATCGGTGGAAAAACAAGTTCGGAAATCGTTGCAAAGGGAGAATATAGTCAGAGAAAAATGAGTGTAAGGAAGCGGATGATAATAACGACTCCAGTTGTCACATGACCAACCCGTACTTTTTGTGATTATTCAGGTTATTTCAGTTCGATATGAATTGATGATGCGATTCATCTTCTCAAGATCCTCTTTCCGTAATACGATCTCACCGGCTTTGGCGTTTTTCTGGGCTTGTTCCGGATTCCGAGCGCCGACGAGTGCAAACGTGATCCCGGGCTGGGCGATAGTCCAAGCGATAACGAGTTGGGGGATAGTGGCATTGTGTTGTTCCGCGATCGGTTGGAATTGGTTCAGCATGCCGATCACTTTTTTTCGGTTTTCGACGGAAAATCGAGGATTGTTGATTCGCAGGTCATCACCGGTGAATTGGCGTTCCGGACCGATCTTGCCCGTCAGCAATCCCAATGCCATGGGTGAATAGGCTAGAATGGATATATTTTGCTGTTTGCAGTAGGGAAGGAGTTCGTCTTCGAGTTCGCGGTCGAGCATGTTGTATTTTTCTTGGGCGCTGTGGAGTTCATCGACTTTTTGATATTTTTTCAATTGTTCGACGTTGATGTTACTGACACCGACGGCGCGGATTTTCCCTTGTTTTTTTAATTTAGTAAGAGTGATCATCGTCTCTTCGATGGAGGTAGTCGAATCCTGCCAGTGCGTTTGATAAAGATCGATGCAATCGGTTTTTAGCCGTTTTAAACTTTGCTCGACTTCATGCTCAATAGATTCCGGCCCAAGGTATTTGTAAACATCTTTTCCGTATTCATTGAAAAAGTGAGTGCCTTTATCCGTATGCCAGACAAGGCCGCATTTGGGCGCCAGTACCACTTTATCACGCCGTCCGGCGATGGCTTTCCCGACGATTTCTTCCGATAATCCCAGACCATACGCGGGAGCGGTGTCGATGAGGGTGATCCCTGCATCGATGGAAGCCTGAATCGCCTCGATGGCTTTTTGTTCGTCTGTGCCGCCCCATGGCCAGCCTCCGATAGCCCAGGTACCGAGTCCGACGGCGGATGCTTCGATGCCTGAAGTGCTGATCAGTCTATATTGCATATGATTTCTCCTTTTCGTTTCATGTGTATCGCTTTCTTAACAGCATACCGTTTCATTTGACGTTGACAACGAGAGATATTGATGCGGCATGGGGCTCAAGAGATGTGAAATTCATGAATGCAAAAGCGAAAGGTTGATTTCCGGATGTCTCTATTCACGCTAGGAAGTATAGAGTATCATGAATGTATCAAAAAACGTAACAAAAACGAGGAAGGAATCAAGGAGATCAATAAAATGAAGACAGAAAACCGTAGATCTTTTATGAAAAAAACCGGTCTTGCTTCCGCCGTTGCCGCGGGAAGTTTTGTCAATTTGAACCCGTCTGCCATTGGTGCGAACGAGAAGGTGACTTTGGCCCTGATTGGTGGTCATAACCAGGGAAGGCACGATGCAAGAGCGGCTATCGCTGCCGGTGGAATATTCAAAACGTTCTGCGATATCGATGACGAGATCATTCAAAAAGTCTGTGGAGAAATCAAAGAATGGCAGAAGAAAGATGTCGGATCGACAAAAGATTTTCGTCATGTGTTTGACGATAAGGATATCGATGCAGTGTATATTGTTACACCGGATCACTGGCACGCGATCCCGGCGATACTAGCCTGCCAAGCAGGGAAAGATGTGTATTGTGAGAAGCCGCTTTCCCACACCATTCAGGAAGGACAACTCATGCGGGATGCCGCGCGCAAATATGACCGAGTGTTTCAAGTCGGAATGCAGCGGCGTAGCGCCCATCATTTCAAAAGCGCGGTTGATTATGTGACGTCGGGAAAACTGGGGGATATTTGCATGATGAAAGCATGGATGTGCCAGGTGCGAGGCAGTATCGGGAATCCGCCGAATGAACCTGTTCCGTTAGGGGTGGATTACGACCGCTGGCTGGGACCTGCACCGGAACGGCCGTTTAATCCGATGCGGTTCCACTATAATTGGCGTTTCTTTTGGGACTATTGTAATAGCGAACTAGGGAATCAGGGCGTGCATATGCTGGATATCACCATGTGGGCGATAGCAAAGATGAAAGGATTGGAAAACAATCTTCCTACGAAAGTCTCCGGCCAGGCGGGGATTTATTGGCTTGACGACATGAAAGAGGTTCCCGACACTCAAGTCACAACATATGATTTCGGTGATTTTCCACTTGTGTGGGAACTGCGTAGCTTCGCGCGGCATGATCCTATCGAAGGAACCAATGCTGGAACTGGTTTTTACGGCACCGAAGGAACGCTCATTGTCGATGGGCGCGGCTGGAAAGTCTATCAAAAGGATGGGAAAGAAGGACCGAGTGAGAAGAACTCCGGCGGTTCGCATTCTGCCAATTTCCTTGAATGTGTCAAAAGCCGTAAGCGCCCGAATGCCGATGTCGAGATTGGGCGGCGCAGCACGACAATTTGTCATCTTGGGAATATCGCAACTCACCTCGGACGGGAAGTCGTATTCGATCCGAAGACGGAAACGTTTGGAGAGGATCGGGAAGCGAATGTTTTTTTAACAAAAGAATATCGGGAGCCGTATATGTTACCGGAAGTTTAAATACTTGGAGGAAAAGAAAATGCCAACGATTGCACCGTTTGAACGTATACTTGAACAACAAGGGATGGAAATAGGAATGAAAAAAGGGATTGAAGAAGGGAAAAAAGAAGGGAAAAAAGAGGGGATTCAAATTGGAGAACAAAGAGGTGAACGAAGGGGAATTCGGATTGGAAGTCTAAAAGAAGCAAGAACGACTGTTATCGATATTGTCAGAGATAAGTTTGGTGAAATTCCGATTTCGCTGATGGATATGATTGAATCCATTGAGAATCTCACTATTTTGCGTAGATTGCGAAAGAAAGCTTTGAAAGCGAATTCTCTTGATGAATTTCTTGAATATATCAAGAATTAATACGGTTTTAGTATATTGGTTTCAATGTGAGAAACGGAAATCCCAATGAGCAAAACATTAATTGGATATGTATTGCCAGTTTGCAACATTTGTCGTCTCTTTGCTTGCCCAAGGAACATCGTCGGGAAAAAGAGTTGCTGTAATATCCATAAATAAATTAGCCGGTGCGTATATGCCTGCATTATAATTGATAATGATTGTCGTATTTTTCTGGGGATAATAATACATACTCGAACAAAAACCGTTAATACTTCCACTGTGTCCCCAAAAAACTGCCTGATTAATAATTCCTTCACCATATCGAATCCATTCAGGAGTTTCAAAGAAGGAATCAGCTTGCAATCGGGAAATTTGTATTTCTGGGGGTAAGAGGTCACCTTCATAAAGTACTTTCACAAAAGATTTCAAGTCATACAAGTTTGAAATCATGGCTCCGGCTCCTCCACTAAAACTCGGTGAAATTTCAGTATGATCAATCCATTGGCCGGTTTCAAGATTTTCATCATACCCTCTATTATTACCGGGTAAAAATATATCGGTCGGATAGAAAGTATGCTGCAATCCCAAAGGAGTTGTGATCCGGTTTGCAATTTCATCGGCCAATGAACTTCCCGTTACTTTTTCAACAATGGATTCGAGAAGAATAAAATTCGTATTGCAATAGATCACTTTTTCTCCCGGCGTTTCGAATTCATCTGTACGGTCGTAGATGGGGGCAAGAAGTGTATTGAGGGGGAAAAGTTTTAAAATATTGTTATATGTAAAATAATCAAATTCTTCCGTTGTGTAATCGGGAATCCCGGACTTCATTCGCATCAAATCGCTGATCGTGATTTTGTCGGCGTTGTGGAAATCGGGGAAGAAATTGGAGAGCGGAGTCGAATAGTCCAATAATCCTTCCTGAATCAGTTGCAAAACGACGGTCGCGGTAAACGTTTTTGTGATACTACCGATGCGGAATGGATCCTCGAGCGTTCTCGGTTCGTTGGTTTCTATGTTGGCAAGTCCCCTGGCCGCTAGGTATTTTCCTCTACCCGGTACCCAAACTCCAACGACTGCACCCGGTACTTTTCCTGCTTGCATTTCTTTGTCAACCAAAGCGTCCAATTGGTTTACGATCGTTTGTGGAAACCAGGGAATATCACTACTGGGATCCTCAATCCGTGTAAACTCGCCGAAATCGGCATCGGAATTTAATGTTTCGACACTCATCGATTGAGCGACACCGTTTGAGTCAAGATGAAAAACGGTGAAATCAGCATAATCCATAAATTTAGGAATCGATGTCATAAACGCATTTCCATCCCATGGTGTAAGAATGACAGGTTGTTGTTGTGGTCCAATTGTAAGAAGAAGTTCCCCAGCGTTCTCGTTATGAATGACGGAAACGGTTCCGAAATAGGAATTGGCATAATGCCCGGCCAGCGAATCCAAATCCGGTGGCGGAGAAGGATTTTGGGGAAGCTTTGGCGGTTGCTGTTCTGCAATCTCAGCCTCAAGACTTTCCATATATAAACCATTTCGATCTATCAAGTTTTCTTTTTGGAAATAACGGTCATAGAACGCCAGATGAAGGGTGTCACCGATGCTGGCATTGCGCAAGTTGGCTACTAACACAAACCCAAGATTGGCTTCCGGTATAAAGGAAACCATCGAAGTTCCGGATAAGGTTCCTCCATTATGCCAAACAATGGGAGAAGGATCCTCAGTTTGATACAGCCAGCCTTGAGCATAAAAGAATTGGGTACCGGAAACTGGAGCATATACAATCGTGTGAGGTTTGTGTAAATATTCGAGTGCGTTTTCACGGATCAATCGCTGGTTTTCAAATTCCCCTTGATTGAGCTGAAAACGGACCCACTTTGTCAAATCGGTAATGGAACATGCTATGCTGCCGGCTGGTCCGTATGTATATACCCAATCAATAAAAGGCCAATCGGGCTGCACGGGGAGGATTTCTCCCCGATACCAATTTTCCATTCGATAATGACCAAGTGTGCGATCAGGAGAAGCGAGTAGAGTGTTTAATGTGGATGAAGCTGTCGTCATTCCCAGAGGTGTGAAGATTTGCTCTTGCAGTAATTGTTCCCATGTTTTTCCAGTTACTTTTTCCAGAAGAGCTGCTGCGTCCAGGAAGAGGGTGTTTTGATATGCAAATTCCGATCGAAAACTGGTCACGGGTTTGATATATCGCTGTAGAAACCGTGTATGGTTGCGGTCAAAGTCAAAAAGAGGCCCCATCATTCCTGAATAGGCAGGCAAACCCGAATGCTGGCTCATCATATCACGAACTTGAAACTCACGAGTTACCCATGGATCGTATAGTGTAAAGTCGGGGAGTAGAGAAACGACGGAATCTGTCCATGAAAAATAGCCTTCTTCCACCATCATGGCGACAAGTAAAGAGGTAAACGCTTTTGAAGCGGATCCGATTTGGAATACCGTGTCGGTTGTGACCGGATCGGATTCCCCCAGCTTTTTCACGCCGAAACTTTTGCTATAAATAATCTCATCGTTTTGAACGATGGCGATGGCCATTCCCGGAATCTTCCAATCGTCCATCGCTTGTACGGCATACTGTTCAAAATCGGCTAAAATTTGCGGTAATTCCAATTCTGCAGGTGCTTTCAGTGATACGGATTTGGATGGTTCCGTTGCTTTGAACGGAACATCAAATCGTTCCTGTAAGCCCATTTTTCCTGATTTAAGTGATTGTGTTGGCAAACATAAAAAACATAGGGAAGCAAAAAGGCTGAAACTCCATCCGAGTTTGAGGCAGTTGATCATGGTTGAAATACTCCTTTGTAAAGTTGAATGATCAATATGATGATTATAATCATTGCTAAAAAAATAGAAAACTCAACCTATTCGATTTATGGGCAATGAAAATCGTGGAATGGGGCTGGATACCAGACCCATTTCGAAGGATTTCTGTTTGTCTGATTTGTGGATAGAATTAAGATTTTCTTATTTCAAATTACGCCATTTGTCAACATTGGATGGAAGAATCAATGGCAGGACTTGTTGAAAAAAGTGGTTGAATACTTCATCCTTCACCATATTCAACTCGTTCTTCCAATAAATCAACATCGCTCCGGTTTCTGGTATATAGGTAGCCAAACTGATAAATGCAAACGTTCCGCCTGTGTGCCCATAACCAACTCGTGAGTGGCTGATTCCCAGACCGTACGTGTAGCCTGACTCTTTGGTCATTGTGATCATTTCATCCAAGGTACTTACTTTTTGAAAGAGTTGGCCATCCACCAATGCTTTGAAAAAAACTGCGAGATCTTCCACCGTGGAAATCATATGCCCATGTCCCCATTCGAAATATAGGGGGAGATCCACAATTTTTACCCGTGTGCTATCTTTTTGTACCCAATAGCTGGTGGCATTTCCTTCTTGCGGGTAATCCTCTTCTCCTGAAAATGTGTTGTCAAGATGGAGCGGATTCAAAATGCGGGTTCGAATTTGTTCTTCCAACGTCGAAGCGCTGACATTTTCGATGATCAGTCCAAGCAAAATATAATTGGTATTCGAATATTGATAGCCTTGCCCGGGTTCGAAATACGGTTCTCCGTGTTCCAATGCATGTTGAATCAAGTCCTGTGGTGTCCATTGCTTTTGAGTGTCTTCAAAGAGTAAGTCAATGAACGCTTCGTCTTCAAAATCGTACATGCCGCTTGTATGGCTCAATAAATGGCGGAGAGTCATGGAATGTCCATTTGGAATCGCGTCAACGATCGATGCATCCAACCAATGATCGATTGTCTCATCAAGCGCAAGCTTACTTTCCTCGACCAGCTGCATGACGACCGTTGCGACAAACGTTTTGGAAATGCTGGCGATGCGAAAACGATGCTGGGCAGTCAATGGGGTTTGCGACTCCAAATCGGCGAATCCGCTTGCGCCAACAAAGGTTTCACCCTCTGCATTGCGTGCGAGCACAGCCATACCGGGAATGCCATATTCCGCGACGGCTTGATCGAGAATATTGTGAACTTTTGAAGAAAATTCTTCCTGGCTGGCTGCATATGATATTTGAATGAGAAACGCAAGACAGAAAACGAATAGTCGGAAATAGTTGAATGATTGCATGAGTTGAAGAATCCTTTCGTTGTGATGACTGAACAATCATCGAGTATGATGTAACCCAAAAAAGGTTTTATAGAATTGAACTAGAGGAAGGTTTTCGAAACGGTGTCAAAGGTTTAAATCTACTTCATATTTCTCATTCTTTTGAATCATTTCTTCCCAGGTCGCTTCACGCCCTTCATAGGCAGCCATACGTCCAAGAATGCCTGTCAGAGTGCTTTCAACCGCATCTTGACCGTGGTTGACATAATTGCCTGAGCGGATTCCTTTGACAAAATCCTTTACATTGTTGTTGATACCACTATCCCAAGTGTTATCGCGCTCTACACCCGGCCAGGGATTGTCGCCGGTGATGCGCACGGGACCCTGCCCCCAATTCGCACCGCAGTAATGCGATTCGGCAGTGCCTTGCGAGCCATACATACGAATGCAAAGGTCATCGTAGCCTTTCAGGAACTGCCCCGAACAGAAGTCGATTTTCACGTTGTCCGGATACCAGAAGGTGCAGATAAAATGATCCCAGCAATCCCCGACATCGGTACGCGCCTGGCGTCCACCGGTACCGTACGCTCGAATCGGATGGGTGCCGATGTACCAGTTCGCCACGTCGATCACATGCACATTCTGCTCGACGATGATGTCACCTGACAATTTTATGTCGAACACCCAATTGCGCAACCGCGCCTCATCCTTCGACATTCCTGGCTTGCTCTGCACACCGAGCCGTCCCGCGAGATAATACGATTGGCCAAACACGAGATCGCCGATATCCCCATTGTGAACACGGCCGATGCATTCCTTGAAATTAGGGCTGTTGCGTGTTTGGAAATCGACTAGAAAATTCAACTTGCCTTTCGCCTTTTTTGAAGATTCTAAAATGCGCAGACAACCGTTTGTATCCGGTGCAACCGGCTTGGCCATCCATACGTGTTTGTTCCCTCTAATTGCCGCTTCCACTTGATCGGCGTGGAAATACGGAGGGCTGGTGACAGCCACGGCGTCCACACCGGAATCGATCAGTGCATGATAGGCATCAAGTCCTTGATAGCAGCGATTTTTCGGGATGTCATACCGGTCCTGCATGACCTGCAGCCGGTCGGCGAACGGATCCTGCGCTGCCACGACTTTGATATCGTTTTCAGCATTTTCTATGAACTTACGCGTGACGAAATTGCCGCGTCCTCCTGAGCCGGCGATTCCGATTTCAATCATCGAATTGGCGGCGGAACTGCGGACAGCTTCCGCCTGAACAAGGACCATCCCGGAAGCGGCAGTTTTCAAAAAAGAACGGCGGCTAGGTTTTTGTGTCGTGGTTTCAGACATGGTTAGATTCCCCTTTGTAACGCCGGCATCCTGCCGGCATTTTTTTACTGCATGTTGGATGCATGCAACATGGTATCTATGGTATCATTGGCACATATATCGTAGTGGTATGAGTAGGAGAGAATCTAGGTCTGCTCTTTATTCTAATCCAAGCATTTCGCTTGAAGATTCCCTTTCAAAAAGATAAAAAAATCCATCCTCACAACCTACCAGCAGATCACGGATACCGTCCCCATCCCAATCCACGGTAGTCGGGGATGTCGTGTGCCCCTCGAGCTGCACTTTCGTGATATCCTCTTGATACCGAAATACAAATTTCTGATTATCGCCGATGTTTTCGTAATAGGCGATATTTCGGGTCGGAGCCGGCGATTCTCTGGGGCTGTTGATCAACAGATCGGTATCTCC
>CAYPPG010000097.1:0-19740 GCA_964412555.1 uncultured bacterium
GGTCAAACCTTTTTGGGTCGCACGGCCATAGGCCGTGGTTTAATAAAAGAATTAATCTCGATATCCCGGCTGATGTATCGATCCCCATTCATAATTGTTCCAAACGCATCCACCAATTCCTGTTTCACACTCTTCTTGACCAAGAAACCAACTGCTCCCAAATCAAACGCTTTTTCCTGATAACTTTTTGTCGCATGAGCCGTCAGAATTATGATTTTGATCTCCGGCCATTGCTGATGAATCGCTTCGGTGGCAGTAAATCCATCCTTCGGCATGGCAATATCCATGAAAATCAGATCCGGATGATGTTCATGTGTCATTTGGATCGCAGAATCTCCGTTATCCGCCTCGAAAATTTCTTCTCCAAGCGCATTTTTTTGAAGAATTTTACGGAACGCTTCCCGAAACGGGGCATGATCATCGACCACCAAAATTTTTGTGTTCACTATGCATCCTCATACGAGATTTCAGACTTCGATTCACGATAGGTCATTAAAAGGAGAGAAGATATCAGGGAAAACACTGATTTTGGGGGTAAGGGAAAGACCTTAGAAGCATCAGGGAATTTCCCTAAGGGAATACCCTGAGAGGGATCTCAGGGAAAACACTGAGAAGAATTATGCACAGTTCCGGAGCCGATTGGAATGATGGCCAAAAGTGCATCAAGAACGACGGGGGAAAATCATACACATTCCTCATCCGTGTCGAACGAGGCAATGCCCTCTTGAACGGCAAACTTGATCAATTCCGCTAGGTTATGAGCGCCGAGTTTATGCATGATCTGATAGCGGTGAGACTCGACCGTTTTCTCACTCACACAAAGACCAGCGCTAATTTCTTTTGTCGTCTTTCCGTCAGCGATCAATTTCAAGACTTCCCGCTCTCGTGGTGTCAGGTTTTCCGCAGAAATCCTATTGGGAGCCGGTTCTTCCTGAAAATATTCCACCATCGAATCCATGAGTTTAGGGCTGATATAGGTGCGATTGCGCATAATCGTATGGATCGCTTTCTGGAATTCTTTCACGGAACTGCTTTTCGGAAGATATCCGGACGCGCCGGCCTGAATGATCTGACCAACAACGGAACCTCTTGAATGGACGGATAATGCGAGAATTTTGATCGATGGATTGTGAGTTTTGATTTGGCGAGTCGCTTCAATCCCACTCAAGTTTGGCATGCTGATATCCATCACGACCACATCGGGATTTAGTTCTTGCGCCATTTTGACGGTTTCGCGGCCATCCGTCGCTTCGCCGATCACTTCACAATCGGATTGTTTTTCCAAAAGGGCACGAAATCCCTTGCGCACCATTTCATGATCGTCTGCCAGCAAAATCCGGATTTTCATAGTGCATTCCCCTATTCAGTCTTTTTCAAAGGAACCGTAATCGTAACGATCGCGCCTTCATTCGGCTTGGATTCAATCTTGAATGAGCCTTCCATCTGCATGAGACGTTCCTGAATGCTAAACAAACCAAATCCGCCTTGCTGTTTTGAATCATGTCTCATCCTCGTCATATCAAATCCCACCCCATCATCGATCACCTGAATTGTAAAGGTATTATCGGAGCTATTCAATTTTACCCACGCGTGTTTGGCATTCGCATGTTTCATTATGTTGATCAATAGTTCCCGAATGCTACGAAACAAAAAATAACGGAGATCTTCGGAAAGTTCCCGTGGTTGTTGATCATCCTTCAATACAAATTCGATTCCATGCTGCTTTCGCATTTGCGCCAGCATCTCTTGGACTGCTGTTTCTAATCCAATTTGATACAGTTCCGGTGGACATAGTTCAAAGGTCATGCTTTGTGTAGCAACGAGCGTCTCTTCAAGCCGTTGCCCAATACCCGCCACTTGTTCTTTGATTTCCTCGACAGTTTCCGCATCATCGACATCGGAAAGTTCCATGATCGAAAGCGATAAAGATTGGCTAACACTATCATGCAAATCCGAGGCCAAACGCCTTCTTTCCCGTTCTTCCGCCAGAGACAACTCGGACGTCATGACTTTGAGCTTTTGCTGGTAGTCAAGCAAATGCTTTGTACGGTCTGTAACCAGCTTGGCCAAGTTGAAATAGTTTGAGATGTGAAGCGAGAGCAATACGACAATGACCATAATAGTAATGGTCATGAGTAACAGAAAGTATGGCTCCCTGTACCATGGAACTAAAACTGTAAAGTTCCAGGAAACAGGTTCGGACACGTTCCAGTTTCGATCCATGGTACATAATTCAAGAACATGCCCTCCTGGCTTCAAGCCAGTCACCAAAGCGACTGATTCACTTACATAGGGAGACCAATTCCCCGCATCGATACGGTAGGAAAAAAGGAGTCGGTCTTTTTTCGTATATTTCCATTTATCCATACCGGAAAATGAAAATTGCGCTTCTCCCTTTGGTGGGATTTCTTTCGGATTGATTGAATCAATAAAAGCAATTGGTGGATCGGAATCAGCCTCCGGATCATATTGGCAGATTCCACGGTTTGTGCCAATCCAAATGTTGCTCTGGCTATCCTCGAACACATCAAAAATATCTCTGGCTGGGAGTCCATCTTCATATGTATTTGTTACCCATGATCCATTGTGGAACCGATGGAGTCCGGTTTGAGAAGCCACCCATATACTACTATCCCGAGATTTTATCATAGAGCGGACTATTCCGAATCCGGATCGAACAACGGTAAAATTGTTGTCGGAGTACTCCAAGATTGAATCCTGGCAGCCAAACCAGATCGTTTTCTTCTCTACTTCGAGAATCGAATACACGGCTCCACCTGGATAATTTTCCTTCTGTCCGAATACCTGGTATTTTCCATTTTGATACCGGGCTAATCCATAGTAATCTTCACCGCCTATCCAAATCGCTCCCTGGGTATCTTCTAATAAGTACCGGGTATATCCCGTATCCCAACGCAAATTGAATTCGAGAATGGTCTGGAATTGTTTTCCATCATAGGCCTCTATCCGCGCGCTGGACAGGCTGTACGACTCGAACAAAATTCCTCCATTTCTGCGGGGGGCAATAAGCCCGATAAAATGACTTGTCGGAAGTACGATCCATTCGAAACGTTCCTCCTGAGGATTAAAAGTAAGCAACGAGTCACTTATATTTCTTAAAGCGATGCGCCCGTCCGGTAATAGGCAAAGCGAATTCGTATCAAATGAAAACGGATCAGTGGGGAGGGTGTAATATTTCCATTTTCCCGAGTGAAAACACACGAGTGTATCCACGCAAGCAAACCAGATACGCCCTTGCCGGTCTTCAATAATCGAATGACAGATACGATCGAGATCCGATACTTCGGGGGGGATTCTCCAGGGGACCGGCGCATGCCGCGCGAGACCTTGCGAGGTGGCAAGCCAAAGTACGTTGTTTGGCTCCATGACCATATCCTTAATGGAATCGGTCAAGAGTTCATTCTTTGGTACGAATTCTTGTTTGAAATCCTCGATGCGGGAAAGCGAAGAAGAGTCAACTATCCAAAAACTTCCATTGATATCAGGAAATCCCATCATTCTTTTATAAACGGGAAATCCCTGATACACGAATAACATCTTCCATCGTTCTCCATCAAAATGTACCAAAATATCCCGGGGATTTCCGAGAGCGTTGGCAACACCCCAAATATTCCCTTCTTCGTCTTCAAATGGATACATAAGATTGTGAATTCCATAGTCCTTTTCAAAAAGATATTCGGTATACTCGGAAAACATACTCGTCGATTGAATCTTTCCGTTCAACTTCGCGAGACCGTTTGAACCGGTTATCCACAAACCACCATCACGAGCGGAGCACATGTCCTTGAACCGTTCGAGGTTTGTACCCGAAACATCGAGAATCAATTTTGTCTTTTCAAAAGTTGTGTTGAATTCCATCAGGCGGTCCGGTAAAAGGAAAATGACACGATCGTTATCGGTTGGAAGAAGAGCCACATGGAGACGATCCGGTACCCCAGTGGGTATCTGCGTGGAGAACATTTCTTCGATTTCGTATCTCACCCATTCGTTGCTTGATGGTTCGTAGCGCTGCAGGCCACGAATTTGAGATTCCTCGAAATAAAGTGACCAAATTTGTCCATCTTGGTTCTCATACAAAGGTGTATTTCGGACCGCGTTCTCAATGATCCTCACATTGTAACCGTCAAGTTGACTTATTTGGTCCTGGGGATAGTGCATAGTAAGTCCTTGGATCGAGTGGATGGCCCAGACCGAGCCATTTGATCTGACCATAACTCGATAACAGGTCGGTCTAACAAGCCCGTCCGATGAAGTCCAATAACGCCAGTGACCCGATGGAGGATATCCGCTATTCTGTAGTGATGGTGAAAGTTCTGTTTCACCGAGAATCCGCTGTGAATTCACTTTGCCAACAAACATCGCGACCTCACTCGATCCCTCGGGCGGATACGCTTCATAAGTTAATACAGTTGATCCTGGCTCCATGGTTTGATGCCAAACGATCTTTCCTTTTTCCATGATGCCATCGGGAATTATGCGTTTGGCAGTCCAGCCTCTGGGTAGCTTCTCGACTATGCTCACTCGCTCAATTCGTTCGCTCGGATTGGTCAGAGTCAATGTAACCTTGACCGGTTGCCTTGGTGTATACCACTTCTCTGTAAATTGCCGCTGAGCAAGAGGAGGTGCAGGATTCAACGAAACATTCGTTGCCTTTGCATGCGAGAGCAGTTCATTCTCGGCGTGGTTATTCAAAGCGATTCCATATGCGACAGTTTTATCCATTTCGATCCGTATCCAATGAAGCAAGTTCCAAGTCACTCCATCGTGAGACCACTCGGAAAAAAGTAAATTTTCTGGGGCAATTCTCGTGATCCGGAAATAAACTCCCACACCGGGATACGGAAGAAACACGCTGCTCCAATTTGTGGTTGTATTTTTCGTTAAGGATTCTGTTAATCCACCTTGATCTTTTCGCCACTGTGCTGCCAAAAGGTCCCCGTAAGGTTCACTCATCCCGGAGCATAGAATAATGGCATAATATTTCGAATCCGGTGCTTTCCCTTTATCACGGATCATAAGAGCGAATTTCGCCCACATATCGCCGCCCCCCGGTGAACACCAGCGGAGTTTTCCGGAAAGGCTCCATGAACCTGATTTTTCTGCATATAAAAAAAAGCCTTCATCCTTGGAAAACCAAATTTCATTTCCATTTCCATAAAGATCATATACAAATCCGTCGTCGGTCTGGGAGATTTCTACTTTCCCTGGGACTTTATACTTTCCAATTTGGTGCGGAAAATCCGGTTCCAATCCCCAATCTGCTGTGGCGTCGAAGATGCCAAGACTGGAAACGGTTTCTTGCGAATAGCAAGGAATGAGTGTAAGGAAAAAGAAGGCAGCGAGATAAGTAAGAAACCGGCTGATCATGATCGTTCCCTCGATGAACGAATCTTTGAATCTCACCGATTATCGCAGAAATCAACGGAATGTCTACTTTGGGTGGAAATCTGACTTCAACTCATGAGGAACTACGATTTTGCATCCGTGGCCTTATTCCTGTAACCTATTGAATTAACTGGAGATGTGAAACCAACATTTGTTAGATCTAACAATCTTACAACAATGGGTACTACTTTAGTAAAAGAAGGCGCCTCAAGTTAATTTTTCGATATCAATAAAATTATCTCTGTGACTGCCCGGTCTAGGAAAATCCAACCTTTAGTTACGGTCATAGTACAGGAAAAGAAAATTCCCCAAATCAATTTTTCAGCATCAATTGAACATACACTGTGTATTCTCGTTCGCCCTCGGGCTCTCTCCACCCAACTGACGGCCAATTTCCTGAACAAAGGAGGTTTATTTCACATCTCTCCCTTCGCACAATCAGCCCTGTTCTTTTTTTC
The DNA here is from genome assembly GCA_964412555.1 of uncultured bacterium. GTDB lineage: Bacteria > Hinthialibacterota > Hinthialibacteria > Hinthialibacterales > Hinthialibacteraceae > CAYPPG01. The sequence goes on from CAYPPG010000097.1 coordinate 5,865, forward strand.
ATAACAGGTCACACATAACCGACTCTGGAGGGATCAGATAGACCAGGCTATTGACGAAGGATCACTGGTTCGGTAAAGGGCGGCTTCTCAGCACAAAAGTACAAACAGGTTGTACCATTAAAATTATTTGCACTTGGGAATTCCACGAATTGCACTGCCTGAAGCTTGTCCGTCGCAATAACAATATTCGTAGCCTCCAATATTTCTCCGGTTGTCAAGGATATTTTTTGATTCTCAATAGAGGCCACTTGTGCATTCAGTCGAATCGCTCCATCCGGCAATCGGGATGCGATTTGTTTTGGGATTTGCCCCATCCCCCTTTCCGGTAAAGTGGCATCGCCGGATGAGAACATTTTGAAGGTAAATTCAAAGATGCGGCTTGATGTGTTTAATTCTTTTTCTAAAAATACGCCTCCGAAAAACGGCCGAAAAAAATGATCGATCATGTGCGGGGAGAAATGAAGATTCCGTAGATATTCTTCTGTAGTGATTTGATCATCCTGTAAGATAGTCTGGATTGATTTCCGGCTCAATCGGTTTCTCAAACCAGCGACTCGCATTTTATCGGTAATTGATCCGATCGAAGAAAAAAGCGCTTTCATAAAATGACTTGGCTTACGCCAGAGATCCACCGTTGTGTGGGATTCTCCATTTGCGTACACCCAAGCCCCCGGATAGAAGGATTGTAATCGCAGGGCATCATAATCCAGTATGCTTCGAGCTTCGGGATAGGCTTTGAGAAAAACCTGAAATCCGCGATCCAGCAAAAAGCCGTTAACACTATTCGTCCGGACTCGGCCTCCAACGTTATCCGACGCCTCCAAAATCAGGATATCGATGCCGTTTTGCACCAATTCCAGCGAGCAACACAATCCGGCAAGGCCGGCTCCAACAATAATTACTTCCGATTGAGACATAATTATTGGTCCCCTCTGTTCAACAGATTAGCAGGTACGGTCGAACCGTATCCATACGGATTGAATATGATAGACTGTCTCTATCTTACACGAATCAGATCATGATAAAGGGATAAGTATGAAGACCATTGATTTACAGGATACATCATTGCGTAACGGCGTATTGGTCATCGGTGCGGGAATCAGCGGACTCACGGCAGCCCGCAAACTACAAGAACAAGGATTGGATGTTCTTATTCTTGAAAAAAGTGCAGGATTGGGCGGGCGGATGGCGACTCGCCGAATCGAGAACGGAGTGTTTGATCATGGAGCCCAATTTTTCACGGTTCGCAGCAGAGAATTCAATGATTTCGTTCACCAACTTCAACAAGCCGGTATTGTTAATCTGTGGTGTCATGGATTTGAAAATAAGGACGGGCATCCGCGTTACTGTGGCCGTGAGGGTATGACGTTGATCCCAAAATTCATCGCGAAGAAGCTAAACGTTCATTTTCACCAATGGGTAATCACGGTAGGACTTAAAGATGACCGATGGCATGTACAAACAGAGGCAGGAAATCATTATATTGCCAAGGGATTAATTATCACATCCCCGTTGCCTCAATCGGTAGCACTGCTGGATGAAAGCCCCATCGACGACGGTATTGAGGGAGGATCGGAGTGCCTTCGAGAAGTAACGTACGATCCTTGTATCGCATTCCTTGCTTCATTGGATAAACCAAGTCGGATACCTGATCCCGGTGCGTTGAAAATCGATGGAGATTTAATCGCCTTCCTAGCCGATAATCAACAAAAAGGAATCTCCTCTATCCCGGCTGTTACCATTCATGCTTCTCCGGAATTTAGTCAAGAACATTATCACGAAAAGGATGAACGGATCACTCGAATCCTTTTGGGCTCCGTGAAATCATGGATGCCTGAATCTCCAAAAAGCGTTCAGATCAAGCGATGGCGATACAGTCAACCGAAATCTGTCATCGACAAACGTTGTTGGATTCTCCGAGAAGATCCTCCACTTGTTCTTGCGGGGGATGCATTCGCTGAATCGAGAATCGAAGGCGCCTTCTTAAGCGGGGTCGAAGCATCGAAACAAATGCTTAAAATTTTTCATATATAAAAATTGGCGCATATGGTGGAATCGGTTCCGCTTTGTTTAAGCGGCTAGCAGAGAAAGGAGCCAGCGTTGTTGTCGCAGGGCGAAACCAAGAAAAGATTGAATCATTGGCACAAGAATACAACGCTTTTCCGTTTGTCGTAGATGTCACGAGTATTGAACAAGTCGAAAACTGTTTTCATTCAACCATGGAACAATATGGACGTATCCATGGAGTTGCTCACTGCGTTGGGTCCTTATTGCTGAAATCGGCTCATTTAACATCGATTGAAGAGTGGGAACACACAATCCAGACAAATCTGACTTCAGCGTTTTATACCGTTCGATCGTTTACGTAAGCTATGACGAAATTGGAATGGTTGCTTGATCCTTCTCAGGATTGGGTGACCGGTCAGGTTTTAGGAGTTGATGGTGGATTGGCCACCCTGACATCACGATAATCAGATACGGAACATTCCCCAAAGGATTTGAAATACAGCAATGAAATTCCTATTGTGATTCAACGACTTTTTTCCAAATTGAATTCCGGTTCCCCGATGGTCAGAATTCCGAGATTACCATCCACAGTCACAATTTCACTGTCTTCCAGCAACTCTATAATCCCTGGTATTCCATTCACGCATGGAATTCCCATTTCTCTTGCAATAATGGCTCCATGGATTAACATTCCACCCCGCCTCTCCACAATCGCGGAGGCCAACGGCACAAGATGCGTCATGTTGGGTTGAATGGCGTCACAAACGATGACTTCACCGACTTGAAAATCTAAGAGATCGTCCACTTGCCGTATACACCGCACTTTTCCGGTAGCGATACCTGGTGAAGCCGGCTGGCCAATCAGCTGACGAGGTTTCACGCCGGAGGGCACCATGGCTGTGTTTTTTTCGTCATGCTCCTCAACTGGAATTGAAATGGAGTGGTTCGGGGGATTTTTCAATATCGGAACAATCCAATCCCCTATTTTTTCACTCGGTTGAATCTTTTGGTCAATTACATTGCGCTGATATAACCGATCGATCCCGAGTTTTATCGCCCGAAAAAGTTGATTCTCCAATCGGTTGATTAACAGGTTATCGTCATCCCGCAATCGCCAACTTAACCGGCCAATTCGAATGATTTCTAACGCTTCCTCTTGGTGAGAGGATCCAACCGATTGCAAAAGTCGTTGTTCCAATCGTACTATCGTTTTTTCCGATTGTTCCTGCATCTGTTTCGCATTGTGGAATCGTTCCGGATTTTTGGCTAATTTCCAAACCAATGTTAAAAGAATATCTTTGCGGGCATCCAGACGCTCATTCAAAAAAGAAATATTTAGATGAGTCTTTAACAAGCGATCGAATTCCTCCAGGAAAAAAATCCCTCCGGGCAAATCTCGAATGGATGAAACATGATTGTTCCAACCACTTTCATCTTGGGAAGATGTCGAAGAATGAATCTTATTTAAGTAAGATTGTAAATCTTTGTTTTGATCGAGATGCCTCGCGAGTTCCTCAACGGCATAGTTTCGTTTCAAGGACAGCAAATTCTGATTTTTTAATAATCCAAGAAATTCGTAAGGATCTTCTGGTTTTACGGCATCGTTGTAATAGGAAGCCAAACGCCGAACCCCATGAGCAAAAGGAATAAAATCCTCCCAATAGATTTCTTTCCACTTTTTTAACGATTGCAAGCGTTTTTCAATGGCAAGAGAAAGAGCTTCGTCATCATAAATATCCAGATTCTCCAATGCGAATTCCTGTCCCTCTTGTTCGAGTCGTGGAATCAATTTATTCACAACTTTATCACAGAGCGCACTCAATCGCTTCTCTTTCGGTCTCAAACTTAAATACCAATTTCTCTGATCAGAGGAATCCGTTGTTATCGTTGTAATTGGACGCACCTGCAAAACTGTGAAACGTTCATCACGCCCCGTCCACTCCAAATCCACCGGCCATCCATACTTTTGTTCGAGCCACAACAGAGTTTTTTTGAGATGAAATATATTTTCCTCGTTCAATAGTGGGGATATTTTGGATCCCTGATTTCTTTCTCCTACCGCCCACTCGGTCGAGGGATCACTTGAACGACTGACTATCCAGCGATCGGGTTCCACATTCCCATCGACCAGATCGCTGCATCGGCCCGGAACCGCTTCAATGATCATTTTTTGATTGGATGGATTACGGGGATCGAGTCCGAAAGCGACTCCCGAGCAATCTTCGTAAACCATTTCCTGTATCATAACCGCCATTGCGCTGGTAGCAGGATCAAGGGAAAGTTCCTGCCGATAGAGTAGAGCCGCATCCGACCAGAGCGAACTCCATACTTTCCGTACAGCCTCTATGATTTCTTGTACTCCTTTTAACTCCGTGAAAGATTCATGCAATCCGGCAAATGATTTATTCTCCGAATCTTCACCTGGAGCGGAAGACCGAACCGCCCAGGTATTGATATGTGGAAAACGGCGAATCGCCGAACTAATGTCAGAATGGATCGATTCGGGAATAGGGGTCTCAAGAAAGGCAGAACGGATACGGAGTGCGGCATCCCAGATTTCTTCCCACCGCATTTTTTCAAATGGTTTTCGCTCCAGCTCCAAATTGATAACAGTACGCAAATTTCCATCTTGCACGAATCGTTCATAGGCCGAGACGGGAACACAGAATCCATTGGGGATACGATATTTTTCGATAACCAGTTCAGCCAATCGAGCGGCCTTCCCCCCACATTGGATATCACTGATTCCCTCAGGATTTGAGAAAGGGATCACCCATTTGCCGGTGGTACCCATTGGTGGACCTCCTGAAAACGCATGACATGAAAATAGCGGATGATCTGAATTCGGAATAACGCGGTCGTGGGGGAAAAGACAAAAGATTTTAGATGAGGGTGTTTTGAAACAAGAATGTTCGCCCAGTGGTTGAATTCTTTCCCCTTTTCGATTTGAATCGCAACCCCGGTCGCAGTTACGGCTTCAATCTCCATCATATTGTCCATATGCTGGTCGCGGTTATCAATCAATAGAGCCACTTGATGACACTTATTGAGTAAGCGATATTTTCGTGTTGCAATGGGAGTGGCAAAGAGAATATTCTCAAGATTTTCTGTAGTGGCGAACGCAATGAGAGATCCATAGGGCTGACTTTCACCTTGGGTGCACAGTACTCCATACGGTTGACTGGTCACCAATCGCCGAATTTGTTCTGGGAGATGGGACGTTTCGGAGGAAGAGGGAAAATCAAAGAAGGAATTATTGTTCAATATGGGTTCATCGCTATTGGTCATGGTACAACGAATCCTTATAAATACATCACTCTAAAATACATACTTTTGGGAGATTGACTCTTAAGTATTTCTAATTCTTTCCGATTCCGATTTCGAGCTTATGCGTGGTATGCTCATAACACAATTGATCGTGATTGGAATACTCTATCCCATTATATATTCCACTTCTGATTTTTGATAGTAAGAGAATCAATATGGAAGCCGGAACCAGACACAAACAGATCGTGGATTCCGTGGAAAAAGAATTCAAGCGAATGTATTGATTTTAAAATATCGATCTCAGGGTCACAGCGGTTGAAAAAATAGGAAGAAAACGCACTATATCAAAAAAATACTAAAGGGGATTCCAATGTCATTCGATGTTGAAACCTTATCCAGAATCCAGTTTGCCTTGACCGTGATGTTCCATTACCTGTTCCCCCCTTTAACAATCGGTTTGGGATGGCTAATGGTGATCTGTGAAGGATTGTATCTAAAAACAAAAGATAAAATTTACGAAGATATTGCCCGCTTTTGGACAAGAATATTTGCGATCAATTTTGCAATGGGAGTCGCTACGGGAATTGTAATGGAATTCCAGTTCGGGACAAACTGGGCGGCTTATTCTAAATTTGTGGGAGATGTATTCGGCTCGGCGTTAGCGGCTGAGGGCATATTCGCTTTTTTCCTGGAATCGGGATTTTTGGCCGTGTTGGTGTTTGGATGGGATCGGGTCTCCCCCAAAATGCATTTTTTTTCCACGGTCATGGTCGCAATCGGAGCCACTTTTTCGGCAATTTGGATCGTGGTTGCCAACTCATGGCAGCAAACACCGGCAGGATTTCATCTTGTTGGGGAAGGAATGAATGTTCGTGCGGAGATAACCAATTTTTGGGAAATGGTCTTCAATCCTTCCAGTATGCACCGGCTCAATCATGTTCTGATTGGCTCCTTGATGGCGGGTTCTTTTTTTATCCTCAGTATCAGTTCGTATTATATCTTGCGGGGGAAATTTATCATTCACGCCAAGCGTTCTATTCTTATTTCTCTTATTGTAGCGGTTATCGCCTCTGCTGCGGCTCCAATCTCCGGTCATTTTCAGGCCGTCAAAGTCTCGGAAACCCAGCCGGCCAAGTTAGCCGCCTTCGAGGGGCATTTTCAGACGACTGAAGGTGGAGCGCCATTATGGTTATTTGGAATTCCAGTGGAGGACAAGCAAGAAGTGAATTATGGGATTCCTATCCCTGGAATGCTCAGTTTTTTGATTCATGGTGATTTTTCGACACCCGTTCCCGGACTCGACCAATATGATCGAAACGATTGGCCACCGATTCAATTGACTTTCCAGAGTTACCATATCATGGTGACTTGTGGGATGATCGCGATGATGTTAACCCTCATCGGAATGTATTATCTAAAAAAAGGAACGTTCTACGAGCAGAAATGGCTTCTGTGGTTGTTCGTTTTTTCTGTGTGCCTTCCTTATTTCGCCAATCAAACAGGTTGGATTGCTGCTGAAGTGGGACGGCAGCCTTGGATCGTATATGGGTTGCTGCGAACAAGCGAAGCGTACTCAAAATCCATAACGAGTATGCAGGTATTTGGCTCTATTTTCATGTTCTGCATCCTCTATTCCATGCTATTTATCATCTGGCTGTATGTCCTCAATGATAAAATTCAGAAAGGCCCCGAAACCACTTCGGAGCCCTCTCAGAATACAGGATTTTTAGAAACGGCGGTTCTTCGAGCGGATCACCGAGCGCAGTCTTCGAATCCGAACGGAAAATGATTTTGAATCTCCGATCCATGAGGAGTAAAAAATGGATTTACATGTAATATGGTTTGTGCTATTGGGTATCCTCATGACAGGATATGCAATTCTGGACGGTTTTGATTTAGGCGTTGGCATACTCCATCTTGTAGCCAAAAATGATGAAGAACGCCGGTTGTTCATGAACTCGATCGGTCCATTATGGGATGGAAATGAAGTATGGCTTGTCACCTTTGGGGGAGCGCTTTTTGCTGCTTTTCCCATTGCGTACGCAACGACATTTTCCTCGTTCTACACGGCTTTCATGATTTTATTGAGTTGCCTTATTTTTCGGGCTGTATCGATGGAGTTCCGCAGCAAGCAACAATCGCCAACGTGGAGGTACTTTTGGGATATTCTTTTCTTTTTGAGTTGTTTTTTGGCTTCTTTTCTTTATGGGATTGCAGTGGGAAATGCAATTCAAGGCATTGCCATCGATGAGAATGGTATTTACACCGGAACATTTTTCGATTTCATCAATGCGTACACTCTTTGTGTCGGATTGATGGTCGTTTCATTGTTTGCCCTGCACGGATCGATCTATCTTTATCTGAAAACGGAAGAGGATCTCCAAGCGCGTATTTACCACTGGATATGGCATACTTTTGGTATTTTCATGGTTATGTATATGATTACGACGATCTACACTTTAATCCATATTCCCCAAGCCTATTCGAACTTTTCGAAAGCGCCGATTGGATGGGTTGTGGTTATATTGAATATCCTTGCCATTGCGAATATTCCAAGAATGATTTATTATAAAAAACCGGGATATGCTTTCCTATCCAGTTGCGTAACCATCGTTGCGCTCAACATCCTTCTTGGATTCGCCCTCTTTCCCAATATCTTACTTTCTTCAATTGATTCAAGTTATCATCTGACGATTTACAATGCCGCCTCCAGTACGAAAACGCTGCAAATCATGCTGATAATAGCCATAATCGGTATGCCTTTTGTAATTACTTATACAGCCGTCATATATTGGATGTTTCGAGGGAAAGTCAAGTTAGGCAGTTTCAGTTATTGACGTTTTTGTTCATGGTTCCTTTTTTTGTCCTTTCCCAACATGTGCCGGAGGGCGGTTTCAAGGTCCGGATGACGAAAAGTAAAATTGGTATCTAGTAAACGCTCCGGTTGTACCCGCGCGCTGGACAGTAACAGCGCTTTTCCCATTTCACCGAAGATCGGTTCTACAGCAATGGCAGGCAACGGAAACAACGTCGGTCGGTTGACGGTTTTCCCCAATATTTTCGTCAATGACCGGTTGGTTACCGGATTGGGAGCTACTGCGTTTACCACTCCGTGAATATCTTTTCTCTTCATGACGTGATAAATCGCCGAGATCAAATCATCCACGGAAATCCAGCTAACATACTGCTCCCCACTTCCGATGACTCCTCCCAATCCCAATTGAAACGGAAATAGCATTTGTTTCAGTGCGCCACCTAGCGGTGTGAGGACAACGCCAATTCGCATGTGTACCACTCGAATTCCCCGTTCAACGGCCGGTTGTGAAGCGTTCTCCCAGTCTTGACAAACCTGCGCCAGGAAATCGTTCCCCGGCTTAGTGTGCTCGAACAAGATCTCATCCTTGCGGTCACCATAATATCCGATTGCAGATGCGCAGATGAACGTTTGGGGCGGTTGGTCAAGGCGAGCTAAAGTGTCACATATCATGCGAGTGCCTTGAACTCGACTTTCGTAAATTTTGCGTTTTTTCTCCTTGTTCCACCGGCCGCTGATGTTTTCACCGGCCAAATGGATTACCGTATCGCATTCTTCCAATTCCTTTTCATTTTCGATACCAGCGGAGGGATTCCAAACGATGGAATCAGGAAAACGCGGCGACGAATTCCGTATCAAGCGTTTGATGGAATGTCCAGCTGTTTGCAAAAAAGGAATCAGCGCGGTTCCAAGCAATCCGGTGGATCCCGAAATCAGAATTGTGCTGGATTCTCGGGGATAGCGCGATAAAGTTTCCAAATCTTGCCTTGTCTGCCGATGACGATATAAAAACATTCGCCTTAACTTGTTTTGCGTGTAAGCCGCTCCTAGTGCTTTCCCCAATGCTCCCATCGGGAGTTTGTACATGATGCGGTCCTCTAAAAAACAAGCATTCTCACCATCCGGTTCGAAGAGATGTGTATGTTCCCAATGGGCAAAGGGACCGGATATCTGAACATCCTGAAACTGTAGCTCTTCTACATAATTACGATGTTCAGCGATCCACTTTGTCCGTATAGGCCCCATATGCATTTCTAAGATGGTTCTGTCCCCGTCACGAATTCCCCCTCTCCGATCGAGGATTTGTACCGGTTCCCACGGCGGATTCAATCGTTCAAACGCCCCTGGCATCGCATGCCATTGAAACACATCTCGTGCAGACGCCTCTATCCGTGATCGAAAAACAAATTCTTCCATATTCAATTCACTTCTATTCCTTTTGTAATAATTTTGGTATCCTGGACATTGATTCTTTATATCCTGTCAAGGGAATAAACTCAATGCTCATGATTGTATCCCATGATTGTATATTTTTTTCAAATTTTCTTTCACGATCAAGTTGATTTGATTGGTACGGATCCCGTGCCAGGTCCGAATCACAAAGGCGATCCGGTCTCCCCGTTCAAGATTCATCGATGCATAATCTTGCGCACCATATCCCCTTCCGTAATAACGAAAATGATTTTCCCCAATCTTTTCGATGGAAGATACTTCACTATGCGCCGTATCGGTTTTCACGATCCCCGTTTTGGAATGGAATATAAAAGCTTTAACCGTTGGCCTCCCGCGTACTGAAGGATCGTTCAAAATCTCATGCAAATCCCGAAACCTCGCTTCCGTTCTTCCTTCAACGTACTTTCCTTCCGGATCGATGGCGGTAACGACCACCTGGGAAAACGGCAACGGATCCCAATCCATGGTGAGATCGTTAAAGGAAATCTGTTGACAGTTTTCCATTCGAATCCCGGTTAGATAATCCTCAAACCAAAACTGGGCGCCATTGCCATCAATCGTCAAATCGTTGACGTTATTCAATCGAATAAAAGCGCCATTTATATCCTCTAGGTGATCTATACTAAATCGGTAGTGTTCTTTGTCTAATTGGATTTCCTCCGCGCCTTCACTAACGGCTTTTGATAAGGTTTGCAAAAATTGCTTGCCGTTCTCCCGCTGCCGTTGTTTGATCTCTTCGCCCCATTGGTCGATTTCCGCGCTATAAATAGGATCGCCATTTCCATAGAGCAATTCATCGCCTGGCTCTGCACTCACTACCGGCTGGGTTACGCATGCGAACAAAAAAAATGTTAAAAACAATATTCTCTTCATGTTAAAAGGGATACGGGATGTCGTTGCATTTAGGATTCTCCTATGTAAAGACTGGCGTTATCTTGATTTTAGCGATATACATCAATCCGCCGGATCACCATTTCGCTCGGCCAATCCTCACTGTAGTGCGGAATGGTGGAGAAAAAAAATCCGGTCAACGTTTCCGAAACCTCTGATTGTTTGTAATCAGTTTAGAGATGTCCACGTAACTGGCCTTGAACCGGTTTTGGCTTACCGCCCGGAAAAAATAGACGCGTTTGCCGTCCCGCGAGAACGATGGATTGACATGGGCTCTCTTCTGCCAGGTCATCTCATCAAAGGAATGATCCATAAGGATTGCAACTGGCTCGGTGCTGCCGCGCCGGTAGAGCGCCAGTCGGATCGGACTTTTTCGATAGTTTGCCGTTTCGCCAACATACCAGTTTCGGTCCGGTGATGCCGCTCCGTGCGTCATGGTTCCGGCGAGCGTTTCGATCACGCCCCCTTCCAGATGATATCGCTGATACCAGCGCTCTTTACCGGCTCGTTCGAAAACCGCCGGATCAGTTGGATGGTGGTTTTCAGGCTTGAATCTCCAATTCACACCCATAACGGTCTCGTTATCAAACCAAAGGAAGTGCATCGGCTTTTCACCCGGAAATGCTATCATATCCGAACCATCCGATGTTCGTATGCAACCCATGCGGCCATCCACACCCCCACCATATCTAAACAGCATGCGGTTTCCATCCGGCGAAGGTTGAATGTGTGTTATCTCATCGGACACGACCGCACCCAGCCGTTTCTGGGCTGCCTTCACTGCATCAACAGTTGTAATCTTACGAATTTCCCCTGAATCACAGTCCAACTCCCAAATGGCCCATTCGTCTTCGACGTTTCCGTGAAAGATAATTTTGTTGTCCACGCTGTTATGCGTTTCGCTCCGGATCGGGAAAGGACCATACAACGGTTCGCCGGTGTTCACATCAATTACTCGTAACCCCTCTGAATCGTAGGCCAACCTCTGGTTGTCGATCCTGAAGGCCTTGGCGCCGTTGTGGATTCCGATATTGATGTCAGCCAGTTTACGATGGCCCGTCAGATCACGGTTGCAAATCCGAAGTTCCTGAGTGTCGTCCGGTTCATAGACTACATATGTAAGTCGGCGGCCATCCGGAGATTCCGGTGATGTTCCATAATAGCTGAATCCCGAACTGCCTTCACCATCATAAACATCCACGGGTTCCAACGCGTTCACACATGGATTATAAGCAAGTACCGAAGCCAAGAATACAAAGAACCAAAACAATTGATGAATCATTTGCGCAAACCTCCTCCACAGATGTATCAAGCAGGTATCGAACGAATCTCAATGTGATTAATACATGAATATACCATTTTTGAAGAGTCGAGAGCATTGAGTTTCGTAGGGATTTCCCGTTTAAGATGTCATCATAATGACCCCAAAATCACCAACCGTCCACATCGCGAAAGCCCTCAGGCGGCGTTTCATCATAAACGGTTTTCCGGGGGCGGGGCCAGTTGGAGTCGTACGGCACACCGTATGAATCTACACGCTCTCCATATTCTACAGCGCCAATATCGGGAGACTTGCCTGTATAGTTTCGACCGTCATTCGGCCATGATTCCGGTAGTACTTTCCCGGTGTTCACACAGGGGCTTTGCTTGGTAAGGGAAAAATCGATTCGATCATTGGCCCTATCTCCATCATCCGGGCTTATTCCCATATCCTTTGTCTTTAACTTGATTTCCTCCATCGACCGAAGATGCTTACCGCCGTTTTTTAGAAATAGGGGCTTTACTTTTTCTCCATTTTTCGTTACCACAATATTGTGGGTCATCTGGCGCTTGGGGAATCCCTCCTCGTAACGGAAATTAAAATCGTTTTCAAAAATCAGTAGATTGTTTACATACCACGCTGAATGCTGGGCTTTCCGTGATGTTTGATCATTCACCAAACTCGCTAACCCACCATTTTTTACCCAGAATGTGTTGTGAAACACGTTGTAGCCGTTTTCCCATATTGTGCCGACACCCTTAATGACGCTTCCTTTCCAGCCATAGTAATCGTATCCAATTGCAACATTTCGGTAGACAAACACCGGCCCCTCTCTTTTGGCTTTTCCATTTCCATACTGCTGGGATATAGGGACTGTCATACATTGGAGAAGGAGGTTATGGTGAATGCGCATATTCTTACCCCATCCTTGGTCGATGTGATCCGTCTCCCAGGCATTGTCAAAGATATAACTGGCCACATTGTGATGGAAAGAGCTATCGTTGCATCCGTACCAGTTAAAGCCATCCATTACGCCATGAGAATAATTGAACCTGCTTTCGTGATTGACCAGATTCTCAACCCGGGCCAGCCCATGCTCATTGTTAAAAAACCCCTTTCCGTAATGATACGGGATATGGTGTTTGAATCGCACCGCTCCGTTTTTGAGGTCGCCTAGGTCAGAATTGAGGTTGAACACCTCCGTCATCCATCGTTCCATATCATTGAATGTATACTCGCACCACTCGATGACCGTATCGTCAGCGTTCTCCAGGCGGATACCGCCGCGGCAATGCTCGAATTTACAGTTTCGGATAAGCAGGCCGTCATTGTTCTCTGTCGCGCTGATGCCGGCAATCACACCCCTGAAGGTAAGTCCATCGATAACAACATTCTTTGTGTTGTGCAGAACAAAGAGTTTGCTTCTGTGATTCTGAATGACGATGGGCCTGCCCGTCGGATCCGCATTTCCGGGTAAGCGAACGGACAGTTTTTTCGTGTCCCTGTCAAAAGTAAATCCATAGGGAGGAACCTTAAAAAATACATTGTTGCGCTCAAAACCCGACTTTCTCAGGGCGTTCAGAAACGGCAAATAATAGCCTGTTCCGTCTATCGTAACGTGACCGGACATTTGCGGATGCGGAGGACCTTCCGCGGAATAAAACCCGTTGCCTTCCTCTTTCCATTTTACTGTGCCTTCATAAGCCTCTTTCCAGGCGCCGGTAATGAGGGCTTTTCCGCGGGGTTTGGCGACGATCCAGCAGTTGGAGATATCTTCGATCATCTGGCCTTGGGGAGGTATATAGTAATCTCCGGGGCCTATGACGAGGGTATCGTTGGTGCGCAGTTTGCGTATACCCGCCTTTATTGTTTTTAACGGTTTGTCTCTCGACGTGCCGGGATTGTCGTCACTCCCGGTTTTTATCGACACATAGTACGTATTGCTTTGTGGATATCCCGCAGCAGAGACTGCATCCATAGCAGTAAATACAGAAAGAAAAACCGGGCAAAGAATCGTTAAACCAAATACTTTCCATTTCATAGTTTTATGTCCTTTTATTCATCGGCGGATTCAACAGATTTCATGCCACCGCGATCCAGTTTGGGATGATAGCGAAACTGTCAATCTCGCGAACCGTCCACCCACTCTTTCGGGCGGCCGCCCGCTTCGATCATATCCATTT
>CAYPPG010000098.1:0-19738 GCA_964412555.1 uncultured bacterium
TATTCCTTAACTCTCATGGTTTCATTCTCCAATTCACGTTGAACTAAAACAGAGGGAATTCTCTACAAACCGGGGAGGAAGGCCGTCTCGATTGAAGAGATAAAGAATTCTGTCCGAAAACGTTACGGGAGAAAATAACCGATGTTGGGATTGGACACCAACGTTCTCGTCAGATACCTTGTAAGAGATGACAAACGCCAGGCGGAAAAGGCATCAACCTATATTCGGCAGGCAACATCAAAGGGGGAAAGTTTTTTTATTAATCGGATGGTTTTATGTGAGTTAGTCTGGGTGCTTGAGTTTTCTTATGGTTTCAGAAAGAAGGAAATTACGAACATACTTGAAAAAATTCTCGTTACGAAACAGTTTGAATTCGAACAAAAGGATATCATCCGACAGACCATCAGGGATTATGCGCTAGGGAAAGGAGACTTTGCTGACTATCTAATCGGAATTCTTGTAGGTAAACCCATGCTCGAAAGCCATAAGATTCACATCGATGGTTTTGGAAGGCACAGTTTTGCGGATCGCTTCTTTGATGGCATCGGGAGAGAGAGCTGGGCAAGCTTGGGCGAAAAAACCAAGCATGACCATATTGAGAACAACACGGCTGCCGAGTTCTTCGGCGATCCGTGTGCAAGGGATTCCCATGAGTTTCGTAGAGGAAGAAGCGGATTTGGGATTCACCAGTTCCTTTTCAAATAGGACGGCGCCATTTTCCACCATATTTCCAATATATTTTTCGCACGCTTCTTGGGATAAGGCAACGAGAACATCCGCTTTGATGACATAAGGATACGTGATCGGTTCATCAGAGATGAGAATTTGTGAACTGCAAGCGCCCCCTCGAGCTTCGGGGCCGTAACTGCGGCTCATGGTTGCATATTTGTTGTCATAAATCGCACCCGCTTTGCCCAAGATCGTACCGGCCAAAATGACACCCTGGCCGCCGAAACCGCCGACTCGTATTTGTGTCAAACTCATGCTGTCACTGCTCCCGTATACGGTTTGTATGCATCGCCTAATACTTTCGTATAATGCTCATCCATGCTGTCCAGATAGTTGGGACGTTCGCGGTCGACAAATTTTCCGCAGATGATCTCCTTGCCCGGAATAATGACGGTTTCCCGCGTATCGATGTTCTTTTTGATGACACTAACCTCTTTGAACATCTTCATTTCATCAAGACCGGTACGGTATTCGTTACGCCGGCCATAAAGTGTCGGGCACGGAGCGATAATCTCGATAAAGGTAAAGCCTTTTTTCTGGAGTGCTTCCTTCATCGCTTTTTGAATTTGGCGCACATGGAAAGTAGTCCAGCGGGCAATGTATACAGCTCCACACGCTTCCACGAATTGCGGAAGATTGAGCTGGTTCTCGAAATATCCGTAGGGAGTCGTGGATGCGATCGCACCGGAGGGCGTTGTCGGGGCCGCCTGGCCGCCGGTCATGGAATAGATAAAATTGTTGACGCATACAACTTTGATATCGATATTGCGGCGGGCGGCATGCACGAGATGATTGCCTCCGATGGCGGTCAAATCGCCGTCCCCGCTGTACACGACAACGGTCAATTCCGGATTGGAAAGTTTCAATCCCGTCGCAAACGGAATGGCGCGGCCATGAGTCGTATGAAATGAATCGACATTGATATATCCGGCAACCCGTCCGGTACAGCCGATTCCGGACACGACACAGAGTTTTTGTTTATCCAATTTTGTATCGATGACGGCGCGAATGAACGCGTTCACTGACGTTCCAATTCCGCAGCCGGGGCACCAAATATGGGGAATCCGGTCCATCCGGAGATATTCTTCCAAGTGGTTACATACCTCATTGTCCATTTCAGGGGTGGGTTGAGAAATCGGTTCTTCAATCGCGGTTTTCGGTTCTGCTACTGCACTTTCAGTCATGAGACTACTCCCAAAATACGTTCCAAGATTTCTTCCGGTTTATGAACGGCTCCACCGGCGTTGTGCACACCAGCGGTCACAGCGCGGCTTCCGGCACAACGCTGGACTTCACGCACGATCTGGCCCATATTCATTTCGACTACCACGAACGCTTTTACATGCTGCGACAGTTCTTCAATCAATTGTTCCGGAAAAGGCCAAACGGTAACCAAGCGCAGACTTCCGACTTTGTGTCCGCGTTCTCGCGCAAGCCGGACCGCGCGGGTTGCCACACGTGAGCTGATGCCGTAAGAAACCACGACAATATCGGCATCATCGATCCCATCTTTTTCGATCATGACAATATCGTCGACGGCATTGCGAATTTTCCGGATCAACCGGGTGACAAGTTTCTGTTGGGCTTCCGCATTCATGGCGGGATAGCCGCGATTGTCATGGGTCAAACCGGTAATATGTACATTATAGCCGTCGCCGGCTTTGATCATTTTCGGAACATCGTTTTCGAGATCGTTGTAAGGAAAATATTCAGTAGGTTTTTGTTCGGTAAACCGGCGAGGCACGAGTTCGATTTCATCGGCAGGTGGAATCACCACTTTTTCCATCATGTGCCCAATACATTCGTCCATCATGAGAAACGTGGGTACACGATAGCGTTCTGCCAGATTGAAACATTGAATGGTCAGATCAAAACATTCCTGCGGTGAATTCGGAGCGAGTGCGATCACCTCGTAATCGCCGTGGGATCCCCAGCGCGCCTGCATGATATCCTGCTGGCCAGGCAATGTCGGCAAACCAGTCGAAGGGCCGCCGCGCTGCACGTTGACAAAAACGCAGGGAGTTTCCGTCATCACGGCATAACCAATATGTTCCATCATGAGCGAAAAACCGGGGCCAGAAGTGACTGTCATTGATTTTGCGCCCCCCCACGAGGCGCCGGAAATGGCGATGGACGATGCGATTTCATCTTCCATTTGAATAAAAAGTCCCCCGATTTTGGGAAGCCGCCGGGCCATGAGTTCGACGACTTCGGTCGAGGGAGTAATAGGATACCCCGCGACAAACCGGCATCCGCCTGCAATCGCGCCTTCACAACAGGCGCTGTCTCCATCCATGAAGTGAGTTCCTGTGTTGACTGCTTTTTGATCTGCTTTCATTTTTTTTATTTTATAAATAAGTAAAAATTGGTGTTCCCATACCTTTTTTCGATGACAAAAACAATTACGATTTTTTGAAACGGCTGCCAAAAATAGAAAAATCAGGGCAATACGCTCCACATTGATCACACCCGGAACACGCCTCGGGAATGTGAGCATATGGATAATGGTACCCATGACTATTGAATTCTTGGGAAAGTTGAAGGACGTTGGTCGGGCAAAATTCGACACAAAAACCGCATCCTTTACATCGCTCCTGATTAATCGAGACAAAGCCGCGCGGTTCTTTGCGTTTCTCTTCGGCCATAATACATACCCCTTATGCCAATAACCAATAAGTTGAAATCCAATACAATCAGTGATTCGAACTAACTATTTGCCGAAGGTAAAGTTGAGTTCGATTCAATTACACTCTACTATACTTTCTGACAATAACACAAGCCTTCAAAAGACTTAAAGATTTTTTTTTATGCTCCGGACTGAATTTTTACGGATTCCTCTAACAAATCCTGTATTCTACGCCAAAAATCGACAATGCTCTGTGACATAATTACCAAGTTATGTTTCTTGCCTTTAATATCAGTCACATGATCTTTCAACAAGGCTTCCTGCTGAAAACCGAGCCGCGCAAATACACTGGAGGCCGCTTCTTGCTCTTCCATCATTTGAGCGACCACTTTATCCAGTTTCAATTTCAACGCTAAAAAGAAAATTTCCCGCGCCAGAATCGACCCAAGACCTTTCCGTCGATAGGTCGGATGGGTAACGATTCGGATTTCCCCTACATGCTGGGACCATCCGAAACGATTGCGATGCAATGTCGCGTCACCGACTATTCTGTCATCAACCACGGCAAGAATAGGGATGACATGCTCATAATCGAGATTTTCCGCCCATTTATGGATAACGGTTGGATTGGTAACTTCTTCTTTTAAATAGTGGAGTTCTTCGGGGCTGAGACTCTGAAAGAATTCAAGCAGACCTTTCTCGTCCGTCTTGACCATCTGCCGAACGACAACCGGTTTTTCGTCTCGTAGTGTTACGGTTTTCGGGTATTCTGCAAACATGTTTAGCAAAACCTCCCCCTCTAAAATCACAATCGGCAATCGGACAACTCATCTTTACATCATTATAGAGAGGAAATGAATATCAGCAAGACGTGTAATACGGGTTAGAATCATTTTCTAGAAAGATGCTTGGCGCGATGATGCAAATTTGAAAGAAGCCGAAGCTGATCGAAGAGAATCAGCGTCTCGGGAAAATTTTATCCGATCCGTTGCACTGAAAAAAGAATGGAAAAGAAAAAAAGTTGCTTGAAATTCTATCAATAATGGTTATAATTGCTTAAACATACTTTCTTTCTGCAGTACCGGCTTATGTAGCAATAACCAGACACATTCTGTATGGCGTTTTGTACAGGCTTCGGAACAACCAGTAAAGAGAAGTGTGAAATAAAAAAATGGAGGCCTGAGCAATGTCTACAGGACGAGTGAAGTGGTTTAACGAGAAAAAAGGATACGGATTTATCGAACAAGATGACGGACAAGAATTATTCGTTCATCACACGGGAATTTCGGGAAACGGTTTCAAAAACTTGTACGAAAACGAAGCCGTCGATTTTGAAGTCGAACAAGGCCAAAAAGGACCGAAAGCCGTCAACGTAAAAGTCATTTCCTAAATTGTCGAATAACCACAAAAATAAAAAGTGGGTTGGTGTTTTCGCCAACCCACTTTTTTTGTGTTCATACTGAAATCCTTTTCATATTTGAATATTGTGATTACATTGATTAACAACTTTGAAGCGAGGCACAAGTGTATAAAGGAGAACGATTTAACAGTATCAGCCATCTGATTGGCGCAGCCGCAGCCTTGATTGGATGTATCGTACTGGTTGTACAGGCAATAAACCAAGGCGATGCACGGAAAATTGTCTGTTTCGGCGTCTACGGCTCGACTCTCGTTCTCTTTTACTCTATATCCGTCCTCTATCACAGCCTTCGCGGGAAAGCGAAACAAGTATTTCGTAAACTGGACCACTACTCGATTTATCTACTGATAGCCGGCACTTATACTCCCTTTACTTTGATCACTCTACGTGGCGAAGTGGGGTGGTCTATATTTAGTATTATTTGGGGAATGGCAATCTTCGGGATCGTGTTGGACTCACTCCCGCATACAGGACCTCGAATTGTGCCGGTTATCCTTTACCTATTCATGGGCTGGCTGATCGTGATTGCTCTCGAACCTTTGATGCAACTTCTACCTTCCGCCGGATTCACCTGGCTGCTCATAGGAGGAATACTGTATACGTTCGGAGTGTTTTTTTATGCATTCGGAAATAATGTCCGCTATTTTCACGGAATTTGGCATTTATTCGTCATAGGAGGAAGTTCCACTCATTATTTTGTGGTACTTTTCTATGTCATTTGATAAAGATATTCTTCTTCGCTCCACGATTTGTTTCGCCCTCAAAAAATTGAACCTTGCACCGTTCGGAAGAAAACAAGAAGCACAGAATGCACAAAATGAGTAAAAATATTCACACTCCCCTTTCGGCGAGAGCTGGAAAATATATTCATACGACAAATCGCAATACGAAATAGGGCACGATGTTGAAAACAACGATAATGATTTTATAAAACGCTAAAACCGATAATAGAATCGCATCGAACGTATCCACTGAGACGTTACACCATGTTCTGTGAACTCGATAGCTAAGATCATGGAAAAGCCACATGAAGAGTACACTAACTATTAAAACGCCGACATTGAGAATCGAACACCAAAGAAAAAATTCACGCATGATATCGATTGTCATCATATTCTCCTTCCTTTCCATTGAAATTCAATTTTTTGATTTGTTTTCACTTTTTACTCTTCAGCAGTATTGGTTTGTCCCATATCTTCTCCATGATCCTCCTTTGCTCTTCCAGGAATATTTTTGTCAAAAGCAGTCAATCCGCCTAATGCTCCAAGACCCATAGTTTCGACCGCCGTGGAGGGGACAATGATCATCGAACCTTTCTGGCGCAAGCCTTCATAGACCATATTCATAGCGCGAAGGTGCAGTGCTACCGGATTGTCGCGATATTTTTCCGAAGCACAGGCAAATTTTTCTGCAATTTCCGTTTCGGCAGTGCCAAGAATAATACGGCTTTGACGCTCACGTTCCGCCTGCGCTTGTCGGGACATGGCGTCCTCAAGACCTTTGGGGATGATGATATCGCGGATTTCCACCGCTTGAGTGGTAATACCCCACCCCGAGGTCTTGTCATCCAAGGTTTTTTGGATTTCCTGACCAAGCCGATCCCGTTCGGATAGGAGAACAGCCAGATCGTTTTTCCCGATTGCATTGCGAAGTGCAGTCTGCGCCGACAATACTACGGCTACATCGAATTGTTCCACTTCCAATACGGACTTTTGAGCATCCCAAACCATCCAGAATGCGATAGCGTCAACATTGACCGGAACTGTGTCCGCCGTGAGTGTCGTTTCCGCGCTAAAATCCGAAACGCGAATCCGTTGATCGACGAATTGCGCCACTTTGTCTATAATGGGCACGATGAAAAACAATCCCGGTTTGCGCAACGCCCGAAACTTGCCGAAACGAAGAACGACGGCTCGTTCCCATTGATAGGCAATTTGGATGGAAGGCGCGAGGAGTATTGCGATTATGATAGTCGGAAGCAGTACTTGGCTCTCCGGATGCAGCAATAAATAAGCAACCAAACATGAACTTGTCCCCAATATGACCGCCGCTTCCCATACTTGTGTGAGCCGAAGACATAAGGTTAACGCCAAAGCCGTACCTAGATACAACGCCACCGCCTTGACCGAGTAGGAATACAATTCGATATGAATCCAAAGGCCAATGACAAATACAGCGACTAATAGCAATACATTGATCGGTGAAAACCGAAAATCCGCGCGTAATGTGGTTGCAAATTTTTCCAGGGAAAAACTTGTATTCGCATTCTGTTGATCCGTTGATTTGAATAGACCACTCATCTTTTTTCCTCCTGCCGATGTTGTAATCCTTTCAACACATCATCGAGCGTGAAGCCATACGATGCCGCTCGCGCGATCAAATCCGTCAGAATTTGATCCAACATGCGTTGCCGTTCGAGTTGATCGATATCCGGTTGGCGATTGCTGACGAATGTACCCGAGCCTTGATGGGTATCGAGAATTCCTTCAATTTCCAGTTCCCGATATGCACGAATGACGGTGTTGAGATTGATTGAAAGGTCCACTGCCAATTGGCGCATGGTTGGGAGCCGGTCTCCGGGTTTCAAATCCCCTCGTCCGATAGCATATTTCACCTGCTCGATAATTTGCCGGTAATACGGAACCCCGCTTTTATCGTCGATCAAGAATGTCACGACATTGCTCCAATATACTGGTTATATATTGTACTATAACATAATAACAATTTTAGGTCAAGAGCATTTTGAAAAAAAGTGGATGAAATTTGGTGATGAGGATTCTCAGTCTATCCATGGAGTGCATAGGCAGATTTTATGCTTAGGGAATGTGCAGACAGGATGTCCGCACCACAATTTTTTATGCAGAAGGGATGTGCAGACAGGATGTCCGCACTACAACTTTTATGGAGAGAGGGGGGAATATGAATGACTAAGAACATCCCGATGATGGGAAAAAGGAAATTATACTACTTTCACAGTTTTTTCGCGGCCCATTTGATTCCTTTGACGATCATTTCCTGAAATGCCTCATTTGTCCACACATCTTCCCTGTGGCCTATACCGGTAACGAAAACGCGTCCTTCTCCCATTTCTTCGATCCAAGTCATGGGATAGGGTTCGAGGGTGTTATACGCTTCTTGCTCCATTTGCTTTGTTTCCAAGCGGAGCAAGGGGGTAAAGGTGTGAGTCACGTTTTTGAAGATGTACCATTCATCTTGAAACGTCCAGGAACGGCCAATGTGATCGACGATGGGATGATTTTTCACGACTGTTAGGGTTGCCTTTTCTTGTTTTCCGTGAGTGGCAAATTCACCGCCGACCATTTTCAGATAGGGTTCATATCCGTGGAAGGTATCGGCGCAGGTGTGCATCCCTGCGAATCCACCCCCGTTTTTCACCCATTCGATCAGGGCTTCTCTTCCTTCTTCCGACATCGGCGCACCAACATCTTTTGGGCTGGGTTTCGTCAAGTCGCCCGTGGTGTAAAACTGGACTACGTCGAACTGTTTCAAGACATCCGCATTGATCAGGCCGGCGTCTTTGGTCGGCACGACGAGCATATTGTTTTTTGCGCCGAGATCGACCATGATTTTTTCTGACCAGCCCAGCTGGCCTTTTTCCCGTTTCACGACCGAATGCTCGAAACCCGATGATTTCGTCAAATACAGCACTTTAACCGGTTCTTCCGATTGAGCCGACTGTACTACGGCGAAACCGGTAAACAGAATTGAGACGATTAATAATAGTCGAAGTGTTTTCATGAAAACCTTCCTCCTCTGTGATTTATTTCTGTTGCTCGACTAGAGCCTATTGTTCAATTTATACTATTCGATATGATGTGAAAGTTCAAACCATACGGATGGACTCTTATGAACGAAATGATCAAGGACAATCGCCTTCTTCCATTTATCGGCAAAGTCGGTACCGGAGCACGGGGGGCAAAAAATTTATCCTACGAGGAAGCATTCGATGCCATGAATGCGATCCTGGATGGGGCATATCACCCCGTCACCCTTGGCGCTTTTCTGCTCGCCGAACGCTGGAAGCCGGAAACGCCGAAAGAAATGGCCGGTTTCGCCGATGCCATGCAACAGCGTCTCGTTCGGCCGCAGCGACTTGAAACGATTCCCGGTCTGCTGAATTGCGCCTGCGCTTATGACGGGAAAAAGAAATCGTTGAATGTCGGACTTCCTGCCGCGTTGATTGCATCTACTGCCGGAGTCCCTATTCTTCTTCACAGTTCCAGTGAGATTCCCACGAAGCAAGGAACGACCCATTATCACGTCCTTCATCATTTGGGGATTGAAACAAATTGTACGCCTACACAAGCATATGAAACCTTGAAGGGCATTGGAATCGCCTACCTTCATCAACCTGTCTTCAATCCCGACATGCATTCGTTGCTTGAAAACCGTCAACAGATCGGCAAACGCACGTTTCTCAATACCATCGAGCCTTGGGCGAATCCATTCCATGCCGAGTATTATCTCGGCGGTTTTTTCCATCGGCCGTTTGCGGAAATCGTTTGCAGAGGAATCACGGAATCGAAATTGGGATATAAGCGAGTGGTCGCCGTTGCCGGAATCGAAGGCTCGAACGAAGTCCGCCCAGAACGATCCTTGATCGCCGAATGGATAGACGGAAACCTGGAAACATATTATCTGAAATCCGCGGCTCTCGGCTTGCATACCCAAATGAGCGATGTCGAAACGCAAACGAACGACGTAGAAACCATCTCCGAAGAAAGCGCAAACCGAATTCTCGCGCTTTTGAATGAAAACGATCAAAGCGGATTTCACGATGCGGTACTTCTCAATGCCGCTTTTCAACTGTTTGTAACGGAAAAAACAACGACCTTGGAAGAAGGCGTCGAAATTGCACGCGAATGCCTGACAAGCGGAAAATGCCTCGAAAAACTCAATCAATGGAAATTGGGAAGATAGCATCATGCACACCGGATTTCACATCATCGACTATATTGTATTGATCGTGTATCTACTCGCCATGATCGGCTTGGGAATTTATTTCTCCCTGCGGGAAGATTCCACCGACCGTTTTTTTCTCGGGAATCGCAGCATGCCTTGGTGGGCGGTCGGCATCTCCGTCTTCGCCACACAACTTAGCGCGATTACCTACATTTCCTTACCCGGCCGGGCTTTTGAAACAGATTGGTCGTGGTTTTTGTACAATATGGGAATTCCCATTGTCGGTCTATTGATCATTTTTGTTTTTCTACCCATTTACAGGAAACGTGAAATCACATCGGTGTATGAATATCTGGAAACCCGATTCGGACCGGAAACGCGCGCGTATGGAGCGTTGGCATATATTCTTATGCAAATCGGCCGAGTGGCCATCGTGATGTTCCTTCCCGCCCTTGCCCTTTCCGAGGTTACCGGTTTGCCTGTCGCATGGATGATTCTGCTCATGGGTGTTCTGGCGACGATTTACACCGTTCTCGGCGGGATCGAAGTGGTCGTCTGGACGGACGTAATTCAAACGTTTATTTTAGTCGGCGGCGCGATTGCCGCCTTGTTTATCATCGTTTGGGGCGTGGACGGCGGCGTATCGTCTGTTGTTGCCATAGGAGCCGAACATGAAAAATTTCGTATGTTCCATTTCGACCCGTCCGAGTCGCAAGACTTGCTTTGGTTTCTGATCATCGGCGGCTTATTCACCAACTTCGTTCCCTACGCCTCCGACCAAACGGTCGTTCAACGCTATTTTACGACAAAAAGCGATAAAGAAGCGCGAAATTGTCTTTTGTTGAGCACCTGGATGGTGATTCCCGCCACTTTCTTGTTTTTCTGCGTCGGTTCCGCTCTCTTCGCTTTCTATACGGTTCATCCCGAGCGATTACCGGATGCAGTGGAATGGGATCGCGTTTTCCCTCACTTTATCGTGAAAGAAATGCCCGTCGGATTGTCCGGTCTGGTGATCGCCGCGATTTTTGCAGGATCGATGTCCAGCCTCGATTCAAGCCTCAATTCGATCTCGACTGTCTGTATCACCGATTTCTATCGGCGGTTTATGAATCCTGACGGCGATGACCGCCGGCGCTTGGCCTTGGCTCGATGGATTACGGTTATCATGGGAATCATAGGAACTCTTTTAGCGATCGTGGTTGCGAATAACCTCCTGGGCAATCCCGATCAACAAGGGGCTTGGGATTTGTTCATCGCCATTCAGGGATTGTTGGGCGGGAGCCTCGCCGGAATCTTCTGTGCCGGTGTTTTTTCCAAAAAGGCCAATCAAATCGGTGTGGTATCCGCGCTGGTCATCAGCACTGCGATTGTGGCCGTGGTGAAATATCAATTTGACGTGCACACACATCTATACGCCGCTATCGGCATTCTTTCCGCTTGGATCATCGCGTATCTTTTCAGCCACCTCACCCGGCAAATGGGACGCAACACATCACCTGCACCCGAAAACTGATTATAGTATTATTCATAAAAGCTCATTTTCTCTAACGGGATATCAATGGATCTCTATCAACGGAATTTATCTGCTTTGAAAGAAAACTGGCCGGACGTAGCCAAGCTCATAAGCGGTCTTCCGCCGGCTCCGGATCGCTATCGATTGTTTCAAACGCAGAGCGGGATGTTTTCTTTGGAGATTCACGATCAAAGTGGTAAAACGATCTCTTGGTACAGCCGTTACGATCCGGCACGGGATGTGGAACGGGAACTCTCCAGCATCGATCGAAGCCGGATATATGTCCCCATGATCGCCGGGATCGGATTAGGGTACTCCTTACGCCGTTTAGCCGATCTACACTGCAATGAATATTTTGATTCAATTGTTCTGGAATATGATCCCTATATTTTCCAAGCAGCGATGTCGGTAACTCGCATGGATGATTTGTTCTATGATTCCCGAATGCACTTTTACATTGGACCGGATCTTTCCGATTGGAATGACTTTGTCCGAACACTGATGCCTTCCATCATGAGCAGCCGTTTGCATGTAATCGGCCATAGCCCCTCCCAGCGCTATCACAAAGAGTTTTACGAAACTGCGTTTGAAATCACGAAGCAGCAGATCAAACTGGCTGCCGCCGAATTCGACCTCATGATTCGTTACGGCGTGCAAATTCAAAAAAATATGTGGTTGAATCTCCCCCCAGCTTTGAAGGCGTTCGGACTCCAACAAATGAAAGGATTTTTGCAAGGAAAACCGGCCATTGTCGTTGCCGCCGGACCTTCTCTCGATCAAAACGTTCACCTGCTCAACGAAGTGCAACAATCTGTCGCCATCATTGCCGTCGATACGGCGCTGCGTACTCTTCAAAACAAAGGCATCACTCCTCACATTGTTGTATCCACGGATCCCACGGAATTGAATTGGAAACATTTTGAAACCATCACCTTCTCGCCGAAAACCATCCTGGCCTTCGATCCGGAAGTGTATTATGAAATCCCCACTCGTCTGCCGCACCGGCTTCTTTTTTTAAATCTTCAAAAGACCGTCCTGACGCGCTGGCTTGAAGAGATTTGCGGCCCCTACGGTTTCATTGAAAAAGGGGGTTCTGTCGGACACACGGCTTTTTTTATTGCGCGGGAATTGGGAGCCGATCCGATTATTCTCGTCGGATTAGACCTGGCATTTCGAGCGCAAGGTGGTACAACGCACGCATCCGCTTCGGTGTTGAAGCGACAATATGGAATGATTCAGCCAGGAGCGAGAACCGCGGAACTGGGTCCACGGGAAGGTTCTTCCACGCTCAACGAAGAGATCGTATGGGTGCGGGGAGTAAATGAACAAACCGTCCCCACATCGCAGGTCATGGCATTGTATATCCGCCAATTTTGTGAAGAATTCAAGCGAACGCAGGCGGCAATCATCGATGCAACCGAGGGGGGAGCCTGGAAAGACGGATCATCCGTTATGCCTTTGCAATCAGCCTTGGAACGCTTTGTGAACCGCAATGAGAATGTGGATGAACGATTCCTCTCTATCCATCCCATCGCTCGCGATGTTGGAAAGATCAAATCTGAAATCGAACGTATGATCCACTCATTTCAGTCAGCGGTTCAACAGGCAAAGCGGGGAGTCGATTTGTGCCGTGTTTTGTTGTCTCAAACCGGTAAAGGGGTGGACTTATATGACGCGCCCGAATGGCGGGAAATGGAAACATATTTTTCGTCATTATATCACTCACCTGATTTTAAAATTGCTTTGGAACAAGCGTTATTCTCAGCGGTTTATCAATTCGTGCAAAAAGAACCATTCGATCAAGTCGAAACGAGATTAAGGAAATATGTATTGTATTTTGAATCATTTATGAAGTTGACACCGGTTTTCTTGAAAATCATGCAGCATGTGAAAAACCAAATCGAAATGATCCAAAATGAAAATCCACCTTTCAAGTGATGCTATAATCCATGAGAAAGAAAATTCAAAAAAGGAGACGCACATGAGGGATATCAGTCAGATCGTAAGCAGGCAAATCCGGCGTTGGCAACTTGAACGGGAAGCGTATGATCAATGGAAAGCAAAAATAGAACTCCCGCCCAAAATGGCCGAAAGCAGGCCGGTAGTGACGATTTCCCGCCAACGGGGTTGCCGAGGGGCTGAACTGTCGCGTTTGATCGCGCACAATTTACATTACGGCCTGTTCGACAAAGAAATTATCGAATATATCGCGAAACATATGGGAGTCCAAAGCGAAGTGGTTGAATCTCTGGATGAACATGAACGTTCCGAACTGGAATTATGGCTGCAAGGAATATTGTTCAATCGAATTGTGGATCATGACGATTATATCCGCGCTTTGAGCGAATGTATCAAAACCGCCTCTTTACACGGTGGATTGGTAATCCTGGGACGAGGAGCGAATTATCTGTTAAAAGATACCCCCGCGTATCATATTCGCCTAGTTGCCCCCAAAGAACATCGTGTCAAAACTCTGGTGCAACAGGAAGAAATGAGCGAATCGGAAGCACAGGAAGAGGTTGAGACAAAAGACCGCCAGCGTGCATCATTCGTCAAACGCTATTTCCAACAAGACATCGAGAATCCCATCGACTACGATTTGATATTGAATACAGCGACGAATACGATGGACGGCATCGTAAAAATCATTCGATCGTCCTTGCTGGCACGAGGGTGGGCGATTGAGAAACTCGGAGGAGGCCAACGGGAGCAGGATCCCGTAGGAGACTGAAGGTTGAATGGCCGTTGAATAGTGAGCTGAATTTCAAACTTACTCATCAAAGCCAATAATGGGATAGAATTGGAAAAAAGGTTTGCCTTGAATTATGTTGTGTATACGAGTCGTCAGAACCGATCCAGTGAACGGGAACAACAAGATTGAAATAAAATAGAATATTAGGCATTGATCTATGTCCAACAATTCAGCAGGATACTTATGCTTACTAAATTAAAAATACGTCAATTTAAACGATTTGGCGAAGTGGAAATCGAATTGGGGAATCCGGTTGTTTTCATTGGCCCGAACGATTCGGGGAAAACCAGTGCTCTTCAAGCCTTGGCATTATGGGATATCGGTCTCAAAAAGTGGCTCGAAAAAAGATCGGGACAAACGTTACCGGAAAAGCGCCCCGGCGTGACAATCAATCGGCGTGATCTCATGGCCGTTCCCGTTCCTGGAGCGAATCTGCTATGGCGTAACTTGCATGTGCGCAATATTTCCAAAGTCGATGGCAAACAAAAAACAGATTATGTTTTTATTGACATTCTTGTAGAAGGAGTTTTAAAGGGGAAAAAATGGGAATGTGGATTTGAGTTTTATTATGCAAATGAAGAATCCTTTTACTGTCGCCCTTTACGACTTTCCAATGAAAAGAATCCGCCTCGCATGGAAATACCAGAAATACTGAAGGAACTTCGCGTTGTGTTTCTCCCGCCGATGTCCGGACTTGCAGAACGAGAATTTTACAAACAACCGGGAGAAGTCAATTTTTTAATTGGTCAGGGAAGTACAGCGGAAGTACTCAGAACATTATGTTTTGAAGCAAGTAAAGACTCAAAGAATTGGAACTTTATAAAAGAGAGAATTAATAAGTTATTTGGAATTACGATTGATACTCCTCAATACATCACTGAGCGAAGTGAAATCACTATGAGTTATAAAGATCGCTCCGATATTCAATTGGATCTTTCTTCTTCTGGGAGAGGGCTACAGCAAACATTGTTGTTGATTTCCTTTATGATCTTGAATCCTTCTTCAGTCATTCTTTTGGACGAACCGGATGCGCATCAAGAAATCCTTCGGCAAAGACAAACGTATGAATTGATTTCCTCAATAGCAAAAGAACATGGAAGTCAAATTATCGCTGCCAGCCATTCCGAAGTGGTTTTAAACGAAGCAGCAGGAAAAGACGTCGTCGTGGCATTTCTAGGAAAACCTCATCGCATCGATGACCGTGGCAGCCAATTGTTGAAATCCCTGCGAGAAATTGGATATGATCAATACTATCAAGCAGAACAAACGGGCTGGGTTTTGTATCTTGAAGGCTCGACTGATTTGAAAATATTACAATCCTTTGCCAATACTTTAAATCATCCCGCCCAAGAGTATCTTCAAAGACCTTTTGTCCATTACGTGTGTAATCAACCGCAAAAAGCGAGAGATCATTTTTATGGTTTGCGGGAAGCAAAATCGGATCTCGTAGGTGTAGCCATCTTCGATCATTTATCAATTCCGTTACGTGAACAACCTGAATTGAGAGAACGGATGTGGATGAAATGTGAAATCGAGAATTACCTTTGCCAAAAAGAGACATTTTTGCTTTGGGCGGAAACAGAGGGAGAAAAAATGGCTGGAGGACCATTATTAGCACAGGATTGGGTTGAAAAGATGTCAGAAACCATTACAGAAATCGAAAAAGCACTTGAGACGTTAGGAAAAGATCCTTGGTCTCCCGAAATCAAAGCGTCCGATGATTTCTTGAACCCTCTTTTCAAATCCTTTTTCAAGAAATTGCAACTACCCAATTTGATGGGGAAAAAAGATTATCATGATCTTGCCTCTCATGTCCCGAGAGAAGAAATCGATTCGGAGATCATTGCAGCTCTTGATGATATTGTCGATGTTGCTAAAAAAGCAAAATCGTTGCAGGAATATCAAATCTAAAGAATCGGCTTGAATCAAAATTAAATCCGGAAATCAATTCTCAATCACATGAGTTTCCCGATCCGTACTATCCGGAGAAAGATCGACCGTCAAGAATCCATATTTTTCACAACCGACAATATCCCCCTGTGAAATCAAACCATTGCTGGGAGCATACGGCCGTGTGGGATATCCCTGCCGCGTACGGTCCGGTCCCCAGCCCCACACATGATACCAACCAAACGTGCCGTCCGGCGGACGGCCCGCCTTGCTGCCGACATACAGATACCACCCTCGTTCCAACGAATCCCCCCGGTCCTGATTCATGTGTCCAATCATGGGGATATCGATAAACGGATCATAAGGAAGGGTGACAATATACGGAACCGGTGTTGTAACGGGTGACAAGTTGTAGGTTGCAGTCAAATCTGCGGCATCGCACAATCCACAGGGCCACCCCGGCGGGCGAAACGGTACACTGTTCATATCGATACGGTACATGTTGATTGCACTGACCAAAGAACGAATATCCGCCATGGAACGGGTCACCGTCGCCCGTGTTTGCGCATTCAGAAAGTTCGGTACAGCGACGGCCGCCAAAATCCCGATGATGGCGACAACAATCAGCAATTCGATCAGAGTAAAACCATTCCGGCTTTTACACATGAGCGCTTTCTCCTTATCTCTTTTTCACATGATCCTTGTTCGTTTTTCTATTATCATATCATCTTGGAGTAGAGTCAAATCAAATGTATTGGGGGGATCATGGAAAAAGTGATAAAATAGAAAATTGTGATTTCCTGTAATCCTTATAAAACAACAAGATTATGAAACCAAACAAACAATGGATCAATGACTGGCACATCGGCAACTCCCCTTCACGTGAGAAAACCGTATCCAGGGAACTACTGGATTTCTTCACCAAATTTTGGGATGAAGTGGGATTGAAGAACAAATCAAAAACAACAAGAAACCGGTATTCCAATGCCCTTCATGCACTCGGTGGCTATCTGCTTGAAAAAGCGGTTTCGGAGGAAGAAGACAAGACCACCCTTGAATGGATCGCTGAATATGCGGGACCTGACGAGGGACCCTTGATCTTCCAGGACCATGAGGGTTGGCAGGAGGAAGTCGATCTGGTTTGCCGCCAATCAACTGTTTTGTTAGCCTATGTATTCAGTCAGAAGTCCAGCGTTCTGAGCTGCAAATAACTGCCTTTTATCAGAAGTTGCAAAAATTTCGGCCTTCCATTCAAGGGCGCAGGCGACATGCAAAGCATCCATTGCCCTTACGTTATTCGTCTCCAATAGCTGTACGGAACGGGAAATGACCGCCGGGGTAATTTGAAGAACGATTGCGTCACGGACATCTTCCAGCAACTGTCTCTTAATCGTGCGATATTCGCGAGACGATAAAATTTTCTCTCTCCGTCTCCGATTTAGCCCAGAAATTATTTCAGGCACCAAAATTGTACACAATGCTAACTGAGACGCATTCTGCAAAAGAGAGTTCATACTTTCAGAACCTTGCTCATATACATATCTTTTGGCAAGAGCGGATGAATCACAAAAAAGCTTCACGATTCTGCCTCACGCTCCTCCATAATAGCCAATGATAAATCTCCGCCGCTAATCTGCAAATGAATACTTGGCTCTTTCCAAGAGGGCGTTCGTGTACGCCGGTCAGTAAATGGAACAACCTCCGCTATTGGCTTTCCACGCCTCACAAGGATTATCGTTTCGCCATGCTCCACTTCAGTAATAAAGCTGGATGCTTTTTTTCTAAAATCAGTGAAATTGATTGTTTTCATAATGCTCTCCAAAGTGTACATGGAAATGTACACTTTGGAGAGCATTATGTCAAGTCGATTTTTAGGGCGAACGGTCCGGCTCAGCGGC
This sequence comes from uncultured bacterium, assembly GCA_964412555.1. Classification (GTDB taxonomy): domain Bacteria; phylum Hinthialibacterota; class Hinthialibacteria; order Hinthialibacterales; family Hinthialibacteraceae; genus CAYPPG01. Next base: position 17,752 of record CAYPPG010000098.1, read on the forward strand.
AGCAGCATGCAGTCCGCTGGAACCGGTGGTTATGCCATTTTTCACCGTCGCTTAAGCAGTTCATCGTAGTCCGCATGTGAGCCAATCCAGAACCACAACACTCCCCTCTCATCTCGCTTGCCTATTGCGCGGTAGCCTTTCGTGATGCGTACCGAGTAAAGCGGCTAGTGGGGATGCACTTGCTTGAAAAGCAAGCTCCTGTGCCACGGATCGCTCCTGAACTGCTGATAGGCGTTCTTTGCCCGTCGCTGTACCTCTTTCGGCAACTAGCTCAACTGACGACGAAACTGTGCTGTGGTCCGGGATCTCATAGCCTATCTGGATCAAGCTCTTTTGTCAGTCCTTTACGATCTTCCTCCTCTGCTTCTGCAGCAAGTTGTGCCAGTACGTCATGAGAGCAAAAGCAGCATCCCAGCGCGCTTCATCCTCTATTTCCTCCAGAATAAGCGTGGCTATCGCATCCTGTTGCTCTTCCGGGAGTTGCTTAACCTGCGCGACAGTAACCAGGGGCGATGCCCGCTGGCTTTCTTCTTTCACCCCGTTGGGGTTGGAAACTACTGAAAATGAATCAAGTGAATCAAGGAAATGTTTTCCATCTAGTTCCGTAGGATAGATCGCGATTTTCTGATTCATCAAAAACAAATTACCACTTATTGGCAATAAAAATCCAAACAATAGGTACAAAACCCATGCGCATCCACATCAAACCCAAATCCCACCACCAACAAGAACTCACCCTCAAAGAAATCAATACCAAATTAATAAACGGTGAATTCAACGGCGATGAACCCGCCTGGACGGAAGGTCTCAACAATTGGATTCCGTTGAAACAAATCGATGGCGTCATCATACCCGCCTCAGCGGACAATGGCGACCAAACCGAAACCGGTCCCAAAGGCGTCGGCGGATGGCTGCTCTTTTTCTGTATCCTACTCGTGATCCTCGGCCCACTGGTTGTTTTTGCACAAATCTGGGTGATCCTCAATTACACGTACAATATGGATTCAACATTGAAAACCACCATCGCATTAGAAATGATCGGCCTATGCATTATCATGATCTACGGATTCATCGTCGGTCTCATGATCTGGGGAGGCGACCAAACCGCCCCGCAACTCGCACGCAATTATCTTCTATTTCGCCTTTGTTTATTTATTGCCCTGGAAGCATTCCCACTCCTTCTCTTGATCGACCTACCCAAACAACAATTCACCAATATCTTGATCGACAACCTCCGCGCTATTTTACGCGAAATCTCATTTTTCGCAATCTGGTGGAGTTATTTCAAAAGATCCAAGCGCGTAAAAAACACCTACGGCCCATTAGTTCCATAGAATAGCTCACACTTTTTTGACTCATCAATGCGATATATACAAAATTCAACGCTCTTTCCACCGCTGTGGATCACGGCTGCCATGGATTACTGCAATTACAACGATGATATCTTCCTCGATCCTGTAATACACGCCAAATGGAAACCGTTGCAGTAATGCCCGTCGTGTTTTTCGATGCACAAGCGGATATTGAAGCGGTGATTCTGCAACTGTTGCGAATACGGCCAGAACTTCATCAAGAAATCGATGTCCCAGACCATTCTGTTGGTTTTCGTACCAATCCGCTGCCTCCAACAAATCCTGTTCCGCATCTTTCCGAAGATAAATTGAAAGACTCATATCTTTCGCCGAATCTCTTCAATGACTTCAGCTGCTGGACGCCCAGGATTCCTATCCACTTCATACGCATCCAATCGCCGGTCAAGTTCAGCCTTCTGTTCATCAGTGAGGGAAAGCGCCTCTTGTTCCACGGCAATACTGTCCCACAAATCCTCAACCAGCCGAATCCGCTCATCCAAAGGAATCTCATGAAATTTGATTCTCATTCTACCCCTTGACTCACTTCTTAAGAGAATGAATATTTTCGCATCTTCTATTGTACTCGACAGTTAGAAGTTCATTTTAGCCGGCCTTCTTCAAATTTGCAGGATTCA
>CAYPPG010000099.1:0-19180 GCA_964412555.1 uncultured bacterium
TTTTTACAAATTTCTGCATTTTTTTTCCTCTCGACTTTTTGCCGGTTCGTCATAGGCTTGGTTGGACCAATCAGAATCGTATTTAGAGAAGGCTTTGCCTTCAAGGACGGTGACTCCTTCTAATAAATCTTTTTCATATCGGGCGTGCAGTTCGCAATCCACGGGCAGCATGACATCCGTGATGCAGGTAGATCGACGGATTCCAAACAGTATAATAGCGGGTCGCGCATTATAACTGTTTGGTTGTATAATTCTTCTACCATGGGATTGGTTATGGTTCCATTTCTTGGTTTTGTTCTTTAACCGATTGAATCCAATTTTGTGTCGTACTGCGCAATCGTTCACAAAGGATCAGGGATAAATTGTATAATACTTTGGTTGCAATGGTGGGCATGTCATTCATGATTTGACGAATGAACGGTTGGGTCAATACTAAAATTTCCAGATCGGTCAATGCAACGACATCGGCGGATCGTTTTTGTTCGCTGAACAGGGCCATTTCACCGAAAATGTCTCCCTTCCCCATGGTTCGCAGCGAAACGACTTTGTTTTCCAAATGCGAGCGGACTTCGACGTTTCCCGAGAGGATCACATACATCTCATTGCCGACATCGCCTTGGCGGATAATCGTATCTCCTGCGCTGCATTGTAGAACAGTTCCGGCGGTTAAAAAGGATTTCAATTCTTCCGAAGAAAGATCCCGCATCAAGGGGACGGAAACATAACTGTATAGACGTTCTCCCAAGAATTTCCAATAATCTTCGAGTTCCATGATTCGCTTGTTGACAAATCCCAAATAATTTGGAAATTCATAGTTGAACCACTCCGCGCTTTCCGGATTGTTTTCTCTCTTTTCACATAAATCGCAAAACGGCGACCGCACGGTTCGCAAATGGGCGAGGTCTTCCAGGACGAGCACCAAGGGGATGGAATATCCTTCATCGAAATCCATGAAATTTTCTTTATACCGCCGATACCCTAAATATTCGTACAAATGCAGTAACGATGGAACGCAACGGGTGAAATCGAACTGAATATTTTGATCTCGTAGAAATTCATACGCTGCACGGAGCAAATAGGAAAGAAGATGATCGCCCCTCCATTCCGGTGCGATGACCAGCTTCGAGGTAAAACTCAATGTTTCAATCGGATACGAAGTGAAGAAACGCTTTAGCGCATATTCCTGCTTCATCTCATCGGGAATCGGCGCGTTTTTCCCCAGATTGATTCGAATCGACGCGACTACCCCGTAATGAGTTTTTTGAAACAAATGAACCGCCGAATCGTCAAGTGGATCTTTCAATATCTTTTCACGATGATTCGCAAATTCGGAATTGATCCCCATTTCTTCTTCAAAAATTTTGTAGCGAAGGCGGAAGATTCCCTGACGGTCCTCTTCGCTTTCGGCAACGAGAATTTCCGGGGAAGGTATATCGATGTCCTTCTGGTTCATGGATGGTTCTCCCTTGATTCGGATACTCTTTTCAAATCGCATCTCAGAATATTAATCGAAATAGTATAGCACATTTCCCGTTTTCGCGCTATTTCCGCGATAGAGTTCAAGCGTCAAGGACGCCATGGATCATCTTCTTGTTTTGAAGGTTCCACTTGGACATGGGGAGATTCTTCTTTCGTGGATGAAGAAAGTGTCGAGTCGAGTTCCCTCGAAGCAGGTTCATGAAAAATTTTTGCGGGACGCCATACTTCCTCGTATTCGGCGATCAATTCATGGATGGATTTCTGGATATCTGTTTCGGGTTTTTGATCGATGAGAGACGGTTTATCCCCTTTGATGATCGTTCCTAAAAATGTGAGTTGAAGATTTTCCGCAAAACCTTGCAATAATAATCGATACTCTTCTTTCGCCTCCGGATGTTGCTCGATATCAAGGTATCGCGAAGCGACATGGTGAAGTTTCAGGAACGTTTCCCGGTCTTTCGTATCGATTTGTTCAATTTCTCGGGCCGCTTTTTCACAGAGCCGTCGCGCTTCCTCCTGTTTCCCTACATTGCAATTTACGATAGCAAGCAAATGCACACTCAAATAATGCAATTTGGTATCGATTTCCGGCCATTTTTTAAAAGGTGTATGTTCGATTGTGTTAACGGCTTGCTGATAGACGCTTTCCGCATGGGGAAAATCTTCCTTTAATTGGTATAACAGACCGATGTGATTGAGACTTTTACAAATTTCAAGATTATCGTTTCCAAGCAGGTTGCGTTCCATCGCCAACGATTGTTTGAAAAGCGGCTCCGCTTTTTCATAATCACAAAGTCCCAAATAAAATACACCTAGATTCTTGACTTGTTGCGCCCGGTAGGCATTGGGTTCCTTATATTTTTCCGTTTCTCGAAGGGCTGCTTGAAAAGAGTGACCGGCATCGGAGTAATGGCCCTCTTTAAGATGTTGTTTTCCAGCTTTTTCATGTTGGAGCATAACGGGATAACTCATGAAAAAACCTCTTTCTGTTAAGTATAGTATTATTAAGAATTGACATTTCTCTTTGCTTGTCTGTCAAGATTATAGAAGAGTTGCTGGGTATTGGGAGGGATAAGAACAAGAGGAAAAACTTATCGATGACATAAGCAGCCCGAAAAAAATTATACCTTTGTCAACCTTGCAAACTCTTGAATGAGAGTCTTCTTCCCAAAGTTTTGGAAATCCACGGTAATCCGCGCTTTTCCTCCTTCCCCTTCCACCTCGATGACTACCCCGAAACCGAAGGAACGGTGATTTACCATATCACCGGGCATTAAATCTTCTAAATCAAATTTTTGCGGACATTCCTCCTTTTTGAATGTCTTTTCAACAGATGGTCCCAATACGCTCCAGGAAATTTTTTCTACGAATTTTGCAGGAATTTCGCGCAGGAAGCGGCTTGGTCTTGTCCATTCCTGCTTGCCGTATAGACGCCGGGAATCAGCATGAGTCAGATACACTCTATTCTGGCCGCGGGTGATTCCGACATAACAGAGACGCCTTTCCTCTTCTAATGCCTCGGCCGAGTCAAGTGATTTGAAATGAGGAAACAATCCTTCTTCCATACCCGAGAGAAAAACATAGGGAAATTCCAGCCCTTTTGCGCCATGCAGCGTCATCAGAATCAACGCATCCGTGTTTTCATCGAGTTGATCGATTTGTGAGATCAAGGCCACTTTTTCTAGAAATGCCTCTAATTTCACGACTGCATCGATTGGAGTCGTTACATCCGCTTCATAATCCTCCTCGAATTGATCGGCGGCGGAGATGAATTCATTGATATTATCCAATCGGGCTTGGGATTGTGGATCATTATCTTCTTCCAGCATTTGCTTGTAGCCGGACTCCTGGACAATCGTTTCTACAAGTTGAGAGAGTGAATACTCTTTTGACTTCGAATGCCAATGCTCAAACATGCTGGCGAAGCGGGCAAACTGATCCCGAGCAGTTCGGTTGATTGACGCTTCTTGCTGCTCATTGCGAATGGCTTTGGCCGCCTTCAAAATCGGGGATTTCATCAAGGCGGCGTATTCGAACAATTGCTGGACGGATTTCGAACCTAATTTTCGGCGCGGCACGTTGACAATCCGTTGAAATGAAACGGTATCGGCCGGATTGACCATCAAACGGCAGTATGCAAGAACGTCTTTGATCTCTTTCCGTTCATAAAATGCGATATTGCCAATCAAGTGATAGGGGATACCACGTTTGATACATTCTTCTTCGAAAACACGGGACTGGGAGTTGGTTCGATAAAACACAGCGATATGACCGTATGGGGTTTTTTGCTCCTCATGAAGCCGGCTGGCTTCTCCGATGACCCACATGGCTTCCGATATTTCATCCGGGAGTTGCACGATCCCGAGTTTTTCGCCTTCTTCCTTCTCGGTCCATAGCGTTTTTTTATGCCTACCTTTATTTTTAAGGACAAGTTTGCCGGCGGCGGATAAGATATTTTTGGTTGAGCGATAATTTTGTTCCAACCGAACGATTTTGACTCCTGGAAAATCCCTTTCAAATTCCAGTATATTGCGCAATGTCGCGCCGCGCCAGCGGTAGATAGACTGATCGTCATCCCCCACCGCGCAAATGTTGTTATGCCCTTTGGCCAATTCGCGCAAAAGAAGATATTGTGGATAGTTGGTATCTTGATACTCATCGACAAGAATGTGCTGAAATCGCTTCTGATAGGTTTCACAGACTTCTGGTTTGTGCAGCATAAGCCTCACGGCTTCAATAAGCAGATCATCGAAATCCAACGCATTGTTATCCCGCAAGATTTTATAATACACCTTATAAATGCGGGCAACATGGTAATCGTATTGATCCCGAATGTTTTCCTCAAATTGTTCCGGCCATTCAAAGCGGTTTTTGGCTTTGGAAATCAGGGAGGAAACCAGAGCGGGCTTTAGCGTTTTTTGAGAAATATCACAGAGCCCCATCGCCCGTTTGATCGCCGCGCCTTGGTCTGTGGAGTCGTAAATCGTGAAGTTTGGATCGATCCCGATCTGTTTTCCTTCGTAACGCAGGATTCGAGCGCAAAGTGAATGGAAGGTGCCCAACCACAAACCCCGCAGAGATTTGCCTAATAATCGATCCACACGCTCTTTCATTTCTCCCGCGGCTTTATTCGTAAACGTCATGGCCAGTACATTCCAGGGAGCCAATCGCAATGCTTCAACCAGATAGGCGATTCGATAGGTGATTACGCGTGTCTTGCCGCTTCCAGCACCTGCTAGCACCAGCAATGGACCGTCGGTATAAGTCACCGCTTCGAATTGCGGTTGATTCAATTCTTTTTTAAGATGCTGTTCAATTTGGGTAGAATGATTCATTATTAAACAAGTAAAATTATGGTGTGAACTTTGTCCGTGAATTACGATACCATTCAATCCCGAAACAAAGAACCGCTGCGACAACAAATGACCCAATCGAGTCGCCACCGATAAGATAGACAAGTATCGCGCTGCCACCGATCAAGAACTGTGTGCGAGGATCGAACCAAGATTCCAGTTGACGTATCCACAAAATGAATAATGTAAGAATGATTGGGAACAAGTAAAAGGCCAGCCGCCATACATCTGCCGCAAATGTCAATTGAATGATACATAGGAAACTATAAAAGATACAGACTCGCTGCCAACGTCTTGGGACGTTTGGGAACACATGCAAGGCATAAGGCACCAATCCAATCAGTCCGAATTCATAGAACTGAGGAGAAAACAGCCGATCGACAAATATTGAACAGTCAATCTTTTGAAATTCCGAAAGATAGTAATATAGAGTAGTAGTTTCCGATACAGGCATGATTGCGCTCAGTTCATCGCCGAGCCCCCCAAGAGCAGTATTCGGAAAATAAACAACACGAACCATTATATAAACAAGCAAAGAAGGAAGAGCAATCCGAATCAATCTGCCGACTGCATATCCACTTATTTTTAATCCATAATAATATAAATACCAGCAAGGAATCAGAACCAGCGCCCATTCGCGATTGAAAACCCCCAGCATAACTGCCAGAGAGAAAAGCGAGTCATTATTTTGGATCACCGCCATTGCTGCCAGCAAGATCAGGATATGAGAACTTGTATCCGTATTGTTTATTGGAAAGTCCCTCAAGAGATCGGTGATGCCTCCGCTAAGGGATAGAAATAAAGTTCCCATTACCGAGATGTTGGTTGAAAAACCATGTTTTTTTAGAAAAACAAAAAATGTGAAACACAGAAGAATTGCGGCAGGAATGGGAACCCACGGTTCTCCGGGTTTGGGAACAATCCCGAGGAAATTGAGCAAGACGGGCATGAACAACCGATAGCCGAACGGACGCGGCACTCCATAATACGGATTGATCGAACCAGCGTTCACATATCCCCATTCCGGCGTTTGGCTATGATCGATATTCAGAAAACGCAGGATTAGAATGACCGTAATGGCTAGGAATAAGAAGATCACTATATATATTTCGTAGCGGGACGTTTTCATTGTTCATGCGACCAGAATGGAAGTCCGGGGGCGGAAAAAATAGCGATATCGCAAATAAATCCTTTCGATTCGGGAACGAAAGCATCAAATACGATCTCTGTCCTTTCCGGAATAGCCTCCAGATAAGAAAAACAATCGCGCCAGATCATCCCTCCGGCCGGAATACGGGGACTGATTTTCGTATACGGTGTTCGCCGTGCGGGGGTAAAAATATTCGCACGGTAGACGCTGTCACGCTGATTCAATCCCGTGACATAGAAAAAAAATCCATGGGATTCATCTGTGTTCAACCGCGCCCGTTGTGTGATTTCATGTAAATCGAACTTGAGTTGGTTCGCTTGCAGCACAGGAGTTGCCGTTTTGTATAATCGTAACGCTGCAAGGTCGGAAGACGAATATTGCCCAGCGAAATCCGGAGGCAATTGGATATCGACAAATTCGAGCGTTTCACTCTCACAAACGGAATTCAATAACTTATGATCCGGTTGATCCAATGCTTGACGGAGAGAAAAAATTTTTTGAGGCGTCGTGTACCAAGCACCAAAACAAAAAAGAATAATTAAGGAAAAACAGAGGATTTCTAAAAAAAGACAAAATTTCCGGATCGTTCGCTTATTTTTTTGATTTATAAACATATTCTCTTCCCCAGTTCAACACATTCTTCTATCTGCCGTACTTTCTTCACCACTTCTCCTCTTACAGTGACACCGGGGACAATGATCGTTTCAATTAAATTCACTTCCAAGTACTGAAAGCATTTTTCGAAAAATGCAATGAGCAGAGAGGCCGTTCCCGGCTTATCTTCCTCAAAAGGAACGACAACTACTGCTTTTTTGTTTCGGATTTTCGACCGATTTTCGGGGCAATTGAAATACACAAAGCGGTCGATGAACGCTTTCATGAGAGCCGTCGGACCATACCAATAGACAGGTGTTCCAAAGATAATCACATCGGCTTCGGTAATTTTCGGATACACATCGATCATATCGTCGTTTTTGGCGCATTTCGTACCCTTCCAACAAGCATGGCATCCATCGCATTCCCGAATCTGCAATTGATCGAGGGAAAGCGTTTCCGTTGCTGCCCCTTTTGTTTGTGCACCCTCGAGTAACTTTGAAACCAGTATATGGGTATTCCCATTTCGGCGTGGACTTCCAACGACACCGAGGATTGTTTTCATGAAATGATCCTTATAATTGTTGATTTCTAATAGCAACGATATCGGGAATGGGGTATCTTCACAAGAGTGATGGTCGGAGCGCGGGCATCTTGCCCGCCCGGGTGGTGTAAGAAAAGAACTTTGTACGACATATGTGCGGCCAAGGATGGCCGCGCTCCCAGTGGGTCGGAGCGCGGGCATCTTGCCCGCCCGGGTGGTGTAAGAAAAGAACTTTGTACGACATATGTGCGGCCAAGGATGGCCGCGCTCCCAGTGGGTCGGAGCGCGGGCATCTTGCCCGCCCTGGTGGTGTAAGAAAAGAACTTTGTGCGACATATGTGCGGCCAGGGATGGCCGCGCTCCCAGTGGGTCGGAGCGCGGGCATCTTGCCCGCATGGGGAGGATGTAAGTGATGGTTATATGCGAAATGAGGTTGGGAGTCATTTCGTGTGATTTCGTGGTTTTCGTGATTCAGAAGGCCACCAGTTCTCACAATCGGGAAGTTGATGATAAAATAGATATCAGGTAATGAAGCAATAATAAGCATGCTCTTTTCCAGATGGTTTTTTTGTCTGGAGAAATGTCCTAATTGAAGATGAAAGATTCTGTAGAATCCTAGAAATGAGTTTAAGCAATGGTTCAGACAACGGACAATCGGTATATTATAAGAAATGACGCGATCCTGAGTGGAGAACCCATCATAAAAGGTACACGTACACCCGTAAGAGCGATTGTGGAAACATGGCGTCAGGGTGTCTTGCCGGAAGAAATTCCCAGCCTGTTACCTCACCTGACATTGGCACAAGTTTTTGATGCATTAAGTTATTTCAGTGAGCATCAAGAAGAAATCAATGAATATATACAACGCAATCATATTCCAGAAGAAATGATAGATCCATCGGTGAGGAATTTGTGAACCGTCTTTTTATTGAACTCTATCTTGATGAGGATGTCCATGTAGGGATAGCGGATTTATTGCGTGCACGCGGGTTTTCAGTAAGCACAGCCCGTGATGAAAGTCAACTTGCCAAAAGTGATGAAGAACAATTGGCTTTTGCCGTAAGTAGACGTAAAACATTTATGACTCATAACCGGCACGACTTTGAAATCCTTGCACGAGATTATGTCAATGCAGGAAAAACACATTACGGTATCATCCTGGCTGTACGCCATCCTCCATACAAAATTGTCCAACGGCTCTTGCGCATACTTAACCATGTAACTGCTGACGAGATACATAATCAGATTCGATATATCTAATCATTAAATAGTATATTGAATGAAGATACTTTTTATTTATTGATATGTACGATAGCCTGTGGGCGGGTATCTTGCTCGCCTGGTGCGAGTAGGTTATTTTGTGCTTATAAAATGCGGGCAGGGATGCCCGCGCTCCCAGTGAGAAAGGAATATTATTATGAAAAGGTATTGTTTTCTAGCAGGATTGATTTTACTGGCTGTTTCACCGATTGTTGCCGGGCAAGATTTGTTTCCTTCGATTGGCAGCGCCGGTTCGCTTCCGTTGATCAACGATATCGAAAGCCGGGCGATCACGATGGAGAATCCGGAAGGATTGCCGGGAGAGGGCGGTAAGACGCGAGGGGGGCGCAAGGGATCTCCTTGTTACACCGATTTGGAACCGGGGGAGACGTTTGCATTGATGGATTTTGAAGGCTGCGGAGTCATCCGGCACATTTGGTTGACCGTCCGCCCTAATCAGGATCACTATCGCAATGCGATTTTGCGCATGTATTGGGACGGTTCCGAGACTCCCAGCGTCGAAGTGCCGTTATTGGATTTCTTCGGACAGGCGCACGGGGTGAACAAATCGATGGCTTCTTCGCTTTCCTGCGTGACCGAAGGACGCGGCCTGAATACCTATATCCCCATGCCGTTCGCCACTCATGCGAAAATCACCTTGGAAAACGACAGTGAAAGCACAATTCCCAACGTTTTTTTCCAAATCGACTTTGATCTTCATAAGTCACTGCCCGAAAACACGGGACGCTTCCATGCCCAATGGCGGCGGCAGAACCCGACGGTGAAAAAAGACGATTATGTCATTGTGGATCAAATCGACGCTCCTGGGGTATACATCGGCACAATGATAGGCGTGCGGACACTTGGACCAAACTGGTGGGGTGAGGGTGAGTTCAAATTTTATATCGAGGACGACAAGGAATTTCCCACAATTTGCGGGACAGGCACGGAAGACTATTTCTGTTCTGCCTGGGGACTCGGCACTTATCAAAACGACTATCACGGATGTACACTAAATCAAAAAGTGGACGATGATACGACCTACGTGTCTCTCTATCGCTGGCATCTTACGGATCCGATCCGTTTTCCATCATTGAACAAATTGACCGTCCAACAGATCGGCTGGAGAAACGGTTTGTATGAACGCTCCGATGACTGGTGCAGTACCGCCTTTTGGTACCAGATCGGGATCAACAAGAATTTCCCCAAACTGCCGGATCGTGCCGCCCGTTCGGCCAATCTGCCGGATATCGAAAAAATGAAATAAAGGTTGAACTATGAGCAAAGTCGAAACATTCGAGAACGCCTATCCTGGAAGGCGGTATAAAATTTCAATTACCTGTCCCGAATTCACTTCGGTTTGTCCAAAAACCGGCAATCCCGATTTCGGTACGATTCGCGTCGAATATATTCCGGATCAAAAATGCCTGGAATTGAAATCGTTGAAATTTTATTTCTTCTCTTATCGTAACGAAGGTATCTTTTACGAAATGGCAACGAACCGGATTCTGGACGATTTGGTGGAATCCTGCGAACCGATTTGGATGAAAGTCGAAGGGGATTTCAACGCCAGAGGTGGGATTACAACCGTTGTAAGTGCTGTTTATGAGAAGAGTTAAATGGAGTTTCATAGAAGGACACAAACATGACCGTACTGAAAGAATTAATCGATCAGTTACCTCCTCAACTTGAAGAAGAAGTACAAGATTTTGTCGAGTTCTTGCTGGAAAAAAAATGTTCTAAAAAAAAGAATACAAAACTCAAACTTGATTGGGTTGGAGCGCTAGAAGATTATCGCGATCAATTTACTTCATTAGAATTTCAAAAGAAAGCATCGGATTGGAGAAGGATTTGAATGGTTCTTTATGATATTTCGAGTATAAACAACGAATCAAAAACTGTCGATGTACATTATTTAGAAAATCTAACAACTCAGATCATACAGCACAATTATCAAATCAACAAACAGAAAGCGTTAGAAATCGCCACGATTCCGAAAGACGATGCGTTGCTTCTTTTCCATTACGCAGCGAAAATCCGGAAACATTTTCGTGGGGAGAAAATTTCTCTTTGTTCTATCGTCAACGCCAAATCCGGGGCTTGCAGTGAAGACTGTTCGTTTTGCTCGCAATCCGCTCATTTCAAAACCGAGTCACCCGTTTATCCGCTCATGGAGCCGGAAGCCGTTGTCGAAGCGGCACGGGTAGCCCATCGAGACGGTGCGGAATCGTTTGGGATCGTGATCAGTGGACTTGGAATCAAGAACCGGAAAGAACTGGAATCCATCGGGGAACTTGTAAAACACATTCTCGCGGAAGTAGATATCGAAGTGCATGGTTCACTCGGCTGCGTCACGAAAGAACAAGCGGAATATCTTCGCGATTGTGGAATGACCCAGATTCACCATAACCTCGAAACTTCGGAACGCCATTTTTCCAATATCTGCACTACTCATACATTTCAAGACCGGCTTGAAACGTTACGAAACATCAAAGACAGTGGTTTAAAACTCTGTGCCGGAGGTATATTCGGTATGGGCGAAACCGTCGAAGACCGCATCGATATGGCGTTCACCCTTCGCGATGCCAATCCCGAAACCATTCCGATGAATTTTCTCTATCCGATTCCGGGTACCCCACTGGACAACTTGAAACCGATGCCCCCCATCGAGATATTGATGACAATCGCACTTTATCGCTTCATCCTTCCTCAACAGGAAATTAAAATTTGCGGCGGGCGGGAAAAAAATCTGCGCGATATGCAAAGCATGATCTTTTTCGCCGGGGCCGATAGCATGATGATCGGGAATTATCTGACCACCGCCGGACGCGAGCCGGAACTCGACTGGCAGATGATGCGTGATCTGGAAATGAACTGGGAGTAATCAACTATGAATCAATGGTATCTCCACTACGACGGCAAACAACTAGGACCAATGGACCGCGAGGAAGCAGTAGCGCAAGCCAAGGCCAATTCGAATGGATATGCCTGGAAAGAAGGATATCCCGAATGGGTTCCGATTGCCCAAGTCGATGAACTTAATCCCAAAGCCGGACCGAGTATCGCTCCACCTCCGGTTTCAACCCGCGTTTCCGATGAGATCGATTTCAAAATCATGGGAAAAGAAATGCAGTTCGTGGAAGTCGAACTCGATCCGGGTGAAAGCGCTGTCGCGGAAGCCGGCGCGATGATGTATAAGGAATCATCCATTCAAATGGAGACCATGTTCGGGGACGGCTCGAAATCACAAGGCGGGGGGATTTTAGGTTCCTTACTCGGAGCCGGCAAGCGGCTACTTACCGGTGAGAGCTTGTTTATCACTGTTTTCACTCATACGGGAAGAGGAAAGGCTCATGTCGCGTTTGGCGCTCCCTATCCCGGCAATATCATCCCCGTTACTTTGAGCAATCTCGGCGGGACTTTGATCTGCCAAAAAGACAGTTTTCTTTGCGCTGCCAGAGGGGTATCGATCGGTATATTCTTTCAAAAGCGAATTTTGACCGGTCTGTTCGGCGGCGAAGGATTTATTATGCAAAAACTGGAAGGTGACGGTGTTGTTTTCCTTCACGTGGGGGGCACGGTCGTTGAACGCGTCCTAAATCCCGGTGAGGAGCTGCATGTCGATACCGGTTGCCTGGTTGCGATGGAACCGCAAGTCGATTTTGAAATCCAGCAAGTTGGGGGGATCAAAAGTGCGCTCTTCGGCGGGGAAGGTCTGTTCTTTGCCTCTTTGCGCGGTCCGGGACGAGTTTGGATGCAATCCCTTCCCTTCTCCCGATTAGCGGGCCGGATGCTTGCAGCGGCTCCACAGCGTGGAGGTAGCCGAGGGGAAGGTTCTGTGCTTGGAGGAATTGGGAATTTGTTTGATGGGGATAATAAGTTTTGATAAGAATTCAAGATGAGTCAAGATAGTTTCCCATATGAAGCCTCGATCCGATTGGCTTTTTTCGTGTCTGTTCTTTTGCTCATGGTGTTCTGGGAATTCATGACGCCGAAACGCAAACTGACCGTCAAACGGGGAATTCGATGGTTGAATAATGTAACGATTGTCGTCATCAATACTCTTTTGCTGCGAGCCGTTTTTTTCATTGCCGCAATGGGTGTCGCCATTCATGCGGAACAAGAGGGATGGGGATTGTTCAATGTTCTGAACTGGACGTATTCTGTCACATTCATACTTTCTGTCGTTTTACTCGATTTGATCATCTACCTTCAACATGTCCTTTTTCATGCGGTTCCGGTTTTGTGGCGTTTACACCGAATGCATCATGCCGACCTGGATTTTGATACGACTACCGGTATTCGCTTTCATCCTGTCGAGATTCTTTTATCGATGGCAATCAAAATGGGAGCCGTTGCGGCTCTCGGTACCCCACCGTTAGCCTTATTGACTTTTGAAGTGCTGCTTAACGCTACCTCGATGTTCAATCATGGCAACGTTCATATTCCTGGCAAATTGGATGGACTATTGCGTTTGTTTGTTGTAACGCCGGATATGCATCGCGTTCATCACTCCATTATCAAAGAAGAAACCGACAGCAATTTTGGTTTCAATCTTCCTTGGTGGGACCGCCTGCTCGGCACGTATCGCTCACAACCTTCCGCCGGACATCAAGGGATGACCATTGGAATCGATCAATTCCGAACCGAGCGGGAACTCTGGTTGGACCGTATGCTTATTCAACCTTTTTTGAGAGAGCAATTCAGAGAGGAGAAAGAGAATTCACGATCCACTTAATGCATATCAATGGTGAATGATCAGGAAGACATTTGCGCCTCCAAATCGCGCCGTTCTTTTTTCCCTAAAGGTACAGCATCCTTCACTGCTTGGATATTCACTCTCAACTGTTCCAACGAACTCATCCCCACGACTGCCGCCGAAATCGGTAATCCGAGGACATATCGAATCAGTGCTCCGGCTCCCGCTTGTTTCGCCGCTTCATCATGATACCAGACACCGTCATTTTTAAGTGGATTTCCTCTCGCCAACGAACCAAGTCCTCCCCCCATAACTTTCATGGCAAGAATTCCCATATTTTTCTTTTTGGCAACAGGTAAAACCAATGTTTGATACAATCGGCGTTTTTCAGTAGGATTGAACGTCGTAAGAATCGTATCGAATTCATAGAGTTCAATGGCTTTCCGCATGGTCTCAGCGCTCTCATGTCCGGTGACGCCGATAAAACGGATCACTTTTTGATCCCGCAGTTTTTCGAAAGCCTTTAGTACTCCATCAGGCTTACCCCATGCTTCTACATCTTCATCCTTTCGAGCACCGTGAACCTGAAGCAAATCGACATGATCGGTCCGCAACCGTTGCAGACTTTCTTCTACATCCCGCATGGCCCCGTCATAACTCCGTTGACCGGTCTTTGTAGCAAGAAACACTTCATTCCTGCGTTGTGCCAGCACTTCTCCATAATTCTTTTCCGATTGGCCTTTGTTGTAAGCTGGGGCGGTATCGAAATAATTGATCCCTGCGTCGAGTGCCGCGTTTGCAAGTTCTGCAGGAATCAATTCATCGGAAGGAGGTTGTTTCATTCCTGCAACCCCGCCGAGGATCAAAGCACTGACTTCTACACCGGTTTTTCCCAACATTCGGTGGGGGAGAATCGTTTTTTTCTTTTCTTTACCGAAGGACGAATGGATTATTCCCGTTCCAGCAAGAGTTGCACCCAAAGTACTGATAAAATGCCGCCGATCCATAATCAGCTCCGATTCAATTAGATTGTCCGGTGATTGGAATCAAATTCCGTTGCAACCGAGCAACTACTTTTTATAACGAATCAGATTCTGATTCAAGTTGAAGAACCGGATAAAGAACTATTGATTCAATTATAGAAATGGATGTATGATAATTCCAGAGTATTTATGGGAGGCATATATGAACAGAAACAAATTCGCATTTACCTTGATTGAGTTGCTCATCGTCGTCGCGATTATCGGCATCCTAGCCGCGATTGCCGTTCCGAACTTTCTCAATGCCCAAGTTCGCGCCAAGATATCCCGCACCAAGGCGGATGTACGCATGTTGGATGATCAGGCTGTGATTCGCCATATGGACACCGGAAAATGGCTGATCGACGGCAACGATGTGGGGCAAGCCGAGCATTGCGAATTCGAGGAAGGGGTTCACTTTTTTGGGTTGACTCCGCAAGACGCCAACGTTGATACTCAGGGCGCGTTGGGAAATAATTTTTTCAACGGGCAAATTTATGCCCGCTTGACGACACCGGTTGCTTACATATCGGCTATTCCGCAAGATCCTTTTGGGAATGGTTTGTTTTACGGATATGAAGATCGAGGCTGTGCGAATGCACCGATCGGCACTCATTATCTGTTTTTTGCTTGTGGACCAGATGGAGATACGTTCGATTGGTATATTGGACGAAATGCGACTCCCTACAAAGCAACGAATGGCTTGACATCCAATGGCGATATTTGGCGTTCCCGAAAACTACGAGTTCGTCCTGGCGAGGGGGACTTATACCGGCAAGAAATCTTCAACGACTATTGGGATTGATCTTCTTCCTCTTCTTCCACATCTTTCTCTTTTTCAGGAAGAGTGATCGTTCCGGTTCGTTTGAACTCATCCGAAAATTCCGAAGCACGCTGCAACAACCATTCCCGATTATTGCGCGCTGGATCATCCAACACTTCTTCCAACAACTTGTCGAGGATTGTCGAAAATACCGGACCTGGTTCTAATCCCATTTCCATCAATTCATAGCCGGAAATATGCAAATCTTTTACTTTTAATGCATCTTCTTGTCGATCGATTTTACGGACATTGCGCAAAAAATGAAAAATTCCCTTTTCATAGCCCTCAGCATTCAACCGATTCCCTTTTCGGTCCGCCATGCGCATGCGCAAGAAACCGTCGACGTTTTCTCTTCCCAATTTCCGTAGAAATCGGCGTGTGGCGCTTTGTGACAAGTCCGGTTTTAGGTTGTACATGTGATTTTCAACGATTCCGGCCGCTTTTTGGATATCTTTATTGGAAAAGCGTAGACGGCGCATAATATTCTTTCCCATACGCTTACTGATATACTGATGACTGTAGAAAACGTAATCGCCCTTGCGCTTTAGAAATTTCTTCGCTGGAACCTTGCCAAGATCGTGCAACAACGTTACGAATCGTTCAAAAGGATACTCCGGACTGACGGCATCCATCGACAGCAAGATATGATTCGCCACATCATGCGAATGGAAACGGTTTTGCCCCACACCAAATCCCATTTCAAGTTCCGGCAGGATATAGCGTAAAAGCTCAGATTCATGCATGAGTACAAATCCCCATGACGGCTTTTCATAATGAAGAAGTTTGAGAATTTCTTCCCGAACCCTCTCTGCCGACACATGGCAAATTCGTGGCGCATTCCTGACGATTGCAGCGAAAGTATGATTCTCGATTTCTCCGGATAATTTGGCGGCAAAACGGGTCGCGCGGAGCATGCGTAAATAATCTTCACGAAATCGAATTTCCGGATCGCCAACCGTTCGGATTTTCCTGGCTCGCAAATCTTCCAATCCATGAAATAAATCAACTATATCACCCGTATCAATATCGAGAGCAAAGGCGTTTACAGTAAAATCGCGGCGCTCCAGATCTTCTTCAATTGAATCGGCGAACCGGACAATGGGATGACGTCCATCACGATATTCAAGGTCATAGCGGAACGTTGTGATCTCATATTGAACTCCACCGAGTATGGCTGCGACAGTTCCATGCTCAATGCCAACAGGAATCGCAGTAATTTTCGATTTCCGGAGACGAGACAAAACTTCTTGCGGCCGAAGAGGAGTAGCCAAATCCCAATCGCTGCCCTTTACCTTTGTGATCGTTTGATCTGACAGGGGCATAGAAATAAGGATGGAATCGCGAATCACACCGCCTACGGCATAGGTTTTATGCGGACCGAGTATTTCGCGAAGCTTTCGTACCGAATTTGGAATCAATGATGGTTTAAGAAACATATGCACTTTATACTCAAGTTTCAAGTTCAATTCTTTCAGCAAATTATAAACTCTTACACCAAAAGAATAAGTGAATATGATATCCCCTCTATCATTGAGATCAAAACAAAAAATATTTATTATGATCATTAGGATTGAGAGTTTTGCCCTAAATTTAGAAATGCTCTGAAGTTTTTTTGTTTAAGATTAATAATATTAGTATGTTACGACACAATATAAATACAATACATGAATCGCTTGTACTTTGATAAGTATACCGTACTATCTAATGTAAGAAATATTTGCCAAAAAAATTTGTGTGTTTCTTTTTAGCGGGTTATGATAAGGTATGAACAATTGATTACATTCTTTTTCCATTGTACCGATATTAGGTATGTTAATTGCTCGAAGCAATAGAATCCTATTGAAGGTGGTTGAAAATTATCATGAACAAATTTATGACCAAAGCCTGTCAGTATTGTGTGTTGTTCTTCTCCTCAATTCTTCTTTTGTGTGTCGGATGTGCGACTTCTCCAACGACACGAACTCCTCAAATGCAAGATTATGCTGCAGATGTCCATGAAAATAGGCCGGTTTCAACAGATAAAGAAATAAAACGGCAGAATGAACATTTTGCTGGAAATCTTCCTTTAGGGATCGGTGCAAAACTCGATTTTTTTGTCGCCGATACGGCAGAAAATGCCGCCAATTTTTACAAGGCGGTTTTGCGTCCCCTGCGGTCGGGAAAAGTATTTCGCGATCAAGCGTATGAAATTGATTACGCGATTCTCCCCAGTAAAGGGGATGTATTCAACCACAGAAACCGTACCAGTGAAGTTTCAATACGGTCAGATTACAAATTCCGTGTTGGTATTACAAGGAAATTTCACCGATTTTCTGATTTCCTCACTCCGGATTTTTGGACGACCACCGATACGGCCAATCATGCTTACCCCAACTTGCTTGTGGATCAGGTCCCTTCTTTTGATATCATGCCAGAAGAACCGAAAGAACATTTTGATATCAATGATCTTCCTCCGATAGAGTATTCTGATTTATTGAAAAATGGGAAGGAAAATCAATAAAGCGTTCTTCGAGGCTTTTTAGGACCAGCAGTTGGTTTTCGATAGGAACTGATTTTTGACGGCGCCCGAAACCATTTCACAGAATAAATAAAATACTCATCCGGTAATCCTGCAAACTCTTGGGTTCCCCACGTTTCCATCTGCTGACGAATAGCCGGACAAAATAAATCGAACACCTGTTTGGATAATAGAATCTCATCCGCATTGGCCAGCGATTGAATCGATTTCCCAACCCGCATATCTTTAGTCGTAATCAGTTCCTCTCCTTCAAACAGCACTTCCCCCATATGAATGCCAATCGCCGCCCGCACTTGTTTGTGCTGAGGAAGACTGACGTTTCTGCGAAAAAGGCCTTGCATGATATTGATGGCGGCTACAGCGGCACCATCGACATTTTCGAAATCGTACGTGGCGACAATTTGATCTCCTTCACAAGATTGAACGAAACAACTTCCGTTGTCTTTAAACATTTCATGGCATAATACCTGATATTGCCGAATCAACTCACTGGCCTCTCGGTCACCATAACTCCAGAATTTCTTTGTCGATTCACAGACATCGATATAGACCATCACCCATTGATGAGAGACTTTTTCAAGAGGCGTTGTTTCGGTAGGTTCGGAATGCACTTCGAGTTCTTCCTTCGCTACCGCTTCCGAAAAAGAAATGGGGGTCTTAACAACCGCTTCAAAAATATCCTGAGGTTCCGGGATATTTTTTAGATTTGCCGTGTGAGAAAAAATAAACTCGATTCCTTTGTCCTGTTCGAGCGTTTCGGCAATATGAGAGGAAACAAAGATTTGACCTGGTTTGGCCTCTGTTTGGACGCGTTTTGCGAAGTTATTTGTGTTGGACTGATGGATCAGATCGTCTTTGTATACGATGTACCCCTGATGAATACCGATTGCCGGTTGGATGCGCAGTACTTCATCTTGATCCTTATTCCATTCCCGCATGGTGCGTTGAACGGCATCGGCGGCTAAGACGGCTTGCGCCGGATCATCATAACAGCAAACAATTTGCGGTCCACCCCCCGGCTCGACGAAGCAACACCCTGTTTGTTTGAGCACGCCTCGAACCATTTTCTGGTAGAGATCGAAAACGGTGTTCGCTACATTCTCCCCCAATTCGAAAATCGGTTTCGCGGAGTAGGTCACGTCAATAAAAAGAATTGTCCAGTATTTTTGATTCTTGTCTTTGTAATCTTTTTCGACTTTGTCTCGTTTGGCCAATGCCTGCTTAAGCCGTTCTTCCAATTTGGACGAGTTCATTTGGGATCGAGAGTTGGTACTGAATTGTTTCATAATAACCTGCATTCACCATTCAGCGAATTCATTCTTCAAGAATATTGTACGCTGCCCAGGATTGTTTCAATAGGTTTACGGAATAGTATGATCGTTCGAATTTTCAATTTCAAGCGTGTTTTCGATCCCCTTACCAGACAGCCATGACTCTATCAACAAAATCAGGGATTTCCATCACTTTCATTCTTCCCGAGGCTGTGTTTGAATGAATTGTTACTACATTTTATCAAAAAGGAGTATTCCGATGAACAAATTCCAAAATCGTTTACTAATCCTATTCATGATGATTGGAATATTTATGCTTGTAGAGGAAAGGGGTGTTTCTAAAAATGTCACAAATCCTCATGCTGTTCCTACTTTCGAATGTCTTGGACTTTATTACCCTTCAGAAGATTTAGGTGAATGACGAACCGGCAAAAAGTCGAGAGGAAAAAAAATGCAGAAATTTGTAAAAA
>CAYPPG010000100.1:0-18898 GCA_964412555.1 uncultured bacterium
AAGCAATAATTATTTAGTTCTTCTGGGGGCGATCCCCGCTGCGATTTTGGCGTTGCTGCTTGACGGGTTGATCGGTATGATTGAGCGATGGTATCGTATTGACTGAAGAATCCATCATCCCACAGGAGGAGGGGGACGTGAAAAAACTTGGTTTTCATAGTGGTTTGATTTTTAGTTTTTTATGTGGGCTTTTATTCTCGAATTGTGGCATGGATTCTGCCAACACAATTCGGATGGGGTGTAAAAATTTTACCGAGCAGTATATCCTTGGTGAAATGATGGCAGAACTCATCGAGGCCAAAACCGATTTGTATGTGGATCGGAATTTCAACTTGGGGGGAACGGTCATTTGCCACAAGGCTCTCATCAACGGGGAAATCGACCTTTATCCAGAATATACGGGAACTGCCTTGACTACGTTAATGAATCGGGAAACCATTCCTTCTTCGACAGAAGTTTTTTCTATAGTCGAATCTTATTACCGCGAGGAATGGGATTGTGAGTGGTTGCAGCCCCTCGGATTCGATAATACATATGCTTTGACCGTACGAGAAAAAGATGCAGAAGAGAAACAGTGGAAGACCATCAGCGATCTCAAACCCGATGCGGAAAATTTACCGGCCGGTTTTACTGCCGAATTTATGGAACGGCCGGATGGGTATCCAGGTCTCAAAAAAAAGTATGAATTGGACTTTCAATCGACCAGCGATCTCGATCCGGGACTGATGTACCGGGCGATTGCGCAAAAAGAAGTGGATGTCATTTGTGCGTTTGCGACGGACGGGCGAATTCCCGCTTTCAATTTATATCCCTTAAAAGACAATCTCAATTTTTTCCCCCCTTATGAAGCGGCTCCGGTGGTTCGCCAAGACGCCCTAAAAAAATTTCCAAAATTGCGCGAGACCCTAAACCTTCTCGCTCGTTTACTCGATAATGAAACCATGCAACAATTGAATTTTGAAGTGGACGAGAACAAACGTGCGCCATCCATTGTCGCTCGAGAATTCCTACTGAAAAAGAATTTGATCCAAGAATGACCCTGAAATTATTTCTGTACCTTCTGGTCATGGTCAATCCGTTTTCCCAGGTGCTCTATGTTTGGGAATTGATGAAGCAAATGACGTTTAATGAATTTGCTTCCACGTATTGGCGGGCCGGTTTATTGAGCTTCGGTGTTTTTGTATTTTTCGCGTTGACGGGTGAATTTCTCTTTGAAGAGATTTTTCAAGTCCGGCTCGATGCCATGCGAATCTTCGGTGGATTGGTGATTCTCTTGATCTCCTTCCGTTATTTTACCGACGGGTCGGGGAGCAACTTGCTGTTTCGCGGTAAGGCGGAAGATTTGTCTCCTCATATCTCTTTACCGTTTCAGGTAGGGCCAGGTACGATATGGGTCAGTATTTTGATCGGCCAAAGTCAAACGGTGCCGTTCGCACTATTAACCCTTGCGAGTGTGGTGTTTTTAAATTTCTGTTTAGTGGTGATCGTGCATTACTTCGTGCAGGATTTGGAACGCTACCGTGAAACGATGATCAGCAAATATTTCGGTATTCTGATGCGGACCAACGCCTTGTTTGTCGGGGCGATTGCGGTTGAGATGATCTTGACTGGAATCCAAGGCACATTGGAGAGTAGAGCGATATTGCCGTAAAGGAATCTCATTGTACGAGACGATCATGCCGGATCATGCTATATATACAATCGGCTATGGAAAGCGTTCTTTAGAAGAATTCCTTTCTGTTTTGGGGAAGTATAAGATATCGTATCTTATCGACGTCCGCTCGAATCCGTATTCAAAATACAAGCCGGAGTTTTCCAAAAAACCACTTCAGCAATCACTCGAAGAAACCGGTATTCGTTACGTGTTCATGGGGGATCTCCTTGGCGGAACACCGGACGATCCGGCATGTTATACCGAGGGGAAGGCGGATTATGATAAAATCGCTGTTACCGAATATTTTCAGCGAGGCATTACCCGATTGTGTTCCGCTCACGAGCAGCAATTGGTTATCTGTCTTATGTGTGGAGAAGGGAAGCCGGAAATCTGCCATCGCAGCAAACTGATTGGAAAAATATTGCAGGAAAAAGAGATTCCGGTATTCCATATTACTGAGAGCGATGATATGAAAAGCCAGGATTATATCATGAATGTTGTAAATGGCTGGCAGATGATGTTGTTCGACATACCTATGACTTCACGGAAGACACATTCGCCCCTGGAATAACAACCATGGTTTCACGGATTTATACAATCGGTGTTTATGGATTTGAAGAGGAATCGTTTTTCAGACGGTTGGGTGATGCCCATATTGATTGTTTTTGTGATATTCGATTTCGACGAGGAATGCGAGGAAAGAAATATGCTTTTGTCAATGCAAAGAAACTACAAGATCGCTTGCAGGAACTAGGAATCAAGTATATCCATTGCAAAGAACTTGCTCCGACAACAGATATACGCGATCTTCAAAAAGAAGCGGATCAACAATCCGGCGTTTCCAAGCGAGAACGGCTTTTCATGGCGAATGTATTTGTGCAGGCTTATCAAGAAATCATACTGTCTTCTTTTTCCTTTCCTGAATTTATGGCTCAATTCATTCATTCGGAACGTTTGGTTTTATTTTGTGTAGAAAAAGAGTATCGCGCATGCCACCGTTCGCTTGTGGCAGAACGATTGCGGCTGGAATACAATGTCCCCGTTGAACATCTTGGTCCCTAATGGGAACCGGAAAAATAGTGTATTTATTCATTCTCCCATCGTGATAACAGGCAATACTCGAATGGGGAGAGAAGACCGTGTATGTGTAAGTGCTTATGATTTAAAGAAGAAGGAATATATCCGGCTTTTAAAGGAAGGAACGACTCATATTCATGAATATTATTCAGACGATGAAATTCAAACTAACCGCTTGATTCCGTTCAATCGAATGGAATGCGTGTATAAAAAACCGCATTCTATCGATCCTCCCCACGTCGAAGATCGAATCGTGAAACAAATCCGATATTCAAAAACTTGTGATGAACAATCCAGGAAAAGAGGATTGCTGTTTATTTCCAAAACCACAATTCAAGATATTTTCGGATTCTTGCCGGATCAAGCGGGAAATCATCGACTGTACAGTGTCGAAAAACCACCCGCTTATTCCCTCGGTACATTACGTGTGAACACTCCCCCAAGGTTATTTTGTGTGCTTGATACGTATAAACAAGACAGGGTTGTATTTCGTTTAACATTTGAAGACCAAAATGCATTCGAGTTGAAATGGATCAAGATTGTCGATCTTCGCATGATCCATTATCTTAAATGGCGATATAACTCACAACAGGAATCGTATGAACAGATACAAAAAGAGATGAATCAACTATTCCGGCAGGCTGATTGTATCTTTATTCGTCTCGGACTGACTCGTGTGTTCCCAACTTATCCTACTGCGGAACAATCACGGGGATTCTGGCTGCAGGTTACGGGGATTTATCCGTTCCCGGATTATCTGGGAGTGTTTGATTTCTGGACATATTCTCCCAAAAATTAATTGTTTAAAAGATATGAGAGGTTTTGGGAATTCAAAAAGAATGATGATTATGATAATTGGATATCAATCTTTGGATCAATAACAGGATGCAATAAAATCAAAAAAAGGGCACGGGAAACCGTGCCCTTTCTTCAATTCATAGGATTCAGCGCTTGCATTACAGTGTCCAGCCTTCGCGATATTCCATGTGCAGAAGATCGGTGGCTGCTTGGCTGTTGGTGAATTCGAATTTTTCGGAGTCCCAATAGAGTTTGCCGGGCACGCGCAGGGCGATGGTGCCGATGAGTACCCATTCGGTGAAGGGGCCTGCGTAATCGAATCGGCCTGGAGATTGCAAACCGCCTTTGCAAGCCATGAGCCATTCTTGATAATGGCCAATGGAACGTGGAATCATTTCCGGCGGACGTTTGAAATCGTCCATTCGTGAACCCGGGAGCAAGCGTGTACCGCCACCGTAGGTGCCGGTTGTGGCGATCCCGTTGTCACCGATGAAAAGGGAACCATTTCTTTGATCCCGGTCACCAATACGATCGCCTGGTTCGAGACCTTCCGGCCGAGGCGGCATATTTCCACCATCATACCATGTCAACGTCACTGGAGGCATCGCGCCACGGGCGGGGAATTCAAAACGGATGATGGATTTTTCCGGATAGGTTTGGTCGTTTTTACCGACTTGTGAAATGCATTCCACACTGGACGGAGCTGTTAATTTCAATGCCCAGTTGGGGGGATCGAGAATGTGGCAGGCCATATCGCCGAGGGCGCCCGTACCGAAATCATACCAACCGCGCCATTTAAAGGGAGCGTAACCGGAATTGTAGGGACGGTAGGGGGCTGGCCCGAGCCATGTATCCCAATCCATTGTGTCGGGTACTTCTTCCGGTGGCAGGGGTTCAGGGATACCTTGCGGCCAAATGGGGCGGTTTGTCCAGGCATGAACTTCGCGGACCGGGCCGATCGCACCGGACCAAATGATTTCGCACATTTGGCGAACACCATCACCGGAATGTCCCTGATTGCCCATTTGGGTAGAGACACCGTATTCTTTGGCGGCCTGCGTCAGAGCGCGTGCTTCGTAGACGGTGTGGGTCATTGGTTTTTGAACATAGACGTGGATGCCCTGTTTGATTGCCATCATGACGGCGGGAGCATGGTTGTGATCCGGTGTGGAAACGGTGACGGCATCGATGTTCTTGCCGTCGATTTCCAGCATTTGCCGGTAATCGCGATAACGCTTGGCAGCCGGAAACTGCTCGAATTTCGAGCCGGCTTTTCGCCAATCCGGATCGCATAGAGCATATACGTTGTCGCCCATACTGGCGGCTCCATCGATATCGGAACTGCCTTTTCCACCACAGCCGATTGCGGCGATGTTCAGTTTTTCATTCGGGGATTTGTACCCGAGCTTCTTGAGGGATGGAGGACTTTTCTTCATTGTCGCGCAGCCACCCAAGGTAGCGGCGGTTCCCATCAAGAAGATACGACGTGAGAGTTTTTGATCGCTCATAATTGTATCCTTCCAATGATTTGTTATGATGAAATCAAGGTTCGGCCGTTTACAAAGGATGTGGCGGAACCGTTATCTCCTTTTCAGCATAGAGTCACACATTTTATCCATTTGAAGTCAAATCCAAATTGAGTGATTGCTATTTCTCTCTCCCATTACCAAAAGAGAAAAGAGTGTTCATTTTCAATTTGATATTCCAAACTGATTTTTTGATTGACAATACTTATTGGCTATCCTAAACGAAAATGAAATATTTCTCAACCCATCTACTATTGTAATATTAGATTGAATTCGCTTATTGGATCAACAAAGAAAGTTTGAGAATAGGTGATCATTTTCTTCTTCCTGCTCTTTGGTTATCTCATTCAGTGTAAGGGGATCAATTTGATATTGCGATAGGCGACGGGACCGTGATCGCCCTGCAGCATAAGAGGACCTTTAGCGGATTCAGGATATTTCTCTTGATTGAAATCATTGAGAGAGGCGCGGGTGGGGCCGGTCAGTTCTACATTTTCATGGACGATGACGCCATTGTGTTTGACGAGGATGAATTTGGCGTTTGTTGTTTTTTGACCGTTTTCATCGAACTTCGGGGCTTGGAAAACGATATCGAAGGACTGCCATTCGCCTGGCGATTTGGAGGCATTTTGGCGGGGAGGATGACCTTCATAGGTTGTATTTTTTTCCGAGTCGTATCGGGCGTAGATCGCGCTGCAATCCGAATACTGGACGTTTTTCTTGCCGTAGCTGTCGAACACTTGAATTTCATATTGGCCTTGGAAGTAGACGCCGGAGTTCGATCCTTCGGGAACACAGAACTCAATGTGCAACTGGCAGTCGCCATGTTCCCGCTTGCTGAGTATGTTGACCGTTCTACCATCCTTTCCATTGACGAGAATGCCTTCACCTTCCTCGATGTCGAAGAGTTTTTTGTCCTTTTTATTTAAAGAGACTCCCCCGGCGGCCAGCCAAGTGTTTTCATGCTTCATTTCCGGCAATGCATACCAGCCGGTGAAATCTATGCCGTTGAATAGATCGATCACCTCGGATTCGGCGGCTTCCGAACTGTGGCTGCTCGCGCTGCAAAAGAGCATGCAACCCAAGAACAAGACGGTCAGGGCGAATAATTTTTGATATTTCATTATTGTATACACCTCGTTTGGTATAGTGTTGTTTTGTCAATTATTGTGGGGTGGGGGGGAAAAGTCAAAGCCCCCCTTAATCCCCTCATGGGGAAGTGGGGGTGAAGGCAAGGGCTAATTCACAAAGTGAGGCTTACACTTTGTTACGGATGAGTAGTAAAACCATACTGCTGAAAATGCTTATCAAAGGCAAAAACGTCAGAGATCCTCATTTTTTGCATAGTGGCAAAACTTGTACAATCCGTAAAACTATACTCTTTGTCCGCATATTTCTCGAAAATCTGCCAAGCGGTTTCCTCCAATGTTTCATCAATGTGAATGACTTTTAAAATTCGGCTTTCTCGAACCTGAGTTCCAAATCGTACTGCAAATTGATGTCCGAGTTTCATACGAATCAATGTCAACGATTCATCAATGACGAAATTCGATGTAAACAGTGAAATTCGTATATCTTTTCGTAATTGGCAGGCCCTTATGTAGCAGTTGTCATCCGGATCGTTAAGGGCATAAAATGCACTGGTATCCACAAATAAGCTGAAACGATTTTTATTCATAAAGATAGTGGTCATGGTTTTCCGCTATATCGTGTATACCGCTTCCCTTCGCTGATATTGGTTGAAAGATGGGATCATGAGACCGATAATTTTTTTCCTCGAAGCGTTCTTCTAAAATATTGATAATGGTGTGTTCTACCTTCGCCTCATTGTGAGAACATTCTTTGAGCGAGAGATATAGATTTTCCGGTATTTCGATTGTAAGTGTTTTGGTTGGCATTTTTACCTCCTTTACCTACAGTGGATTTTAATCCAAATTGAATCGAGATAAAATGGTTATTTTTGGTTTTGTTGATCGAAAAAATTATTGATGTTGCGGGATCCATTTCCCCCTGGGGATATTCACTGGAAATCCCAAAAGAGTCGATGGAGAGAAATGGTGTATTGGTATCATGAGATCGGATCCGTGATAATTCCTTATCAAGTGATATTTAACAGTTTGATCCGGTGGAGCGAAATTTCACTAAGACTGGCAGAATCGAAAAGGAAAAGAAAAAGGCAATCTTTAGGTTAGTGCTTATGGGGCGTTGCTCTGGGCTATCTTCTTTACCCCCGTTGGGTTGGTTTTTTGGGTCCTTGGGGATGTTCTTTTTTCATCTTGGTGGGATTGGTTTTTTCTGTTCCTTTTCTTGTTGATCTTTGTCGCTTATCAGTAGAATAGATGTGGTTCGGTCTTCATCGATTTGGATTGGGATTGTTTTATTTTTGTCTGCTAAATCCATTTTTTCGTAGGTGATCCATTTTCCGTTTTCTATTTCACCAACAGTTAAGAAGGGTGAAGTGATTGCGGTAGAAGGGAGTCGGATAGCGCCTTTTTCCGTCGGAAAGACGGCAAGGATTCGGCTTTGGTTGATCGGCTTGTTATCCAGGCTTCGGATCATGGAATGTCCGGAAATATCAATGCTGAATGCATCATTTCCGCATTTACCGCTTCCTCCCAGGGCAAAAATATGACCTTTTCGATCGATTTCAACAAGGCCGGATTGAAATCCTTCCAGCGCAATACTTATTTTCCCTCCTATTGTTTCGATATTATAGGGTTTCGGTGACTCGCTTGATTGGTTGCGGTAGAGCGTATATACCTTATTCGCATTGTCGAGGGAAATGGAAAAGAGGTGAAGGCGCGGATCATCGGGATTGACGAGAATGCGGCCTTCATTCACTCGATTCAGAAATTCCATATATGGATTTTTATCCCATTCATTTCCCGATTTGAGTTCGAGCGGAACGGGGATATAGAAAACACGTCCTTTGCCGACAGTGGAGGTGATGAAATCCGGTAATGTTGCAGGAATTTCGACCTCGAATGGAGCGGATGGAACAATCGATGGAAGCCCGAGTTGTAAAAGCCTTTTACGGCGTGTCGGATTCCGAAATTCATCGAAGGAGACGTCACCGGATAGATATAGATTTCCGCCGTTTTTCACAAATTTTAGCACTTGGGAGAATGTGTTATCCGTCGGGCAGTAAGGAACCGGCCATAGAATGGTGCGCGTGCTTGCAGGTAAATCGGCGAGTGATCGTTCATTGATCACATTGAAATCCACATGGCAGGCGAAAAGCATGTTCAGGGCGTTGTCGAGGGCGGCATAGATTCGATTCATTTGCCCGCCCATTCGATGGCTGTCCGGGATCAACAAGTACAAGCCGGGATCGTTGTACTTCGGTTGAATCGAACGGAAAAACAGACTCATGTTGCGATAGGCATGAAACCAATCTTTGGGGACATTGTCGTGCGCATAGGTCAATCCCCATGGGAAAAGACAGTCCTCGAAATCCTTTAAATCCCAATTCAAGGCGAATGAACCACCCATACCGAAGGTATCGTGACCAACGGCAAGGAAATGACGGATTGAGTTTTGTGTTTCGTCTGCGAAACGTCCGTGAGTTCGCGCCTCGTGAGCGTCCCAGGCTTCGAATTCTCCGACTCCGAGTCCCTGTCCTTTGAATCGCCGGTCGATGTATTTGGTGATGGAGGCGAAGGGTTGTATGGGGCCATGATAGTGAGAATTGACAAAATCCAACCGATGGGTGGCGAACAATTTTTCTGCCGAGGTATGGAATTGCAGGAATCCGACGGTGGTTTGCATGTTTGGGGCGGCGATACGGATGCCTTGCAGATTGGCATCGATCCAAGACTCAAGCAGTTGTACACGAAAGTAATTGTAATCGACTCTTCGGGGATTTTCCCAAACATCCCGTCCCGGTTCGCAGGGGATGTTCCCGAGGGATTCTTGGGGAGCGAAATTCCCCCACGCTTCCCGCAGTTGGGTATCGTTAGTGTAGCGAGAACGTAAAAAGTCATTCCATTTCTGTCGGGTTAGTCCAGAATCTTTGAGTTGGACGGACGGCTCGTTTTGAATATCGAAAAAGACGTGGGATTGTTCTTTATAGCGGTCTGCCCAGAATTGCGCCCATTTTTGTTGTGCATCCTGTTCTTCGCGGGAAAGATTGATCCCCAACCAGTCATGAAGAGTGAGCATAAGTGCAATCCCGTGGCGGGCGCACATGGCGACAAGTTCATCCGTTTGCCGGATCAGCCGTGCCGGGGGATCTTTCGCTAAATCCAGGGAGGAGTGACCGCCGCGGCCTTCATATCCCTTGGCGGCAAAAGGGGAAAAATGCAAAACGCGCAGCATTCGTAGTCCGAAATCTCTCATGCGGGTGAAATCTTGTTCCCAGGTAGCGGGATTTTCTTTTGGGGAATACCATATCATGCCTGTTTGATTGGTGCCTAAAAGAAATGTGGGGCGGTTGTTGATTTCGAAGTAATTTTTTTGAAATTTGAATGTACTTTCAGACAAGCGGGTTGGTTTGAATTGGCAAACACCGCTGATCAAGGAATCGTGGAATAGACCAGCTTGCAACTTCACATCGATGGTTGAAAATTGTTCAGGTATATCCTCAAGAGAAGTGGATTGCCGAAATTCTTGAGTGCTTTTTGGTTCTAGAGAAATCGTTTTTTCTGCAAGTGCAGTTTGTTCGATAAGAAAGCATAATTCTGCATCCTGAGATTTTTCCCCGTAGTTTGCGACGGTTGCGATGAATTCCATTTCTTGATTTTTATAGTCCCGTTCCAGGGAAACGAGAAATAAACGATTTCGTATACCCTGAATGGCGGCGAGGAGAGATTGCAGCATATGAGGATGATCGGTCGAAAAAAGATTGACATTTGTGACTCCGGAAAATGCCCACGCGGAACCTTTGAAGGGGCCGTCATGATGGAAGACAAGACTGAATACACTTCCTCTTTTTCTGCCGTAACGGTCATAGGTATTGACGAGGGGATACCAGCGGGCGTATTGATCGGGAAAAACAGGGCTGTTATTGCCGGTCATGGCAATAGCCGGGAAACCTTCCAATGCCCCTGTTTTAATCCTTCAATTCAACGGGATTGGCGTAGGAAGGCTCTTTCGGGAAATCTTCTTTCATGATGCCAATTTGTGGAGTTTCTGAAGAATAATTTGCTTGTGCTATCGAATGAGTCGATAGAATTGTGAACAACGTGATAAAGAAAAGATTTGAAATCACCATGTATTTTCCTTTTTGTGTTTTGGTTTATGCTTATTGTAACCATTATGACATCGATCTTGCGGGGAGACATAGTGTTTTCGCGTGTAGTATCATCGAGAGTGGGATTTCTGCCTTGAATATTCGGCAATCCCACAGGTGTTGGCCGGTCTGGTGGAACGATCATTTTTAGGGGGGATGATCCCAAGGATAAAGAATATCGGTGGTTTTGTCGATAAACGTAAATAGATTTTGGTAGTTTGGTTGGATTTTGTGTTATGGTTTAGCGCCGAAAGGCAGCAGTTCGCAGGCGCATAGTGAAACGTGGTCGAGCGGAAAGTGATGATAGTTGATATTCATGCTCATCTTACACCGGACGGGAGTTGGTTTGGTTCCGGATTGGACGCATCTCCTGAAACGCTGCTGCAGCAGATGGATGAGGCAGATGTGGATAAAGCTGTGATTATTCCGATTCCCGGCTGCCATGACAATGAGTTTATGTTGAGAACGGCTAAGCAATATGATGACCGGTTTATACCCGCCGTAACGGTTGATCCGGCGCCGGATGCAGTGGAAAAGTTGAAGGACTTATTTGAACGGGGGGCCAGAGTGATCAAAATCCATCCGAAAAGGCAGAAATTATCCTCCCCTGGAATGCCGGAATTGCTTGATATTTATGGATTTGCCGAATCGAATGGGGTACCGGTTCTGATGGATACCTTCAATTTGCCTTCGGGAGTTATGAGAAATTGGACTCCGTTGCAATACGATCCGATTTTGCATGAATATCCGAACTTGAAAATGATTTTTGCTCATTCAGGGGCGTTTCATGTGTTGGAGTTGATGGAATTGATGCGGGCGCACCAGTCTATTTTTACGGATTTGTCTTTGATCACCACGTATTTTCCGGCATATACCTCGGTTTGGAACGATTTGCGTTTTTTTGTAAATCGATTCAAGGGGGACCGGTTTTTGTGGGGGTCGGATTTTCCGGAAGTGACGCTGCAAGGGAGCCGGGATGCTGCGTCGCGTTTGATGGGGGAACTGATGGAATCGAATAAAAAGCGCGTTTTCGGTGAAAATGCCGTTACTCTGTTGCAACTCTCGGATGGATAAAAACCATGAGTACAAACAATCCGAAAATACTTGAATGTACCTTACGAGACGGTAGTTATACCATCGATTTTCAATTTACGGCGCAAGATACACGTGTCATTGCTTCCGCGTTGCAGAATGTGGGTTTTCGTTTGATTGAAATTGGTCACGGATTGGGACTCAATGCCTCAACGGCGGGGAAAGGGGAGGCGGCGGCTACTGACGAAGAGTATTTGCGAGCTGCGGCAAGTGTTCTTGATCGAGTCAAGTGGGGGATGTTTTTTATTCCGGGAATTGGGCGGCATGAAGATTTAGATTTAGCGGCGAAATATGGGATGGGTTTCGTGAGGGTGGGGACCAATGCTCCTGAAATCGAAACGGCAAAGGAGTACGTCGAACATGCGAAATCGTTAGGGATGCTTACGGCTGTGAATATGATGAAATCGTATGTTCTTTCGCCGAAAGAACTGGCCTTGAATGCAAAGAAGGCGGAGGAATTTGGCTGCGATATCGTGTATTTGGTCGATTCGGCCGGTAGTTTGCTGCCGGAGCAGATGCGTGAGTATATTCTCGCGTTGCGAGAGGCACTTGCTGTGCCGATTGGATTTCACGGGCATGATAATTTATCTTTGGGTATTGCCAATTCGTTGGTTGCGATTGAAGCGGGAGCGGAATATGTCGATAGCACTTTGCAAGGAATGGGAAGGGGTGGAGGGAATGCGGTGACGGAAGTGCTGCTGACGGTGTTGAAAAAGAAGGGGATGGATTTGGGGATATCTCTCAATCAGACGATGGATATCAGTCATCGAATCATCAAACCGCTGTTAAAAGATAAAGGATGGGATTCGATTGATATTACTTCCGGTTTTGCCGGATTTCATTCCAGTTATTTGAAAACAATTTTGAAATATTCCGATCAATATGCGATCGATCCGCGGGATTTGATCGTGGAAGTCTGCCAGGTTGATCAAGTTCATGCGTCGGAAGAAATGGTGGAGGAACTTGCGCGTCAACTTCGGGAGAATCGGAAAGGAACATCGGGATTGCATTTTGTTTCCCTCCCCCATTTTGTTTTTGATAATGATAAGAATGAAAAGTATGAAGATGGATTGTTGTCAGAGGCTGTATTTCATTTGGCGAGAAAAATCAATGCAACAGCAAAGAAAAGTGGGAAGCAGAGTGTATTTAACATCGTTGCTGCAACCGAAAGGGACGGGAAGGTGACCGTATCGCGCTTTATCCAAGAAGAATTCGATTATGTGATTGGGAGCGTCGAATTGGATACTGTCAATCAACTCCGGGATATTATTCGTGCTATCGACGGAAAGGTGGACATTCTTCTGATCGATGAGGAACAAAAGTCTTACTTACCGCGTTCCTTGGCGTTTGAAGCCGTACCGGATGTAAACCAATCGAAGTTGATTCCGTATCATGACAGTGAAGTTTGGATTCGCTCTGTTTTTCGTCAGATTAGCGCGGTGTTCGATGGAGTCAGGGGGAAAAAAATTGCAATTTTCGGTATGGATAAAAAAGGTTTGAGGCTTTCCTGGTGGCTGCATGAATGTGGAGCGGAAATCACGATGATCGATGCAACGGAAAAGGAATTGGATTGTTCCGTTCAAGCACTTCGGACGTTGATGCAGAACAGTGAGTGTTTGAACGCCAATTCCGATTGTATCGAAGCGGCTGGGAATGCGGATGCTATTGTATCCTTTGATTGCAAGAACAAACCGATTCGATTACAAGTTGTGCGGGCCATGTCAAAGGAAGGCGTGGTATTCGATGCAGGGATTGGTGCAGTGAATGATGATGCGATTCGGTATTGTCATGAGCATGCGATCCGGATTCTGCGGCCCGATATGCGCGCCGCGTTGGCGGCAGAATTGACACTTGCTTTAGGTACGAAGCATATGGTTTCGGAAATCATGGGGAAGGGGAGTATTGATGGAGTTCCTGTAGTTGCCGGGGGAGTGATTGGGCAATACGGCGACATCATCGTGGATTCCGTATGCCATCCAACGCGTGTTGTCGGTGTGGCAGATGGACGGGGGACGGTCCTGTATGACTCTCCGGAAGAATTTCTCGACTCAATCAATAAAGTCGAGAAAGAGATTTTTCGTCAAAAAGTCATTTCGAATTGAAAGATCAATTTCGGTTTTGGGATCGAGGAGAACATATGCATGGGAATCAATGTGTAGAATAAATCTAACATGCAGCGTTTAAGGAAATTCAATGAATCCTTGTGTGATGATTCTTGGTGCTTCGAAATATATGATTCGTTCGATCCAAATTGCGAAGCGAATGGGATGTCGGGTACTTGTTACTGATGGAAATCCCCGTGCTGAAGGATTGCAATATGCTGATTATGCGGAAGTTATAGATATAACCGATATCGATCAATCGATATGTATCGCAAAGCACTATCAAATTGACGCTGTAGTACCGATGAATGATTTTGGAGTTCCGACAGCGGCTGCGGTTGCGACGGCAATCGGATTAGTCGGAATCAGTCATGAAGCGGCAATCAATTCGACTTGCAAATCTCGAATGCGGAAACAATGGGAACGTTATAATTTATCATCTGTAAAATTTAACGTTGTTAAAACGCTGGAAGAAGCCTATCAATTTGTAGAAGAATGGAATCATTTTCCGATGATTTTGAAGCCAGATGATAGTCGTGGAGGTGGGAGCCGAGGAGTTTCGCGAGTGGAGACAGTCGATGAGCTTCCACAGGCGTTTGAATATGCACAAAGTGTTTATGAGGATAAATCGGTCATAATTGAGGAATGTTTGGAAGGAAGTGAGCATAGTATCGAAACCATCACCTACGATGGGAAAGTGTATATCCTTGCTGTTTCTGACAAAGTAAAAACACCACCACCATCCAGGGTGGATCATAGTGTGATCTATCCTTCCATTTATGAGGGGCAGGATTTAGAAAAGATACATGAAACAGTAAAAGCCGCCGTGACCGCTCTCGAGATCGACGTGGGTGCGGCTCATGTCGAGCTATGCATGACAAAGGAAGGGCCTAAATTGTTTGAAATTGGAGCGCGATGCGGTGGGGGTCATACACCCAGTGTCATTATTCCCTATTTAACCGGAATCGAGATGTTCGAAGAGGTGATTCGGATTTCTTTGGGAGAGAAACCATCCAATTTAAGTTCATATTCGATGAAGGGTTGTGTCTATCGATTTGTGATTCCACCGCCAGGTATTGTCAAGAAAATTAAAGGGATAGAAGAGATTAAAAAGTGGAAGGATATCCTTGATTGTGAGTTGTGGTTTAATGAAGGGGATACGATTCCGTCTGTAAAAACGGGGCATGACCGATCCGGATACCTAATTGCTGGGGGAAAATTGCGCCAAGAAGCGGTTGAAATAGCGGACCGTGCGGAAGTTGCTTTGGGAATTGAAGTTTTTCCCCATGAATTGTATTTTCATTGAAATGAAGACAATATAATTAATGATGATGTTGAATGGATTGGGAGTTTGAATGGGCTAACACATTATTATTTTGTTATAATAAGCCAAGATTAAATTGGAGATAATTGATTGAAGGTGACGATGAAAAAGTCAAATAGTGTAAAGATCGTTAACGGAATCAGCGATAATAAAAGGAGTGTAAGTGAAACTTCGTCGGGTATTGCGAGGATTGAACTAAATTTCATGTGATTAAAGAAACACCGGAAGTGCAGTCCAAATTAAACGCGCAAAAACCTATTCTGATGACAAGGGAATAAATGAACGGTTCTATGGTACTACCAATGAATGAATCCCCAATTTCTTCTACATCAGTAGAAGAAATATCTTCCGAGAGAGAGGGCTTATTGCAAGCATTGGAGCGTTATTGTGAGCAAAGTCATTTATATGCGTGGTCTCATCTTCAACCTGTGGTGGAATCGCCACCGGCCCTGATGTACATTTCAACGAGCAATGTATGCAATTTCCGCTGTAAAGTATGCGCCTGGAAGGATGCGATGCGCCGTGGTTGCGCTGAAAATGAAGAGAAAGCAATGGGGCTTATGTCCTTCGATTTGTTTCAGCGAATCGTAGATATGATTCCGGAAGGGGTGGCGCGGGTATATCTGATGAAAATCGGTGAACCGATGCTCAATCCCGCTTTACCCAAAATGATGAAATGGATCAAAGAGCAAAGACCGGAAGTCGAAATTGCCATTCATACAAACGGTTCATATTTGCATGATCCTGAATTGATCGATCATATTTTGCACTATGTAGATTTTTTCTCGATTTCAGTTTTTGCGCTCGAAAGAGAGCGATATCACCAGTTGCACGGGCGAGATTTTTTCCCACAACTGATGGAGAATCTAAAGTCTTTTCATCGTGCTTTTCGTAAAGCGAAACGTAAACCCAAAGTCTATTTTGATTATGTTCGTCAAATTGGTAATTGTACAGAAAGCGACGAGAAAGTTTTTGCCTTTTTTCATGAACATTTTCCCGCTTTTGCCACCGGTATTCATTACCCGTTCAATTATCAAGGATTCGGAGAAGAAGGTGATCTTCAGTTATTTGAAACACTCCCCCCCGAGGAATATCCAATATGTGTTCTACCATGGATGTCATTGACTGTTTTATGGGATGGGAAAGTGGATTATTGTTTTGTGGAACCTCAGGAAAAATATTTTTTGGGGGACGTCAAGAATGCAACCCTTTCTGAAATTTGGTGGGGGGAATCATATCAAAATTTCCGGCGAATGTTTATCGAGAAACGGTTTGAAGAAATGCAGAAGAATCAAATACATTGCCAGTCGTGTTCCTGGCTTTTCGGCTTAAAAACGCAGTCGGCAGAGACGTTGGCGTTGAGTTCCAAATACTTTCATGTTGGTGATGAAGAAGTAAGGGAGTTGAATGGAGATCCAGAAATCAAAACGAGAGGGTATGAATATCTTGGAAGTGGTTATCATCATTATTTGCGGGGGGAATTAGAACATGCGTTCCAGGATTTTTTCTTGGCTTTCACTACATCACGTGAGAGCAATGTGAAACACAAAGCAGAGCGTTGGTTTCACAATGTACAAAAAGTCTTTGCGATGAGAAAACCACTCGAATTATGGGAGAATCATTTGCAAAGGGAAAGCAAGAGTTTACGGGAATTGCATCGAACGCGCTATGCCAAGACCAATCCGTATTGATATCCATGAATTTGAACTTAGAAAGTATGGTAGAATCATGATTCCACAAACCGAACCAATTTGCAAAACCTTTCAGCCGTTTTCTTCGCAGTCAAATTGGAATAGTCCTGGATTTAAAAAGGAGTATGAAACGTACGCAAAGGATTTGGAACAACAGATCGACGATGAGCGTATCGTTGTCGCGATGAAGCATAAATTGATTCGCGCCTTATATTGGGTAGTACCAGACGGATATGCTTTTCCTCCTCATACCGTAAATGTTAGTGTAAACAATCAATGCTTTTTTCGCTGTAAAATGTGCGATTTTGGGCAGGATACACAGGATAATTTCTTCATGCGGTATAATTTTGCCGGTTCGCGGAAACGGAAGGACCGTCAGGATTTACCCTACGAAACGTGTAAACAAATCGTCGATCAATCCAAATGGTTTCGCCCAATCATTCGTGTCTCTTTCGTTGAACCTCTTCTCTATGAACCGTTGTTGCCGTTTTTGGAATATACAAAAGAAAATGGATTGTTTTTTTGGGTTGTCACCAATGGATTTTTGTTGGATAAGATGGCGTCTTCGTTTGTTACGCTGGGATTGGATTCTATTCGAGTGTCTCTGGATGGGCCACAAGAGATTCATGATTGGATACGCGGAGTGAAAGGCAGTTTCAGGAAAGCCATACAAGGTATCCGGATGTTGAATGAAGAGAAAACGCGGCAAAACAAGAGACGGCCGAAAATCGGTATTAATTTTACCTTGAGTAATCACAATTGTCATTATATTTACGATTTCGTGAAGACATTGGACGAACTCCAAATAGCCCAAACTTGTGATATCATTGATATTCAATGGATTCAATACACAACTGAAGAAATGGCTAAGCGTCATAACGAATCGGATTCGTTGGTCACGAAGGAAGCGATTGAATCCTCCTCGTTGAACGGAGTCGATATCGATCAAATGGATATATCTGAGATTGAAGAGCAGTACCGGGCGGTGAAACGTGAATATCTCGAATCCAAGAAATACAATATCCGTTTTCGTCCTTCTTTTGACGGCCAATTCCTGCAAATGCTCAAGACAGAAAAGTCTCATCTTTTTCTGAATGAAGATTCACGGTGTTTTGCTCCGTGGTATAATTTAAATCTTAATTCATCGGGGGAGGCCAAATGTTTTCACCGCTGTTGCCTTCCCTCGTATGGGAATTTGTACGAGCATGAAGATATTTGGGAATTGTGGAACAATGAAACCATTCGGGAGCAACGAATCAATCTTCAGAAACATGCTGTGTATCAAGGTTGTGCCCGATGTTGGGGGGGGTTTTCTCAATCCTAAAGGAGAAACTGACCATCGGTTGTATTATGTGTTGTGAAAATTTAGTCTATCTTGTTTACCCGAATTTCCGTGATGATCTTATTATTCACACGGGTGATATTCATGAAGGATTAGCGTCTGTGGCAGCTGTTTTGGAGCAAGCAGGTGCGACAGTGCGATTTGTTCAGATTCTCCAAAAAGAGCAACTAACCAAAACGGCGGAAGAGATAGCGAATTCCCGTCCTTTATTTACTGGGATTACGATGACGACCATGTCGGTGGAAATCTGCAGGGAATTGATTTCTCTCATCAAGGAAAAGGAGCCCAAGGCAAATATTCTTGTAGGTGGGATTCATCCAACTTTGGCGCCCGAACAAACCATTCAATTTCCTGAAATAGATACGTTATGTATTGGTGAAGGGGAACTCCCGATTCTCCGTTTTTTTCATGCATTAAGGGATCACCAGGCAATTGATTCCATTCCCGGAATATGGAGCAAGCAGAATGGTTCCATCTCGCGAAACGCCTGTTGTTCCTTACCAGAATCATTGGATGACTATCCGTTTCCGGCATATCATTTGCTGAATTTGCGTGAGTTCTTTTATCCTCAAAACGGAGTGGCCATTGTTCGATTGAGCCGGGGATGTCCTTTTTCCTGTACTTATTGTGCCAATAGTACTATCCGGGATGTCTACCCGAACAGGGGAAGGTATTTTCGATTTCTTTCTCCAGAACGGGCTATCCAGAAAATTCAATATCAATTATCGTTTTATGAAAAGACAAAATTGATCTCTTTTTCAGACGATCTCTTTGTGACGAAAAGTACCTGGTTACCGACTTTTCTTTCGATGTATCAACAGGAAATCGGGCTTCCTTATGTGGTGCGGGCACGGCTGGATATATTCAATGAGGAATGTGCGAAACTGTTAAAGACATCCGGTTGCCAATATGTGATTTTCGGATTGGAAAGCGGAAATGAAGAGATTCGCTTCAACCTGCTGAACCGGCCAATGAAGACGCAGATCATGGTGCAAACGGCGGAACTTTGCCATCAATACAAATTGAATTTTCGTTTGTTGAACATGATTGGGCTTCCGGGTG
>CAYPPG010000101.1:0-18732 GCA_964412555.1 uncultured bacterium
TGCTGTAACAGTATTTCAGATGAAATTCAAAACGGGACTTTTTACCGGGCCGTCAGTGGAATAGTATCTCCCAAGTTGAAGCGCAGCACCGCTTTTTTCGAGATGGACACTTCGAGCATATGGCTCATCTCTCGAACAATTTCCGAGAGATTCAATGGTTTCACGACAAATTGCCCTTTGCCGGAATAAGCCAACATTTGATTGCATAATTCAGCAGCTCGCCTTGAAGCCGTAATAATTTCTTGAATACTATCAAAGGCCGGCGATACGGTAGACAAGGAATGAAGAGCCAAATCGGCGTTGCCGAGAATGGCCATGAGGATGTTGTTGAAATCGTGGGCGACTCCCCCCGCGAGAGTACCGATCGCTTCCATTTTTTGCGATTGGAGAAGTTGCTCTTCCAATTTTTTGCGTTCTTGTTCATGTTTTTCCCGATCCAGACGGGCGTTGAGAATGGGAGCCGTTTGTGCAGCGATGCTTTCCAACATTCGGGCATCTTCATCGGAGTATCCACCTGCTTTGTTAGCCACGGTGAATTGTCCGATCAGTTGATCCAGAAACACGATCGGTACACACAGTGCGGATTGAAGTTGGATGTGTCCTTCCGGAAATGTCAGAGAATCATTGGAATATAGGGTTTTTTTCTCAAGAAGAGATTTTCCCCACAGTCCTCCCCATTTTTGCCGTGGGAAAACTATACTTTTATCGGGAATTTCGCATTCGGACCACACTTTGCGCGTCAAAGAGGGAGAAATAAAGTCACCTTTCGCATTGATATATCCAAAAAAGCCGTACTCGCTTTGCAGTGTGTCAAGTACCACTTCCAGTACATCGCCATACAGATCTTCATCGGTACTCATGAGAAAGATGTTGGCAATCCGATTATTGACAGCCAATTCTGCACGGGAACGTTCCAATTCGAGTTCGGCGATTTTGCGCTGGGTAATGTCAAGAATTGTACCAATCAATCCAATGACGGTTCCCTGACGATCCGTGAAAATCGCTTTGTTGAAAATAACATCCCCGAACGTACCATCGACAGTTCGTATTTGTGACTCATATTGCTGTACTCCTCCATTCTCGATAAGATTGTTATCCTTGGTATAATACACTTTCGCCAGTTCCGGTGGATGAGTGTCGAAAACAGTCTTACCGATCATTTCTTCACTGGTTTTACCAAAATAGTTCTCGAAAGCCCGGTTGAAACCAAGATATTTCCCTTTTGTATCTTTATAAAAAACGGGGATAGGAATTGCATCGAGCAGCGTATGTAGAAAATACTCGCCTTCCCGTAATGCCTCTTCGGCTTTTTTCAATTCAGTCACATCTGTGCTGGTTCCTACCATACCGATGGGTTGATCGTTATCATCCCGAACGATGTGAACACGGCAATCGAAAATCATTTCCTTCCCATCCACTGAATAATTCACGATATTGCCGCGCCATTCTCCCTTCGCCAATGTGGTATCAATGATTTCTTGCTGAGTGGCGCCCCGTTCCGGATTCTCACCGAATGATTGAACATACTGACCGATGAGTTCATCTCGTGTTTTTCCCAACGCTTGGCATGCAGTTCCATTCACATATGTAATGCAGCCGTTTATATCTGTTGAAGTAATCAAATCTTGAATTTGATTGAGGAGCATGGCTTGGAAACGGAGTTCTCGCTCTTGCCGTTTCAATTCAGTGATATCTTCAAAAGAGGCGTATACGCGATACGGCTTTGTTTCCCCAGGCCGGTATTCCGGAACTGCATTGACAATGATCCACCGGTGTTGTTCCTCGTTCGGATTGTAAACCCCCATAACCACATCCTCGACTCGTTGACCGGTACGAAGCGCAATCATGGCAGGATGTTCTTCAACAGGAAATGGAGAGCCATCTTCGTGGATGGTACGCCAATTCGAATCCTCTGATGTGCGCCGCAGCATTTGCTCAAGAGATACTCCCAATATTCGTTCGGCTGCAGGGTTGGCAGAAATGATTTCCCCCTTGGCGTTTTGGTAGACAACGCCTTGTGCCATGGTTTCAAAGAGAGTGCGGAATTGGGATTCGCTTTCCCTGAGTGCTTTCTCAGCACGTTTCCGAGCCGTAATATCTACTGCAAAGGCGAATTCCAATTCTTCCCCGTTATAATCGATGTACTGTCCTGTCACTTCACGGATAATCGATTTTCCATCTTGTGTTTTATGTTCCGTTTCAAAATTAAGAACACCATTCTCTTTTTGTTGTTCCCAGTGTTTTTTCCTTGCTTCTTTGGGATGATGAGGATCGACATCATGAACGCCCATTCCGATGAGTTTTTCTTTTGAAAATCCCAACTCATCTGAAGCTTTCTTGTTGACATGAATGAACTGTCCTTCGGGAGTAATCCAGAAAATACTCACTGATGCATTTTCAATACAATAATTCATCAAGTGAGTCATACGTTCTTTTTCTTTTTGTTCGGTAATATCCCGTACGGAACCCGCCATGCGAACGGGTGTGCCTTCTTCATTCCGGAAAATATGTACTTTCACTCGTAGCCAGCGATAGTCGCCGGATTTCGTTTGCAGCCGGTATTCGGCTTCAAACGGTTTTTGCTGCTTGATGTGAAATTGCATTCTTCGGATCGTGGCTTCCCGATCCTCGGGGTGCAACATTTCGGTAAATTTTTTAAAAGTCGGTTGGAATTCGTTCTCTTCGTAGCCTAGCAATTGGTAAAATTCTTTGGACCACCAATATTCATGGTTTCCAAAATCCGGCCACTCCCACCAGCCGTCTCCAGTACCTTGCATAATCCTCTCCAGGCGTTCGATCTTTTGTTGCAGTGCCTGATTGGATTCCTGATACGCCGACACTTCTTGTTCCAATTCGGCTACGCGCTGGTGTAATTCCCGGTTTTCTTTGTCACTGCTTGTTTTGAAGATTCCGAATCGACTCATCCCATACCCCTAATCCGCATCCAATATTTTTCGTACTTTTCTCAACAAGACCTCAGGAGGAAACGGTTTGGAGAGAAAATTCACCTCTTTATCCAACACATTGTGATGCACAATGGCATTGTCGGTATAACCGGACATAAAGATCACTTTTACATGTGGCTGTTTTCGGACGAGATCATCGGCGATGATTTTTCCGCTGGCACCGGGAAGAACAACATCCGTGATCAAGAGATCAACCGGCTCCGGGGATGAAGCCAAGACCCGAAAGGCTTCCTCATAATCCCCCGCGAGAAGCACGCGGTATCCATTGGTTGACAGCGATTTGTAGATGTATTGGCGAACATTGCTTTCATCTTCCACGACGAGGATCGTTTCCGATCCCGGATAGTCATGCACAGATGCTATTTCTCTTTCTTGTTTTTCTTCCGTTTCGGAAATACGAGGGAAATACAATTTAAAGGTTGTCCCCTTCCCCGGTTCGCTGTAGACCATGATATACCCACTGTTTTGTTTCACGATTCCATACACGGTGGAAAGACCTAAACCGGAACCCTTGCCCTTTTTTTTCGTGGT
Source organism: uncultured bacterium (assembly GCA_964412555.1). GTDB lineage: Bacteria > Hinthialibacterota > Hinthialibacteria > Hinthialibacterales > Hinthialibacteraceae > CAYPPG01. The sequence continues at coordinate 3,498 of CAYPPG010000101.1, forward strand.
AAAAAACGGATCAAAAATTTTGGATTGCACGTCTTTGGACATGCCGCAGCCTGTGTCACTGAACGACAGGAGAATATAATCGCCGATTTCCGCACCGAGATGAGAATCAGTGTACTCCCGGTCAAATTCGACATTTTTCGTTTCAATGAGAAATTTTCCTCCGGCCGGCATGGCATCACGAGCATTGACCGCCAGATTCATGATGACTTGGTCCATTTGCCCTGGATCGATCTTGATCCTTCCGAGTTCCGGGTCCGCAGTGATCTCGATTTGGATATCTTCGCCCAGCATCCGGCGCAGCATCTTCTCGAAATCCAAGATCAAACGATTGAGATCCACGATCTCCGGTTGAATGATCTGTTTGCGGCTGAAAGCAAGCAGTTGATTGGTCAAAGAAGCCGCGCGTTCTCCAGCGCTATGGATTTCCTCCAGATCCTCATAAATGGAATCGCTGGGTTGCAGCTGATTCAATACCAGCCGGCTATATCCCAAGATCGCCATGAGAATATTGTTGAAATCATGAGCCACCCCACCGGCCAGCGTGCCGATCGCTTCCATTTTTTGGGATTGGAGCAGTTGATCTTCTAGTATTCGGCGCTTTTGTTCCGATTCAAAGCTAAAAAGGGCAAAAGCGATATCGGAGGCAATTTCTCCGAGCAGTTGGTGTTCTTCCCGATCCTCGGCATAGTTCCGTGGAGTCGAAACGGTCATCACACCATATACCCGGTCTCCATGTTCCAACCGCACGCTGATTCCCGAGGAGTCGGCATACCACGGAGATAATGGACATTCCGGACAGGTAACCGATGGATCCTCAAAAACATGAATGCTAGATTCCGCTAAGGACTTATGAACGCAACGAGGAAAATCATCGGCGGCCAATTGTCTCTTGAGTGAGTCGAATTCATGATTGAAACCCGCCTGATAGATCTCTCGAGAACGATTTTCATCGTCAAACAGCACAATCCAACAATTAAAATACCCGCGGGTTTCGATCAACAATTCGCACGTTTGCTCTAAAAGCCGGTTGGAATCTTTTTCCTTCGTAATGAGTTGATTGACGTTACGAATGGCTTTTAGAACCTGGTTGATATGTTCGATCCGGTTTTTTGATTTTTGATGTTCAAGGATTTCTTGCTCCAAATCGCGGGTGCGCATTGCCACCATAGTTCTGAGCGACCGAATCCAAATCAACGCCGCTAACAGAAGCACAATCATAAATACCAAAACATAAGCGGCATACCGGATGATTTTCCAAGTCTGTCCATTCCAAGGTCCTATTACGCCCAACCATTTGTGAGTTATTTCATTATACCGGCCGGTTCTTTTGAGAATGGACAATCCTTCGACGATATGGCTTAAAAGATCGCTATCTTCTTCGCGGACCGCAAAGCAATACCCGGATGGATGAAACAGAGGTCCCGTACTTCTTATATTCGACAAGCCAAGTTCTTTCATCCAGTAAAGACCGGGAAGTTTGGCGGCCAACGCATACTCTCCCTCACCCGATGCCAGGAGCCGAAGAGCATCTGCGAGCGTATTCGTCAGAAGTAGATCGTCCGTTAGTTCCTTTTTCAAAACATAATCGTGCATGATGTCCCCTCTCATGACAATTATGTTTTTCCCGCGCAGGTCTTGTTCCGATTGAATCTTCGGTGTGTCTTTCCGTGCGAAAGCGGAATGGTGTATTTGCGCAAAAGGCGGCGAGAAATCGAAATCTTCTTCGCGTTCTTTGGAAAAATACATACCTGCAATGACATCGATTGTGCCGGATTGCAAATCCGTCCGAATGTCGCTCCATGGTTCGATACGAATTTCGATTTCTTCTCCCATCACCTCTGCGATTGCCTGCGACAGTTCAACATTAAACCCCGCAGGCCGCCCGTTCTCGTCTACAAACGAAAACGGCGGGTAATCCAGTTCTGTTCCAATAGTGAATGCTTTTGTTTGATCGGGGGATTCTTGGGCTTGAATCCCGACGGTTCCTGTCATTCCCCATAGACAAAACAGCCAACCGTAAAAGACCAACCCCCATGACTTATCATTCCGTTTTATAATATTCTCAATGTTGCAATCAATCGTAGAAAACCATTTCATATTATTACCCATTCATGTTTCACAAGATTCATTTAACCATCCAAGTCGACGAAACTCCGATTTCAACTGACTCATTTCAAATTGTAATTGATCCCATATTTTTTCAAGATTTTCGGGGGTATGGTTTTCACCCATACTTTGCAATTGAAAAGCGGTCTCACGAACACGTTCGGCCGCAAAAAAACCGACGGTGCCTTTTAAGCTATGGGCGGATTCTTTCAGCGCGGGGAAATCTTTTTGTTCAACGGCCTGACGGATTTCTGCCATCATCGTCTGTGAATTTTCGAGAAAGAGTTGAACCATCTCTTTTACTTGTTCCGTATCGTTATCCACTTGTTCCAAAATCACTTGTGGATCGAGAATTGTCTTCGTATCCGGCTGTGTTTCAAGTAATTCGTTTTCCACTGGCTGCGAAGGCGGGGTAAACAATCCTTCGATTTTCTGTAATAATTGTTCCGCCCGGATGGGTTTGGATACATAGTCATCCATTCCCACTTGAATACATTTTTCCCGATCCCCTTTCATCGCGTCGGCGGTAACCGCCAGAATGGGAATATGCCGATCGGTTCCTTTTTCCAGTTCCCGGATAATTCTTGTCGCTTCGATTCCATCCATCTGCGGCATATGGATATCCATCAGAATTAAATCGAAATGATGTTTTTGCAATAGAGTTAACGTTTCCAGTCCATTATTTGCAAGTATCGCAGTGTGGCCATCTTTTTCTAAGATTCGCTGCACTAATTTTTGATTGAAAGGAATATCCTCGGCAATCAGAATCTTGAGGCAAGAATAAGGGAAGGAATTTGCATTTATCTCTTCTGAACCGCCGGGGGCGTCCTCTGACTTGTGCCCCAACACATAAAGAATTTCCCTGTACAAATCGGACGGTTTCACCGGTTTTGTCAGCGCGCCGCGAAAACCGGCTGCCTGATAATGCTCCACCCGAGATTCTCCGGCAAGGGCATTGATGAGAAGGAATTTGACATTCTGATAATCGGGATCGTTTTTGACACCTTCGATCAACATCAGTTGCTCGGATTCCGTAATATTCGAATCGATTAAAATAATTTGAAACGGACGCCCAAACTGATGTGAAAAATTCAAGGCATGAAATGCGTCTGCAGGGTTGGAAACAGCCAGAACATTTATATGCCGGTCTTGGAGAAACTGAACGAGGCATTGCCGCTGAAGCGGATGTTCATCCACAATCAAAACGGATAGATCTTTCCACTCTTTGTTGCCGGAGTCTGCTGTTTTCTCGACTGTTTGGAACGTGGATGTAAAGTGAAATAAAGCACCCGGCCCCCCTGCAGTTTGTTCAGCATTCGGAACGGGGCTTTCCACCCAAATCTCGCCTCCCATCAATGCAATGATTCTTGCACAGATGGCCAGTCCCAAACCGGTTCCACCATATTGGCGGGTCAAGGATGCATCCGCTTGTTTGAATTCTTGAAAGATGAATGCCTGCTTATCTTCCGGAATACCAATGCCACTGTCTTGAATTTGAAAATGCAAAACGATATTCTCCCCATCGTCTTCTTTCTTTTGAACAATAAGGAGGATTTCGCCTTCTTCGGTGAATTTCACAGCATTTCCGACAATATTGACAATCACCTGCCGCAATCGAGACGAATCCCCCTGCAATACGTCGGGAACATTCGGATCGACAAAATAGTGAATATCCACATTGTTCGAATGTGCTTTCAATGCCAATCCTTGAAGCATTTCGCCGAGACTCTCACGCAAGTGGAATTCAACCGGATGGATATCCAGATTTCCCGATTCGATTTTGGCAAAATCGATAATGTCGTTGAGTAACATGAGCAACGACTCGGATGATGTTTTGATAATTTGTGCATACTCCCGTTGTTCATCGTCCAATTTCGTTTGCAACGCGAGATCGCACATCCCGATGATGGAGTTCATCGGAGTTCGAATTTCATGACTCATATTTGCGAGGAATTGGCTCTTGGCTCGATTGGCGTGTTCGGCGTTTTCTTTGGCGGTGCGGAGTTCTTCTTCATTCCGAATCCGTTGAATGGCCAGTGCGTAGAGGTCAGCGATTCTTTGGATAACGTTTACATCTTCTTCCTGGTACTCCCGTTGCGGATTGGCGAGAGCGATTTGCCCAAGCAATTCTTCTCCGACAAGAACCGGAACGGTTAAGAACTGATGAATAGGAATATGGTTTAGCGGGGTTCCTTTGCTGGATGGATGTTTTTTTGGTTGGTTGGTAAAGAACGGCGTTTTCGTGTTGAGAGCATTTCCCCATAAGCCAGGATATTTGCCGTCGGTGCCGAGAGGAAAAACAATGCGTTTGTTCTCTTCTGTTAATTCACATTCCCCTTCCAACATTTTCGTAAAGGTGTGACAGACATTGTCACGGGTCACAGGATCGATGGTCGATACAAAACCATGCGTGCTGCCGGTCAGATGTTTGGCATACTTCAAAATCAAATCGGCCAAATGTTCAATGGAGAGAGATTGAGAAATCAATTCGTGTGAGATCGCGGCAAGAGCTTTGTTGATGGATAATTCCTTCGATAATTTGTTTTCACTTTCCCGCAGTGTTTTCTCGGTTTCCATTCGTTTCCGGATATCATGTCGAAGGGTTTCGTTGAGGATTTGGAGTCCCTTGGTTCGTTCTTCCACAATGCTTTGCAATCGTTGATTGACATCCAGGATTTGCTTCTCACCATACCACTTCGAACAAAAAAGATAGGCGATTTGGAGTATTACTTCCGGCTGAATGGGCTTTTTTACAAAGAAGAACTTACTCAACGGTCCTGCTTTTTGAGCGACATCATACCAATTAAAGGCAGTATCTCCGGTAATGATAATAATTTCCAGATTCGGATCGAGGGAACGCAATGATTCCGCCATTTGAATTCCGTCGGGGCCAACGGGCATGTTTAAATCCAAAAAAACAATGGAAAAAGGATTTTGTTCTTGGATGGCCAATTCCACTACTTCAATGGCTTTGTTCCCCTCTTGACAAGTGATCACGTCGAAAGTAGGGATCAATGCTTTTTCGGAATTTTGGGTAAATGTCCATTGCCCTTTAACATTGTTCAAGAAGTTTGGTTTGGTGAAGGTTCTTTGAAACAAGCGAGTAATGATGGGATCATCATCCACTACAAGAATCCGAAAAGTAATTGTATGAAATGACTCTTGTTCCACCCCCATCCGATGATTCTCTTCGTCGGGAATATCGTTGCGAATCAGCGGCCTTTGAGTATTCTGAGAATCGTTTACGTTCATCGATCAACCTTTTCTGTTTTGTAGAAGAACACGTTTTACGGTTTCTTGAAATTGAGAAGGAGAATAGGGTTTTGTCAAATAATCATTTGCTCCTTCCTGTCTGGCTTTACTAATGCAGTCTCGATTGGCTTCATCCGTGCAGAAAACAATTGGCGTTTGATTCCCGTCTTGCCGAATCATTTGAAGAACCTCAAGACCGGTCAAGTCAGGCATGTACCAATCCAGCAAGATCAAGTCATAGGAATTTTCCTTTACCTGCTTCAAAGCGGTGTTTCCGTTTCCCGCTTCATCCACATCGGTCAAGTCAAGTTTCTTCAAGTTGTGGATGTGAATCTTGCGGACAATTTCATAATCGTCTACGACTAAAATTTTCATAATAAAGAATCCTTACTCTCTACAAAAGAGAAAAGGTTTTTTTCTACACTTTCCAATGCTTGCGAATCCCGAGGAAATCAAGAACAAGGAATATGCGATGGATACACGTGCTGGTTGTTACGAAGATCAATATGGTAAAATCGATTTTTTCCTTCTCTCTTTGCCTTGTAGAGTGCCTGATCGGCATATCCAATCAGTTCATCAAGTATCGAATTTGGAGTGGGGATCATTGTTGCGCCTCCCATACTTACTGTCAGCCGATCACAGACGGAAGATTGAGTATGCGGTATATTCAAAAGTTCTAACCGTTTCTGGATCATTTTCGAGAGAAAGGAAACACCAGCGGTACCGGTGTTGGGCAAAATAATGGCAAATTCTTCTCCTCCATAACGGGCGAGAAGATCGGTCGGCCGAAAGACAACTTCTGATAAAGCTAGTGCCAAGCGTTTTAAACACTGATCTCCGGCCGGGTGGCCATGACAATCGTTGTATTTTTTAAAATCATCGACGTCGATCAGCATCAACGAAAAGGGGATTTGTTCACGGATAGCTCGAGGCCATTCCAAATCGAGATAATAGTCGAATTTTCTTCGATTTGGAATGGCCGTTAAATTATCGGTGAAAGAGAGATTTTCCAGCAACTCACGTTTCTTTTTGAGTACCAGGTGAGTTTTGATTCGAATTTTGGCTACGGGAATATTCACCGGTTTTGTGATATAGTCCACCGCTCCGTATTCCAAGGCTTTCGTTTCATAACTGGTGTCTGTTTGAGCCGTTATAAAAATAATCGGAAGATCCTTGGTATTCTTCTCTTCTTTCAAGCGCTTACAGAATTCGAATCCATCCAATTCCGGCATAACAATATCCAATAAAATCAGGTCCGGAATTTTCGTGTTGGATATATAATCCAACGCTTCCATTGGATGGACAGCAACTACAACGTTATAGTGAGAATGCAAAGATCTCTTCAAAGTCTCTGCATCAAGGAGAGAATCTTCAACGATCAGGATTGTATCTCGCTGAGCAGATTGACTATCCATAGTACACTTTCACTCTCTAGAAAACATGTTTTAATGGATGCGATTCTCTTTCATCCAAATTCATTGCACTGAATCAGACATTGGAAGGTAACTCTTGGGGTGGAGATGAAGAAACCAGATGAGCTTTTACAGATGTACCCGTTTCACGACGATTCTCTTGCCTGTTGTTTCTGGTATCGATCTTGAACTGCCCTACCAAATCTTGCAATGCGATGGCTTGTGCCGAAAGTTCCTCACTAGCAGAAGCGCACTCTTCGCTTGTCGAGGAATTCTGTTGGGTTACTTGGTCCAATTGCTCCATCGAGCGGCGAATCTGTTCCGAACTTTCTGCCTGTTCATTGCAGCGTAGGCTCATTTCTTGCACCAATTGCGTTGCATTTTGGATGCTGGGAACCACTTGTTGGATCAATTGCCCGGCTTCTTCGGCAGTCACAACGCTATTGCCGGCTAGGTCGATAATTTCTTTGGCGGCGGCTTGGCTTCGTTCCGCCAGTTTTCGTACTTCCACGGCGACCACGGCGAATCCTTTCCCGAGTTCACCTGCCCGGGCGGCTTCGATCGCTGCATTTAACGCGAGAAGATTGGTTTGATCCGCGATATCGTTGATGATGTTGATTTTATCCGCGATTTGTTTCATGGCAATAACGGTTTTGTTCACCGCGGTGCCACCTTTTTCGGCTTCCATTGCCGCTTTGGAGGAGACGCCGTCCGTCGATTTTGCGCTGTCGGAATTCTGTTCAATGGAACCATTCAATTCATGAATGGCCGCCGACGTTTCTTCCAAATTGGCAGCTTGTTCGGTGGAGGCATTTGATAGATTTTGCGAAGAAGCGGACAGTTCCTCTGAACTGGAAGCGACTTGCTCGGCGGCTTGCGCGATACTCGTCATGACGTTATTCAATTTTTCACGCATCATATTCAACGCCTGGGCCAGCACGCCGATTTCATCTTGACGCTGAATATTCACATGTTGGGTAAAATCGCCATCCGCAATGACTTCGGCAAAACGTACCCCTTCTTCCAATGGTTTCGCGATACTGTTTGCGATAAATAGGGCAAGGATCACGATCAAAACAACCATAACTGCAACGATACCAATCGCCCACCCTAACAAGCCTAATTGTTGTGCATAAGTATCGTAGAACGCTAAATTGGAAAATGCTTCCGCCTCATCGATTTCCGCCAGAATAGCCCATTGTGTACCCTCAACGTCAATCGGCGCATAGGCGGAGAGAACTGGATTGCCGTTGTAATCGGTGATGATTTTCTGGCCGGTTTGGCCTTGGAGGGCAGCACGCGATCCTTCCGTCTCCACTTTTCCTGTTGCCGGATTGCGGAACGAAGCAGTAACGGAGTGATTGTCCGGATCGAGATAGGAATCCGAACGCATCAGATAGTCGCTTCCAATCAGATACGTTTCCCCCGTAGCACCCATACCACTGCGTTCCTGCATGATGTTGTTGATTGATTCGAGGGAAAGCTGTAAAGCAACGATTAACTCCGTTTCCCCTTCCTGTAAAACGGGTTGAGCGATAAACGAGGCCGGATCGCCACCGCTTGGCGCATAGGGTTCAAAGTCGGCAAACTCATATTGCTTGGATTGCAGAACGGATTGCACCAATTTGCCCAGTCCGGAATCCTTATATTCTCCGGAAACCATATTCGTTTGATAATCGGCTTCCTGCGTAACGGAATAGAAGACAAAGCCACTGGGGTCGATCAGGAATAAATCATAATATCCGTACTGTTCTTTATATTTTGTGAGAAAATCTTTTTCTTCCCCCTCCAATTTCTGTGCAATGGCCTCTTCCAAATTCTTTTTGGTGATTATGGCCCAATTGAGCCCTTCGATTTGCAGTGGATCACAGGAAACCATGACTAAATTGCCACTGCTATCCGTATAGACTTCATTCTCAGACTGACCGGCGAGGGCTTTTTCGATATAGGGGGTAGTGATCTCATATCCGATCACATACTTTCCATCCCCCATGGTCAGCATATCGCTGCGGAACGAGGATGTCCCGTTACTTTTTCCAACCAAATAGGTTTCACCGGTTGTGCCCATCCCCTCCCGCATTTGCACGATATCATTGGTTTGTTGGGAGGAGAGTTGAAATGCCAGCACCCCGCACAACTCATTTGACGAATCGAGAATTGGGCCGGCAAGAAAAGCGGCCTGTTCGTTCGATGCTGTATAAAAGGAATAATCCTGAATCGAAGCCTTTTCTTTTCCTGCTCGAAATGCTTTTGTCAGTCCGCTGTCTTTATACGGCCCAGTGATTAAATTCGTCCCTAAATCTTTTTCTTTTGACACGGTATAAACTATATCTCCATCCGGCGCGATCAGGAAAAGATCGTAATAGCCGTACAGATCGATATAGGTTTTGAATTTCGGGCCATGCAATGCATCCCATTTTTTCCACGCGTCTCCTTCAATGCCGCTTTCATCAAAGGCGGAAACAAACCGTTCGCACGCCATAATCACGGCGCTATTGGTCCGGTACACATTGAGGTCGCCATACCGTTCTTGAAAGTACCGTTCAATCTGGCTTTTCTTGATATTTTGGATCGCCTCCATTTTGCGGAACGCTTCTTGGCGCATGGTGGAAACATTTTCGGCCAAGACGCCTAAATCGCCTTTCCGTTCCTCGAAAAAACGTTCGATTTGTGCCTTTTTGATTTCACGCACACCTTCGAGCTGATTGAACGCTTGTGTTTGAATCGTTTCACTGGTATTATTGAAACTAATCCACACCGCAATCAACAGCGGAACAATTCCCACGAGCAAAAATAGACTGATCAGCTTCGGTTTCATTCGAATGTCGTTGAGTGATAACATGAAACTTCCTCCCGGCTTTGAAATTTTGTATAATTCATTAGAGTGCAAAAAATAGGCCATTATTTTTTCATACTATTATTAGGTGTCTACATAATTACAATAGGATTTTCAGCCTAAAACAGAGCAGTAATAATTTCTCAAACAATCTTCCGTGAAATAATCAGCTACAGTATCTTTTACTTGTAACATTTGAGGTTACTGCTAGTCGTAGGGGCGGTTCGCGAACCGCCCCTACGGACTATTTCATCGAAATTATTTCCATTCTTCGAACTCATCATGTTTGACAGTGGTTGCTTTGGTTGAAGCCGGTAATGCGTGAACAGGTTTCACGATTTTGGCCGGTTGATTCCCGTTCGAGCCGCTGATTTTGAACCGACCGACCATTTCTTGCAACGCCTGCGCTTGAGAGGCCATTTCTTCGCTGGCAGATGCGCTCTCTTCACTGGTTGAAGAATTTTCTTGAGTTACTTGATCGAGTTGTTCCATTGCACGGTGAATTTGTGTTGCGCTTTCGAGTTGTTCTTTGCAATTCAAGTTGATTTGCTGAACAAGTTCGGAAGCATTTTTGATGCTGGGAACTACGGTTTGAATCAGATTGCCCGCTTCTTCCGCTTTGCCGACGCTGTTCTTTGCGAGTTCACTGATCTCTTTGGCCGCGAGTTGGCTGCGTTCCGCCAGTTTGCGAACTTCCACGGCAACTACGGCAAATCCTTTACCCATTTCTCCGGCGCGGGCCGCTTCAATCGCTGCATTGAGCGCTAATAAATTGGTTTGATCTGCGATATCGTTGATAATCAAAATTTGGTTGGCGATTTTTTTCATGGCTTCGACGGTTTCAGTCACTGCGCCCCCACCTTGTTCCGCTTCAATCGCCGCTTTTGAGGAAACCCCATCGGTGGTGGTGGCGCTTTCGGCGCTGTTTTCGATGGAAGAAGTCAATTGGGTGATTGCCGCTGTGGTTTCTTCCAAACTGGAGGCTTGTTCCGAGGCGCCGTTGGCCAAATTTTGAGAAGAGGAGGACAGTTCTTCGGCGCTGGCAGCGACTTGTTCCGCAGCCGATTGAATGCCGCTCATCACTTCATTCAAATTCATGGACATTTGATTGAGAGCGTCCGCTAGGATTCCGACCTCATCCTTTTGATTGAGTTCAATTTGTTGAGTCAAATCGCCTGCGGCAACGGCTTGTGCGAACTGGACACCCATTTGCAGCGGTTTCACAATGATACGGGTAATAAAGATCGATAATGCAATACCGATGATCAAGGCAATCGTCAGTCCGATGACCATTGTACGCTTGGCTGAAGAAAGCGAAGTGACTGTAGTATCGGCGATTTGGGTGGTTTGATCGATTCCGGCAAGAGAAACTTCCTGTGCTTTTTCCAAAACACCATCCGCAGCCGCTAACCGGGTTGTAGTGAGGGATTCCACCGCAAGCCAATTGACGAGCAGATCATTCATCGCGGTTTTATATCCTTCGGCAGCCTTTTTGGTGTTGTCGATTTGAGTCAAATCCACCTGCTGATGTGTAATTTTCCGAAGGTCTTCGAATTTTTGGTTCATCACGTCAAAATTCGATTGCGCATCCTGTATCAGTTTTGGATCCCGCTCGGCTTGTGACCGCCATGCCGCCAGCCGAGTGGCATTGCCGGTATCGATAATATCATTGACCAGTGTAATTTTTGTGTGGCGTTCTGTTAAAACGGTTTTGAAAATGGTTAATTCTTCGTCCAATTTTTGATTCTGACCTTCCAAAAAATCGCTGCAATTTGTCATATAGCCGCTCGCGGCATGATCCAATTGCTGCTTGACCTCCGCCGTTGCGCCCGAAGCCAGCATTTGGTTGATTGCCGACTGATAAGCGTCTGCGGCGGATTTCGTATTGTCGATTTGTTTGATGTCTTCTTCCAATTTCGTGATCAGCCGGAGCGCATCAAATTTTGAATTCATTTCCTTGAAATTTTTCAACGCGTCCCGCGCCAGCTCCGGATTTTCTTCCGCTTGGGAACGCCAAACGGCCAATCGGGTTTCATTTCCCAAATCGATGATGTCGTTAACCAGATTGTTTTTTTGCACACGCTCTTGAATCAATGCAATATTGTCAGCAATTTCTTGGGTCAAAGAGCCATTTTGTGATTGGATAAAATTATTGCAACTCGACATATACGTGGCGGCGGATTCATCCATTTGTTTTTGATTCGCGGCAATTTGATTATTCTTTTCAACTGTTTGATTTGCCAATTTTTCATATTCGTTCACATTCGCTTCAACTTCTGCAATCGAGCCTTTCAGTTTTACCAGATGAGTAGCCGTTTCAGCCAGCGATTTCGCTTCTACGATCCCTTGTTTCACTTCGTTGAGTTTCTCCATGCCTTGCTTCAGCATGGTTGGATCTGTGGTGTACGCGTATCCCCGCATGTTGTACATGGTCATCAACGAATCGCGCTCGATCTCATTGGCAATTTTCACTTCCGGCACGTATTCATTGGACAACATGACCGCTTGCGTCTCTACACCGCCCATCTTGACAACTGCCATTCCGCCCAGAAACATCGCGATCAACAACAGCAGCCCGAATCCCAAACCGATTTTCATACCTAATCGTAGATTCTTAAACATGATACCTTCTCCTTTGTATATGGAATAAAAAGAATTCAAAGATTCTCTTTGTTCCGAATGTTTTGTAAAATATCAAGAAGATCTTGCAAATCACCTTCCAACCGGAAAATCATTCTCGGTCGTGTCAGATAACATTGTGACAACAAATCTTCATCGAGACTTTCGGCAAAGATAAAAAGTACGACATCATTCAATAAGTGGTGAAACAGAAGAAGATTATCGACATCGTTGACATCGCAAATATGCATGACCAGCACCTTATTCCGGTTCAAGGAAAGCAAGACATCTGTCAAAAAGGAAAAAATATAGGTTCCTACATACAGATTCTCGTTCGGCAGAGCTTCTCGAAGCCGGTTCAACAAAGTTTCACCAAATGAATTTTTATGGGGTTCGTAAACAAAGAATTCCATGATAAATCGATCATTCCACCATGAGTTTGAGTTTTATTCGTAGAGCATTTATAACAGGATTTGTGCCAACATAAGATTAATGATGTAACTGGCTGTGATTATTGAATTTAATAAAAAAATGAATGTGGCGGTACGAGGATATGGGGATTGAAAGTTATCCTAATCTTTGGACGGTGTCCAGAAATATGGACGGATAGAATTACATCATGGAATGCGGGAAATTGTGTAACATCTTGATTTACACATCAAAAAAATATGATAGTATTCATTCATGATTCAAAGTTTCTACCATAAAGGATTGAAAACATTATTTCTGACAGGGAAATGCACAAACATCGATGCATCATTGCATCGAATGTGTTTGAATCGGCTCGATGCCTTGGATCATATCAAGAATTTGAATGAATTAAATATTCCCGGATTCAATTTTCACGTTCTTCAAGGGAAACCGAAACGATATAGCATTCATGTCAATGGGCCGTGGTGCATAACCTTCGAATGGATTGATGGAGACGTATGGCGCGTGGATTTGGTACAATATAATTAGGAGACAAACATGGTTAAGGAATATTTCGTTACAGAACGCCCTTCGCGTCCACCTATTCATCCTGGACAAATCGTAAGGGAAGATGTATTGCCGGCGTTGGGATTGACTGTGAGTGAAGCGGCAAGGCAACTTCACGTCTCACGACAAACGTTGCATCGAATACTGGCTGAAACCCATTCGATTACGCCAGAGATGGCCGTGCGTTTGGGCAAATTCTGTGGAAACGGCCCGGATGTATGGTTGCGCATACAACAAAGTTACGATTTATGGAATGCGCAGGAAAAAATGAAAGAGGAATTGGAGAAAATTCCCGCCTATGAACAACCATTTCGTACATAGTGTAGAGGCAATCCTGTGTGATTGCCCGAGTAGGAGGTATTCTGATATTTGGACGGAGGAGCAATGGAAAATTGGCATTCCACACGTTCGATGATGCGGGCAGGGATGCCCGCGCTCCGACCCACTGGGGGCGCGGCCATCCTTGGCCGCTTCTTTCAACGCGCTAAGTCACTCTTCCGCATCACCGGGCGGGCAGGGATGCCCGCGCTCCGACCGTGCTCCGACAGCGCTTCGACTTTGTTCTAGTCGTCTTTGGAAATATCGTATTTTTGCAATAAGGTGTAGAGGCCAGAGCGGGATAGGCCGGACAGTTGGATGGCTTCGGAGATGTTGCCTTCACACAAGGAAAGCAATTTGTGCAAATAGTCTTTTTCCATTTGGCTGCGGTAGTCACGAAAAGTAGGTAATTTGCCTCGTTCTGATGAAATAAGCGGAGAGACATATTGGGGATCTGTGGAAGATTGAAAATTTTTCGTGACCAATGAAACACGAATATGATCGGGTAAATGTTGGGGATACAAACGCGATTCGAAGCGGGCAGAAAAATACGCCCGATCCAACGCATGGAAGAGTTCCCGCACATTCCCTGGCCAATCATATGCCATGAGCGCATCGAAGAAATTCGGTGAAAATGCTTTTGTTTCTCCACTATATTTCTCACTCAACACAGAAATGCGGTGAATGGCAAGTTCCCGGATATCTTCTTTTCGTTCCCGTAGGGACGGTAAATCAATTTGATAGGCGCGTAGACGAAACAAGAGGTCTTCCCGAAATGTCCTCTGTTGAACTTGTTCTTCCAGATTTTTATTCGTTGCGCACACGAGGCGAAAGTCACTTGTTATTTCCCGTTCACTTCCGACAGGCCGGAATCGGTGTTCCTGAAGAACGCGAAGAAACGCTTTTTGGAGTGAAAGAGACAATTCTCCAATTTCATCCAAAAAGATCGTTCCGCCATCCGCTTGTTCAATCAAGCCTTTTTTGGATTTATCCGCACCAGTGAAGGCTCCCTTCTCATGGCCGAATAACATACTTTCCACCAGTGTTTCCGGTAGAGCCGCACAATCTACGATCACGAAATTCTTATTTCGGCGAGGACTGTTGTTGTGAATCGCCCAAGCGAAGAGTTCTTTTCCGGTACCGGTTTCGCCGGTAATCAATACACTCGTTTCGCTGTTTGCGGCCATGGCGACTTGATCAAGGCAGGCTTTGAGTTTCGGACTGTTTCCGATTATTCCTTCGCGATTCAAGGAAATGGTTTTACATCCGAGTCTCTCATTTCGGTATTGTAGAGCGCGAATAAGAGGTAGTGTCATGGATTCGACAGAGGTTTCCTTGGAGATGTAATCCCAAGCCCCGCTTCGAATCGCCAGTTCCGCACCGTCCGAATCGGTATAACCGGTAATGATGATCACTTCGGGAGAGGATGCTGTATTTCTAAGGTCGGGAAGAATATCCAACCCATTCCCGTCCGGCAAGCCGACATCCAAAAAAACTACGTCAAATAAATTTTCTCGGGCTGCTGTCAATCCTTCCTGTAACGTTTTTTTGCAAACAGTTTCATACCCAAGATTTTGGACGACACCGGACAAAAGCTTACACATCATTTCTTCATCATCGATGATCAATACTTGGGACATAGAAGTAAAACCTCATTCAATATATTGTGGTGCGGACCTCTGGTCTGCACTGTTTTCCTGCAGACCAGAGGTCC